>NZ_JADBDR010000003.1:0-578272 GCF_014873645.1 Paenibacillus sp. OAS669
CCGGTCGGGGAACAGTGTCAGGTGGGCAGTTTGACTGGGGCGGTCGCCTCCTAAAAAGTAACGGAGGCGCCCCAAGGTTCCCTCAGAATGGTTGGAAATCATTCGAAGAGTGCAAAGGCATAAGGGAGCTTGACTGCGAGACAAACAGGTCGAGCAGGGACGAAAGTCGGGCTTAGTGATCCGGTGGTACCGAATGGAAGGGCCATCGCTCAACGGATAAAAGCTACCCTGGGGATAACAGGCTTATCTCCCCCAAGAGTCCACATCGACGGGGAGGTTTGGCACCTCGATGTCGGCTCATCGCATCCTGGGGCTGAAGTAGGTCCCAAGGGTTGGGCTGTTCGCCCATTAAAGCGGTACGCGAGCTGGGTTCAGAACGTCGTGAGACAGTTCGGTCCCTATCTGTCGTGGGCGTAGGAAATTTGAGAGGAGCTGTCCTTAGTACGAGAGGACCGGGATGGACGTACCGCTGGTGTACCAGTTGTTCCGCCAGGAGCACGGCTGGATAGCTACGTACGGACGGGATAAGCGCTGAAAGCATCTAAGCGTGAAGCCCCCCTCAAGATGAGATTTCCCAGTATGTAAGACCCCTTGAAGACGACGAGGTAGATAGGTTCGGGGTGGAAGCACGGCAACGTGTGGAGCTGACGAATACTAATCGGTCGAGGGCTTAACCTAGAGTCCCCACAAAGTGAAGCAAAGCGTTGTAGCTTATGCCGATTACTTTGCGGGGAGCCCCGAAACACAAATTGCTCAACAATACGCATGCATTTCGTATCTAGTTTTCAGGGTGCAATTTGATACTCTGAAGTAACATTATTCCCTGATAGCTCAGTTGGTAGAGCACTCGACTGTTAATCGAGTTGTCACAGGTTCGAGTCCTGTTCGGGGAGCCATATGGAGAGGTGTCCGAGTTGGCCGAAGGAGCACGATTGGAAATCGTGTAGGCGTCACAAGCGTCTCGAGGGTTCGAATCCCTCTCTCTCCGTAGCAGTAAGGCCCGTTGGTCAAGGGGTTAAGACACCTCCCTTTCACGGAGGTAACAGGGGTTCGAATCCCCTACGGGTCACCAATATAACTCATACATATGGAGGCTTAGCTCAGCTGGGAGAGCATCTGCCTTACAAGCAGAGGGTCGGCGGTTCGATCCCGTCAGCCTCCACCATATGTAACTAACGACGCGGGGTGGAGCAGCCCGGTAGCTCGTCGGGCTCATAACCCGAAGGCCGCAGGTTCAAATCCTGCCCCCGCAACCAAAAAATACCTAGTGTGGAGCCGTGGTGTAGAGGCCTAACATGCCTGCCTGTCACGCAGGAGACCGCGGGTTCGAATCCCGTCGGCTCCGCCATTCATATTCAATGTAATATCGAGGCTCGGTAGCTCAGTCGGTAGAGCAGAGGACTGAAAATCCTCGTGTCGGCGGTTCGATTCCGTCCCGAGCCACCATGTAAGTAATTAATATGCCGTTGTAGCTCAATTGGTAGAGCAACTGACTTGTAATCAGTAGGTTGGGGGTTCAAGTCCTCTCGACGGCACCATTGCTTCATCAAGAAGCAAGCAATTGAATATGGAGGCTTAGCGAAGTGGCCAAACGCAGCAGACTGTAAATCTGTTCTCATTGAGTTCGGTGGTTCGAATCCATCAGCCTCCACCATTTTCATAGGGGCATAGTTTAAAGGTAGAACAAAGGTCTCCAAAACCTTTGGTGTGGGTTCGATTCCTGCTGCCCCTGCCAATTTCATATCATGGCGGTCGTGGCGAAGGGGTTAACGCACTGGATTGTGGCTCCAGCACTCGTGGGTTCAAGTCCCATCGATCGCCCCATTATTACAGTATTGGGGATTAGCCAAGCGGTAAGGCAACGGACTTTGACTCCGTCATGCCTAGGTTCGAATCCTAGATCCCCAGTTTCTTATATGCGGAAGTGGCTCAGCGGTAGAGCATCGCCTTGCCAAGGCGAGGGTCGCGGGTTCGATTCCCGTCTTCCGCTCCATAATGAGGCGCCATAGCCAAGTGGTAAGGCAGAGCTCTGCAAAAGCTTTACCCCCAGTTCGAGTCTGGGTGGCGCCTCCATTCTTTTACGCCGGAGTGGCGGAATCGGCAGACGCACAGGACTTAAAATCCTGCGGTAGGTGACTACCGTACCAGTTCAAGTCTGGTCTTCGGCACCAGTTATAATTTCATATATGTGCCCTTAGCTCAGCTGGATAGAGCGTTTGACTACGAATCAAAAGGTCGGGAGTTCGAATCTCTCAGGGCACGCCATACTAGCCGGTGTGGCGGAATTGGCAGACGCGCGCGACTCAAAATCGTGAGGGAAACCGTGGGGGTTCGAGTCCCTTCACCGGCATATAAAAAGACCATTAGATATTGTATCTGATGGTCTTTTTATATTTTTAAAATACGAGATAGCTTCAATGCAATTCATCCATCTTCACAGACGTGCAAAGTACTGATTCAAGGAGTCTAGAATTTCCTCGCAGTATGCTTTCTCCTCTTCCGTATTCGCCGCGCTACTATCTTCCTTTTGAATTTGCTCGAAACGTTGGACAAGGGCATCCGTAACAAATTCAGCACTAACGCCATAATGCTTGATAATAGCGAATAACCCGTCCAGGTTCGTATGGTTATCAATAATTTCTGATAGATGGCTCATGTCAGCTTTCTCCTCCTTGACGCATTAATCCAGGCTTATTTATTGTTGGCGGCTGATCTTTATTTTATGTAAGTATAGTACCGCTTGTTTAGGCTTATTCTATACATACCAACAACAGAAAGGAGAAGCGATATGGCAAGAAGAAGGAGCAACAACAGGTTATTGGTTCCTCAGGCTTCCCAAGGAATGGAGCAATTTAAAGGCGAAGTCATGCGTAGGGAAGGCTTCCCGGTGAATATGAATAAGCCGGAAGAGGTTAAATATGAGGTGGCCAAAACATTGGGCATTCCTCTTTCGGATGGTGGTAACGGACGTTTAACGACGGAGCAGGCGGGCAAGATTGGCGGCCGTATAGGAGGTTCCATGGTGAAAGAGATGATACGTATGGCACAGCAAAAGCTGCTGGACGATCGTAAGTAGCCGTTCCCGCTGGTCTTAAGCTTATAATAAAAGCCTTCAGTTTCCTTATAGGAGTCTGAAGGCTGTTTTTTATGTGCAAAGTGATGGATTACAGCTGTTTGGATACTTTAAGCAGCTCTGGCAGTGTAACTAATCGATACCCCTTGGATTGAAGGGATTCGATGATCGTCGGAAGCGCTGCGACGGTACCAGAGAGATTCTGGTTAGGCCCGCCACCGGAATGCTGCAAAATAATGGATCCGGCCCCGGCATGATTTAAAACGTTGGCTGTCACCTCGGCCTGGCTCAGCTGCTTCCAATCACGGGAGTCGACATTCCAGTTCACGATTTTATAATGATGATTGGATGCCCACAGCAATTGGCTTTCGGTTATTTCTCCGTAAGGAGGGCGGATGAGTCTCGGCGTGTAGCCGACGGCATTCTTAACGACTTTTTGCGTTTTGGCTATTTGATTTTGAAATTGTTCGTCCGTTAGCTTGGTTAATAAAGCATGATTATAGGTATGGTTGCCAATAACATGGCCTTCCCTATGCATTCGCTTAACAACGGATGGGTGCTTTTCGGCAAGCCGCCCGACTACAAAAAATGTCGCTTTGACATTATATTGTTTCAAGATATCCAAGACTTGAATCGTATACCGGGTATCAGGCGCGTCATCAAAGGTAAGTGCTACTTGCTTGGAATTCGGCGACCCTTTTAATAACAGAAGGTCAGGATACTTTTTGACAAGCTGGCTTAAGGTAAGACGATTTGCGGATACAGATTTTTTGGACGCGGTGGAAGCAGGAGCTCCCTCAGCTTGTCTTGGGATTTTTTTATTTGTTTTTTGGGGTGCCGGTGTCGACTGCTGAGACGGCTGTTGGACCTGTTGCTGAGCTTGAGGCACCGGCTGGGCCTCCGGCTTAGGTGAGGGTGACGGCTGTACTGCCTTCTGCGGATCGGTGGCTGCTTTTGGCGGCACAGGCGTTGGAGCCGCGGATACCGAAAGTTTATGCATCAAATCCGGTTGATTCTGCAGAGGATCGGAAGTATGTACGATCGGATTGGGAACCGATTTCTCCTCCTGAACCATACATCCCGATAAACACAAAGAAGCTATGGATACAAATAAGGTCGTTTTGAACAAAACTGGTTTCATATAGGCTCCCCCTTGCACAAAGTTGCCGTTAGTTTTCGCGAAAGGGGGAGAGATTATCCTCAGCAAGAAATTCCGTTTATGCTCCCGTTATATTCCTTCCCATATCATTTTGATGGCGACGATAAAGAAAGTAACTCGCAGGACCCATAGCAGCTTTTTGCTGCTGAGCTTGCTTGCGATCTTGGCCCCGAGCCAACCGCCAATCAGCGCGCTTGGTGCTAGACCCAGCACCATCCAGCCGTCAATTTCCCCCAAGCTTAGATGAGTGAAGGAGCCCATAATAGAGGATAGGAAAATGACGAACATGGAAGTGGCAGTGGCTATATGCGGCGGATAACGGAAAATAATGACCATTGCCGGTACGAACAAGGAGCCCCCTCCAATACCGAACAAGCCGGAGATAAAGCCGACAGCCAATCCGATAATCAGAGCAGGGACGAACCCGTAGCCATATTCATGGACCTGGCCCTGAGAGTCGGTGAACGACCTTTGAATGCGCCAGCGGATATTCAATGGCTTCATATAGTCTCGCAAGACAAGGAGAGTAGCCATGCAAAGCATGAAGATGCCAAAGCTAAGCTGAAACGATTTGGCGTTAACGAATTGGGTCGTATAGGAGCCAAGCATGGCACCGGGACCGCAGGTAATCAAATACAACCAGCCGCTTTTGAAATCCACCCGTTTCTGTTTGAAAAAGGTCAAGGTCGAGGAGAGTGCCGTGAAGATAAGGACGGCCAACGAAGTCCCTACAGCCGTTGCGACCGATATGGGCTGGCCAACAAAAACAGGACCCAGGTACACCAGAGCCGGGACGATGATTACGCCCCCGCCCAAGCCTACAAGGCTCCCGAATGTAGCTGCAAGCAAGCCTACAGCAGTGTAAAATAAGATTTCCATCATTAATCTTCTCCCGCATTTATGTTTTGTGTCCTTAATTGTACCATACAAGAGAAGATGGGCTGTATATGTCTTTATAATGAAGTCACAATCTGAGGTTTATTAGGTAAATAATGAATGGAACGAATAAATCGAACGGTCTTGGTTCGGGCACGCATAACGATGGAATGAGTCTCCGCACGCTGATTGGCCAAATATTGAACACCGCCTAGAAATTCTCCAGGGGTAATGCCTGTAGCCGCAAAAATAACATCCTCTGTACCGACCATATCCTTCATGGTCAACAGCTTTAAAGGATCGTCCATTCCCATATCAAGACAACGCTTGAACTCTTCATCGTTAGACGGCATAAGTCTTCCCTGAAGCTCTCCACCGAGGCAGCAAAGGGCAGCAGCAGCCAGAACGCCTTCCGGAGCGCCTCCGGAGCCTACATATAGATCAATGCCGGACTCGGACAAAGCCGGGGCCATAGCACCGGCTACATCGCCATCGCTAAGCAGCTTGATACGTACTCCGACGCGGCGAAGGGTTTGGATCATTTCTTGATGGCGTTCCCGATCGAGAATCATGACGGTCAGGTTGCTTAAAGGCTTATCCAGATGCTCGGCCGCTTTTTGAAGCGTCAGTTCAAGCGGATCGCTGAGATGCAGCTTCCCTGCCAATGCCGGACCTACGGCCAGCTTTTCCATATACATGTCGGGGGCATGCAGCAAGCAGCCTTTATTTGCAATAGCAATTACCGCCAAGGCATTATTCAGCCCTTTGGCCACAAGCTCCGTGCCTTCCAGCGGATCGACCGCAACGTCGACCTCCGGGCCCTGACCGTTACCGACCTTCTCACCGATATACAGCATAGGGGCTTCATCCATCTCGCCTTCCCCAATGACGACCGTGCCTTGAACGGAAACGGAATCGAACATCGTCCGCATGGCGGAGGTAGCAGCTCCGTCCGCTTGAATTTTGTCGCCGCGGCCCATCCATTGTGCTGCAGACAAGGCTGCAAGCTCGGTGACGCGAACAATTTCCAGTGCCAGTTCTCTTTCCATGTACATAGCCCCCAAATCCGATTTTTTTCTAGCGTATCATCTGTAGTTTAAATAGGATACAATGATTGATAAATATAGTATAATAATTAGTGATAAAACGTGCAATATATTTTCTGTTTTGCTTAACCATTCGGTCGTTTTGAGCTTATTATGAGATATAAATGTATTTATATATAAGTTCAGCTCAATATTTGGTACAATGCATGTAATATGACATGCTCGAAATAAAGACAGGAGGTTATGAACATCGAACTGACAGCCCGCCAATTACAAATCGTAGAATTGGTTAAACAGCATGCGCCGATTACGGGCGAGCAGATAGCGGAAATGCTCGGACTAAGCCGGCCTACCCTCCGCTCCGACTTGGCATTGCTTGTTATGCTCGGTTACGTCGATGCGAAGCCCAAGGTAGGTTATTCTCCGGGCTCCGCAATGTCCTCGGGAAGTCAGGCTTCCCGTAGGCTTCAGTCACTTAAAGTAAAAGATGTACAGTCCATGCCCGTCATCGTAAGGGAGAATGCGTCCGTTCATGATGCGGTCGTCTCGCTTTTTATGGAAAATGTGGGGAGCTTGATCGTCGTCGACGAGGAGAGCTGTTTATCCGGCGTCATTTCCCGAAAAGACTTGTTAAAGTTTACACTTGGCAATACCGCCGCCGCATCCATGCCGGTTAGTATGGTCATGACCCGGGAGCCGAACGTGGTTCACGTTAGCCCCGAAGATACGGTGATTGACGCAGCCCGTAAAATGATTCTCCATCAGGTGGATAGCCTTCCAGTGGTTGTTAAATCCAAGCAGGATACGACGCATGGCCGGTCCAGATGGGATGTAGTAGGCCGGGTCACCAAAACGATCATGACGCAGCTGCTGCTGGAGCTGGCGACCGAGCCGTGAGGATACGGAAAATGGATGGAAACGTGTGAGACAATAATAAAGGAGAAGAACCGGATGATGAAAGACGACCAGCATTATGAGATCACGATTTGCTCCGACTCGGTTGGGGAGACCGCCGAAGCGGTTGTCAAGGCGACCATGCGGCAATTTGATGCCCAGCAGGTTAAGACCAAGCGGATCGGTCACATAAAACATGAGGATGAAATTCGCGCGATTATGGAGGAGGCTGCCAAACGCGGCGGCTTTGTCGCTTATACGCTCGTTCAGCCGGAGCTTCGCGAAATGATGAGGGAGGAAGCGATCCGCCTGGGTGTTCGTGCCGTGGATATTATGGGGCCGATGATGCAGGCGTTCATCGATACGTTCAACGATTCTCCCAAGCGTAAGCCGGGACTGCTGCATGAGCTGGACGACGACTATTTCAAACGGGTGGATGCGATTGAGTTTGCCGTAAAATGCGATGACGGCAGAGACACGAGCTCCCTGTTAAAGGCGGATATCGTCCTGATTGGCGTTTCACGCACGTCGAAGACGCCGCTCAGCATCTTTTTGGCGCATAAGGGACTCAAAGTATCCAACCTGCCGCTTGTGCCTGAAGTAAAGCCGCCTAAGGAGCTATTCCTGCTGCCGGGCAACCGGATTGTCGGCCTTATTATGGATGCGGACAAGCTGTTGAAGATCCGTACGGAACGTCTGAGAGCCGTCGGTCTGCCGTTTGGGGCAAAATATGCGGCAATGGAGCGTATTATGGAAGAGCTGGATTATGCGCAAAAGCTGATGAAACAGGTAGGGTGCCCGATCATCAATGTAACCGATAAGGCGATAGAGGAGACGGCAGGCATCATTATGAGTTATAAACAATAAAAAAACTCGAATATCCAAAGGAAAGCATGCAGCATACGCCGATGGCGCAGGTTCATGCTTTTTTCGTTATTTTGCCATGGAGACTTGCCGGACCTCTTAGATGCCGGAGAGCGATATGCTACAATAGGAAAATAGAAGTAAAAAAGGAGCCGGATGCGTCTCTAAATAAGGAGAGTGCGAAGATGGATGCTTGGAGAAGCTGGTTGAAGGAACCGTTCGGAAAAAAGCTGAAACGGCTTCATGCCTGGAATGCATGGCTGATCGTGTTACTGGCCATAACGGGGATTATCCTGTATATTCCTTCGATCCGGGGAGATTTGGGAGCTTTTCGAGTATTTCTTAAGCAGTTACATATTGGGTTAGGCCTTCTATCCATCGTCATTATTTTGATGTATTCGCGCCATATTCCAAAACATTGGAAGCAAATCTCGCAAAAAATAAATCAGCGCTGGAATTTATTCATCGTACTCCTTTTGCTTGCCGGATGGAGTGTGACGGGGATCCTGCTGTGGCAGTTCCGAAGCCTCTCTCCTGTATGGAGCAATACGGCGCTTGTTCTGCATGACCTGTTTACATGGTTAGGCATTCCCTATGCAATCTATCACTCCATCTCAAGGAGCCGGTGGTTGAAGGCAATGAAGCGCGAGGAGAAGCGGGAGGCCATCAGCGCGAACTTACAAGACGGAGCAGCTTCCACGGGAACGGGGAGAGCTGGAGCCGCGGCGGATGATCCTCAGGAGCGAATCCGATATTGGCAGAAGGCGCCCATTTCACGCTCCGCTTTTATCCGATGGCTTGTCGGTTTGGCCGTTGTATTCGGGGTTGGACCGTCCTTTTACCGTTGGATCAAGACCGCAGCGGATAATGGAGGAACGGAACTGGAGAAGCTGGCAGGAGAGGATGCGAATCGGATGCTCCCGGTACCGGAAGCGCTGCCTGAATCGAATCCTCCGCTTGGAGGCGGCGGCCAAGGCCAATTCAGAATCTATACCGTCACAGAAATCCCCGCCTTCTCTAGCGATCATTGGAGCTTCACGGTAGCGGGATTAGTGGAAAAGCCCCAATCCTGGAGCTGGGAAGAGCTTCTGAAGCTTAAGCGGAAAGTGCAGGTCAGCGATTTTCACTGTGTAACCGGCTGGTCCGTCTATAAAGTTACCTGGGAAGGCATCCCTCTGTCCGAGCTGCTCGACATGGTGAATGTCAAGAGCACGGGGCGTTTTGTGAAAATGTATTCGGGAGACAAAGTATACACGGATTGCCTGTCATTGGAGCAGGCGCGCATGGAGGATGTCATGGTAGCCGTGCTTATGGACGGAAAGCCGATTCCACAAAAGCTGGGAGGCCCGGTTCGTCTGATTGTACCGCAAATGTATGCTTATAAATCGGTAAAATGGCTCCAGGCTATCGAACTGATCGATAAGGAGCATATGGGTTATTGGGAGGTACGCGGTTATGACAATGACGCCTGGGTCAGCAAAAATAGACTATCCTGAGCATGCTTAGCTTTTCTCTGACGCTGCCGTAGTCCCCAACCCGTTGACCGGTTCTTTGGGCTTGCCCCATTTCTTACGGACAAGGGCAATCATGAGCAGCAGAACGGGAATGACCACCTGAATGGTGGTATAGAAGAAAACAAGGGATGTTGACAGCATATGGTTCAACACTTCCCGGCTGGAAGCGACCCACTTGCTGTATACAACCAGCATATAGCCGACTGTAAAGACAATCGAACGGTAGCCCGGCAGCTGAAACCACTGGCTGACCATTAAGACCAGCACATAATAGACAAGTGAAATTTTGATAAACATCGCGAGCACCCAGACGGCCATAGCCGTGGCTTCCAAATGCTCCAGGAAGTCAGCCAGGCTGATGTAACGAGCTGCAAGCATAACGGGATAGCTGAAGCTACCAACAATGTCTCCAAGCAGCAGTAAGCTGATGATGCCGCAAAGCACCATAGATATCATTACAGCCAATACGGAAATCATTCCCCACTTCAAGCCTTTTTCGCGGTCGGACAAAAAGGGGATCAGCAGACCAAGATCGAAAAACTCGCTATACCAGGTTTGTGTCGGGACAGCCGCCTTGAGGGAAGGTGTAATGCCGTTTTCAAATATAGGCAGCATATTTTTCGGATTAAGGTCCGGCATGGCCAAGGAAAAAATAAGAAATAGCAGAATGACCACGATCGGGACGAAGAATTGAGCCACCCGGCCCAGCACTTCCAGTCCGCTGCGAACGGCAAACGCGCATACGATGACCATGCTGCTCATGACGACGATGATCGGGGTCTGCCGCAAAAAGGCGTCCATGATAAATTCGCCGTACTCTCTAATCATGATTCCGACATTGATGAAGTAAAAGACGATATAGATGAATCCCAGCAGCTTTCCCATGGTGATCCCGAGGATGGAGACGCTGTATTCCATGAAGGTTTGACCCGGATACAGCTTGTGAAGCCGAAACAGGACATAAACGAGCAGGAAGCCGACCAACGAAGCCCAAATAGGGGCTATCCATAAATCTTTATCTGCGTATTTAGCGGTAATAGAGGGAACGGAGAGAAGCGATGTGGATATGATGGTAGGATACATGACGATCGCCATCTGGAATGAGGAGATTCTCCCCTTCTCAATCATGCTGCAAGCCCCTCCATAAAATAGATTCTTCTACCTATTTTATCCCTACCTGAATGGCATTAAACGGTAACCGTGAAGGAATGTATAGCGATGAGAAGCATTTTCATTTATAGTAGTAAGAAATATCTGTTTTTTTGAGGCATAAGGGTTGGTACGGAGAGGAGATTTACGGTATGCAGCTGTTGTCGTTAAATGTAGGAAAGCCTATTGTGATCGAATATATGGGGAAGCCGTTGGAGACCGGTATTTACAAGCAGCCTGTAGAGGGCCCTGTCTATTTGTCATCCATTCAGCTTCAGGGCGACGGACAGGCGGATCTGATTAACCACGGCGGGAAGGATAAGGCGGTCTGCGTTTATTGTTCGGAGCACTTTGAATTCTGGAGGCAAAAGCTGGGGAGGCCCTTGTCCTTCGGGGCCTTCGGCGAAAATTTCACGGTCTCCGGGATGGTCGAGTCCGAGGTCCGTATCGGCGACATCTTCGAGGTAGGAGATGCGCTTGTCCAAATCAGCCAGCCGAGGCAGCCTTGCTTTAAGCTCGGCAAAAAGTACGAAGAGCCGGAGCTGCCATTGATGTTTCAAAATACAGGCTACACGGGCTACTACTTTCGCGTTGTGAAAGAGGGGCTTGTCGAGAAAGGTCAACCGATCAAGCTTGTCGACCGCCATCCGTCAGCCGTGACGATATTAGAAGCCAACCGTGTAAAATATCAGGATAAAAGCGATTGGGCCGGGATTCGAGCTTTGCTGGAAATCGATGCTTTATCGGAGAGCTGGAGAGCAGCTTTCCAAAAAAGGCTGGATTCGGCGGAAGGCTAGGTAGGTACCAATCTGCATATTGGAGGAACAGGCCTATGGACGATAGGCAGAAGTGGCTGACAGGCGTTATATTGGCCGGCGGCCAGAACCGCCGGATGGGCGGCCAGCCGAAAGCGATGCTTAAGCTTCAGGGGCGGTCCTTTGTAGAGCGACAGCTTGAAGAGCTAGGCAAGGTATGCAAGGAGATTCTGATCATCGCGAACGATGCCGCCCTGTTCGAGAAGCTGGTTCAGGGAGCGAATTCCGGCAGCATCCGGATTATTCCCGATCAGCACCCGGGCAAGGGGCCGCTCGCCGGCATGCAAGCTGCGATGCGGTCGGCACAGGGCGAGGCAATGTGGGTTGTCGCTTGTGACATGCCTCATGTTTCCGGTGCGGCTGCTTGTGCTATGATGGAGGAGCTGGACCTGGCAGGACAGCATTGGGATGCCGTCGTACCTGTGCTGCATGGCAAAATCCAACCTCTTCACGCGGTTTACCGGATAAAGAGCTGCAGAGAAATCGTTGACGACATGCTCGAAACCGCTCAATATAAGGTTATGGAATTGCTGCAACGGCTGAATTACAGGGAGACGGACGAACAATTTTTCGCAAGAATGGGCATAGCTGCCGACTTTGCTTTAAATATCAACGAACCGGCCCAATATGAACAGCTTCTAGGATTAAGGACAGACACATTTTAAAGTTTAACTCTGAAAGCGGAGGTGAGCTGAGATGTCCGTCATTTTAACGGATCGTTTCGGACGTGTTCACGATTATTTGCGCATTTCGGTCACGGATCGTTGTAATCTTCGGTGTGTCTACTGTATGCCGGAGGAGGGAATGCAGTTCGAGCCGGATGAACGGCTGCTCACCTTTGATGAAATTGTCGAGGTTGTACGGGTGCTGGCGGCTCTGGGGCTCAGAAAGCTTCGCATTACCGGGGGGGAACCGCTCGTTAGAAAAAATATCGAGCAGCTCATTGCCAGATTATCCGCCATTGACGGTATTGAGGATATCGCTTTGACGACGAACGGAATCTTCTTTGCCTCTAAAGCCGAGCAGCTTCGCGCCGCAGGCTTGACACGGATCAATATCAGCCTGGATTCCCTTAGGGCGGATCGTTTCTCTTTAATTACCCGCGGCGGGGATATTAAGCGGGTGTTGGAAGCAATAGATGCGGCTTATCGTGTAGGACTGGACCCTATCAAGCTGAATGTTGTATTGATGAAGGGGTTGAATGACGACGAGATTGACGATTTCTTGCAGATGACTATCGACCGCAAAATCCAGGTTCGATTTATCGAATATATGCCTATAGGCCATGACGATGAGGGATGGAAGAGCAAATATGTTCCGTTAAGCACGGTCACCGACCGTTGTGCGGCACGCGGCTGGCCGGTACAGCCTTATGGTGAGATCTACGGCAACGGGCCGTCTCAAAATTTTCAAATCGAGGGGGCTTTAGGTACGTTTGGCCTGATCCATCCGGTGAGCGATCATTTCTGCGAGACGTGCAATCGTCTCCGTCTTACCTCGGACGGGAACATTAAGCCTTGTCTGTATTGGTCCGATGAATTTAATGTGAGAAGATACATCGGCGACGATCAAGCTCTGGCAGATCTATTCCTCAAAGCGTTGAATGTGAAGCCTGAAAGCCATGAAATGGCCAAAGCGCTGCTCAATGAACAGCAAAGCCACATTCCTACGCTGCGAAGAATGTCGCAGATAGGAGGGTAAAGCCGACGTGGCCGGATTAAGGTTTCATCGAAAAGCAATTTCTGTTCTCGAGGCCCAACAGGCTGTACTTCAATGGGTCAAACATCTGGAGATCGAGGAAGTGCCCTTGGCCGAGAGCTTCGGGCGACGACTGGCCGAAGCCGTATCGACGGAGCAGCCGGTACCGCACTTTCGACGCTCGGGTGTAGACGGTTATGCGGTCCATGCCTCCGATAGTAGGGAGGCTTCCCCGGACAACCCGATAGCGTTGGAGGTCGTAGAACGAATATTTAGCGGCGACGTGCCCGAAAGGAGCGTTCTTCCAGGCCAGGCCGCCCGGATTATGACGGGTGCCGTGGTCCCCGAGGGGGCCGATGCCGTGATTATGCTCGAGATGACGGAGGCACGGGAGCGGCAGGTTCACATACGCAAAAGGATGTCAGAGGGAGAGAATATCACCCCGGTAGGACAAGAGGTAGCGCAGGGGACATTGCTTTTGCATGCAGGACAAGCAATAGGAGCGGGAGAGACCGCTTTATTGGCCTCCTTCGGTTATTCCAGCGTCCCCGTCTACCGCAAGCCTCGAGTGGCGATATTCTCTACAGGCTCGGAGCTGCTGGATGTGGACATGCCGCTTGAACCCGGCAAAATCCGCAACAGCAATAGCTATATGCTTGCTTGTCAGGTTCGGGAGGCAGGCGGAGAGCCTTTCATTATGCCGATTATGCCGGATGATCCGGCGATAGTCGAACGAGAGCTATTAGCCCTGGCGGATCAGGTCGATTTGATTCTGACGACAGGCGGAGTCTCGGTTGGCGATAAGGATGTGCTGGTGGATCTGTTTGAAAGGTGGGACGGGCAGCTGCTTTTCAATAAAGTAGCTATGCGGCCCGGAAGCCCGACTTCCGCCGGTGTATGGAGGAACAAGCTGCTGATAGCTCTTTCCGGGAATCCCGGAGCGTGCTTTGTTGGATTCGAGCTTTTTGCCCGGCCGTTCCTGCGCGGTCTATTGGGCTGCCCGTCCTTATATCATCATGAAATAGAGGCCAGACTGATGACGGACTATTCCAAAGGCTCTGCATATCCGCGCTATGTCCGCGGCTCTCTGGAGCTGCGTAAGGGAATGATCGGAGTTCGGCCGGCAGGCCAAGACAAATCAAGCATTATGGTATCCATCAAGGATACGGATTGCTTGATCTGTATTCCAGCCGGGGGAAGAGGCACAGCGGAAGGGGAAATGGTGAGAGTCCTTATGCTTGACGGGAAACCGATCATTGGTTAATAACTGGATCAAAAGGGAAACCCCCGATAAAGTGCGACGGCACCTTATCGGGGGTTTGTTTGTTGAATCAGAAGGGATGTTCAGCTGATTGCTTCTAGCGATTCGCCTATTCTGGGTTCATTAATACAATACTCCGCGAGTAACAATAACCAGCAGGATGAACAATACAAGGATAACACCTGTGCTTGTGAAAACTCCGCCAACACCGCTCATTCGACATCCCCCTTTCAGAAGACTTGATATACCATATGTCGTGGAGATGAATGCTGCTTGGGTACTTGCCCGTTTGTGTATAAAAAGGGCTTGTCTGATAGAACTTCTCGATTTCGACAAAGGATAACAAAAGAAAACGGAAAAAAACGGAAATAATACCTATTTTATGATAGTAATTTTAGCCTCATAATGGTAATATGTCCATATACTGTACTCTGAATACATTAATGGAATCAACCATCATGAGAAAGAGGCTGATATTTAAAAAAAGAATGGAACCGTATCAGTGAACTAGGCTTAATAGAGGATAAGCATCTGGGGAAATTACTGAAGACTATTGAAATGATCAGGGCGGCCACACTTGCCGAAAAATAAAGGGGGCCTGTTAACGACTTGAGTCATCTTTTGTTGAACGTGCTGATCATATGGGCATGTATCTTTTTGTATCAGGTGTTGTGGTTAGATAGGCTGAACCATAAAGCAAAGCTGGATAAGCCGGTGCTAACAGCGGTGCTGGCCATAGGATTGGCCGGCTGCATGTCGTTTCCCATGCATTTTTCTCAGAAGTTCGCATTCGATCTGAGAGGTGTTCTGCTGCTCATTGGGAATCTGTACGGCGGCATGCTTGCGGGCTGGGTACTAGGAGCAATTACCATTATCATCTGTGCAATGCAGGGCGAGGGCGGGCTGTGGCCTGTGATCCTGTTCGCAATGATAGGGTGGATGACATTATCGTATACCGGTCGAACCTATCGGCTGCTGCCGTTTAGAAAAAAGCTGTGGATCGGAACCGTTCTTGCCGGGATTATCGGAGAGCTGATGCTTGGCTTGACTTATTGGCTTGCTGCCGATACGGGCCTCTGGAGTATGCAAACGATCCGCCACATGCTTCTGTTCGGTTTACTTCAAGCGGCATGCGCGTTTTCGACGATTTATTTTATTGAGAAAATGCATGAAAATTCGATCGCGAAGGCGGAAATACAGCAGAAGGAGAAAATGCAGATGATAGGGGAGCTCGCTGCCTCGGTTGCCCATGAAATCCGCAATCCAATGACGGTGGTACGCGGGTTTATGCAGCTGATGAACTCTCACGGCGCTGCATTAAAACGTTTTAACGATTATGCCCCGCTCATCCTCGAGGAGCTTGACAGAGCCGAGACCATTCTGAGCGACTACTTATCCTTCGCCAAGCCACAGAATGCAGAGTGGGAGAAGCTGGAGTTAAGCGAGCAAATGTCTTATGCCATTGACGACGTGAAGCCCTATGCGAATATGAATCAGGTGGAGATAAGAACCTGTTGTCAAACCTCGCTCGCCATTTATTTCGATCGTAAAAAGCTGAGGCAGCTAATGGTCAATCTGCTTAAGAACGGGATAGAGGCTATGCCGGATGGCGGAAGGCTTCAGCTGGAGCTGTATCGGGAAAATGATCATGCCGTCATTCGCATTCTGGATGAAGGAATCGGCATGTCGGAGGAAGAATTAAAGCGGCTAGGGTCCCTCTTTTATTCCACCAAAACGAAGGGAACAGGAATAGGGATCATGATTTGCTATAAAATCATAGAAACGGCTAATGGAATACTTCAGCTGCAAAGCGAGAAGGGAAAAGGAACGACCGTTACAATTCGTCTGCCGTTATCGTTCCAAAAGAAGATGGAGGAAACGTCATGAAGCCATTTATTATCCGTCATATTCCCAAGGAGCAATTCGAGGACAGCTTGTCCTTATCGGAATTCGCATTTCAATACGAGGTCCCTAAGGAGGAACGCGCCAAAAAGCTATCGTTTTTAAAGGAAAAAGAATGCTGGGGAGCTTACGTGGAAGGAAATTTAGCTGCCCGTATGACCGTAATAGATCTGCACGTCTGGCTGTACGGCAAACGCTTCGCCATGGGCGGCATTGCGTCCGTAGCTACATGGCCGGAATACCGAAGAGGCGGCTTGGTATCCGCATTGCTATCCAATGCATTGAATGTAATGCGCGAGCAAGGACAGTCTCTCTCTTTCCTGCACCCGTTTCAATTCGCTTTTTACCGGAAGTTCGGGTGGGAGACCTATACGGAGACGAAAAAATACGAAATTCCGACTGCGCTTCTGCCCAAGCTTCCTCATCAACCGGGCCGGATCGTGAGGGTCGGCAGGGAAACTGAGCTCCTTAATGCCATTTATCAGCAATATGCAAAGGGATATAACGGTACGCTGGACCGTGACGAAGGCTGGTGGAATCACCGGATTCTCGATGGCAAAAAAGGGACTGTAGCGGTCTATTACGACGGCTCCGGCCAACCGTCCGGCTATGTACATTACGAGGTAAAGCAGCAAATTTGCCGCATTCATGAGCTGGTCTATCTCCACCGGGAAGCCTGGAAAGGATTATGGCGCTTTATTGCGGATCACGACTCGATGATTGAGAAGGTGACGATAAGCGTCCCGGCAAATGATGCTATGTCCTTCCTATTGGACAATCCTCGTATCAAACAGGAAGTGATCCCTTATTTTATGGCTAGAATCGTCGATGTGAAGTCGTTTATGGAGCAGTTCCCGTTTGTGCCCGCGGCTCAAGAAAGCGACACCCGGAGGTTAAGATTAAGGATCTCGGATGCTCATGCGGAATGGAATGACGGGGAGTTTCTGCTGGAGCTTTCCCCGGACGGTGGAGTCCGTATAAATAAGGTGCAGGAAGCCGATTCCGGAGTACCTGCCGTGTCCTGTGAAATCGGAACGCTGGCTGCCATGTTCATGGGATATCAGCGGCCAACGTTCCTGCATGATGTCGACCATTTGGAAGGAGACCGGGAAGCGGTTGCGCTTTTGGAAGCGATCATTCCGGAGGGTCAGACTTATTTGCCTGACTTTTTCTAGCCAGATCAAGCAGACCGTGCTGCTTCAGAAAGGAGTCCGGGTCGCTTGGACAATCGAATACGTAAGGCTTGCCCTCACTGCTGAATACGAGCAGATGGGGGCTTTCTTTTTGTTCCGGATCTACAAAAAGGTACAGGTCCGCGGCGTTCATCGTGAGCCAGCTATGCTTCACGGGGAGGGGAGGCTGAAGCGGGATGTGCACGACGATGCCGGATTCGGCTTCGACACGCGCTCTTCCCGATAGTCTCTGTACCGCCTTCAGCCAGCTTGCCGCTTGCTCGCGGAAGGCAGACGTGTTGGGCAGCGTTGCAACGACCTGCTCCTTTTTCACATCAAAGACTTGAACGGGAGGTTGCAGCTCCGCATAAACGGAAGCAAGGGATAGCGTCCACAGCAGGCAGGCCAAGAGAAGGGTGCGCGAAATTAGTGTGAGGTGTTGAATGGAAGCGCTACGTCTTTTCACAAAGGATCTCTCCGTTCTCATAGGGTAGTAAAACTAGTATGACACAGAAAACAAGAGTTCATCCCTGCAGACTTCTCCCGGTGTTTTCGGGGCTTTGACTAAGGTCCGAAGGTCCCCCCGACTTTGGTCTAGGAGCAAAAACCGACGCAGGTCCGTTTTGGGAAAAGGCGAAAGAACCTAAAATAAAGACATGAACGAAACACAAAGACAACGAAAGGCGGTGAATACATAAATGAGACTAAATCGGCACAGCGGTTTGGCGCTTCTATTAATCTTCTTCGGAGCCATCATCCTGCTGAACAAGTTCGGCTTCCACACAGGTCACATTATGGGCTACGTATTCCCTCTAGCTCTCGTCGGGCTAGGCTGGTTGGGCATCAAAAACGGCCGTTCCATTATCGGTTGGATCTTGCTCGTATTCGGAGGGATGATTCTTCTCGGTAAATTGTCCGGATTGATTGCCATAGCGGTTGCTATCGGATTTATCTGCTACGGAGTTTGCATCTTAAAGAAAAAATCAGGCGACGCTTATTGATTATAGGATAGTGATGTGATCTTTCCCCAAGCGGGGATGACA
This sequence comes from Paenibacillus sp. OAS669, assembly GCF_014873645.1. Lineage (NCBI taxonomy): Bacteria > Bacillati > Bacillota > Bacilli > Caryophanales > Paenibacillaceae > Paenibacillus > Paenibacillus sp. OAS669. The sequence goes on from NZ_JADBDR010000003.1 coordinate 18,467, forward strand.
ATTTGAAGGAAAAGGTGGTTAGGGCATGAGTTTAGGCAAAAGATTCAGAGACATTACCGTAGCGACTTTCAACGAAATGCTGGAGCAATCGGAAGATCCGGTTCGTCTGATAGATAAATATCTGCAGTCTCAAGCGGAACAAATCCGCGAGTCAGAGAAGCTGCTACAGCAATGTTTGTCCCATGCAGCCTCCCTAAGGCAGCAATACATGAACGCCGCTCAGCTGAAAGAGCGCCGCGAGCAGCAGGCCATGATTGCTCTTAAAGCGGGCGAGGAGGAGGTTGCGCGCATAGCTCTGCAGGAGAAGCTCCAGCAGGAAGAGCGCAGCACGCAGTACAAAGCGTTGTACGAGCAAAGCAAGCTCGGCATCGTTGAGCTTGAGGAGCAGGTTCAGCAGCTCAAGTCGGACTTTGAGGAAGTGGCGGCCAAGCGCAGCTACTATATCGCAAGACTGGAGAGCATAAGGCTGCAGCAGCGCATGAATGAGCGGCTGCGCGGCATGGGAGGCTACGGCTCGGCGCAGCCGAGAATGTTTGACCGGCTGGAGGAACGCGTATCCGACATGGAAATGACGGCGCGCACGCTTCGCGAAGTTCGCTCACAAACCCGCGACGCCTTCACGGCGGCCGGCAGTGCAGCTTCCCAGGCGCTGGAGAGTGAGATGGCCAAGCTGAAATCGAAATTACAGCAGGAGGGCTGGATGCGATCATGACCAGAATATACCGTTCTCGTACGGACCGAAAAGTGACCGGTCTCTGCGGAGGATTATCCGATACATTAAGAATCGATTCGAATTTGCTTCGACTGATCGTTGTCGTCACGGCGTTCTTTTCCGGCGGTGTCGTCATTCCTCTGTACTTCCTGGCGGCTCTCGTCATACCAAGCGAGCCTTACCCTGACGCTTCGTACGCAGGCTACGGATACGGAGGACCGGGACAAGGGCCATGGAACCGCGGTGAGGGCTCCTGGGGACGCGGCCATGAAAGAAGACGTCATGGCGGCCCGCGCAGACATGATGAAAGAGATCCCCGCGGTCATTATGAGGGAGCTTATACCCAGGCAGGATATGGATATGAGAACCAGCAGGAGAAGCAAGCAGGGTCTGATCTTGACGATATGATGAAAGATATTGAGAAAAAGGCTATGTGGAAAGAGATCGAGGAATTGCGCAGCAAAGTGGCTCAATACGAAAAACAACAACAATCTAAGGGAGATGTTAAATAATGGGAGTATTTTCTAGAATTAAAGATATGACAAAAGCGTCGCTGCATGAGCTGCTGGATAAGGTTGAAGATCCGATCATCATGCTGAATCAATATATCCGCGATATGGAAGAGGAAATCGCCCAAGCGGAAGTGACTGTAGCCCGTCAAATCGCAACGGAACGCAAAGTAAAGGAGCGTTGGGATGAAGCGATCCGTCTGACCGCACAGCGTGAAGAACAAGCTAAGGAAGCCCTGAAGCACGGTCAGGAAGCGGCGGCTCGTCAGGCTTTGGAGCAAAAGCTGTACTACGAAGGAAAAATTACCGAATATGCCGAAATGCATGCCCAATCGAAGGCGCAAGCGGAGGAGCTTGTTCAGCAGCTGCATGAGATGAAGGATGCGTTCTACCAAATGCGCAACAAGCGCAGCGAGCTGATATCCCGCGCTCAATTGGCCAAAGCGAAAAAGCAAATGGCCGAGGTAACGACAAATAACGTTATTGACGGCGGCAACGCAGTGAAAGGCTTCCGCCGCATGGAGGACAAAATTCTTTCCCTGGAGGTCGAAGCGGAAATTGCCCGCAAGCCTTATGTGAATACTTATTCGACGAATGCCGGTTATCCTGGCACTTACGGAGCAGCCGATGCGGCGAAGCAGCAAAAGGTCGACGATCAGCTTCAACTGTTGAAGGAGAAGCTGAACTCAGAGCAATCCCAATAAGGCAGCTGCGCTCCGTATTGATAAAATCCTCTTTGAGGCTATAGTAAATTATGATATGCTAGGAAAGGCAAAAAGCCATAGGGCAGCGATAGGCCGCTATGGCTTTTGCGCCTATCGAAGGGCGAACCAGAATCGACATAAGAAGGGAGGCAGCACGGATGAAGAAGAATTGGAAGCATCGAAACAATAACCGAAATGTAGCTCTGATCTTGATCGGAGTCGGGCTGTATTTGCTCCTGGATAATCATTTCGGCTTTTTCACCGTGTTGGCTCTCTTGTTCATTCTTTACGGCATTAATAAAATCCGGTCCGCCTCCGTACGCAAAGGCTATATATTTATCGGCATCGGATTGGTCATCCTGATCGGAGGGAACCTGTCCCTTCTGCTGGCCGTAGTGCTGATCTCGCTCGGCTTCTTCTATATTCGCTCCAAGCAGCTTCAGCGGGGCGATGATTATGTCAGGAAGCAGAGTCTGATCGAGAGCATCCGCTGGGGAAGAGAACCGTGGGTGCTGCGCAGCAGCTCGATATGGAACGTGCTCGGCGAGCTTCAAATCGATTTGACCTATGCCATCCCGGAGCAGCAGGAAACGACGATCGTCCTGCAGGGCGTTATTGCCGATGTGGATATTATTGTTCCGGAGGATATGGGCGTCTCCGTCACTTCCTCGGTCTTGTTCGGTCAATCCGATATCGGACCGCTGAAGGAGGCAGGGGCGTTGAACAAGACGGTATGGCAGTCGCCGAACTACGAAACCGCGGACATGCGGGTGAAGCTTCTTATCTCTTATGTCGTTGCCGATGTAGATATTAAAATCGTGTAATGCAACAAATTGCAGCAGTAATCTCGTTTATAACTTTGAAACAGATCAGATAACAATGGAGGCCGAAATGGATGGAAGGGCATGACAAACGACTGACCAACATGATATGGCGAAGCATGGGCGAGTCTATTATACTCAGCCTTCTTTTGTTTGGGGTCATCGTGTACTTCCTGAGTTCCAACGGCTATATCAATGAATTTACGACCTGGCAGGAGGGTGTACGGCTCAGCCTGACGGTCATCGCTATCGTCACGGTGATCGGAGGCGCCTACGGGCTGTGGAACAGCAGCAAGACCAAACGGCGCCTGGAGCTGCTTCGCGAGGTGATGATTTCCTTGGAAAAAGGGAACTTAAGCCGCAAGGTCCCTCCTCTCGGGGAGGATGAAATCGGCAGGCTCGGCGAGCAGCTGAACCAGATTACGAAAAAATGGGAGGAGCAGGTAACCTCCCTCCAGCGCTTATCCAGCAACAACGCGCAGCTGGCGCAAAAGGCAAAGTATTCGGCTATCGTAGAGGAGCGGCAGCGGCTGGCACGGGAGCTGCATGACGCCGTCAGCCAGCAATTGTTCGCGATCTCGATGACGGCTACAGCGGTTGGAAGAACGCTGGACAAGGACTTCGACAAGACCTTGTTCGAAAAGGCCAAAAGGCAAATTCATCTGATCGAGGAAATGGCCTCCGTGGCTCAATCGGAGATGCGCGCGCTGCTCCTACATTTGCGTCCTGTCCATCTGGAAGGGAAGCGGCTGGCGGAAGGCTTGCTGGAGCTGCTTCAGGAGCTGATGGCCAAGGTCCCCATGGAAATCTCCTGGGAATTGGAGGAGGACGTCAAGCTGCCCAAAGGGATCGAGGATCATCTGTTCCGGATCGTTCAGGAGGCGATGTCGAATGCCCTCAGGCATTCCAAGGCTACCAAGCTGGAGGTGCGGTTGACTCAGCCTTCCAGCGATGCGATTCGACTGCTGATCCGGGATAATGGTGTAGGCTTTGATCTCGATGCGAAAAAGCATGCTTCTTACGGTATTGTGACCATGAAGGAACGCGTGAACGAAATCGGCGGGTCCTTGAATTTGATAACGGCGCCGGGTAAAGGAACTCGGATTGAGATTCGGGTGCCGATTTTGACGGAAGGGGGAGAATTGGATGGAGAACGAGATGGCGATTAAAGTTTTATTGGTGGATGACCACGAAATGGTTCGGATAGGTTTGGCAGCGGTGCTGAGTACGGAGGAAGATATTGAGGTTGTTGGCGAGGCCAGTAATGGTGCGGAGGGTATTAGACTGGCTCAGGAATACAGGCCGGATGTCGTCTTGATGGATCTGGTTATGGAAGGAATGGACGGAATCGAAACGACCCGGCGGCTGCTTCAGCTGTACCCCGAGTGCAAAGTAATCGTTCTGACAAGCTTCCTGGACGATGAGAAGATGTACCCGGTTATTGAAGCGGGAGCCTTCAGCTATTTGTTGAAAACCTCTCGGGCTGCGGAAATTGCACAAGCGATCCGGGCTGCGGTAAAAGGCCAATCCATCCTTGAATCCCAGGTGGCTTCCAAGATCATGAACCGGTTCCGACAGCCGAAGGCTGCCGCTCCCGCTCACGAGGAACTGACGGAAAGAGAGATGGAGGTGCTTCGTCTGATCGCTTCCGGCAAGTCCAATCAGGATGTGGCGGATGAGCTGTTCATCGGCATTAAAACGGTCAAGTTCCATGTAACGAATATTCTTGCCAAGCTTGGTGTCGAGGATCGTACGCAGGCGGCCATATATGCCTTTAAGAATGGTCTGGTGGAATAGGGGCGGCAATGCCTTCCCAGTAGATGCGCCATACTCCTTCCAGCCGCTGTTCGAATTGGGGCCGGCCATAATAAAATAATTGGAGAAAGCAGCCATCCATCAAACAAAGGTAGGAGGCCAGCAGCTCTTCGACGGGCTCATCGCGGATGAGTCCTTTTTGTATTCCTGTCGAAAAGATTTCTTGTAGAGGGGCTGTAAAAAGACGCTCGATTTCAATAAATTTGTGCTGCAGCCGTTCTTGAAGAAAGGTAGGGGGAAACAGCATCGCTCTGCGCAGGAAGGTGATTTTTTCTTCGCTGACCAAATAAGTATCGCAGGAGTCCCTAAGAATGGCAAACAGCTTCTCTTTCACCGGGTAGTCGTGAATGGATTCCAGCAGCTGGCCGACGCGGGCGGCATGTTCTTGAAGCAGCTCCTCGAAAAGCCGGAGAAACAAGTCTTCCTTGCTGCGAAAATGAGCATAGAGCGACGGCGTCTTGATTCCCACGTCCTTGGCGATTTCCGATAAAGGGGTGCCCTCATACCCGTTTTTTGCAAAATGGCGTAATGCAGCGGCTTTAATCGTACTAGAAGTCATGATCAGAGCTCCGTTTCTTTATGATAAGTAGTCCTTATTAATGTTAATTATAATAACATAATACCAGCTGGTGAATGATATCTGCAAGAGTCATTAAAATTTGTGTTATTTTATTTAACACTGGATATAGCTGATAAATAGAATAGGAATGGTATGAAAAAGGGAAACATTACATTGGGCCGTATCCACATAAAGGATAGTCATAAACCTATGCATGGAAAGGGTTTCTGGTGCTTGGCAGGAGAGGGATTTATTTATTGACCGAAGGCAAAATATTTTCTGATCCAATAATTATTGTGAATTATGGGTAGAGAAGTTCACATATCCGGGCAGAGAATGGAACGGACAGAGGAGCCAGCCAGCCTTAGAGACCATCGGGCCGTCATTCGACAACAAGCGGATAGATAGAGGATGTCGAAATCCTCAAAAGAGACTCTGAAGGCGGACGAGATTGACGAAACCTCATACGGTTCGACTCAGTGAGACAGGCCGATTGGTGAAATAAACATCTTTGTCGGGGGACATGTTCAAAAAGTGATTATTTCCGGGGAAATTGACAAAATTCACGGTCTCTAAAAGTGGCGAAAAGAAACGATGATACTCTAATAATGCAAAGATAAACCCTATCTTCCACTGACAGCGATCATTTTTTAAAGAAGAGGCTGTTTTTTTGTGGAAATGTCGGAAACAGTGAAAGAAAATCGCGCTTTGTTTCGTCTATATATAGAGAGACCAAAAAAAAGAACTGGCGTTTCGCGCCTTGGATATATAGTAGTTAGAGCTGTGGATGAGCTTGGTCCAAATTGGAGTCGAAAAGGGGAGAGGGAGATGGCGGTTACTATAGCCGAAAGGAGAAGGGGAATGGAACTCGAGACCCTGCCATGCAGGGAGAAGGCCGTTCACCTTCGGCGCTATGAGGAATATTGCTATCAAATCGCTTTCTACTTGCTGAATAATGAAAAGCAGGCGTCGGAAGCGGCAGAGCACGCACTTATGGAGCTGTACAGGTGCAGGGAATGGTTCGACATGCCTGACAACGCCAGGCAAGCCAAAGCTAAGCAAGCTGCGCTGATGCAGGCTTTGGAAAGCAAAAAACGCGGCTTAAGCCGCGCCTTATAAATATTGATTAATGAGGATTCCGTTAAGAGGGATGGAGAAGTAGGTGTGCACCTGGCCTGCCTCCCATTGTCGAAAACGGTATTTCGTTATCGTCTTGAATTGCGGCTGTTCTTTGTCGAGAAGCTGTTCCGGCGGAAAGGCAAGAAGCCGATCGGCCGTTTCAGATAGAATAACGGCCAGCTCGCCGGTCCGTGACGCGTCGACCTGATGGGAAACAGGCATATCCATGAGTGACGCGGCTTCTCCGTCTGATTGTCGAAGACCAAGCTCCTCCCATAGTTCAGAAGCGGGCTGGCTGAGCGCCTCCTCCAGCGTCTTGCTGTCGATATAGGTGGATGCTGAAGTCAATGCTTGATGAAGAAGAATATAGCTTTGGACCAGCTCCTCAACCTGCTGTTGACGGAAGGTGGTCTTTTGTTCTTGTTCAGGGAAGGCAGGGTCTTGCTCATTCGTTGCTTCCCACTCCCGATCGTACTGTCGAGTCAAGGCCTCGACAGATTCCTTCGCTTCGACAGCGGCGGTCAAGACATGGGATAAGCTTAACGCGGCAGCGAATGCGAATGGTTCGAAATCATGATGGAACGCATGGGACGAGATCGATGGCGGATTGAAGAAAGGCGTAGACCGACGGGAACGTCGCTTCCATAGATCCTCCCCGGAATGCCATAGGGCATTGGTACGGTATGTACGAGCCACTTTTGATAGCTTGGCCAGCATGCTTGAACACCTCCGAAGAATAATGAGAAATGGATTGGTTTTATTATACCTAATGTTCCATCTTACGTAAATTGGAACTTGACATAATTATTGACGCTACTGTATGATATAGAATTAACTTGGAAAAAGGGGCATTTTGTCATGGATTGGGTACAAACGGCCGTCATCGTGGTTGTTATTATCGTCTGCGTGCTGTTTCTTGCCTTCGTCGGTAAAAAGTATTTGAAATAATAGCACACCTTGCCGTCGCTTCATAGTATAAAGTAATTCTTTATTCTAGGGGGCGACGCCAGTGATCCGAAAGCGAATTCCGCGTCGGGACGATAAAGTGATACTGGAGCTGGTGGAGCTGCTTCTGTTACCCTATGCAAGACTGACCCAGCCGGATTTGCGAGTGACGCTTCCATTGATCCGGGATCGGATGAAGGGAAGCAGGACCTATGTCGCATGCTCGGGGGGCCGGGCGGCGTGCGGGTTCATTACGCTCCGTGAGGACAAGGAGGTCATGATCATCGACATGCTTGCCGTTCATCCGAGAGCGCAGGGCAAAGGAATGGGTTCTAGGCTGATGGAGCACGCGGAGCGTTCAGCCGTGCTGGCCGGAAAGAATGAAATTCGGCTGTGGGTAGATGATACGAATACGCAGGCTCAGCGCTTTTATGCCTCCAAGGATTATGTACCGGTTCATTACAACAGCCTGATTCGCTGCTACCAATTGTCGAAGCGTATCCATTTGAAGAAGTAACCTTTTTAAACCTAATAGGCGGGTCTTCGCTGCGGACGGGCGGGACCTTTTTTACCGCGCATATCTTCACTAAAGCGTCAGCGCAGTGATAATGCCTATCATCCCTCTATGAATGATCGCCATATTTCGATAGACGGGACCTTGCATAATGGAAGGGATACGTTTCGCGAACGGATGGTTTATTACATTACCATCTCCGGGGATAGTCAGGCAAACAGGCTGTCTTCCGCTTGATGCAAGCCTCGGCGGAGGGAGGAGCCCTCCCGTCCGCCGAATGCCGGAGTCAGCTCTTGCTGAATCGCTTAAACGAGCAGGAACAAAAGAGCAATTAGGGAAAGATCCAGCGCGATTCCTCCGCCAAAGGGCGGAATGCCGAATCCGGGTCCAGGCCCGGGGAAGGCGGACAACTTGGCTCTTGTTTTCGCTTTGATCCTTGTTTTCCGCGATTTAATGCTGTTGGAGCCGGACCTTTTGGAGCTCGAGGAGCCGACGGTCGATTCGGCTGCGGCTGCCGGACGGTTCAAAATGATTTGACCGTTTTCATAAGCGCTCAGTACACCAACCATTTCGCTGCCGTCTCTTAGAATGACAAGCACAGGCTTGCCGAAATGTTCCCGGCACGTGTCTTCGTTAATGGGATGAATATGTCTCATGAATGTTTACACCTCCGTCATCATGTACACTCTAGTCTATGCGTAACGTGTATGTGCGTTTGGATAATGGCCTAGAGGTTACGCGCCTATTTTGCATGATGAGGGCATTGAATCCTGAGCCAGTTTTCGTTATGCTTAAAGAGTTCATGACTTTGATTAGTTAAAGCAATAAAAAATACATAAGAAAGAATGATGAGAAGATGACCAATACGGTGTTTTTCCTATTCGGTGCTACGGGCGATTTGGCCCGCCGCAAGCTGTTCCCTGCAATTTATTGCTTGTACCGCGAGCGTAAGCTGGGGGATCGCTTTGCCGTGATCGGTTTGGCGAGACGCTCAAGAACCAATGAGCAGTTTCGTGAGGATGTGCTGGAATCGATCAAAGAATTCGCTCGTTATAATGTAACGAAGGACGAGCAGTGGGAATCCTTTGCAGAGCATTTTGAGTACATGTCCCTGGACATCAACAACCCGTCGGCGTTTAAAGATCTGCGTGGCTTGGCAGACCGTCTTGACGACAAATTCGACGTAGGCGGCAATCGCCTGTTCTACCTGGCGTTAGCACCTGAACTGTTCGGCAGTGTTTCTCATAACCTGCAGGCAGGAGGCTTGCTTGAAACCTCCGGATGGGCGCGCCTGGTCATTGAAAAGCCATTCGGCTATGATCTGCCTTCCGCAGAGAAGCTGAATGCAGAAATTCGGCAAGTATTCGATGAAAAAGATATTTACCGTATCGACCATTATTTGGGTAAAGAAATGGTTCAGAACATTAGCGTTGTTCGATTTGCCAATGCGTTCTTCGAGCCTTTGTGGAACAACAAATATATTGCCAACATTCAAATTACTTTAAGTGAAACGGTTGGCGTCGAAGAGCGCGGAGGGTATTACGATCACTCGGGTGCTCTGCGCGATATGGGTCAGAATCATATGCTGCAAATGCTGGCCATGATGGCTATGGAACCGCCTAGCCGTCTGTCGCCGGAAGATATCCGCGACGAGAAGGTCAAAGTATTCCGTTCGCTGCGGGGCTTCCAGAATGCTGCTGAGGTCCGGGCCAATACGGTTCGCGGACAATATGTGGCGGGAACCAACAAAGGCAAGCAGGTTCCAGGGTACCGCGAGGAGGATTCCGTCAATCCGGAGTCGACGACCGAAACCTATTTCGCCGCGCGCGTATTCGTGGACAACTTCCGCTGGGCGGGCGTTCCATTCTACATCCGCACCGGCAAGAGGCTGCCTGTAAAAACGACGGAAGTCGTTGTCGAATTCAAGAATGTGCCTAACAATGTGTATCTTTCGAAGAAGCATAAGCTCGAGCCGAATCTGTTAGTGTTCCGGGTGAACCCGATGGAGGGCATTTACTTCAAAATGAACGCGATGCAGCCGGGATCCGAAGGCACGATTGTGCCTGTCGCCATGGATTTCTGCCAAAGCTGCCAGGTCGGCCTGAATACGCCGGAGGCCTACGAGCGTTTGCTGCATGATGCGGCACGGGGCGACTCCACCTACTTTACCCGTTGGGATGAAGTGGCGCTGGCTTGGAAGTACGTGGACAAGATCGCCGCGGCATGGGGAGAGCGCACGGATAACTTGCATCTGTACCCTGCCGGAACATGGGGGCCGGATCAAGCTCAGCAGCTGCTGTCCGAGGACGGCTTCAAATGGTGGCCGGTTAACGGACAGGATGAGGGAGAAGTGGCTTGGGAGTTTACACAGCGTTAAGCCGTTTATGTCAGCAGGACAAGTGAAAATCGCAGGGCCGTACATGCATAAGGGTACGAGCCCTGTTTCTTTTGTCGAAATCTTACCTGCGTTAATGCTTTAGTGAATCTCCCGTGCATTGAAAAAGTGTGCATACATCCGGATAAACAGATATAATAAAGAAACGCATTTCATGGTAAAATGAACGTTGAATAAAATGATGGCATGATTCATACTCAGGGGGAATACTTCTATGTCCCGTCGGGCTTTTATCCGCTGGATGCTTGGATTGCTTGTCCTTATAGGGGCGGCTTTTACCGGACTGTTCAAATTGCTTCAGCGATCGGAGGACACGCAGTTGGCAGCGCAGCCGAGTACAGACTCGGAACCGAGACTCGCAAAGCAGGAGCCGCCGGAAGCTAAACCGGAGCCGGCCAATGACAAGGATCCGTTATTTTCATTTATGATATTAAGCGATCTTCATATTTCGGTATATGATCCCAATACTATCAAGCATATGAAGGAAGCCCTAGAAGATATGAAGCAATTCGAATCGCCGATTGAAGCCTTGATCATCACAGGCGATCTGACGGATTTCGGAGGCGCGGACGGCTACAAGGAACTTCAGAAGCTGCTGTCGGCCTATAAGCTGCCGCCTATCTACGCGAACATGGGCAATCACGATTATTACGATATTTGGGTAGACAAGAAGGGGGCATTCAATAAAGAAACGATGCCCAACGGGAAGACGGATTGGCAGGCGCGCGAGCGGTTCCAGAAGTTTTTTAATCTGGACAGCATCTACAACGCCGCACAGATCAACGGGTTCCCTATCATCCTGCTGTCGCAGGAAGCCTACGTCCAAGAGAAGCCGGAGGTCGGCGAAGGGGCCTGGTACTCCGATCAGCAGCTGGATTGGTTCAAGAATCAGCTGGCTCAGCATAAGGACGGCAAGCCGATCTTCGTCATGACCCACCAGCCGCTGCCGCCTATCGGCTCTGACGGAGGAAGTCATCAGCTGATCCCCGCGAAGAAGTTCCGCGAAATATTGAAGCCTTACAAAAATGTATTCGTCTTTTGCGGACACCGGCATCAGGATTTCCAGAACGGCGCAGAGCATTATGTGAAGGAAACGTTCCATTACTTCCATAATTCGTCAGTCGGCAGGGTTTTGAACCGGAATTATGAAAATGCCGGGAAGGAAAAATCGCAAGGCTTATATGTTCAGGTGTATAAGGACAGAGTTACCGTTCGCGGCCGCGAGTTCAGTAAGCGAGCCTGGCTGAAGGAAGCGGATTGGAGCCTGAAGCTAACTTAACGATAAGGAAGGAATTACAGAAGCTTATGAGCATGGATACCAAGCAAAAGATGATAGAAGAGGTTGAAAAGCGCCGTACCTTCGCTATTATTTCTCACCCCGACGCGGGGAAAACGACGCTGACCGAGAAGCTGCTGCTCTTCGGGGGAGCGATCCGTCTGGCAGGTACGGTAAAGGGCCGCAAGGCAAGCAAGCATGCGACCTCCGACTGGATGGAAATCGAGAAACAAAGAGGGATCTCGGTTACATCGAGCGTAATGCAATTCGATTATAATGGACATCGTGTCAATATTCTCGATACTCCAGGTCACCAGGACTTCTCAGAGGATACTTACCGTACGTTGACTGCGGCAGATAGTGCGGTCATGCTGATCGACTCGGCCAAAGGGGTCGAGGCGCAGACGAAGAAGCTGTTTCAGGTATGCCGCATGCGGGGCATCCCGATTTTTACATTCATTAATAAAATGGACCGTGAAGGGCAAAACCCGTTCGATCTTCTTGAGGAGCTGGAGCAGGTGCTTGGCATCCGATCTTATCCGATGAACTGGCCTATCGGCTCCGGCAAGCAATTTCGCGGCGTATACGACCGTAAATTAACCCAAGTCGAGCTGTTCCAGGGAGACGATCATAAGGAGATTCAGGTTCGCAAGGTTAGCGGATACGATGACCCTGTGGTGAAGGAAATTGCGGGAGACTTCTTCTATGATCAGCTGGTGCAGGATTTGGAGCTGCTGGACGTAGCGGGTGACGAGTTTGATTATGAGAAGGTACGCAGCGGCGAGCTGACTCCTGTCTTTTTCGGCAGTGCCATCAACAATTTCGGTGTGCAAACATTCCTCGAAAACTTCCTGCAGCTGGCGCCGAAGCCAACGCCGCGCAGCAGCAGCGAAGGCGAGATTGATCCGATGAACGAGAAGTTTACCGGGTATATTTTCAAAATCCAGGCGAACATGAACCCTGCTCACCGTGACCGGATTGCGTTCTTGCGCATTTGCTCTGGCAAGTTCGAGCGCGGAATGTCCGTTAAGCATGTGCGGGCAGGCAAAGATATCAAGCTGGCTCAGCCGCAGCAGTTCCTCGCGCAGGACCGCGACATCGTGGAAGAGGCTTATCCGGGGGACATTATCGGGCTCTTCGACCCGGGAATTTTCCGGTTGGGTGACTCCCTCAGCCAGGCCGGCAATGTCGAATTCAATGAGCTGCCGACGTTCTCGCCGGAGCTGTTCTCCAAGGTAACCGTGAAAAATGCGCTCAAGCATAAGCAGTTTCAAAAAGGTGTCGACCAGCTGACGGAAGAAGGAACGATCCAGGTATTCCGTACGATCGGATTTGACGATCTGATTCTTGGCGTTGTCGGCCAGCTTCAGTTTGAGGTATTCGAGTACAGGATGAAAGCGGAATACGGTGTAGACGTTCAGCTTCAGCGCACGAACTTCCAGTTTGCGAGATGGATTATCGATGATCAGATCGATCCGGGCAAGTTCCGCATTAACTCCCAGCTGGTTCGGGATAAGAACGACAACTATGTCGCCTTATTCGAGAGTGAGTATGCGATGCGCTCGGCAATGGAAAAAAATCCGAACGCGAAATTTTTGGAGAATGCTCCCTAAGGGTAAAAAAAAGATACAAACACAATGCTTATTAAGCTAAATTAAGGAAATGGCAGGTGGGTAACTGCATGCAGCACATGGGACCGACTTTGGGAATAGTCCTGCTGGTTGGATTCATGATTTACCGCAGGACCAAGCGGACGATCGGCTTGCAGAAGATCGTACGTTCCAGGCTAATGTTTCGGATCATCCTGTTCAGTCTGCTGGGGTGCGTGTTTCTATACCTGGGAGTCCTTCACCCTATTAACCTTATAGCTGATGGAGTGGGTCTGGTCTGCGGCCTGGTGCTGGCGCATTATGCGATTAAGCATACGCAATTCGAGCAGCAGAGCGACGGAATGTATTATCGAACGCATCTATGGGTTAATATGGCCGTGCTTGCCTTATTGGTGGGCAGGATTGCTTACAGGCTGTTGGTGATGCAGTCTCTGGGACCCGATGCGTATGACCCTTCCGCGAATCCGATGCAGATGTACGGGAAAGATCCTTGGACGATCGGTATCTTCTTTGTGCTTGTATCGTATTATATTCGATTTTTTACCTTTTTGCTGGCAAAAGGAAAGTAATCCAAGCTGGTTTTTGCATGAGAAAAAGTATTGTGGCCCGATCCGAACCGGATCGGGTTTTTTCTTATTCATTTCAGGCCTTGTGTTAGCATAGACTGCTTCAGAAGCATGGCTGGTAGGGGGGGACCCCATCGGAGTATATCAGCACAAGCTCTATAGATTTTTCAACAGACCAACCCGCTTTACCGGGTTATTTTGCATTCCATGAAGTCCGTCTCCGAACCGGAAGGGCAGGTACAGCATACAATATTGTGTTTGAATCGACTGTTTGGGCGGGTGCCGCATCGGATGCGGACCATGCGCTTATGCAAGAAGCTCAAGGCGATTACAAGTATGGTTCTAACAAAGCACGCTATAAACGGGATTATGTATACCTGGCGATTCGAGGAAAGGTGGATGTCATGAGTAAGAAGTATAATCGGTTCGTCGTCAGTAAATGGACGAAGACTTGCGTGTTGAGCGAAAATACCAAAATCCGTGCTCATATACCTCCGACAGAGAAAATGACGCATTCCTCTCTTAAAAGCATGCTGGATAAATACCGAATGGTGTATATCAAGCCGGATAAGGGAACCTTTGGGATCGGGGTTATGAGAGTGGAGGTGGATTCGGATGCCTCGAAGCCGGTGTACCGTTATCAGAGCGGCTCGGAAATCCGGAAATTTGCATCCTATGACGACATGTACGATTCCATTATCGATCTCACGAAAAATCGGCTGTATTTGGTTCAAATGGGCATTCACCTGACCAAATACCTCAAGCGCAGCTTCGACATTCGCGTCCATGTGCAGCAGTCGCCGCAAAAGAAATGGGAGACGACAGGCATTATCGGGCGTGTCGCAGACCCCAAGAAAATTGTGACGAACGTTCATAACGGAGGACAGATCAAATCGATTGAGACCTTATTGAAGGCTTATTTACCTGCGGATAAGCAAAAGATCTTCATCCGGTATTTGAAGAAGCTCGGCTTGGTGACGGCGGAAGAGCTGTTCAAAACCTATAAAGGCATTAAGGAAGTCGGTCTGGATATTGCCTTGGATAAGGATCTCAAGCCCTGGATTCTGGAGGTGAATACCAATCCGGATCCGTACATTTTCAACCGGTTGAAGGATAAAACCATGTATCGCAAAGTATACCGTTACGCCAAAGCCTACGGAAGAGTCTAGCATCGCGTCATTATGACAAAATCCCGTATCCGCTTATGGTCGGGGGTACGGGATTCTCGGGATGAGTATCATCTAACGAGGGGTTTAACTTTGTTTAAGAATCGCGGGAGTCCGTCTCTGCGGGAGAGGTGGCTTCCGTTTGCGCTTTAGGCAGTGTGATGAGGAACTCGCTTCCCATGCCGGGGGTGCTTTGAACTTCAATCGTACCTTGATGGGCTTCAACCAGCCTCTTCACAATAGATAGCCCCAATCCCGTTTCACTGTTGCTTTTGCTGCGGGAAGGGTCGGCCTTATAAAACCGTTCCCAGATATACTCCTGCTCTTCAGGGGTCATACCGTGCCCGGTATCCGAGATTTGGATCCTTGTCTCGGTTTCGGTTTCCTGTCCCCGCAATCGGATGGAACCGTAATCGGTGAATTGGATGCTGTTCTTCACAAGGTTAATCAGAATCTGCATCAGCCGGTCATAATCCCCGTAGACCAGCAGCATGGGATCGCATTCGATAATGATTTGGAGGTGCTTCGCTTCCAGCAGGATCTCCAGCGACTCCGAGACCACCTCCATTAATTCTTTCAGAGGGATATGCTTCTTATGCAGTGTAATCATGCCGTTCTCGATTTTCTCCGTATCCAGCAGCTCATTAATGAGCCGGATCAGACGGAATGTTTCCTTCTCGATAATGCCGTAATACTTCTGCTTGTCCTCCGGCTGGGTGACCAGATTGCTCTTCAGTCCTTCGATAATGCCCCGAATGGAGGTTAAAGGAGTGCGCAGCTCATGAGTGACATCCATGATGAATTGACGCCGCATCGTTTCGTACTGGTTCAATTTCTTGGACGAAGCCTCCAGTTGGGCCGCCATGGCATTGAAGTCGAAGGCAAGATCCCCAAGCTCGTCCGTGCGGGTAACAGGCAGTCTTGCTTCGTATTGCCCTGCGGCAATCTGTCGTGTAGCGCGGCGAAGCGGCTGAATGCTCTTGCTCATATTGCGGGATATCAGCAAGCTGACGATAACGGCCAGCAGGAATACGACTGCGAATAAATAGATTAGTGCCTTATTGAACGATTGCACCGTCTCCTGATACCCGTGAAGGGGAGAGAAGACGAACAGGTACATATCTCCTTTTTGGCTCTTGGAACGGATCGGCTTGCCCAGAACCACCAACGGCTCTTCCGTATTCCGGTTGACAATGAAGCTCTCATTTTCATTCATATTGAAAATTTTGGCCTTCAGTCCGTCCAGGAAAGGCTTGGAACGGTAAGCGCTGGGCATTTTGGGATCGCGGTACGCCATTTCCCCCGTTTTGTCGAACAGAATAAACGAAATTTTGCGTTCCACAAGCAGAGTACGGTAGGCTTGGAGCGCAGGCTGCGGCTCATCCTCCTCCCGTGAAAACATTCTGGAGATGACCTTGGCCGTAGTGGTTAATTCCTCTGTCTCCGCCTGATAAATCTGCTGCTTGGTGTAATAAGCGAACCCAAAGCTCAATAAGCCGAGGATGAGCAGGCACACAATGAGGTGACTTAGAAAAAGGCGCTGAAAAAACGTAAAGCGATAACGCTTGTGACTCCCCATCGTTATTCCTCCAGCTTGTAGCCGACTCCCCAGACCGTTACGATCAGCGCGCAATCCGGTGTCGAGACTTTATTGCGGAGTCTTTTGATATGCACGTCAACCGTCCGTTCTTCTCCGATATAGTCATAGCCCCAGATGCTCTCGAGCAGCTGCTCGCGGGTAAACACCTTCTTCGGGTAACGGACGAACAAGCAAAGCAGATCGAATTCCTTCGGTGTCAGATTTGTAATCTCATGGCCTTGAATGATCGCGGTTCTCGACTCCAGCTGGATCGTAATGAATTTGTGCTTCAGCGTGCTGAAACCGTTAGCTTGCTCCTCCTGGACGGAAAGAGCCTCACGATCCTCGTTAATTCCTATCTTATATCGCCGCAATACGGCTTTCATTCTGGCGATCAGCTCCATGGGACTAAACGGCTTGGTCACATAATCGTCCGCACCGAGTTCCAGTCCCTTAATTCTGTCCTGCTCCTGATCGCGCGCGGTGAGCAGAATAACAGGGGTTTGCTGATTCTGTCTCAGATCCCGGCACAGGCTGATGCCGTCTTTGCCCGGGAGCATCCAATCCAGAATAACGAAATCCCATGGTTGTTCATCTATTAGCCGCTGTGCCGTTATTCCGTCATTGACGAAGGTGGTATCATATTGTTCCTTTTGAAAAAAAAGTTGCAGCATTTCACATACGGACAGATCGTCCTCGGCGACAAGCAGCTTCACGGAAAACACTCCTTGATTTCTTCTTTATATCTCTCTTCAAGCATAGTCGGTTGAGGGATGAATATCAATACTGGATCGGTTCGAAACAGCTGCTAGGATGAGACGATGAACCAATTGACAAACCGAGGGTTTCCATGAGAAAATGTACGCGTGTACATTTCAGTTGTAAGAACATGGTAATGCTTAGCAAGCGATAAGGGACAGAGGAACGAAAGGAGAGAGCGCATATAGTAACGAGGAAGGAAGTTGCTGAGTTAGCGCGAGTATCCGAAGCTACCGTTTCCCGCGTTTTCAACGGCGTAGGGCCGATGAAGGAAGAAACGAAGCAGAGGGTATTGGAGGCAGCTAAGAAACTGAACTATCATCCCAACGCGATTGCTCAGAGCTTCGCCCGCCGCAGAAGCGGCAATTTGGGCGTGGTTCTTCCCTATGTGCCCAAGGTGCATTTGTTTTCGACGTATTTTTTTGCCGAGATTCTAAGCGGTATAGGCTCTAAGGTGCGTGAAAAAGGGTATGATCTGCTGCTGATGTTCCGCTCACCGGAGGACGAGAGTGAATATACGGATATTTTTCTCTCGCAGAAAGTGGACGCGTGCATTATTCTGGGTGCCGGCGACACGCCGAGAGAGCGGGAGCAGCTGAAAAAGCTGGAAGAAGGCGGCCATCCGTTCTGCCTTGTCAACCAGCATTTTGCAGGAGAACAGTTTAACGAAGTAGATGCGGATCATACGGGGGGCAGCTACCGCGCGGTCCAATACCTGCTCGGTAAAGGCTATCGCCGAATTGCCTTTCTGAACGGGTCCCCGGAATTCTCAAGCAGCGGCGACCGGTGGCATGGCTATAAGCTGGCCATGGAGGAAGCGGGTATCGATTCAAGCGAGTATCAAAGATGGTACTATGAGGGCAACTACAGCCGAACAAGCGGCTACCGGGCGGCGGCCAAGATGGCCAGCCGCATAGGAGAGCTGGATGCGGTGTTCTCGGCCAATGATCGGATGGCAATAGGCTTGATGCAAGGGCTGCGGGAGCATGGGCTGGAGGCCGGACGCGATTTTGCCGTTATCGGCTGCGATAATTCCGATGCCGCCCGCGTCACGGATCCGCCGCTGACAAGCGTAGCTGTACCGTTCTACGAGATGGGCAGCGCAGCCGCCGAACGTTTGCTGGAGCAGCTGGGAGGCGCCGAAGGCGGTTTTCAGCTCAAGATGGATACTGAGCTCGTCGTTCGGCAGTCTTGCTCTAAACGTCAGTAAAGCCGGGTAACGTATGACCGGCGAATAATATACTGGGGGTATACCCTGGTTTGGTAATACGACGGCTCTCTGTCGGTTATTCGCCGGATTTTCCACATGGGAGGATTGGAAGGATGAAGCAGTTCAATATCGGAATGGTCGGTTATAAATTCATGGGCAAGGCGCACAGCCATGCTTATCGCGATTTACATATGTTTTTCCCGAAATCGGCAAGGCCGGTCATGAAGCTGATCTGCGGCCGGGATGAGCAGGGAGTGGCCCAGGCTGCGGAGCAGTTCGGCTGGGAAGGCTATGTGACGGACTGGCGGGAGCTTCTTAAGCGGGATGACATCGATGTCATCGATATTAATGCTCCGAGCGATGCCCATAAGGAGATTGCTTTGGCCGCGGCTAAGGCGGGTAAGCACTTGTTCTGTGAAAAGCCGCTCGCGCTGACGCTTGCCGATTCCCGCGAGATGCTGAAGGCGGCGGAGGATGCCAACGTCAAGCATATGGTCGGCTTCAACTACCGCTTCGCTCCAGCCGTACAGCTGGCCAAGAAGCTGATCGACGAGGGAAGATTAGGTGAAATCTATCATTTCCGCGGATGGTTTCTCCAGGATTGGATTGTCGATCCGGATTTTCCTTTAGTATGGCGGCTTCAAAAGGAAGTAGCCGGTTCAGGCTCCCATGGTGATTTGGGTGCGCATCTCATCGATCTTGCTCATTATCTGGTCGGCGGGATGAAGGAAGTCATCGGCATGAGCGAAACCTTCATTAAAGAACGGCCGCTTCCTACCTCTATGACCGGCTTAAGCGCCAAAGGTAGCAAGGATGCCCCCAGAGGTCCGGTTTCGGTCGATGATGCGACGCTGTTCATGAGCCGGTTTGAGAACGGAGCGCTTGGCAGCTTCGAGGCTACGAGATTCGCTCCCGGTCATCGCTGCACGAATGCTTTTGAAATCAACGGAAGCAAAGGCAGCGTGAAATTCGATTTTGAACGAATGAATGAGCTGCAGGTCTATTTCACCGATGATGCCGCCGACGTTCAGGGCTTCCGCCGCGTACTTGCTACCGACGCTGCACACGCTTACATGGATGCATGGTGGCCGGCAGGGCATACGATCGGCTATGAGCATACCTTCGTTCATGAAGTAGTGGAGCTGATGCAGGCATTGGAGGAAAACCGCCAGCCGGTGCCAAGCTTTGTGGATGGGGTAAAATGCCAGGAAGTGCTGGAAGCGGTAGAACGCTCGATTGAGGAGCGGCGCTGGGTCAAAATTGAGGAGATGTAGAGAGGGGCGACAGGGCATGAAAAAAGCATTAATTGTACAAGGCGGTTGGAAAGGGCACGAACCGGAGGAGGTATCCGAAATTTTCCGCAGCCTGCTGACTGAGAACGGCTTCGAGGTCGAGGTATCCGACACATTGGAAGCATTCGCCGATGCGGAGAAGCTGAACTCGCTGGATCTGATCGTTCCGGTATGGACGATGGGGGAGATCACCAAGGAGCTGGTCAAGAACGTCTCCGAAGCGGTGCAAAAGGGAGTCGGTCTCGCAGGATGTCACGGAGGCATGTGCGACGCGTTCCGCAACAACGTCGATTGGCAGTTTATGACCGGAGGCCAATGGGTGGCTCACCCCGGCAATGACGGAGTCGAGTATGTCGTTAATATCAAGCACAGCTCCAGTCCGCTGGTGGAAGGAATGGCAGACTTTGCAGTGAAAAGCGAGCAGTATTATCTGCATGTCGACCCGGCGGTCGAGGTGCTGGCTACGACACGGTTCCCGGTAGTCGAAGGGCCACACTCCATGAATAAAGCCGTAGATATGCCAGTGGTCTGGACGAAGCGCTGGGGTGTCGGCAGAGTCTACTACTGCTCCCTTGGGCATCACGCCGATATCGTAGACATGCCGCAAGTCAAGGAGCTTATGCGCCGTGGCTTCTTGTGGGCAGCGGAAGGCAAAGAGGCTGCGCAAGGCATCGTTTCCGGAGATAGCAAGTACACAGGTATGGGAGACAGCAACTAAGATCATTCGTTACCAATCGTGGATTAGGGAGGCCATAAACGCATGGAGAAGATAAGAATCGGTATTATAGGCTGCGGTAAAATCAGCAGTATTTATTTTAAAAACTGCAAGTCGTTTGATGTATTGGATGTAAAAGCGTGCGCGGACTTGAATGTGGCCCGGGCGCAGGCAAGCGCGGAGGAATTCGAAATTCCGAAGGCTTGTACGGTAGAAGAGCTGCTGTCCGATCCCGAAATTGATCTGGTTATCAACCTGACGATTCCTGCGGCCCATGCCGATGTATGCATACAGGCGCTGGAAGCGGGCAAGCATGTGTATGTAGAAAAGCCGCTGGCCGTCACCCGCGAAGAGGGTCAGCGAATCTTGGCAGCTGCCAAATCCAAAGGGCTTCTGGTGGGAAGCGCACCGGATACGTTCCTGGGAGGAGGCATCCAGACCTGCATCAAGCTGATTCAGGACGGCTGGATCGGCACGCCTGTAGCGGCTACGGCTTTCATGATCGGGCGCGGTCACGAGCATTGGCATCCGGATCCCGAATTTTATTATGCCCAAGGCGGGGGACCGATGTTCGATATGGGACCTTATTATTTAACCGCCCTGGTAGCGATGCTGGGACCTATTCAGCGCGTGACCGGATCAGCCAAGATTTCCTACCCGGAACGGACGATTACCAGTCAGCCGAAATACGGCAAAACCATTCAAGTCCAGACTCCTACGCATGTCGCGGGAGTGATGGATTTTCACAGCGGGGCGATCGGCACGATCATTACCAGCTTCGATGCCTTCGGCGGAGCGCAGGTTCCGCGGATTGAGATTTATGGCAGCGAGGGTACATTGAGCGTACCGGATCCCAATACATTTGGCGGTCCGGTTCTAGTTCGCCGTCATGATGCTAAGGAATTCACCGAGGTGCCGTTATTGTACGGCTATGCGGATAACAGCAGAGGGCTCGGGGTGCTCGATATGGCTTACGCGATCAAGAACAAGCGGATCAACCGCGCGAACGGCGAGCTTGCCTACCATGTCCTGGAAGCCATGCACGGGTTTCATGATGCATCCAACGAAGGCAAGCATTACATCATGCAGAGCAGCTGCGAGAAGCCTCAACCGATGCCGGCGGGCGTGGTTAAAGGAATACTGGACTAATCCCTATCCCATAGGAATAAACAAGAAACCGCTAGGGTCTTTCCAATATCCCTGGCGGTTTTTCTTTAAGTTCTTACGTTAAATGTTCTTTTAAAGTGCTCACCAGCTGCGCTTGCGTATCGTGGCTGCTGTTCTGCCATATGATTTCGAACAAAACCCCTAACCCCGGAAGCACTTGCTCCTGGCCCCCGATCGACCCTTCAATAACGCCAAAAAGCTCCTCGTCATCTTTGTTCGTAACTCGTTGAATTATGGCCTGTCTCAGGTTTAAGTTCATGGAAGTGTCCTCGCTTTTCATCTCATGGTTTACCTGATTACTATGCTCCAAAAAGGGGCTGTTCATGCTCCGTTATGATCCGGATATTTTATGGTATAATAATAAAAACCGTACATATCATGCATTTTGATGATGAAGCTATAGCTGTAATGGCGGGTGCTGGAGGCATGCTGTCTATCGAAATGAAGGGGTGAGTTCCATGAAAAAGCAATTCG
This sequence comes from Paenibacillus sp. OAS669, assembly GCF_014873645.1. NCBI lineage: Bacteria > Bacillati > Bacillota > Bacilli > Caryophanales > Paenibacillaceae > Paenibacillus > Paenibacillus sp. OAS669. The sequence goes on from NZ_JADBDR010000003.1 coordinate 40,374, forward strand.
CCGTTATCGGAATGGGGCGTTTCGGTTCCAGTGTAGCAAGGACGCTGTCCGACCTAGGCTATGAGGTGCTGGCCATTGACAGCAGCGAGCAAAGAACGCAAGAAATCTCGACGATGGTGACGCATGTCGTCCAGGCGGATTCCACGGATGAAGAGGCACTGCGTTCCTTGGGACTTCGCAATTTTGACGTCGTAATTGTCGCCATAGGACAAGATATTCAGTCCAGCATATTGACCACGATTATTTTGAAGGAAATCGGCGTGCCGAAGGTTGTGGTAAAGGCCCAAAACGAGCTTCACGGCAAAGTGGTAAAAAAGATTGGTGCCGATAAGGTCATCTATCCGGAACGGGATATGGGCCAACGGGTCGCGCATCATTTGATCTCATCCAATATACTAGACTATATCGAGCTGTCCGAAACTTACAGCATTATCGAGGTTCAAGCGTCGCGGACCTTAATCGGCAAAAACCTTCGGGAGCTGGACATTCGCGCCAAATACGGATGCAATGTCATGGCTATTAAGGCCGGATCGCATATGAATATCGCCCCGAGTGCGGAGGATTTGATCAAAGAAAATGACGTACTCGTTATCGTAGGAAAAAATGAAGATTTGAATAATTTTGAAAAAACATTCGCAGAGTAGGCTGTTGTTATGACATTGTTGGAATCATCGATTACTTCCGTCCAAAACGCCCGGGTGAAGGCATGGGCGCAGTTATTGGACAAAAAAGGCCGGGACAAGCAAGGCCAGTTCATTATTGAAGGCGTGCATTTGGTGCAGGAGGCTCTCGAATCGGGAGCCGCTATCGAAACCTTAGTCGTTGCCGAAGACCGGCAGCATGAGCTGCCCGACGGATTGCTGAAGCAGGCCATTGACGCAGGAATTGAGTGCATAGCCGTAAGCGAGCAGGTGCTCGCCAAATGCACGGACACATTGACGCCTCAGGCAGCGTTCGCGGTGTTGTCCAAGCTGGATTGGTCACTGGACGATTTCATGCGTGCGGATTCCGTGGGATTGGTCGTTGTTATCGACGGGATCCAGGATCCGGGTAACCTCGGAACCATCATCCGAAGCGCCGATGCGGTAGGGGCTACCGGCGTTCTGCTTGGCCGCGGCACGGTAGACTTGTATAACCCCAAAACCGTCCGCTCCACTATGGGCTCGTTATTCCATCTCCCGATCGTGCAAGGAGACTTACGGGACGCGCTCCCTCAAGCTGCCTCGCAAGGAATTGCCATTGTGACGACAAGTCTCCAAGGCAAGCGGAGCTGCTATGAGTATGATTTCCGCCAGCCGGTGTGGTTCGTTGTCGGCAATGAAGGACAAGGCGTCTCGGCCGAAGTGTCCGCCTTGGCGACGGAGCATATTCTTATCCCGATGCAGGGACGAGCGGAGTCTCTTAATGCTGCGATGGCGGCGACCGTGGTTCTTTTTGAAGCTATGCGGCAGCGGGGGATAAGCAAATAAAAAAATCCTGTCCAATCCCAACAAAAGTGTCCCTGAATAAAAATTAAAGTCCCGACAAGACTAAAGACTGGAAAATGCATGGGCTTTCCCCAAGTGTTTATCCAGTCTTTTTTCATCCTAAAGAGCAGGGAGGGACAGGAGGAAGGGACAAGGGAAACGAGCAAAGAGATAAGAAGGACAAGGGATCGTGGGCTTCTGTAGAGGAAAATTCTGATCCTTACTCAAGTCTTTTCTCAAAGCTTTTCCCGACTTTGATCCTAACGCGCCACAACTTGCTTTAGAAATCGTGAGCGGATGCCAAACGTAAAGGAACCAGGCAGATGTAGAATGCTTGGTTCCTTTATTTCTTTTTATATATTAATAAAATATATAAAAAGATTGCGAATATCCTATTATTTAATTTCTAATTCAAAGCTATATTTAAATTCTTTTTATATAAATGAAAATTAGTTCTTTACAATCAGGTGCTTACCGGATTAAACTATAGTTAACAAATAGATTGAAAAGGCTTTACAAACGGATGTAATATTTTTGAGTAACACCAAGGGGGAGTAAGTCCAGTACGTAAAAATGCTAGTGACCTGGTATGAGCAAGTAATTGGTATGTACAGTTGATGTTAAGGAATCAATACATGTTTTTAAAACTAAATGTAAACCCTTCCAATGCAATTGTAGAGAATTCACTGAAAAGGGCATGTCAAAGTAACTCGAATATCCAAGCTCAGAAGGAGACATACAATATGGCAATGAAATTACGGCTTAGAATAATGAATTTCTTTCAATTCTTCATTTGGGGCTCTTGGCTAGTAACCCTGGGATCCTATATGATCAATACATTGCATTTTACAGGTGCACAAGTTGGAATGGTTTATAGCGCAAAAGGATTGGCCGCCATTATCATGCCCAGCTTGGCAGGTATTATTGCGGATCGCTGGATTAAAGCCAATAGGTTATATGGAATATTACATGTTTTAGGTGCGATTTCGTTATTTATTGCTGCGCAAGTGTCAGATCCGACGGTTATGTTCTGGGTAATATTGTTTAATTCTTTGGTATACATGCCAACGAGTGCTTTAACGAATGTTATTTCGTATGTTGCTCTCGAGAAAGCTGGACTTAATACAGTGAAGGACTTCCCACCAGTTCGTGTGTTTGGAACCGTCGGGTTCATTGTTGCAATGTGGGTAGTTAGCCTTAGTGGATTTGAATTGAGTAACATTCAATTATATATAGCTGCAAGCATTTCTCTCTTACTAGTCTTATATTCAATTACGCTCCCTGATTGCCCAACATCTAATGAAAGAAGGAGCAAGTCGTGGGTAGGTCTCTTGGGACTGGATGCGTTTGTACTATTTAAGCAGAAAAAAATGGTCATCTTTTTTCTTTTCTCAACATTGCTAGGTGTTGCATTACAAATAACTAATACGTTCGGTAATCCGTTTTTGCATGACTTTGGTCTGAATCTTGAATATAAAGATAGTCTTGTTGTAAAGTATCCATCCATTTTATTATCGGTGTCACAGATAGCAGAAGTATGTTTTATCCTTGCCATTCCATTTTTCTTGCGTAATTTTGGAATCAAGAAAGTAATGCTTATAAGTATTGTGGCGTGGACACTGCGTTTTGTACTTTTCGCTTATGGTGGCCCGTCTGGTTTAGGATTTACATTACTTCTGTTATCCATGATTGTTTATGGCTGTGCATTTGATTTCTTTAACGTCTCAGGAGCTATTTTTGTAGAAAAAGAAGTGGATCCTAGTATTCGTGCAAGCGCACAAGGTTTGTTCCTAGCAATGGTAGATGGAATCGGAGCATATGTAGGCGCTATCGCAAGTGGAAAAGTTGTAGATTATTTTACGGTAGATGGCGTAAAGGATTGGCAGAATATTTGGTTGGTTTTTGGTGCATACACACTCGTACTGGCAATAGTATTTGCGGTAAGCTTTAGATATAAACATGATCCAAATGCAATGAAGATTTCATAATGGGAGATCCAATTTTAGAGTTATGAAAGGAGTGGTGTATAAAAATAGAACGTAGAAAACTACATTGGCTTAATCACAATGCATACTAAAGGAGTAAGTTGAGTGAGAAGTTTAAGAGAATTCGATATTGTTGAAATGACTACCCAAAATGTAGTTGAAAGTGATGAAGCATAACATGCTATAAAACGAAAAAAAGGAAATTTATGTTAAGGTATTCATCTATTTTAATATTGTCCAGGGACATAAACATATTCCTATTGAGAGCCGCTATCATCTAGGCGGCTTTTTTGTTTTATCTGCATAAAATATTCTTGATCCGAGTCACCGCCTTGATCGGCGCGGCCATGCTGTGCAGCGTTTGCAGCCTCAATAATACAACCTTTGAAAAACAGTGCGGTCTTTACAAATGGTCGGCTGCAGGCACTTAAGACGGCCAGCGCATGTTTATACTGGGCACAGGGAAGGCATAGCGCGCCGCGGATTATCTTATCTCTGAATGACGGTGGCTTACGGAAGGAAAGGCCGTCAGTTTAAGAAGGATTTAGCAACAAACTATACGATCATTGACATTACCTATATTCGCGTTGGAGTACAATTTGTGTACCTGTCTGCCATTCGACATTTAAAATATAATGAGAAATCTTATTAATGAAAAGTTTAGTCCAGTATTACTCTGTTTTACTTACTCGCTTTTCTTCATCAACATGCATTTCTTCAGTGAAGTAGTCCAATACCATACAACCAGCTCCTTGAGCCACAATATTGTAGGCGGCAGTGGACTTGATTATTTTGACATTACTATTCGGGTGAAACCTTAGCCGATCCTGTGCAGTTTTGGCTGCGACATCAAAAAAACGCGGTTTTGGCACTAGAGTTCCTCCAAAAACCACAATCTCGGGACGTAACAGAAAAATTAGATTACTGAGACCAATACCAAAATAATAAGCGGCATCTTCTACCACTGCTAAACAGAGCTCATCGTTTTGCTCTAAAGCATGTAATATATGAAATAAATCAATATCTTCAACATCTTTAACTTCATACGAAAGCATAGAAGGTTTGCCGCGTTTTATGAGTCGAACCATTTCCTCACGTATAGCCGGCAAACTACTGTATGCTTGTAGACATCCATATGAGCCACATGAGCAACGCCGGCCATGAATATCAATGATGATGTGTCCAAAGGTATCCTCCGTCTCTCGCTTACTGCTAACCAACCTTCCTTGGGAAATAGTTCCACAACGAATTCCAATATCGCTGGATACGAAAACCAAATTGTCAGTTTCCTTCCAATAGTTCATGCGATATTCAGCGAGCGCAGCCAAATTGGTCCCGTTTTCCAAAAATACAGGAACGTTGGTTTTATTTTTTAAATAATCGATAATATTTAAGTCCCACCCGCCTGCAGGAAAGTGTTGAGGGTGAGAAATAGCTCCCATAGCTGGGTCAAACGAATCTAGAACCCCAATACCAATACCCAACAACTTCTCTCTAGGAATGGTATTTTGAGCTAATAAGTTCTCCACACATGTTACTATATAATTTAATGTGTACTCTCCAGTACATTCAGCATTCATTTTCAGTTTTTCAACGCTTATGATGTTTAGCCTTAAATCAAGGAGCAAGATTGTTGTATATAAACTTGTTAATTCTACACCAATTAAGTAGTAAGCATCTGGTTTGATAACATATGCTAAAGGTTTACGGCCACCACTTGATTTTCCAATACCACTATCATAAATAAGACCTTCCTCAACAAGTTCTTCAAGCAAGCGTCCACAAGTTACATGTTTAAAACCAGTGTGTTCAGTCAACGTGTTAATGGTTACAGGCCCTAATTTACGAACCAAGCTATATAACAGTTTTAAGTTCTTTGCTTTAGGTGATGATAACTCTTCAAATTTATTTAGCATATAAACTTCTCCTTGCTAAGTGATCTTATAAACATATTACAAATCCACATATTGTTACAATTATTATCGGACTTTTTTTTAGATATATCCACAATATTTAATAAACCAGGCAGTCTCGAATGGTTTACCTAAGAGTATTTAGAAGCAGTCGAAATACAGGGTCTTTTATACTTATATATAAAAAGATAAAGAGTAATAAAATAAATTTTAATATATTCGATAATCTTTTTATAAAAAATATAAATAGTTATTTACAAAATGTCATATAGCAATTAAACTTACTTTAGAAAGCTGTTGTAGCATCAAATGCTAAATGTTTGTTACACGTTACTTACAGCACAATATATCAGGAGGATGTACTATGCATAGAATGCAAGATATTCAGGAAGCAAAAGACTTCATTATGACTAAAACCTCGTATCGCCCAACAATCGGAATGATTTTGGGGTCCGGTTTGGGAGCACTGGCTAACGAAATTACAAACTCTTTCACAATACCTTACAGCGAAATCCCTCACTTTGCAAAATCTGAAGCGGTGGGACATGCTAATGAACTGGTCATCGGTGAATTAAAGGGGAAAACTGTCGTTGCAATGAAAGGGCGTTTTCATTATTATGAAGGTTTTTCTTTGGATGAAGTGACTTTTCCTGTAAGAGTAATGAAAGCTCTTGGGGTAGAAAACTTGCTCATCACCAACGCTTGCGGTGCTGTTAATAAGGATTTTAAACCAGGCGATTTAATGTTGATTACGGATCATCTCAATTTGGTAGGGACGAATCCATTGATCGGACCTAATAATAACGAGCTTGGTACCCGTTTCCCTGATCTTTCCCAAGTGTATAATCATGAATTGCGTCAAATTGCTGCGGAAGTGGCTAAAGAACAAAATACAACTTTACGTCAAGGAGTATACTCCTGGTGGAGTGGTCCAGCTTATGAAACTCCGGCCGAAATTCGAATGATTCGTACGTTGGGAGCCGACGCAGTTGGTATGTCAACCGTACCGGAAGCAATCGTAGCTGTCCACGGGAATATGAAGGTTCTTGGTATTTCTTGTTTGACCAATATGGCATGTGGCATTCTGGATCAACCACTAAGTCATGATGAAGTAATTGAGGTAGCTGCTCTGGTAAGAGAGAAATTCATTGCATTAGTTAAGGGAATAGTAGAGAAGGTTCGATAACTTGGATAAAATTGGTCAAGATTGGTTAATATAAAGGCGGGATTATGAGAGGATATATTTATGTCATATTAGGTGCAATTAGTTATGGTTTATTGTCCACATTTGTAAAATTAGCCTATAAAGACGGGTTTATTGTTAATGATGTTGTGGGAGTACAACTCCTAATGGGGGCCATACTGTTGTGGGGTGCAGTCCTTCTTAGTAAAAGAATGAAGAGTGCGAAACAGCAGAAGTTCGTAAAGCTGGTTAAAAGGGAAGTCCTTCTATTAACCACCGTAGGATCTACAACAGGGCTTACAGGAATGTTTTATTATCTATCACTCCAATACATTTCAGCTTCTTTAGCCATTGTGCTCCTTTTTCAGTTTACATGGATCGGCGTGCTGCTGGAGGCAATTATCAACCGGAGAATACCTGAAAAGGGAAAGCTTCTCTCCATTATCCCTTTACTTATCGGGACCATAAGTGCAACCAACATTTACTCAATGGGGCTTTCTGCCGTTCACTGGCTTGGATTTTTGTTTGGTCTCCTAGCAGCACTATCATATTCAATTTTTATTCTTCTTAGTGGAAAGGTCGCGGTTCAGGCCAATCCTATGATGAAGACAGCTTTGATGTCTACCGGAGGCTTTATTGTTTGTTCGCTCATTTTAACACCTACGTTTTTTAGAGATGGAAAACTGTTATTAGAACTGGTTATGCAATACGGAATTATTTTAGCTTTCTTCGGCCCGTTTTTATCAACACTGCTTTTCTCTAAAGGTGTTCCGTTAGTGGGGCCAGGATTAGCTTCAATCCTGGGGGCAATGGAGCTTCCTACAGCCATGCTAATGTCAGTCTTCTTTTTGAATGAACATATCGGCATTCCGCAATATGTGGGGATAGTCCTGATTTTAATAGGAATATCGCTACCAAAATTGCTTAAGAACAAGCAAAAGGAACTAAGTGTTTAAATTGTGTTTAGCTAAATAACATTCATAGAAATAGGAGGCATCTAGAATGATAAACAAAGATGAATTGTTTATGAAAAAAGCGATTGAAGTTGCTCTGCAAGCCCGCAATGAAGGAAATGAGCCTTTTGGTGCTATTTTAGTCAAGGGTGAAGAAATCGTTATGATCGGAGAAAATAAAATCAACACGTTTTGTGATCCAACGCATCATGCGGAAATCGGCTTAATTCGGAAGTTTTGTTCAGAACATAATGTCTTTGATTTGAGCGAATACACTTTGTATACAAGTTGTGAACCTTGTGTAATGTGCTCGGGAGCTATGGTTTGGTCTAATTTGGGTAGAATGGTGTATAGCGTTTCTCATGATCAGCTTGCTAAAATTGCGGGAAGTAATATAATGATCGCTTGCAATGAGGTTTTTGAAAAAAGCCCTCAAAGACCTGAGTTGGTTGAAAAAGTACTCAATGATGAAGGTTTGAAAGTATTTGATGGATACAAATTTTCTCATTAAGAGAATCTTTAGAAAAGAGATTGCAATGGACAACTTCACCGAGCAGTGGGGCTGTCCTCTTTTATGTGCATTGTACTCTGATTAAGCAATTGGAACTAAAGGGGTTTATTCTTGAGATGGTATGGGATAAGGGGGAATTGTATAATGAAACATCCATTTAAACGAATTCATTTAATCGTGCTTGACTCCGTTGGGATTGGAGAAGCACCAGATGCAGCTTTTTTTGGAGACGAGGGTGCTGATACATTAGGGCATATCGCAGAGATAATGAATGGTTTGAACCTGCCAAACATGGCTGCACTTGGCCTGTCAAACATTAAAGAAATAAAAGGGGTACCAAAAGCAGATAGTCCGGCGGCTTTTTGGACCAAAATGCAGGAGGCATCTAATGGAAAAGATACGATGACAGGTCACTGGGAAATTATGGGTTTGCGTATAGATTTGCCATTTCAAGTGTTTCCAAATGGTTTTCCTGCTTCATTGATTGAAGAACTGGAAAAAAAATCAGGTAGAAAAATCATTGGTAATAAACCTGCCAGTGGTACTGAGATATTAGATGAGCTTGGGGAAGAACATGTAGAAACAGGAGCTCTAATCGTTTATACATCAGCAGACTCCGTTTTGCAGATTGCAGCTCACGAAGAGATTGTACCTCTTGATGAGTTATATCGTATCTGTGAGATCGCGCGCGAAATGACCAGAAACAGCGATTACATGGTCGGCCGTGTTATAGCAAGGCCATTTATAGGGGGACCTGGACATTTTGAACGTACAGCCAATCGGCACGATTATGCGTTGAAACCTTTTTCCCGGACAGTCATGAATGAATTGAAGGATGCCGGATTCGATGTATTCGCAGTAGGGAAAATATCAGATATATACGATGGAGAAGGCGTTACAGAGGCTATACGAACAGTATCCAATATGGATGGGATGAACAAGTTCATACAAGTTGCAAAGAAAGATTTTAAAGGCTTGTCTTTCTTGAATTTGGTTGACTTTGACGCGCTATATGGCCACCGCCGTGATCCTCTAGGGTATGGTAAGGCTCTTGAGGAGTTTGATGCTCGGTTATCTGAATTAATAGATAACTTTACCGATGAGGATTTGCTAATTTTAACTGCGGACCACGGCAATGATCCTGTTCATCATGGAACAGACCATACTCGTGAATATGTGCCTTTACTTATCTACTCCACGGCATTTTCTGAAGGTAAAGAACTGCCAATTCGTAAAACGTTCGCAGATATTGGCGCTTCGGTGGCTTACAATTTTGGTGTCAAAATGCCGGAGCACGGTAGCAGTTTTATTCAGGAGCTAGAGTAACAAGAAATGTTTCGGCGGAAGGATATTGGACCATTCCGACTTTGAATTTCATCTACAAAATAGTCCAAGAAGCAAATTTGTATGGTTTTACGCAGTAATTGAACGCATTTTGATAAGCTGAAAAAGGTATGTGCCAAGGAAAAAACCGGGGTTACGCGCCTGCAAAAAATGAATCTTGCATGTAATTTTCCCAATCGATATTGTAACAAGGAAAGGAGGGATTCATCGGATACATTCTCTGTTTGTTGACCAGCTTTCGTTTCATTAACACTAAGAAGGGATGGTGAGCAGGTGACATCAAAAAAAACATGACATAAAAAATGGAAACGCTTACTCGTGGGTCGGAAAGGGGAAATTTTGATGAGCCATTCTTTCGCTTTGATCTTTTTCCAAAAAAATAAAAGCGCTTACGTTGATGTTGGAATAAAGGTTAATATTTCTTGCACACTGTAGAGAGGAAGTGATCACAGTTGGCTTTACTTAAAAAAATGTTATCAGTCTCGATATTAATTTGTATGGTGGCTATGTGGTTTGCACCTGCTGTTCCAATAGGCATAGCTCATGCTGAAAAAGAAAGCAATATTATGTTTCAGGACGATTTTGAGAGCGGTACCATTTCTTCAAGCTGGAAAATAGAGTCTGGGACGTATGTCATTCAGAACAGTGCGCTTACAGCAACCCATGTTAATTCAGCCATTTCTTCGGGAGATTCTTCGTGGACGGACTATACGATAGAGTCCAAAGTGAGATTGAACCATGATGGGGCCTATGGCGGGATCATGTTCCGGTTCCAGGATATCAATAACCACTACTGGCTGCGGCTGTTCAAACCGGCCTCGGGCATTGTCATCCGACGACATTAAAAAGAAAATGATGACTCTAAATGAAAGGACTCGGTGGTTTGAATTTACAATTCAAGTTGAGAAAGGACAGGGGCAATCGCACTGTCCTTTCTTAATAGATGAAGATAAACGCATGATGCGTTTACGGTTTAATCAAGGTTTACAGATCGACTTTCCAGTTGCCCATCATCTTGGCGACTTCCGGATCGTGGTACGATAAGAAAAGACTTTGCCGCGTGTCGAGAGTGGAAATCTGTTCGATGTCGTCAGCACTCAACTCAAAATCGAAAATGTTGAAGTTTTCGACGATCCGTTCTTTTTTAACTGACTTCGGAATTACAACGACTCCTCGTTGAACAAGCCAGCGAAGCGCGACTTGGGCGACGGACTTGTTGTGTTTTTCTGCGATCGAGGCTAGCACTTCGTTCCCGAACAAATTGTTACGTCCTTCAGCGAAGGGCGCCCACGACTGGTGCTGCACTCCCTGTTCTTTCATAAAAGCGGCGCTCTCCATCTGATGGTAGAACGGATGCGTTTCGACCTGATTGACGGCAGGCACGATTTCGTTATGCACGATAAGGTCCATTAAACGGTCAGGCAGGAAATTGCTGACCCCAATCGCCTTGATCTTGCCTTCGCGGTACAGCTCCTCCATCGCACGCCAAGCGCCGTAATAATCGCCGAACGGCTGGTGAATAAGGTATAGATCCAGATAGTCGAGCTGGAGTTTCTTCAGCGATTTGGCAAACGCCACTCTGGCCCTCTCGTAGCTGGCATCCTGAACCCAAAGCTTGGTTGTGATGAACAGATCTCCACGTGGTACACCGCTGCGCTTGATCGCTCGACCGACCGCCTCCTCATTCAGATAACCGGCGGCGGTATCGATGAGGCGGTAACCAGCCATCAGAGCTTCATATACGGCGTTCTCGCATTCTTCAGCATCAGGAACTTGGTAAACACCGAAGCCGATGATCGGCATCTTCACGCCATTGTTTAATGTTACGGTTTGCATTGTAATTCCTCCCAGTGTTTAAATGTATAACAACAAACGGCGCTTATCCCCTGAATCGGGCACAGCAGCGGGGATTCTACTTACGACTCGTTTGCGTTACACTAAGCTTAGAACCTTCGTGTTACACGAAGTCAAGCTACTTAAAATTTTTTTCGAGGAGGATTTCACATGCATACGGTCAAAGAAGCTGCCCTAATAACAGGACTCACCGAGCACGCCGTGCGCTTTTACACGGATAAAGGCCTGGTGCCAAGCGTACAGCGCAATGAGAATAATATCCGGATGTTCAACGAAGAATCGATCAACTGGCTGCATGGCATCAAATGCCTCAAGCAATCCGGGATGCCGATTGAAGTCATTAAAAGGTACGTCGATCTCTGTCTCGAAGGGGATTCAACCGTTCCGCAACGCTGTGCACTCATTATGGAACATAAAGAAGCGGCGCTCGCCAAACTCGAAGAAGCCAAACGGCACATTGACCATTTGGAACAAAAAGCCAGCCTGTATCAGGCCATTCTGGAGCATCGCGCGCCGGATACGACCAATCCCGGCAACTGGGACAAAATTCTGCATATGCATGGTGACGTATTTTACTCGCCCTCTGTTCGTAAGGCTTGAGAGATATTCCGGGTTGATTATAAGATAGTTTGAGACTTGCTTATAACATCAATCAAGACAATCAGATGGCAGCAAATCCTTATAAGACAAGGCTTGCTGCCATTTGGTTTATTTCGGTATGCATTTTTATTTAATTATAAATTGCTTCAAATAGCGTCCCCACTTGTTCTGCCATAACACGAGGCGGACAGGGCATTCCATTCCTTAACCACCATTCCACTACCCCAACGTAAGCCGATGCAACAAAATGAACAATAACCTCTTCATTGATCTCGCTATGTTTTTCGTTTGTTTTGCGGAGTTCATTTTTGAATGCTTCGATTTGATACTCAAGGAATCGACTGCGAAAATACGGTGCGCCTTTATTTGCCAACATGGTCGAAAAGAATAAGTAGTGGCTTTCCAAGTATTCAAAACAAATCTGAGTTGCCGGTTTCCACTCCATTTCACACGCAGCTTCACTGATGTTTCGGAGTTTGTCTATATATTCCTCCATAAGCTTATCCAACAGGTCGAATTTATCCGTGTAATGAAGGTAGATGGTTTTGCGGCTAACATCCGCTCTGTCGGAGATGTCCTGTATCGTTATCTCATCGAAATTTTTTTCTGACATCAGTTCAAGCACCGCTTTTTTAATCGCTTCTTGCGTTTTGATGATTCGTCGATCCACTTTTGGCATTTGGGAGCACCACTTTCTCTAAAGTTAATACACATTTTCTGTGGATGTGTGAACTAATTAACGAATTCAGGGAATTTGGTCATTGAAAATCAGAATTCTATTTATGATAATACATATATGTTTTGTAATACACTATTGTGTATTATAGATCAACACGGAATTGCTGGATACGATTAAGTGTAATAAGACTCCTCTGCTCTATAAGCCGAAAAATGGAGGAAATAACATGTCAAAAGATAGTAAAGTGGCACTGGTCACCGGCGGAAATCGGGGAATTGGATATGAAAAGGATATGGGAGGATTATTAATGTTTCTTCGGAATATGGGGCGATGAGCGAAATGTCTTATCAGGGGGCAGGCGCCTATAAGTTGTCTAAGCTTGCCCTAAATGGATTGACACGATTGGTAGCTGCTGAAATCAATGGGGATATAAAAATAAATGCGGCAGATCCGGGTTGGGTAAGCTCGGATATGGGCGGACCGTCGGCTCCACGAACTCCGAAGCAAGCTGCGGAGTCGATCCTTTGGTTAGCTGCTATTGGACCTGAAGGGCCAAATGGCGGGTTTTTCAGAGACGGAGAACGGATAGATTGGTAACCTTTATGAAGGGGGAGGATTATGGAGAAGCAAAAAAGATGGCTGATACTGATACTAACCATAGGTGTTTTCGGGATCTTAAATACCGAAATGGGGGTTATTGGGTTATTGCCTTCCATTGCTGATCATTTTCATGTGAGTATATCAAAAGCAGGATTAACGGTGAGTCTTTTTGCCATTGCGATTGCAGTGTCTGGTCCTACGATGCCGTTATTGTTTTCGGGTATGAATCGCAAGAAGGTCATGCTGCTTGTACTAGGTGTTTTCGTTTTGGGAAACATGGTGTCCATATTTACATCTAACTTTACCATTTTATTATTGGCCAGTATCATTCCAGCCCTTTTTCATCCGATCTATTGTTCATTGGCATTTACAGCTGCTGCTTCCTCCGTAAGTAAAGAAGAAGCTCCAAAAGCTGTTGCTAAAGTATTTATAGGAGTATCGGCCGGGATGGTAGCCGGCGTACCGATCGCAAGCTTTATTAATAATGCCGTTTCGTATGACATGGCGATGGCGTTCTTTGCTATTGTGAACTCTATTGTACTCCTTGCTACATTGATTTTTGTGCCATCTATGCCTGTGAAAGAACGACTTTCTTATGGTACACAGCTCTCTGTATTAAAGAAATCTATTACATGGCTTTCCATCGTGACCGTCATTTTATTAAACTCAGCTGTATTTGGGGTTTATAGTTATTTTGCTGACTATTTGAAAACAGTTACAGCAATGTCCCCGAATACGATCAGTTTCACGCTATTCATCTTCGGCGGAGCCAATATTATTGGAAACATTATCGCAGGAAAGCTGCTTACACATAGTGCCCTTAAGTCTGTAGTTTCTTTTCCTTTGCTATTGGGTGCTGTTTACACCATTTTATTCTTTACCGGGCCGTTTACCGTACCTACGGCGATTATAACCTTCATTTGGGGAATATTAGCTGGAGGAATTATGGCCAATATAAATCAATATTTGATCGCCTCTGCAGCTCCTGAAGCGCCTGATTTCGCCAACGGATTATTTATATCATCCTGTAATGTAGGTACAACCTTGGGTACGGCAATCGGCGGGCTATTTATATCAGAAATGGGTACGCCTTACGTTGTTTTAGTGGGAATACTTTCATTATTGTTAAGCTTTGTTGCCATCATACTAAGAAGCTGCATGGTTTCACCAGCTCGGCAGCTCTCAGTGTGAATCCAATGCGCATAAAAGATACATGCATGGCCTATCCTATGTTTTGGTTAAAGTATCCGGACGTTGGAAAAGGAGGAGACGACATGGCAGCAGGACAAGGCTGGCAGCAGCAATGCCGGGAAATTCAAAATGCTTGCTCCAATAGCAACTGGAGTCAAGTGATCCAAGGGTGCAACGAGCTGATCCAATACGCGCAGCAGCAATCGGATGTTACACCCGCAGCAGTTGCACAAAACAATGAACAGCAGCAACAGCTATTCATTCAAGCGCATGCCGAGCAAGACTAATCGCAGCAATTGCAACATATAGCATTCAAAACACGAAATGATTCGGAAGGGCCCAGAATAGCATAGGCAGGATTAATGGGATGTCACGAGACCTTCGGATGCTAAGGTTATTGTAAAGCCATTCCCAAAGGTCGTGAGAACATCATCAGTGCCAAATTGGATAGGAAAGGCTTGTTCCGGTAGGAGGTAATATTATGATTACGACTAGTGCACGTGCTGTATTCAGTCCAGAAGGTTCGTCGTTCCAACTGACCACGATAGAACGCAGGGATCTTAAACCGCATGATGTCCTTATTGAGATTAAATACGCCGGTATTTGCCACTCTGATATCCATACTGCTCGCGGCGATTGGGGACCTGTCAATTATCCTCTCGTTCCCGGGCACGAGATCGCAGGAATTGTCACCCAGGTTGGTTCCGAAGTTACAAAATATGCGGTGGGGGACCGAGTTGGGGTAGGCTGTATGGTCGACTCCTGCCGGGAATGTGTTAACTGCCAAAGAGGAGAAGAGCAGTACTGCCTCAGTGGAAATACGGGAACCTATGCAGCTATCGATAGATACGGGCAATATACACAGGGCGGCTATTCTACCCACATCGTCGTAACGGAAGATTTCGTGGTTCGAATCCCTGATGGTATGGAGCTTGACGTCGCTGCACCGCTTTTGTGCGCCGGTATTACAACATACTCGCCTCTTCGCCATTGGGGAGCTGCCCCCGGCAAGAAAATAGCGGTTGTTGGATTTGGCGGGCTTGGACATATGGCTGTGAAGCTCGCTCATGCCATGGGGGCAGAGGTTACGGTGTTATCTCAATCATTAAAAAAGAAAGAAGACGGCTTGCGGCTTGGCGCGGACCATTATTATGCCACGAGCGATCCGGAGACGTTTAAGAAGCTTGCCGGTTCATTCGACCTCATCATAAATACTGTGAGCGCGAAGATCGATATTAATGCCTATCTTTCGCTGCTGGCGCTGGATGGTACATTGGTCAACGTCGGTGCGCCGGCGGAACCGTTGCCGGTTCAGGTATTCTCGCTGATCCCTCAGCGCCGGTCGTTTGCCGGTTCTATGATCGGTGGAATTCGTGAAACACAGGAAATGCTTGATTTCTGTGCTGAACACAATATAGCACCTGAGATCGAGGTTATTGCTGCCAAACAGATTGATGAAGCTTGGGAGCGGGTACTTGCTTCCGATGTCCGTTATCGGTTTGTAATCGACATCCGCACGATGGAGAATGAATAACGTTAGGGATAATCAACAAGCCATTGTCTTTTTGGACAACGGCTTGTTTTCGTATGATTCATAGATTTCTATCCAACAATGCCCCGAGAATGCCCCGAGTTGTGCTGCCAAGACTTGATGTGAAAAAGGCTTATTGACGTGCTGATTCGCACATTTCCCGCAGTTCGTTGATCTGCTCCTAGATAATCAACATTTGTTGATAAATTGTTTAGTAATGAACAAATTCAGCTACATTAACGATTGAAAAACCGTTGATTCTATATAAAATTATAAACAGATGTTGAATAAGTAAACAATGTTGAATATAAACAGGTCGGTCGGTTGGATCGCAGCTATATCAGTCGCAATTGCCATAATTCTTGCGGTGGTCTCATCTAGCCGTAAAACAAGCAGGAGGGTTATTGATGAACCGAATTGAAAAAAGCAAAGAAACATACAAACAGCTATTTGGCGATGGTGTCCCAGCGGCATATGCTACTGATCCTGATCTTCAAGACATCCTGAGCCGCTTTATTTTTGGAGAGGTTTTTTATCAAGGCACCCTGGACGATAAGCAGCGTGAGCTTATAACCCTAGTAGTGCTTACAACGAACCAAACCTTGCCCCAATTAAAGGCTCATGTTCACGCCGCGTTAAACGTTGGGCTCACACCAGTGGAAATCAAGGAGGCCATTTACCAGTGTGCGCCGTACATTGGATTTCCCAAAACATTAAATGCTGTTACTGAGGTCAACGAAGTCTTCAAAGCTAGAAATATTGCATTGCCGCTTGAGAGCCAAAAGCAGGTGGAAGAGGATAATCGGTTTGAAAAGGGGCTTACCGTGCAGGTAGAAATTTTCGGGGATGTCATTGCAACAATGCGGGAAAGTACCCCATCCAATCAAAAGCATATTCAAGACTACCTCTCCGCCTTCTGCTTTGGCGATTTCTATACCCGCGGCGGTCTTGATTTAAAGACGCGAGAGTTGCTGACGCTCTGCATTATTAGTAGCATCGGTGGCGCAGAAGGTCAAGTGAAGGCGCATGTACAGGGGAACAAAAATGTGGGAAATGACAAGGAAACCATGATCACCGCCATCACTCACTGCCTGCCCTATATGGGCTTTCCGAGAACACTAAACGCTTTAGCTTGCGTCAATGAAATGATTCCCGAAAATTAAGAGCTACAAAAAATATATCAATGCTAAGGAGACAAGAGCATGTTTAACGAAACTTACAAATTATCCAATGGTGTAGAAATTCCAAAATTAGGTCTTGGTACCTGGCTGCTTGACGATGAACAGGCAGCACAGGCAGTGCGTGATGCGGTATCTATCGGATATCGCCATATCGATACGGCACAGGCTTATAAGAATGAAGCTGGTGTAGGCGAAGGAATTCGTTCCTGTGGCGTCGCAAGAGAAGAGCTTTTCATAACGACAAAGGTTGCTGCAGAAGCAAAGAGCTATGATGCCGTTACACAGTCCATTGATGAGTCTTTAGCCAAAATGGGACTGGATTACATTGATCTTCTGATTATCCACAGCCCACAGCCTTGGAAGGAGTTTCGTGAGGAGAACCGTTATTTCGAGGAAAATAAAGAAGTATGGAAAGCCATGGAGAATGCTTATAAAACAGGCAGAGTAAAGGCAATCGGTCTTTCTAACTTCCTTCAGGATGATGTACAGAATATTGTTGCAAGCTGTGAGATCAAGCCTATGGTAAATCAAATCTTGGCACATGTGAGCAATACGCCTCTGGATCTTATTGAATTTTGTCAAAAGAATGACATCCTGGTAGAGGCATATTCGCCTATCGCACACGGTGCAGTCCTTGATCATGCGGAGGTGAAGGTAATAGCTGATAAGTATGGAGTGTCGGTTGCTCAGCTTTGCCTGCGTTATGATATCCAGCTTGGACTTGTAGTCATTCCTAAGACGGCCAATCCAGATCACATGAGAATCAATGCAGAGCTTGATTTTGTTATCAGCGATGCAGATATGGAGATGTTGAAAAATGTAGAGCCCATCCAGAGTTACGGTGAGCATAGCTTCTTCCCTGTATTTGGCGGGAAATTAAAGTAAACCATTATTAATGGGGGACTTTTTATAGTAACTGATCAGCTAGGGGATACCACTAGGAAGGATCATTATTGGAGGAATGAATATGGCAAAGCATGAAGAAGTAAAACATGGCGTTATTTTCCCAGTGGGCGAAAAAAATGAAGCATTTGCACAATATTTTGTGGGACAAAGCTATCTAAAAACATTAATTGCTGATCCTAAGGTGAATGTTGGCGTTGGAAATGTGACCTTTGAGCCAGGGTGCAGAAATAACTGGCATATTCATCGGAATGGATTTCAGCTCTTATTGGTGACTGGCGGCGAAGGCTGGTATCAAGAAGAAGGAAAGCCTGCTCAATCCTTAAAAGCCGGCGATGTTATTGTTACCCATGATGGAGTAAAGCACTGGCATGGTGCTGCAAAAGACAGCTGGTTCGAACACATTGCAATCACTGCGGGTACGCCGGAATGGTTGGAACCAGTAACCGACGAGGAATATAATAAATTGAACTAATAAGGAACTGGATCGGGAAGTTGTTTCTCAATCGATCATATAGCTCACTAGCGCTGGCTTCATAGAGGCTGAGGCTGTTCCCGGAGCAGAGCAACTGCTTAAAGGGAATAGCCTCTTTTTCTTGGATGAACAGGAGCTGGAAGGCATAGGAAGATGCAGTTGTAATTAACGGCAGATTAGCATACAATGTATGTATCTATTATTAATTGATCAATCAATAAAATAAAAAAGGGGGAACGAATATGGCAAAAGGAACAGCATCTGCAAATCGCCGTACGGAAATCGTATCAGCGGCGATTGAAGTGTTCGCAGAAATCGGCTACTACCGTGCAACGACGGCCCAAGTAGCGGAGCGCGCGTCAATCTCACAGCCTTACGTCTATCGCTTTTTTACGAAGGAGTCGCTGCTGGTGGAAGCGCTGGAGGTGTCCTGGCAGCGAATAGTGCAAGCCTTTCAACGCGTGATCGACACAGCGGCCCCGGAGCAATTGGAAATAGGCTTGATCCGAGCCTATGAGGGCATTATGGAGTCGCATCGCAGCGAGATTTTGCTCCAAATGCAGGCCCAGACGATACGGGAAACGCCGATACGCGACGCCATGAGACAGGGGCTAAGCCAAGTGAAGACGCTGGTGGAGAACGCCTTTATCCAGGCCGGAATCCCGGATGCGGATGAACGGACCTCGAATTTTTTGGCAAGAGGCATGCTGTGCAACGTATCGATGGCGATGGATATGCCGGATTTGATGGTGAAGAACAAATAATAACGAAAGAGGAGCAGGCGGATGCCTTACTCCTCTTTTTCGTTCATCTTTTGCAGCTTTGCCGGGTTGTTGATCTTGTACGGCACAGGATGCTTGGTAAGCTTCTTCGCAACGATTTTGCCCTCGAAGGTGAGCTTGTCCCCGACTTCGAGCTCGAGCTTCTTCAGCGTGGCGCTGTGGCTGGACCAGGCGTCGCCGACCTCCGTCTCCGGATCAACGATCTTAACGGCTTCGTAAACGATGACCTCATCGTCATTGTCGGAGAAATGGTTCGGAACGGTCGCAAACTCCTTCACGACAGCCGTCATTTTGACCTTCTCCTCCGGGAGCTGAAGCTTCTGCTTCTTTCCTTTGCCCTTCGCCGGTTCGGCGGTCTTAGGCGTTTCCGGCTCAGTCTCTTTAGCGGCGGCTGTGCTCGCAGCAACGGGCTGCGTCGCTATCTCCTCCAGCGGTTTGGCTGCTTCCGCTTCTGCAGGAGCCGAAGTCTGCGCTTCCTCTGTTATGGCCGTAGCCCGCTGTCCGTAGCTGGCGGCTTGCATCTCCTTCAAATAGGAGGGATGGATGCAGTGCAGCTGCTTGTTGTCCAATTCAATGATGGCCGTCATATTGTCGACATAGCCGATAATATGGCAGGCCAGATTCATGCCGTTGCCTTTGTAAAAAAACGTTTTACTCTTGATCGCCTTCTCGGAAAGCAGGCCCCATTCCTTGCATTTATCAATCTGTGCCGCCTCATCTTCAAAGGCGATATATGTCGTGGGCTCGATGGTGAACGCATATGCCATAGGGTTCTCCGCCTTTCTTATTCTCCCTTCCATTTTACCATTTTTGATGAGTTGTTTCATTATTTGGTGAGGAATGCCGAGACGACAAATAGCCTTCCTTATAATCGGAAGGCAAAGGGGAGATTTCGATAGTGTCCGCAGCCATGCACACCGGCTCCCTATACGACTCCGCTCTACGAATAATTATAGGACGTCTCCACCGTACCGTCTTGGCGATGAATGATAGCGCTCTTGTTCGAGTCGGATGCCTGCTGTTTGGCATAGTCGACAGCCTCTAGCTTGGTATCCGTACGAACCAAGGCTTGTTTCGCCCCCTCCTTCTTGACGGCCCAGCCATCGCCATCCGGGACGACATGGATATTGCTTTGTCGCGACCTAGGCGAGCTTGAACCGGCAGGATGTTCATACAAAGGATGGTCGTCATTCCACCTCTTCGCTTGCGCGGTCGCAATGGCAATGGCCCGGCCTTCCTCGTAGCCTTCCTCCAGCAAGGCATTTGCAATTTCTATCGCTTTCCCCCTCACACGCGGATCCAAATGCTTCATCGAAGCGGGATAATCATTCTTTTTCCATGGCATACAGGCTCCTCCTCCGAACGTTCTTATTCTGTAATTAGCCAGTTACAGAAGTTTCTAAACATAGGCTTCGCTTTGTTTTCCTTATTTAACCAATATGGTTTCTAACTGTGATAATATGGATAGGAATGGGGTTAAGGAGGCAAGGGAGCAATGGTTGGAATACTTTATTTTGTCGGGGCTCTTATTATTGTGGTTGGGGTGTTAGCGGGGGTTTTAGTCCCGCTGGGGCTCCCATTTATCGGCGGGTCTATTGTGAGCGGAATATTTTTGATGGCGCTGGGAAGAATCGTGGAGCTTCTCGAGAAGATCGAACGCAAGCTGCCGGGCCAACTGACTAGCCAAACACAGCAAGTACAGGAATACACCGTTAGCTCATCGGATTTCGAAGTGTATGAGTCCCGCAATGAAACGTACCGTTTTTTTACGCTGGACGGGGATGATTTTATTCAGGCAAGGGTCTTTAAACATTATATGGAGCTGCATGGGGAATCTATTGTATTCAAGCTGCCCAACCAGGAACAGAGAGAGTGGATCAAGGAACCGGCGTACCATGCGTCTGCCCACTTATTTACAAGGGATCATATTGTATTCGTTAGACTATCCTCTTTAAATATTAAAGCCTCGCGTTTAGGGGATTCCATTGTATTAAGCTATTCGGACAGTAAAATATTCATTTAACTAGCGGACATGAACGGGGCCATTGATGGATAGTATGAGAATAGAAGCACCCAGGCTCGGGAGATCCGCTTAGATGCAAAGGGAGGAACATAATCGTGAGAAATCTCCTCAATTTCCTAGTAACCCTGCTTGTATTTTGGATCGGAAATGAATATTTCCACCAATATGTTGCCATTAAGGATACCAAGACTTTAATCATTGCTTCGGTTCTAATGTTTGTGATCAGCCTTCTGTTTAGTCTTGCGATGGTTCTCTCCGTGCTGCTGATTACAGTAGGGATCGGCTGTCTGACGACGCCGGCTCTGATGCTGGTCTCGCTTATTTTAACACCAATCAAATTATGGCTTCTTGATAAATACTTGTACGGATTTGAAATTCACGGGTTCTGGACCTATGTCATCCTAACCCTGGTATTGAGCCTGTTTACGGTAAAAGTAAAGCACAAAAAGGACTGAGCAAGCTTACGATCATATCACAAAATATACCAGCGGCGCAATGCGAAACCTCCTCGTGTTGCGTTTTTTTATTGTAATTGAGGAAATGGAACAGCATTCAGAGGAGATCGAGAATATCGTGAAGGTCATTTCGGGAGGAAATCGCTACTTCTTCGTCTTCCTTGTCCAGGATGGCTGAAGATCTTCGCAGTTTGGTCGGTAACTTTAAGGTATAATAGGGGGAAAAGGTTGAGATCATCATCCTTGATGGAACGGGGAGGAGCGAAAACGAGATGCCCAAAGCCATTTTATTAGATATGGACGATACCATATTATCTTATGACCACGGGGTGGACACGGATTCGTGCTGGCGGAGATCCTTCGGCAGTAATCCGGGATGTGACCCTGAGGATCTGCTGGCAGAGATTAAAGCAGCGGCCCGATGGTATTGGAGCGATCCCGAGAGGCATCGAATAGGCAGGCTGGATCTCTATAAGGCTAGACAAGACATCGTTGGCATGGCCATGAAAAAGCTGGACGTTGAAAATGCCCCGCTTGTTGACACCATCGCCCATACTTACGGAGAAGAACGCGATAAGTGCGTTGCGCTGTTCCCGGACTCTATCGCCACCATCCAGGCTTTGCGGCAAAAGGGGATCAAGCTTGCACTATTGACCAATGGGAATGCGAAGCCCCAATGGGCGAAGATTCATCGTTTTGAGCTGGCACCGCTCTTTGACTGCGTCCTGGTCGAAGGTGAATTCGGCATCGGCAAGCCGGATGAACGCATCTATCTGCATGCGCTTGAGCGGCTCGAAGTAACTGCAGAGGAAGCCTGGATGGTCGGAGATAACTTCGAGTGGGAGGTAGCGGCGCCTCAGCGTCTGGGGATCCGCGGCATCTGGCTGGACCATAAGGGAGCAGGCGTACCTGCTGGCGCCACTGCTGTCCCTCACAGAATACTTAAGTCGCTGGGTGAGCTGCTTACCATGGTTTAACCGCGGGGGGCTATAAGCCCCTTTTTTTATTCTCATAAAAGAAATGATTGACAAAGGCGGCTCCTCCACATATATTTGTTGTACATACAAAATAAATCGAAAGGGGATCACCATAATGGACGAAGGCTTTTTACACGACTGCTTATTTTTTACCGCCAATCGACTAGGCCGCGCCATTACCAAAATAGCCGAGGAAGAATTCGCGCCGACCGGATTGACGCCTATGTACGGATACCTGATTCGCCTGGTGAATGGAACCCCTGGCATTACGCAGAAGGAATTGTCCGAGAAGCTGTCCATCACACCTTCAACGCTTACTAGATTCATCGATAAGCTGGAAGGCAAGCAGTTGGTGGAGCGGAAGGGGCAAGGAAAGACCGTTCTGGTCTACCCTACCGACAAAGGAATTGCTCTGGAGGGCACGATCCGTCAAGCATCGAAAAATTTACGCGCACGCTATGAAGCCATCCTCGGTGTAGAGGCAGCCGAACAGCTATCTTCTCTTATTGAGCTTTCAAGCGAACAGCTGGAAAAGAAATAATTTTTTAAAAATATTATTGTATGTACAACTAAATTAAAATAAAGAGGAAGTGAATCACAGATGGAGAGTCATCTCAAATCACCTCGATTTCATTATGGCTGGGTAGTGATCCTTGTTACCTTTGTAACACTGCTCATTTCCGCCGGGGTTCGTTCCATGCCCAGTATTCTGATTGTACCGTTCGAAAAAGAGTTCGGCTGGAACCGGGGCAGCATATCCGGAGTTATCTCTACAGGAATCTTTTTATATGGGATGGTAGGTCCGTTCTCGGCTGCCGTCCTGCAAAAGTATGGAATTCGCAGAGTCCTGATCATCACCTTGTCCGTATTGGGGGTCAGTATGGCGGTTACCCCGTTGATGACAGCCTATTGGCAGTATGAGATCCTGTGGGGGATTGTTTCCGGTCTCGCTACGGGAATGATGGCGAATGTGCTTGGCGTTACGGTCAGCAATCAATGGTTTGTGAAGCGTAAGGGGTTGGTCGTCGGCTTGCTGACGGCAAGTGCCGCTACCGGTCAACTGCTGTTCCTGCCCATGCTTGCGAAAATTATGGTTGAAGCCGGCTGGAGATATGCCGTCTATACGGCTGTTGCGGCTATTGTGATCGTATTGATCGCCGTCGCCATATGGATGCGAAACCATCCTTACGACGTTGGGGCCGCTCCTTACGGATCGGAGGAGGTGGTTCCGCCGGTGCCGTTTCAAGGAAATCTGTTCCTTAGTCCGTTATTGGCACTTCGGTCTGCGATGACGAACACGACCTTCTGGCTATTGGCAGGCACCTTCTTTTTTTGCGGATTTTCAACGAACGGGCTGATTGGCACGCATCTCATTTCGGCCTGTGGAGATTATGGGATTCCTGAAGTCATGGCTGCCGGATTGCTGGCCCTGATGGGGATGTTCGATCTGGTGGGAACGACGCTGTCAGGCTGGTTATCGGACCGGTTCGACAGCCGGAAGCTGCTGTTCTGGTATTACGGGCTTCGCGGGCTTTCTCTGCTGTTCCTGCCTTATGCCCTCGGCGCAGGTCCCAATATGCTGCTCGTGTTCTCCATCTTCTACGGTCTGGACTGGATTGCAACGGTACCGCCGACCGTGAAGCTCGCTGCCCAGGAATTCGGCAAGGAGAAATCCGGCATGATCTTTGGATGGGTGGTTGTGGCCCATCAGGTAGGCGCCTCGGTCGCGGCGTACGGCGCCGGAGCGATGAGAGAATGGTTCGGCAGCTACACAGTACCCTTCATCGCGGCGGGCTTCGTCTGCTTGTTCGCAGCGATGATGGCGATACGGATTTCTAAGGCCGGTGCCGCGGCCGCTCAGGTTCAGGCTTGATTTTGCTTCATCCCCGTGGATCAATCCAACGCGCAGGCTGCAGAAGGCAGCCTGCGCTTTTTGTGCGGCAGAACAGATGCGGGAAGCAGTAACGGATAAGCATCGCAAGATTTGTCAAAAATCGAGAAATCGGTGCGATGGGAGAAGGGAACCAGGCGGAACCGATGGATGCATCAAGATGCGGACATGAAGTTACGCCTGTTTGCCGTTGCCAAAGGGGCGTAGCGGGAACGCGAACGACAACCTTTTTTTCAGCTATCCCCCTTGAACTTCAATGATGGCCCTCCCTTTACGGGAAAGCTCTCCATGTATTGTATTCGTGCTCTCTATCGGAGATAATATACCTATACCGGTATAGCAGAAAGGATGGATTCGCATGTCCATGAAATACGATGACGATGTGAAAAAAAGATTAAGACGCATGGAAGGCCAAATCCGCGGCATCTTGAAGATGATGGAGGAGGAGCAGGACTGCAAGGATGTCGTAAGCCAAATCTCCGCAGTGCGAAGCGCCGCGGATAAAGCCATAGCCTATATTGTGGCTGTGAATTTGGAGCAATGCATTATAGAAGAAATAGAAGCGGGCAGAGATTCCGGCCCAGTCGTTAAGCAAGCGGTGGACCTGCTGGTCAAAAGCCGGTAATACAGGTGAGGGGGAGATAGAACCGTGGATATACAGCTTATTATCAAAATCGTCGCTGTCGCGTGTCTGGTCTGGTTCCTGTATTCGCGCTTTGCAGGGGTCAAGGGATTAAAGACATTGAATTCCGATGACTTTCAGCAGGAGCTGAAGGAGAATCCGAATGCGCTGCTAGTCGACGTTCGTGAGCCGGGGGAGGTCAAGCAGGGATATATTCCCGGCGCCGTCAACATTCCGCTGACCCAGCTGAACCGAAGATGGGGAGAGATCCCTCGCGACAAAAGCGTTTATTTATACTGCCGAAGCGGGATGAGAAGCAAGCAGGCGGCCCGCGTCCTGATTAGAAACGGCTTGCGCGATGTCGCTCATTTGCAGGGCGGAGTCGCTGCCTGGAAGGGCAAGCTTGTAGAGCAATAGGGAGGCCGTTAAGGCCTCTGAGACTATTGAAAACCTATGGAATCTGAACTATTGCCAACATACTCCGGTGGGGTATGCCCCTCCAGCCGCTGTTGAAACCCGTGAATAGGATTAGATTTAGCGGTATTTTCACGGGTTTCAAAGGCGGACGTAAACTCCTCCGAGGCATACCCCACCTCTATATGTAGCATAGTTCACGTAAAACCAGGTTTTTTAACAGACTAGGAGGCCGTCAAGGCCTCTTTTTATATTTCACGGCTTCCCGCAGAGGCCTCGATAGAGCTCGGGGGCTGGCATTAGCTTTCCTGCCTAGGACCCCGACGGCAACAAGCTCCACTTGTGGGGCGGATGGCCCAATGACAGCAGCCATGCTTAGCTGCCGCCGCAAGGAAAGATTAAAGGTCGCCCTCTCATGAGGACGATCTTTAATCTTCTGGGCCAGTCTGGTTTAACGAGCCCGGACGATTCGTAATAATACTTCAATCTCAGGCTTTTTGTAGCCCGAACCCTCCTGCGCATTCAATACCATGAGACCCGAGAGCACAGATAAGTAGGAGGAGATCAAATCCTCCAGCTTGCCTGCGGCAATTTCTCCTGCCTCTTGCCCTTCCTTGAATAGGGGGAGCAGCTGATCGACGAAGGATTTCATCGAGTATTGCTCAACGAGCTGCCTTGCTTTGTCCGGCACGCCGTCCGACGTACGGGCTTGGTGAATCAGCATAAAGTAGGGCGCTCCGTTATCATCCAGAATATCTTCGGTTAGAGCTCTAATTTTGTCGAGCGGGGTACCCGGAAGCCCGTAAAGACTTCGTATGGCGTCCTCCGATGCCAGCATAGCCTCTTGAACAAGAGTGTTGAACAGCTCCTCCTTGGATTTGAAGTAATGGTACAAGAGTCCGTGGCTGATTCCGGCTTCGGCTGCAATCATGCTCATCTTCGTTCCGATGATGCCGCGCCGGGCAAAGACCTTGAGGGCGGCCGCTATGATTTGCTCCTTCCGTTCATCACGGATTTGGTGTAGTTGTTCATCGTTTAAAGGCGCCAATTGTCATTCATTCCTTTGCCATAATGGGCTTGCTGCTAATGTCTGATGAATTATCTACTTAGGAGTATACCATTTTTGGCCTTTTCTTTTAAGAAGCTTCTTGATTGGACGCTTCAGACTGAAGAGGGCGCGGTACAAAGACCTCCTGCGAAAATTGCGGCAGGATTTGCTCCAATGCGGCTTCCAGCGAATCGCCGAAACGTAGGTTCAGTTCGTCCAGCAGCCTTTTTCCGTCCGCCGTAGCTTGAAGCACGGTCCTTACCAGCTCAGGCTTCATGATTTGTGCCGGTGATACGGATAGCGTGTTGACCGCCCAATACAACCCGAACAGCTCCCAGTTCTTTGTCTCCGTAGCATACTGCAGGAACAGAGCCGAATACCGTTTGCCCCAATCGATTCCTTTCAGAGGCTCGCTCCCGGCATATTCAACGCCTCCCCACTGCAAATCGTTGGCACAATTCAGCCACCATGCGGGTTCAATGACCTGCTGCAATTGTTGAAGCACGGTTTGCTCAAAATGAGGCTGGGGATCACTCCACTGCCGCTGCATGCAGCTTTGCAAGGTCTCTGCTTCGATGGCGGCGACTGTCATGCCCTGCCCGAAGATAGGATCATAGATGCAAAAGGCATCCCCTAATACCAGAAGACCGGCAGGCCACTCCGTCATTCGTTCGTAATGGTGGCGGTACAGCTCCGGAACGCGGAATCCTCTTGGCGGAGCAAGCGGCTCCAGCTGCTGAAGAATGTTAGAGAGCATCGGGCTCGGCAGCTCTGCCAACGCCTGATTAAACTGCTCCTCCTGAGTGGGAGGATAGTGACCGCCCGGCCGGTACAACAGTACCTCTGCAACCTGATGTTCAATAAAGGAAAAGCAGCCGGAGAAGGTTTTGTTCTCAGGGTCCCCTGCCATGACGATGACATCCCATTCATCCGCCAGATGGGTGAGATGGGGAGGCAGCTTATAACGGCGGGTACTGTACCCGATATCGGCCTTTAGTACATCCGCAGCGGGGACATCGTAACCCATGCTTGTAAGCCAGGCCGGCAGCTTGGAGGAACGCCCGCTTGCATCGAATAGCATATCGGCATGCAAGACCATTTCTTGCCCTTGGTTTCCGCGCCCACGAACCAGAACTCCTGTAACCTGGCTTCGATCTGCGGTAGACATAAGCTGGAGGACATCATGACGAGGTAGCGAACGTACGTTGGCAATTTGCTTCACCCGTTCCCTAAGTACCCATTCCAGCGCGGCTCTGCTGAATTTAACATCATGACGCGGATATTTGCCAACCATGCTTCCGTATGGGTTCATATTGTGGACGGTCTTGTTGTAAGACGATGGGGAACCGAGAGCCAATAAATCCTCTTCATAGCCGGGAAACAGGCGTGCCGTAATCTGCTTGCCTCGCATAGTGAAGCGATGGGGATGATAGGCCTGCGGAGTGCCGCTGCGCTCTCCCGGCCGTTCAGGAAATTCGTCCTTGTCTACCATGATTACTTCTTCGTAGTAATCCGATACGACTCTCGCGGTCAGTAAGCCCGCAATGCTCCCGCCTATGATCACAGCTGTGCCCTTTTTTTGCATTTCTTTCATAAGTATCACTCCTTCGAAATTTTAGATTGACCTAATCAGTCAACAATGAGATAAAAATAAAGGATTGACTTGTTTAGTCAATGCTGAGGCAATAATATAGATTGATTCATTCAGTCAACGTTAGAATACAGTACGAATCGCCAGCTGTCAATAAGCTGCTGCGTTGGAAACAATCATGTAATACTTGATGGAAGGAATGAGCATATTATGACTGTTGCTTTTTTAGCAAGGGCTCCCGTTTTTTCTAATAGCTTCATGATTTGAGGTGGATAAAATGCTGCAGATCAATTGTGATGTGTCCCCCATGAAAGAAGAGCTTAAACTGCATTTGAAGCAAATCGCGGACCAAATTCACCGCAGCCTGGAAGATATCAATAACGAAGACCATTGCTTGCTAAGCCAGTTTGATGAGATTCGGGATTCGTTCAATAAGATGGAGTCGATAGCGGCTTCCTTTTATTTGCAGTGCTACTTGTCCTCCTTTACGAATAACTATTTGGATCTGTCCGTCAGCATCCAACACTTGTCTGAGCGAAGACACGGGGCGCTGATTGTAGTGGAAAGAAAAGATCCGCTGGACATGTTCCTGCATTCCGGTATTCCCCTCGAAGCGACCTTGACCAGCTCGCTCCTGGAATCTGTGTTCTTCCCGGGAAGTCCGCTTCACGATGGGGCGGTGCTGGTCCGCTCTGACCGTATTGTATCGGCGGCGAACGTTCTCCCCGTATCCCATATTGCCGTAGACAAAAAACTCGGCACCCGCCATAGGGCAGCGATAGGCCTTACGGAAGTTACGGATGCGCTCGTTCTTGTCGTATCGGAGGAAACGGGCAAAACCTCGTTTGCATTCAAGGGGACGCTGCACCCCATTAATGCCGTCGATGCTATTGTTGAAATGGAGAAGGCACGGTAATTTTCAATGAGGCAAGCAGCGCATAAAAAAAGCATCTCGTGCACGCCAAGGCGTTCATGGGATGCTTTTCATTTTGGCTAAGGCATAAGAACCATTCAGCGATCCGAAGTTCAACCGTCTTTATACCCGGTAAAAATCGCCTCTCCACTGGGTGATTGCCTTCTTAATATCGGCTGGCGTTAGGCTCTTATTGACCGCCTGCTCACATAGCGCGGGGAACTGTTCGTCACCGGCAAAACGCAGCGCTACGATTTGTCTGATGGTAAGACGCGGATTCAGCGGCTTGCCTGTCAGCAGATAATGGCGGAAGTTCTCTTCGCCGCGGATGATGCGGTCCTGCAGCTTCGCAGCATAGGTTCTGGTCAGGATAACGGTAACCAATAGACCAATCGAAGCGAGAACGGTAAGTACAGAAACCCAGGAGAACGAAGTAATGAGATACACCACGCTGCCGATAAGGGTAATAAGGGCCAAGGGCGCGCCGATGAAGTGGAACAGCGGATGAACTCTTTTGTGATTATGGTAATTTTGCTCTTGCGGCATGAATAATCTCCTTTCTGTTTTTAAGAGAGTTTTGAATATTCTATTCTACTGCGGAGGGGATATTCCTTTTTCAGAAGAGGGAGTACTCTGAAGAAAATTGTATATTTTAGGCCGAAGAGCGATCTCGGTTATGTTTATGGTGTCGGGGGCTCCGTCCAAGGGCTGTCGACCTTGACTTCATCAGGCTTTTCAAAAACGAGAAATCCTGTAGGGAGCTCCATCTCTCCACTTTCTTGGGGCGAATGGGTGACCAGCTCGCCTTGAATGACCATTTCAGAGGAGGCCCCTCCGCCCAGAAGCCCTGCATTTATCGCGCCTTGATCGATCAACAGATCCTGAACTTCTTTCAAGGTAGCTCCGAGGCTATTGCTCTGCCTCCCCTCAATGACTACAAAGATCACACTTCCGTCTGCTTTTTGCCCGATGGCCGTTCGCGGATTTTGACCCCAATGATAATCACCTCCGGTAATCAAAGGCTTGCCATTCGCTATGATCCGCGGGAACGCCGATACTGCTTCTTTGATCTGCATGTCCTTTAGCTCATCCATGGTATAGGAACCAATAACCAGGCTTCCCTCATTCGTAAATCCTGCGATCGGATACTTCTTGGTATCCTTATCCACAAAGAGCACCCTGCCATCCGACACCACAACGCCAGAAGGAAGCAGCCCGCCGCCGGAACCTCCGTCGGATTTCACGTAATGCCCCGCGTTAACCCCCGCAATGGCTCCGGTCCGCCGGACCATGTCAGTGATCCGTTCTCCAGATTCCTGTTTGGACGTCGTGACAACCCGGATGGAGGTTGGGTCGGGTACAAGCAGCATTTTTCCTTTCCAATGTTCCCCCGAAATATCTTCGACCATGACGGGTTCTTCTGCCTCCCCCCGTGATAAGACCTGCTTCTCCGTAAGCTCTGCAGCATGTCTAGCTTCAAAGACGTATTTCCATGGGGAAAAGCTTAAGATCGCGATAACTGCAGCGAGGATTACAGCGCTTGTGATCCGGGTTAGTCGAATCCGCGAGAGGTTAGTTTGCTTGACCCTTTCTTCAACAGCAAGCATGGACCGTTGGGTAAAGGTTTTTTGTGAAAAGGGTCCGCTCTGTAAGCGACGATACCAATCCGGTTTAAATGGTTCCATATTCCACATCCTCCTTTAAGGAATCACTGACTTTGGCTCTTGCTCTATACAGCCGGGATTTGACCGCTCCTTCACTGATGCCAAGAAGCCGGGCAATTTCCTTTAGCGACATATCGTAGCGGGCATCCAGCACTAATACCTCACGGTATTTTTTGGGGAGCCGCATAACAGATTCCCACAAGCTATCGGTTAGTATCAAGTCCATAGCCTGCTTTTCAGCTGAAGCTTCAGTACCCGGAGCGCGTATGAAGCCGGTCAACAACACCTTACGGAAAAATGCCAAACGCCTGTAATTGAACGATGTATTCCGCGTGATGGATAAAATCCATGTTTTTACGCTGGATTCACCGCGATATTGGCAGATATGCGTATAGACCTTCACAAATACTTCCTGGGAAATATCGTCTGCGGCGTCGTGTCGTTTCGTTATTAAATAGGCATAATTCCATACATCCTGCCCGTAGGTCTGCATAAGCTGACGTAACGTCTCGTCGTCCATTCGGGTCAAGTACTTTAATGAGTCTTCCATGAATTGTATTCACCTCAATAAATTAGAAACCGCAGCAGGGGAAAAGGTTTCAGACTAACTGAAATAAATTAAGGCTCAGCATAACATCCAATTGAGGAAACAGATCGCCACATACCCCCATTTTGTTCATATTCAGTTCATATTCGTCCGATATGATACAATAGGATAGGAATGCGCCTCAAACTTACATACGTGGAAACTACGGCATCCGTCTTTTGAATTTAAGAAGCGGGGTGTCATTGAATATAGAAAGTCGAAGCGCTTCAGTCCTGTGTATCCATGAAAGAGGGAACGATGATGACTAAAGTGTTAATTGTGGATGATGATCCTTTTATTAGACAGCTGATCAAGGTGGCTCTGCGCAACGAAGAGATGCAGCTGCTGGACAGCGGCAATGGCCTGGAGGCGCTTGAGCTGCTGGAGAGGACAAGAGTCGATCTGGTCATTCTAGATATTATGATGCCCTTGATGGACGGATGGGAGCTGTGCAGGGAAGTGCGAAGCCGGTATCCCGATCTGCCACTGCTGATGGTCACGGCCAAGAGCGAGCCCGCCCATAAGGTGAAGGGCTTCCAGCTCGGTACCGACGATTATGTGGTCAAACCGTTTGATCCGATGGAGCTCGCCATGCGGGTCAAAGCGCTGATGAAGCGGTACCGGATAAACACCTCCCAAGTCATGGTGATCGGAGAGACGGAATTGAACCGCAAAAATCTCGAGGTGAACCGGCACGGCAAAAGGCAGACCCTGCCCCGGAAGGAGTTCGAGCTGCTGTTCACGCTGGCGGGTCAGCCGAACCGGGTGTTTACAAGGCAGCAGCTGCTGGATCAAATATGGGGGATGGATTATGAAGGGGAAGAGCGCACGGTGGACGTTCACATCAGGAGACTTAGGGAGCGATTTACCGAGGAGGCTTCCGACTTTTCGATTGTGACGGTGCGCGGATTAGGTTACAAACTGGAGCTTACCCTATGATCCGGTCCCTTTATGTTCGAGTCGCACTGACCTTCATTGTGTCGGTCATCCTGGGATTATGCATCGCTTTTTACGCATCGAATTACTGGTTTAGAGACCTGTTCGAATCGGAAATGCAGAAGGATTTATACAATGCGTCGGAGGATATGGTCGCTATTTTCCAGGAAATGAGAGGCACGGATATGGAGGCTTATTTACATAACCTTCATTGGGCCAAGAGGTACTTCGTCACGCTATATGATTCGAAGCTGAATAAGAGCGAGTTCGGTACCCGACAGGACCGGGTAAGCCTGCCGGAATCAGTGGTGCAGCAAGTATTGAACGGTCAGGCTGCCAGACAATCCGGGGAGCCCTCCGAGCAGTACGTAGGCTATCCGTTTAAAATCAACGGCAATAGCTATGCGATCTTCGTTCGTCCGGTCGTGCGAAATACGGAGGACAATTTCAGATTCATTCTGATTACCGTACTCGCCGTTACTTTAATTATAGGAAGCGTATGTGTGCTTATTGCAGCGCGTTATTTGGTAAAGCCCCTGAAATTGCTGACACAGGCTACTCAGCGTATATCGAAAGGGGATTTCGACATTACTTTCAGCTGGCTGGACCGCAAGGACGAGGTCGGCGACTTGGCCCGAAGCTTCAGCCATATGGCTGGAGAGCTGAAGCAGCTTGAGCTGATGCGGCAGGATTTTGTCTCCAGCGTGTCCCATGAGATTCAGTCACCGTTAACGTCGATCGCCGGGTTCTCCAAGCTCATTCGCTATACCGAGCTGCCCGAAGACGAGCGTAATCAATATTTGGAGATCATTATGAAGGAATCGGAACGGCTGTCCCGGTTAAGCGACAATCTGCTCAGCCTGGCGTCCCTGGAATCGGAGCATCATCCGTTTCACCCCATAGCTTATCGTCTTGACGAGCAAATTCGCCGGATCATCGTATCACAGGAGCCGATCTGGAGCGCCAAGCAGCTGCAGATGGAGCTGGCTCTTCCCCCCGTCATGCTGATTGCGGACGAGGACCAGCTCAGTCAGGTATGGATCAACCTGCTCAGCAATGCGATCAAATTTACACCGCAAGGCGGCAAAATCAAGGTGAAGCTGGAGCTGCTGGTCGACCGGGTGCAGGTGACGGTGCATGATTCGGGAATCGGCATATCGCAGGGAGAAATCCATCATATTTTTGACCGGTTCTATAAGGCCGATCGGGCCAGGCAGAGGGAAGTAGGCGGCAACGGGCTGGGCTTATCGATCGTCAGGAAGATCGTTGAGCTGCATCAAGGTGCAATTACTGTAGACAGCAAGCCGGGCAAAGGTTCTGTATTTAAAGTCATGCTGCCCGGCGTGATGAAGAAGAAGGCCTTCTCTTAGGTTATTACCGCCTATTCCGATAGAGGTTATTCGAGGCTTTGACGGGTAAAAAAGTAAAGGTCGTCCCAACGGACGGCCTTTTATTTTTTCCAAGAAAGGGCAGTACGTGCTTTTTTTTCAGTTAATTCATATTGAGTTCATATTGCCATATTATGCTAGAATTCGTACGCAAAAAAATAGAAATAAGAAACCAGGAAAGGACCGAGGGGAGTGCTGAAATGAACCGATTAACCCAGTTTTCCATGAAAAATGTATCGGCCTTGTTCATCATCATGATTCTCTTGTTCGGAAGCGGCGTTTTTGCGACAAGCAAGCTTAAGGTAGAGAACATGCCGAATGTATCGTTCCCTATCGTCATGGTAAGCGCAACCTACACGGGTTCGCCGAAGGACGTTATGGAGCAGGTGACCGAGCCTCTGGAGAAAAAGCTGGCCAACATCGAGGATCTGGATTCGATGAGATCGACCTCGAGCGAGAATAATTCCAGAATTTTGCTCCAGTTCAAGCAGAACGTGGACACCGATAAAAAGAAACAGGATATCGAGAGTCTGCTGCAGGAAGTCATGCTTCCGGATTCAGCAGGCACGCCGAAGGCGTCGACCTTTGGTGCGGCATCGATGCCTTCCATTTATTTGGTAGCCAATGCGGAGAATGGAATGAGTCAGACCGAGCTGGATAAGCTCTATGAAGATACGATCAAGCCGGATTTGGAATCGATCAAAGGCATCGACCACCTGGATTCCATCGGGGTTCGGGATACCAGTCTGGATATCGAATTGGATGCCGATGCCATGAACGCCTACAGCCTGACTCCGAACCAAGTCACCTCGGCCATACGGGCAGCTGTGACCAAAAGTCCGATCGGTACCGTGGAAGTAAGCGGCAACGATAAAAGCGCTCGGGTTACAGGCGATATTAAGAGTGTGTACGATATCGAGCAAATTGAAATTACAGGCGGCAAGGGTAACGTTATTACGCTGGACCGGGTCGCCAAGGTGAAATCGATCACCGAGTCGGATTTTGTCGGGCGCTTCAACGGCAAACCGGCCATTTCCATGATTTTGTACAAAACAGGAAATGCCAACGCGGTTGATTTCTCCGATTCCGTTGAGAAGCTGAAGGAACAATGGAAGACAACCATACCTAACGCGGTTTTCAAAACAACCTATGATAGCGCAGATGAAATCAGAGAATCGATCAACGGCATGCTTCGTGAAGGCGTGGTCGGAGCGCTGCTTGCTTCGTTCATGATTTTGCTGTTCCTGCGCAATGTGCGGATGACGCTAATCGTGCTTGTGTCGATTCCGCTGTCCATTCTTATCACGCTTCTGCTGATGTGGCAGCTTGGTTTAACACTCAATACGATGACGCTCGGCGGGATGTTCATAGCCGTAGGACGGGTTGTGGACGACTCGATCGTTGTTATCGAGAACATATACACCTCCCTGGAAAAAGCGCAGAAACGCAATGAATCCGTGATAATGCTTGCGACCAAGCAGGTATCGATGGCCATCACATCGTCGACGCTGGCTACAGTCGGTGTCTTCGCTCCGATCGGGATGGTCAGCGGGGTGGTCGGCGGATTTTTCCGTCCGTTTGCGATCACGCTCGCTTGTGCTCTGCTGTCCTCCTTGCTGGTAGCCCTGACCGTCATTCCGATGCTGGCCAAGCTGCTGGTATTGAGAAGCAAAATCGGTAAGGGTCATTCCCATGAGGAAGCACCGCAAGGCAAGTTTATGCAAACCTATGAGAACATTTTGCATTGGTCCTTAAAGCACCGGATCAAATCGCTACTAATGGCTGCGGTGCTATTCATCGTCACTCTGGCTGCAACGATTCCGGCTCTTGGGGTCTCCTTCCTTCCGGACGGCAAGCCTTCCCGGACGATGTATTTCGTGTTGAAGCTGCCTAATGAAACGGCGTTCGAGGCTACGAATGCGAAGACACAGGAGCTTGAGCAGCTGCTGATGGATGAGAAGGACAGCCAAGGGAATCCGTTGTTCACCTACGTAGAAGGCTTGGCTGGATATAACGGCAGCGGCACCGACCGGGTGACGTATGCTTCCCAAATCTACGTCGAGGTGAACGAGCATGTGGATCCCGACAAAGTGATGCAGCAGGTAAAGCAGTTCCTTCTCTCTGAGCTTCCAGCAGGCTCGGAAGTGCAGCCACGGGGCGTAGGCGGCGGTAACGGCGTATCCGGCACCGACTTCTCCTATAACCTGAAAGGGGAGGATCAGGACCGGCTGGAGCAGGCGGCAGCTATCGTCAAAGCAAAGCTGCAGGAGTTCGAGGAGCTAAGCGAGATTGAGGATAGCCTGAGCGACGGGAAAACAGAGGTTGAAATTGCCGTCGACCAGAAGAAAGCCCGCGCCTTCGGCCTGACGGCAGCTACGGTCCGTGAAACGGCGAGCAACTGGATACAGAAGCAAAGGCTCGGCGACTTAAAGCTGGACGGAGTGACTTACACGACTACGATCTCCATGGATAAATCCGATAAAAACTCGCTCGAGAAGCTCGGCAATATTCCGTTAACCGGAACGAACGGGTCTGTCGTCTATTTGAAAGAGGTAGCCAAGATCAACCTTGTACCGGGCGCCGTTTCCTTAGGGCGCGACGATCAGAAGCAGCTCGTAAGAGTAACCGCAAAGATTAAGGCGGAAAACAAAAATGCTGTCAGCGCCAAGGTATCTGCAGCATTGCGCTCGGTTGAGCTTCCTGACGGCGTAACCCCGGAAGTCAGAGGGGTTAATGAGGACATTAACGAGAGTTTCACGCAATTATTCATGGCAATGGCTGTTGCCGTCTTTATGGTCTATCTGGTTATGGTCCTTGCCTTCGGAAATGCCGCAGCGCCTTTCGCGATCTTGTTCTCGCTTCCGTTGGCCGCAATCGGCGGTCTGATCGGGCTGGTCATAACCCGACAGGCTCTCAATGTCACCTCCATGATCGGCTTTATGATGCTTATCGGGATCGTAGTGACGAACGCCATCGTATTGATCGACCGCGCCCAGCAGCTGCGCGAGGAAGGCTATACGGTGCGCCATGCCTTGATTGAAGCGGGTAAGGTTCGTTTCCGGCCGATTATCATGACGGCGGGTGCCACGATTATGGCACTGATCCCGCTGGCAATGGGGCTGTCCGGAGAAGGAGCCCTGATCGGCAAGGGCCTCGGGGTCGTTGTTATCGGCGGTCTGACGACATCGACGATTCTTACGCTGATTGTCGTTCCGATCGTTTATGAGCTTATAGAGGAAGTTAAGGCGTATATTTCGAGGAAAATCCATAGAGGGAACCCTCCGATGAACCATGAGGGGACTCTGGAAGGATAGGTCTTCTGAGAAATCCAAAAAGCGTGATTCTTATAGATCAGATAGAGATTTGCAAAAGCATGGAGGAGGCAAAGCAATGAAAAGGATCAGTGCGGGCAGTAGAAAATCAAAGATTCGCCCTATACGCGTGCTGGCTGTAATGACATTGGCTGCAGTTGTGGCGGCAATGGCCGCCGGCTGTTCGGCTCCCGGGGGACCTAAGGGAATGGCGGAAGCGCAGCTTAAGGTCAGAGCGGTGAAGACCGAGGCGATCACGAAGCAGCGGATAGCCAGCCCGACCGAGCAGGTTGCGGATATTTCCGCCGGAACGGCTATTGATATCGTGAGCAAAGCCAGCGGCGAAGTGATCGAGGTGCTGAAAAAACGCGGCGATTACGTGGAGAAGGGCGATGTGCTGTTCCGAATCGACAGCAGGGATGCGGAATCCGTCAAGCGGAAAAACGAGCTCGCGGTAAGGAGCTCCCAGGAATCTCTGCAAAAGGCCAAGGACGATCAGGTCAATAATCGGAAGGATTTGGCGGATGCGGTGCAAAAAGCGGAGGTCGCTTTGAAAAATGCCGAGCAGGATTATAACAAGATGCGTAATGATTACGATTCCGGCAATGCGACGGACCATCAGCTGGAGCAAGCGCAGCAGCAGGTAGATAATGCGCGAATGGCCCTGAATTCGGCCAAGAATAAGCTTGCCGCCAACGATAATAACAATACGATTGCTTCTGTTGAAACGCAGGCCGAAACCAATCAGCTGGCTCTGGAGGATTCGATCCGCTCGCTGGACAATTACAATGTCAAGGCTCCGGTCAGCGGCATTTTGACTGATTTCACGCCGGAAACGGGCCAAACCGTCAACTCGGCCTCCAAGCTGGGACAGGTGCTCCAAATCGATCCAGTTAAGATTAAGACCGAGTTGAGCGAGACGAATATGCAGCTTGTCAAAAATAAACAAGAGCTTGTGTTCTACAGTCCGGACGACCCTGATCATAAAGGGAAGGCCAAGATCAGTTACTTGGCTCCGGTAATGAGCGCCCAGACAAAAACGTACACGCTGGAGCTAGAGGTAGCGAACCCGGACCATCGCATCACCCCGGGAACGCGCGTCATGGTTCAATTGACGACGGAGGATGAAGAGAAGGTCGTTGTTGTGCCGACGTTGAGCATTATCCGCGAAGAGGGCGGAACCTATGTGTTCGTCCTTCAAGGAGATACGTACCAGAAGCGCCAAATAAAGCTCGGCAGAATCAACGGCTCGTATCAGGAAGTGCTGGAAGGCGTGAAGGAAGGCGAAAAGCTCGTCACGACCGGCCAGCATCAGCTTAAGGACGGGCAAAAAGTCGAAGCTGCAACCCAGGCAACGCCTGCCCCTTCAGGGGCGGCTCCTCAAGAGCAGCAGAAGGCGAAATAATCAGAAAGCGAGGGTCATGACATATGAGCAAACGATGGAAAAAGACGCTGGCGTCTGTCGTGCTGGGAACAGCACTCCTCATGCAGGGAGGCATCCAGCTTCCTGCGGCTTCTGCCGCATCTGCCGAGGAGGCGGTAAGCAACCATTTGACGGAGGCGATCCAGGCTGCTGTAAAAAGCGTCTCCGTAGAGTCTACGCCGGACGGCAGCCGTATTGCCGTTACCGTGCGGCTGTATAACGGAGCCTCCGCGAAGCAGCGCATACCGGATTACGAGCTTCGGGTACAGACGCAGGATGGCGTCGAATACACGCTGGATGCCAGCTCGGATAACAAAAAGGCGCTCAAGCCTATGGAGATTGGCGAGCTGGTCTACATGAGCACGGTGGACAGCAAGGCTTCAATGAAGCTTGCCGGACTGTCCTTTGTGAAGGTCGATCCTTATGCTTATCCTAAGGCGGAGACCGTCTTACTGAGTCTTCCGCTTGGCTCGGAAGTATGGTACCCGTCAACCGGGAGCGCGCTTCCCGGCAAGGAACTAGCGTGGGGAACAGCCTTCTCTATCCCTGGAATCAACTCCGACCTGACCTATACGCCGGTCGGTTATGAGAGACAGAATACGGAGAAAGGGCCCGTAGCGGTCGTTACGCTTTTGGCTGAGAATCCAGCCGGAGGGCGGGAAACGATTCCAGATTTTCGAATCGATGCGCGTGCAGAGAAGACGTACACCGGCGTAAGGACGGAAAAGGATGCGGTCGGGCTGGAGCCCGGGGAGAAGCAATATATTCATTTTGCGATTCCGCTCGAAAGCAATGTAAATCCGGCCCGGCTGCTCGTTATGACAACCGACCTGTTCCTGCCTGCAAGCTCTCAGGCAAGCGGCTCTCAAGCTTCCGGAACAAGCGGGAAAGCGGGAGTCGCTATCGACATCGGCAGAGTGGCCGTCTCGCTGCCTTACGGGAATCAAGCCGGTTCCGCTGTGTCATCGGCTTATGCTATGGGAACACCGATCGCGGTAGACCCTCTCTCCAAAATTCTGGATCATACGCAGGTGTCGCTGATGGAGCTTCATATGACCCAGAATCCGGGAGAAGGCTACAAAACGGCGGTCGGTAAGTTTATCCTTACCAGCACAAGCGATAAGCCGATACCGATACCCGCCTTTGATGCGGAGCTTGTGGGCAGCGGCGGTGCAGCCTATTCCGGTGTTCGCCAGACGGAGGTATCCGCTTCAATGAATCCGGGGCTGAGCTATGTCGTAAGCTATGCGTTTAACGTGCCGCAAACCGAAGCGGGAGAGGGGCTTGTCTTGAGGCTGCTCGACAGCCAGACGGCGGCTCCGTACAAAGTCGCTGTCGCTTCCGTACAAACGGCGCTGCAGAAGGAGACGGATTCCGATACGATGCAGCTGTATCCTTTTGACATCAGGCTGGTTAATTCCACGGTAGGCACGAACTACCTGGCTACCAACAGCTCATACTCCTATAAAATGAAGCTGGAGCTGGAGATCAAGCAGGCGGAAAATGTGGTGGTCGATTCCAATTTCTCCAAGCTGCATTTTGAGGTCGTCGACAAGCTGGGCCGTGTGCTGGGAACGGCGGATGGAAGCTTTACCGGAGCGCAGAGGCTGGTCAGCGGCATTCAAAATATTGTAACGAATAATATTCAGAGCGAGCAGTTCGAATTCCCGATATCGGTCAATGTGTATGAGTTATTCGAAACGCCGGGCGGCCAGGCCAAGCGGTTTTTGAAGACGTTGAACTAAACGGTACATTTGAGGTAGTCCCGATCGCCGGGGCTGCCTCTTTTCATTAGGACAATGTACCCCGTGGGATATTGTACTGGGAGAGCAATGAAGCCGTTGCGATCCCAAAATTATCCTGATACAATTTGACTCAACCCTAGCCGTAGTGTATTATAAGAATACGCTTAATTTCCGGTTTATTCATCGGAAAGCGGGGGAACCACTTTTTGGGGCGAATCATGATTTGCATGTAGGGAACCATCTTTCCCGAGCCCGGCAGCTAACCTCGTCAGCAGTGGATGGGTCAAATTGAATTTTTATGCATGCTGTATTGCATTCATTGACCCGTGGTTTCGGGTCTTTTTATTTTGGCTGAATGGACCCGAATAGAGCGATAGTCGGCGTTGTACCGGACTGTATGCAAGCAGTCTAAAGTACAAAGGCCCTGTTGCTGCTCGGGTCTTTTTGTTGTTATCGAAACCAATAATTATAAAATTTTACTCATTATGGTAAAAACATATTAAGAGCGAGGGAGGGATGCTGCCAGACATTCAGTTAGTACAGGCAAAAATGTAAGGAGGAAGCCAAGCCCGCAGGAAAGTAGGTTCACTGCAGCCTAAACAATCTGTCAATTCAAGGAGGATCCCCCATGCCGCAACCGAAATATATTACCGATATTAACAAAATCACGGAAATCCCGGAGCAGGATAGAAAGAAACTGCAGCAAATAACGGATAAGTTCGTGTTTCGCGTGAACGATTATTACCTGAAGCTGATAGACTGGAGCGACCCGAGCGATCCTATCAAAAAGCTGGTCATTCCGAATGATGGGGAATTGTCCGAATACGGCCGTTGGGATGCATCCGACGAGGATACGAACTATGTGGTCCCCGGGTGCCAGCATAAGTATAAGACGACGGCGCTGCTCATCGTATCGGAGGTGTGCGGTGCCTATTGCCGGTACTGCTTCCGCAAACGGTTGTTTCGTAACGATGTCAAGGAAGCGATGTCCGATGTCAATCCGGGCCTGGACTATATCGCCGCCCATCCCGAAATCAACAATGTGCTGCTAACGGGCGGGGACAGCCTGATTCTTGCTACGCCGAAGCTTGCCTCTATCCTGGAACGGCTAAGAGCCATCGAGCATGTGCAAATTATACGGCTGGGCTCCAAAATCCCCGTGTTTAATCCGATGCGAATTTATGAGGATGAGGCGCTGCTTGATACCATTCGCCAATATTCCACAGCCGACAAGCGCATTTATATTATGGCTCATATCAACCATCCTCGCGAGATTACACCTGAAGCCAAGCGGGGCTTCGAGGCGCTGCATCAGGCGGGTGCTATCGTCGTCAATCAAACGCCGATTCTTAAAGGAATCAATGATAACCCGGCCGTCTTGGCCGAGCTGCTCGACAAGCTCTCGTGGGCAGGCGTGACTCCTTATTATTTCTTTATTAATCGTCCCGTTGCGGGGAATCGCGATTTTGTCCTCTCGCTGCAGGAGGTGTACTGGATTGTCGAGCAGGCTAAAGCAAGAACCTCCGGCTTGGGAAAAAGAATCCGGTTATCCATGAGCCACACGTCCGGAAAAATCGAAATTTTGGCGATAGAGAACGGCAAGGCTTATTTAAAATATCATCAGTCCCGCGAAGATCAATACGGAAAATTCATGATAATGGACTGCCCCAAGGATGCAGCCTGGTTCGATGATTTGCCCGGAAACGAGCAGTATTGGAAGCGGCCCAAGAAAAAATCAGAGGCTATTGTCTCTGTAAATGAGCTTCCCGACATGCCGCGGGGGAGAAGCTTGAGCAGTTGATTTATAGGGGGGAGGCATCCTGCCAAGGATGTCTTCTTTTGTGTTTCACGTAATTAAAAATTATGTAGTAAATGAAATCGCCGCCCAACTTCACCACTAATGGAAGTTGGGCGGCATCGTTTTATAAGCTTTGCGATGTGGGGCGGACAATCAACTCGTTAATCGTCACGTTAGTCGGCTGCTTGATTGCAAACAATATCGTTTTGGCAATGTCGTTAGGGTCAAGTTGGTTCCATTCCTGACTCCCCAATTTCTCGAGCGCGGGATAAATCGAGTTATCCGTAATGGTATCATACAGCTCGGTTTCTACTGCCCCAGGGGAAATGAGGGTCGTCCGAATATTTTGTTTGGCCCCTAGTTCGGTTCGCATGCCTTCCGTTAACACCCGAACGGCATGCTTGGTAGCACTATAAATAGAGCTCGACGGGAAGAGGATGTGCCCTGCAATGGAGGAGAAATTAATAATATGTCCCTCATTGCGTTCTTCCATATGTTTGTACACTGCTGCCATCCCATAGAGGACACCTTTAATGTTCACATCAATCATTCGTTCCCATTCGTCAACCTTTAAATTCCTGAAGAACGAGAGCGGCATGATCCCGGCATTATTAATCAAGATGTCGATTTGTCCATAGGTTTGAATGGTTTCATCCGCCAATGCTTCAACGTTGGCACGCGAAGTGACGTCAGTCACCTTGTAGCTGGCTTCGCCTCCAGCATTGCGGATTTCTTCCTGCAGCTGCTGCAATCGCTCTTCCCGGCGAGCGGCAAGCATGACTTTAATGTCGTGTTGAGCGAGAAGCTTGGCCGTAGCCGCCCCCATTCCGCTGCTTGCGCCTGTGATGATTGCTACTTTTGTATTCATGTGTACTTCCCCTTTGTTCATTTATTAGCCATTCATCGCTGGCTTGATTCTAGGTTATCAATTAGAGTTTACTATAAGTCAAGCCCTGGCTAATAAATCATTTGTGCAGGTGAAAAACCCTATAATTACGTGGTTATTCACACAAAGTGGAGTGATATGGAAATGAATAAGACAAAATTCTTTATAGTTTACTCTAATGGATACACCCAAAAAAAGCGCGCCCACCAACCAGTGAACGCGCTCCACTTAGAGAGAAATATTGCAAAACGATCGATCTAGGGCAGCATCTTGGTTATTCCTTTTTCCTGCAGATCGTATAACGCCAGCTTGTAATTGATTTGCTCCAAATATTTAATCGTTTCCGAGAGGTCCTTCTCCACTTCTTCCTTATGCTTAAGCATCATTTGTTTACGTATCTTAAGCGTGCTCTCGCCTTCTTGGTACAAATCCACATATCGCTTGATCTCGGCAAGCGGCATGCCCGTCGCCCGCAGAGCCAAAATAAAATTCAACCATTCCATACTCTCTTCGTCATACGATCGATTGCCACTCGAATCTCGCTTAACGTGCGGCAGGATACCTTCCCGTTCATAATAACGAAGAGTATAGGGGGAAATCCCGGTTTCCTTCGAAATTTCTTTAATCGTGGACATTTCTTTCTCCTCCTGCCATTAAAGTAAACTCTAACTTTTTCCGTCGTTCATATCCATATTAGTGACTTGAGTAATTGATTAGTAAGGGATAATCCTAATGTAATAGCGGGGTTCAAGAACCTCTTGCTTTAGAGTTTACTGTAAAGATTAAGATGAATTCAAGACAATATTTACTGAGAGGAAAGATATTGATTATGCCCGATCAATTTGAAAATGGCCTTTTGTTCTGGACAAAGGACAAGAACTTGAGCCTTTAAATTGGAGGAGGCCTCCAGGAGCGGTTTTCTATTCATATTCTCTGACAGGACGGCTCAATTTCGGATCTAAACTAGACTTTCTGTGAGCGTGAACAAGGAATGGCCACTCGGATATAGGGTATGCC
The DNA here is from genome assembly GCF_014873645.1 of Paenibacillus sp. OAS669. NCBI lineage: Bacteria > Bacillati > Bacillota > Bacilli > Caryophanales > Paenibacillaceae > Paenibacillus > Paenibacillus sp. OAS669. The sequence continues at coordinate 84,213 of NZ_JADBDR010000003.1, forward strand.
GACTACACATTAGCTCGGATGCTTCTTTCCAAATGAACATAGCTGCGGTATAATATGGAACATACGTTCTTGATCGATTGAGCATAGATGATGGGAGGAGGATTATCTCTTGTTTCTGAGAAGCGTTGAAATCATGAAAGAGAAGTTCCCGAATGAAGCGGCCTATCCATTTTGTATCCCGGCCTTGCGTGGAGCAAAGTCGATTGCTTTCCAGGGAAACGTCACCTTCTTTGTCGGGGAGAACGGCTCCGGCAAATCCACGATGCTGGAGGCTATCGCTTACCAATGCGGGTTTAATACCGCAGGAGGAGGGAGGAATAATGTTTATGAGGTCGATGCGTCTGACTCCTCCCTGGGCAATTATATCCGGTTATCCTGGATGCCTAAGATAACGAACGGTTTTTTCTTGCGGGCAGAGACGTTCTACCAGTTCGCAAGCCATATTGACCAGATGCCGGAAAGCTTGAAGTATTATGGCGGCCGCTCGCTGCACGCGCAGTCCCATGGAGAGGCATTCCTGTCGCTATTCCAGCACCGCTTCGGCAAACGGGCTATCTATCTGCTGGATGAGCCTGAGGCCGCGTTGTCGCCCGCCCGGCAATTGGCGCTCCTCCGGATCATGAAGGATTTGGAGAAGGAGGCGCAATTTATCGTGGCGACACACTCTCCGATTTTACTGGGCTACCCGGATGCTCAAATATTGAATTTTGATCATACTCCGGTAGCGCCGATCCGCTATGAAGAGACGCTGCATTATATTGTCACCCGCCGGTTTTTGGAGAACAGGAAGGCGGTGCTGGGCGAGCTATTTAGTGAGTAGCTTGCTCATTATGAACACGGAAGGGGCTCTATTCCTCTCTATTCCTTCCCAATAGCAGGCAGCTTTCATTCAATGGCGGAAAAAGAGGACCTGCAGAATAGAATTTTAATGTTAACATAATCTTACGTTCAGGTTCTTTTAATAATTGTGCTTTACTATAGAAATCGACCCCCCTTAACATAGATCGCTGCCCACAGCATATGGCTGTGGGCAGCGCTGGTTTTATAAGCTAACCGTTCGGACGCCGCGGTTAGCTTATTTGTTATGCATAAAAAAGGTTGAAAATAGTTCAACCTTTTGAGAGCGGATTCCCTCCCCTATAATAACAGTATCTCACGAACGAAACATAGACAGGAGGTAAGCGCATTCATGAGAATCATCTATTTGGATATCGATTCGCTTAGACCGGATCATATGGGCTGTTACGGCTATCACCGGAATACGACCCCTAATATCGATAAAATCGCGTCGGAAGGGGTAAGGTTTAACAGCTGCTACTGTGCGTCTTCTCCTTGTGTTCCTTCACGGGGCAGCTTCATATCCGGCCGCTTCGGGATCCATCATGGGGCTTTAACTCATTGGGGACCGGGAGGGGAGTTCCAATATCCGGAAGGGGACGGGCATAGCAAGGAAATTCCGTTCTTTACCCGGTATTTGCGTGAAGCAGGAATGAAAACGGTTACGTTCTCCTCCTTCGGAGACCGTCACCATGCCTGGTGGTATTTTGCCGGCTGGAACGAAGTGCATACCCATTCGCTTAAGGAAGGCAATGAGAATGCCGATGAGGTCAATGCGTCCGTCATTCCATGGCTGAAGCAATTCGGAAAGGAAGACAACTACTTCCTGCACATTCAGTACTGGGATCCGCATACGTTCTATACCTATCCCATCGAATATATGGAACAGTGGAAGGATGCCCCGGTTAAAGCTTTTCCTGATGAAGCCACGATAGCTTCCCAGCAGCAGCACAGCTTCCCGCGGTCGGCTCCGTTCCTGCACTGGGGGGACAAATACCCGGCAACCATGCCCGGCCAAATCGCGAATCGTAACGATTTCAAGCATGCCGTAGACGGCTATGACGGCGGGATCAGCTATTATAAGTGCCGATCACGGCGAATCGATGGGTGAGCAGGGGATTTACATCGAACATGCAAGCGCTACCGAAGCGGTGCACCATCTGCCGCTGATCATCAAGGCTCCCGGCATGCCGAACCCTGGCAAGGCGATTGACGGGTTTGTCTACAATGTGGATGTCATCGCAACAATTGCTGATATGGCCGGTCTGAAGGTACCTTCCGGCTGGGACGGCAAGTCCTTTCTCCCTGCACTCCAGGGAGAGCATTGGCAGGGCCGGGACTACCTGGTGATGGATCATGCGCTGTATGTTTGTCAAAGAGCAGTGCGCGATGAACGCTGGTACTTTATCCGCACCTACCATCCTGGCCTGTATCTTCATTTTGAGGAAGTCACCTTGTACGACATGGTGAATGACCCTAACCAAACCAGGAATGTAGCGGAGCAGTATCCCGAGATCGTCAAGGAGATGGATCATCGCTTGTCCCAGTGGCAGCATGAGCAGGTCCGCAAGCCGGGCTATAAGGCCGATCCGCTTCAAAAAGTCATCGAGACCGGCCCTTGGAAATACTTGACTGTCGACGATTGGGTACGAAGACTGGATCAGAAGGGCTGGCGCGAGGCGGCTAATGAGCTGCGCACCACTTACTGCAGGGAAGCCATTCAGCCGGCTTACGACGGCTAGGACTACAATATATCGCAGAAGAGCTTTCCGTTGAAAGCTTTAAGCTTTTGATTAATGCGACTGGGCTTTTCCAAGCAAGCTTAAGGTTGTTGAAAAACCTTGCTTGCGTGAACATCGCTAAATATGGAGGTGGGGTATGCCTTGGAGGAGTTTACGTCCGCCTTTGAAACCTGTGAAAATACCGCTAAATCTAATCACTATTCACGGGTTTCAATAGCGGCCGGAGGGGCATATCCCACCGGAGTATATTGGCAATAGTTCTAGCCCCATAGGTTTTTCAACAGACTTGAGTTGTCGAAGAAAGCTAGATCTTTCCCAAAGCTCTTAGGAGGTCACATCATGAAAAAATTACCGCACTGGATGCTTACCGTCATCTCCATCGTGGTGGGGATAGCCGTGTGGTATCTGCTGTCGGCGATACCGGCCATAGGCGCCATCATTACCAATCCGACCGTCGTCATCGAGACCTTCGTGTCCGAAGCGGCCAGCGGAAGAATGTGGACGAACGTGGGAGCCAGCCTGTTCCGGGTGCTTGGCGGTTTCTCGCTCGGTCTTATCGTAGCGATTCCCGTAGCCTTCCTGATGGGCTGGTACGGTGTCGTTCGCTCGGTCGTGGAGCCATGGATCCAATTTTTCCGTACCATTCCTCCCATCGCCTTGATTCCATTGGTCATCGTGGCCCAGGGCGTCGGCGAGTCTGCCAAAGTCACCGTTATTTTCGTATCGACCTTTCTGGTTATGGTCATTTCGATTTTTCAGGGCGTGCGCAACGTCGATCCGACCTTAATTCGGGCCTCCCGGGTATTGGGAGCGAGAGATAAGGACATTTTCTTTGAAGTCATCGTGCCAGCCTCGTTTCCTTATATATTGGTCGGTGTCCGGCTCGGTCTCGCCGCCGCCTGGACAACGCTGGTAGCTGCCGAGTTAACGGGTGCGAACAAGGGGCTGGGCAACATGATTATGGAGGCGAGCTTGTACTTCCGCATGGAAGTCGTAATTTTAGGCATCATTGTCATTGGCATTATCGGCTTGGCGATGGATAAATTGGTGCTCTTTTTAGAGAGGAGGCTAACCGGATGGCAGGAAGTGCGCAACACCTAGAAAAGCAAAGCAATGCAGCAGCGTCGGTGCCACCCAAAATTGAAATACGCCAGCTCTCGAAAGTATATAAAGGGAGAACGGGGGATGTCACGGCACTGCAAAACACCGATTTAACCATTGGTCAAAATGAATTCGTCTGTGTAGTAGGTCCGAGCGGCTGCGGCAAAACGACCCTTCTCAATATCATCGCCGGGCTGGAGGATGCTACATCCGGCTCGGTCAAGGTAGACGGCGTGGAGGTCAAGGGACCCGGTAAGGAACGCGGCGTCGTGTTCCAGCAGTATGCGCTGTTCCCTTGGAAGACCGTTCTGAAAAATGTCGAGTTCGGCTTGAAGCTTCGCGGTCTTAACAAGCAGGAGCGGAGAGAAACGGCCGAAAAATATTTGGAAATCGTCGGTCTGAAGGATTTTGCCCACGCTTATCCGAAGGAGCTGTCCGGCGGAATGAAGCAGCGTGTCGCTATTGCCCGGGCGTATGCGGTGCAGCCAGAAGTACTGCTTATGGATGAACCGTTCGGCGCTCTGGATGCGCAGACGAGAGCACAGCTGCAGGAGGAGCTGCTCAAAACATGGCAGACGGAGAAAAAGACCTGCTTCTTCATCACTCACGACGTCGAGGAAGCCGTCATTCTCGCTCAAAAGGTCATTATTATGAGCGCGCGTCCGGGCCGAATCAAGGAAATTATCGATGTGGACATTCCTTATCCGAGAGATCAAGCGACGAAGCTCGATGAACGTTTTGTTCAGATCAAGAACGAGATTTGGTCCAAGGTGTATCGCGAATATCTGGAAGTGGCAAAATAACCTTATAAAGGAGAGATTCCAATGCTTCTGAAACGGAAATCCATTCCTGTTCTGTCTGCTGTTCTCGGTTTGACGCTGCTGCTCGGCGCTTGCTCTTCGGGCGGCGGCGGAGGCGGTACGTCCCCGGCTCAAGCCCCTGAGCCTAATAAGCCAACCGGGAAGACGCCAACCATCAACGTGGCTTATATGCCGGATATGAACGGTGCTACGCCTATCGTGATCGGGGAGGAGAAGGGCTTCTTCAAGGAAGCGGGTATTAACGTCAATGCGGTCAAATTTTTGAGCGGCCCTCCGGAATTTCAGGCTATGGCTTCAGGCGATATTGATATCGCCTACATCGGACCCGGTGCCACCTTCCTTGCAGCGCAGGGCAAAGGGCATATCATCGATATCGTGAGCCTCGGCAAGAGCGATATGGTATTCGCGACGAAAAAATCCGGCATCAAGGAATGGAAGGACTTGAAGGGCAAAACGATCGGTGTTCCCAAAGGAACGTCCGGCGAAATGGTGCTGAATTTGGGGCTGGAAAGAGGCGGTCTTAAGCCTAGCGACGTCAATATCGTCAATATGGATGTAGCGGGAGCCGTATCTGCCTATGTTGCAGGCAAAGTGGATGCCGTTGCCATCTGGTCTCCCTACACGCTGGAAATCGAGAAGCAGGTAGGCAAGGAAAATATGGTGAAGCTCGGAGATAACAGCGACTTCTTCCCGGATTATATTTTCCCGGCAAGCTGGGTTGTGAATCCGAAGTTTTTGCAGGAGAAGCCTGAGCTGGTCGAGAGCTTTCTGAAAGCGATTGCCAAAACCACCGATTACAAGCTCAAAAATAAAGACGAAGCGGTAAAAATGACGGCGGCTTATACGCAAGTGCCGGAGGAATCTTTGAGAATGCAGCTCGATGCGTTGGATGGCTCGATAACAAGCGTGTTGCGGATGCATTCAAGGACGGGACCGCAAAAAAATGGTATGAAAACCTGGAGAAGCTGTTCGTGCAAAACGGCAATTTGAAGGAAGTTACACCAGCCGACAAGTTCCTGATGGCGAATCCGTTTCTTAAAGTCGTAGGACAGTAGGATTGAACGAAAAATAACCCCACAAAGCGGGACCTTGGCTTCGAGCAGATTCAGGTGCTTTGCGCAAGGGCACGAAATTCCATCATGTCAAAAAAAGGAGGGGACAGTCACTGACAGCTCCCCTCCTTTTTGCTATTCCATTCCTCAATGGCTATCTTCAGAAAGGCTGCTTTCCTTCAGAATGACATCGTGAGCGCCGCCTTCTACGAGGCTTGTCGCCGAAACAAGCGTAATTCGAGCTACACGCTGCAGCTCCTTAATACTGGTGGCTCCGCAGTTGCACATGGTCGATTTGATTTTGCCGATCGTTTTGTCCAGATTTTCCTGCAGGCTGCCTGCATAAGGGACGTACGAATCGACACCTTCCTCGAACAACAGGTTGCTTTTGCCGCCGGTATCATACCGCTGCCAGTTGCGCGCGCGATTGGAGCCTTCTCCCCAGAATTCCTTGACAAAGTTGTTACCGACTCTCAGCTTGCGGGTCGGGCTTTCGTCGAAGCGGGCAAAATATCTTCCCATCATGACAAAGTCGGCCCCCATGGCTAATGCCAGCGTAATATGGTAATCGTGAACGATACCGCCGTCAGAACAAATAGGAATATAAATGCCGGTTTCCTTGAAGTATTGATCTCTTGCTTCTACGACCTCCATAATGGCAGAGGCTTGTCCGCGGCCGATCCCTTTTTGCTCCCGGGTGATACAGATGGAGCCGCCGCCGATTCCGACCTTGACAAAGTCTGCACCGGATTCAACCAAGTACAAAAAGCCTTCCCGGTCGACGACATTCCCTGCGCCGATTTTGACATCGAAATTCGCTTTCACATATTGAATCGTCTCCCGCTGCCACTCGCTGTAGCCGTCGGAGGAATCGATGACCAGAACGTCCACTCCGGCTTCAACTAGGGCAGGGACGCGTTCCGTATAATCCTTGGTGTTAATGCCTGCTCCTACAATATAGCTTTTGTTGTTGTCCAGCAGCTCCAGCGGATTTTCCTTGTGAGCGTCATAATCCTTGCGAAATACGAGATACTCCAGCTTTTGCTGTTCATCGACTATAGGCAAGCAGTTCAGCTTATGCTCCCAGATCAAATCGTTGGCTTCGGATAGCGAAATGCCGGATTGGCCGTAAATTAACGTCGAGAAGGGTGTCATAAAATCACGGATAGGCTTGGTGAGAGGGTCGCGGCTGACACGATAGTCGCGGCTCGTGACAATCCCGAGCAGCTTGCCGCTGGCTGTGCCGTCCTCGGTAATGGCCACAGTGGAATGACCGGTTTTTTCCTTCAAATCGAGCACATCCTGGAGTGTATGGTCCGGTGTCAAATTGGAGCGGCTGACAACAAAGCCGGCCTTATAGCTTTTGACCTTGCGAACCATTTCGGCTTCTTCCTCAATAGATTGCGAACCAAAGATGAAGGAAATGCCTCCGCACCGGGCTAAAGCGATCGCCATCCCGTGGTCGGATACGGCTTGCATAACGGCGGATGAGAACGGGATATTCAGGGATATCGCCGGCTCCTCGCCTTCCTTGTATTTGACGAGCGGTGTTCTCAGGCGAACGTTCGCCGGGGTACAGTCCTTGGTCGTCAGATTCGGAATTAACAGAAATTCGCTGAAGGTGCGGGATGGTTCCAAGTAATACGTGGCCACTTCATTCATTCCTCCTTGGATTATTTTGGTGGGGATGATAGGTAAATTTTTTCAATCTTATCACTGAACCTTATTTGGGGTCAATGCTTTTGGATAAAAAAGATCGCAGCCGTTCCTTGCTGCGAGTCTTTTGAAAAACCCATAGATCTGAAAATGGCTTTGGTACCCGGTGGGGTATCCCCTTCCGGTCGCTGTTGTTCTCGGGAAATTTTGATTATATTCGCTTATTAGCGGGGATCTCCCGAGAACAAAGGCGAACGCTATCGCTCCTACAGGGGACACCCCACCTTACCTTTCGCATTTTTCGTATAATAGGTCCTTTCAGTCGCCTGACAGCCGTGCCCGGCTGCGTTAAGGCTGGCTAGCTGTGGCCTCTAACTTTGTGGATCAGGTGCTGTACATTTAACTCCCGCAGCATCGCAGTGACTTCCTTGGACCTTTTTTTGTTGAACTTTTTCAGGATCACATTCATTTGCGTTTTGATCGTAGACAGCTCCACCTGGCGGTGCTTGGCGATTTCCGCGATTTTCATATCCTTAAGAAGGAGCTCCAGGATCTCCAGCTCGGTAGGGGTCATTTGCGACAAAATGATAGTGGCTTTCAGCAAGCTTTCCTCGTTGCGGCGGATGCGTGAGAATTCATTTTTGATTTTATATGAAAATTCGGGCCGGATCTGCACAATCCCGTCGTACGAATTGCGAATGCTCGAGATGATGACCTCGGGAGAGCTTGTCTTCAGCACATAGTCGACAGCCCCAGTTTCAAAGGCATTAAATACGGTCTCATCATCTTCATGCACCGTCAGAAAAATAATTTTCATGTGCGGATACAGCGCAAGCACCTTCTCGGCGGTCAGAATTCCGTCGTTTTTCATATCCATTTCAATATCCATGACGACGATATCCGCTTGATGCTCTAGCAAGCGCTGCAGCACCTGCTTTCCGCTGGAGGCTTGTGCGACAACGGTCATATCGGTCTCACGGCTGATCAGCTCGCAAAAATGCTCGCGCAGCACGTCGAGATCCTCCGCGACAAGGATTCGTATCGGATTCATGAATTCTCAACTCTCTTTCTGCTCGGATTTCAACACATAGAGCGGAACAATAATTTGAAAGGTGCTTCCCTCGCCAGGCTTGCTGTCCAGATGGATGCGGCCGTAGTGGCCCAGCACGATATGCTTGCTGAAGGAGAGCCCGACTCCCCAGTTCTTGGTCGTATTCTTATTGGTATAGAACGGATCGAAGATCGTTTCTTGCAGCTCGGCTTCAATCCCCGGTCCGTTATCGATAATTTGGATAATAACCCAATTCTCCTCCACATAGCTGTTCAGCTGCACCAGGCCTCCGCTATCTTCGTCAATCGCTTCTATGGCGTTAATCACCAAATTGTAGAGAGCCTCCGACAAGTGTTCGGCATCCGCCAATACCATGCAGCCGTCATCGGGCATGACAGCCTCAAACTCGACATGCTCCGGGATGACCTTCAGCCGTTCGAGCGTTTGCTGCATGAGCGATTGAACCGCAACGGGTCTCAGATGAAGCTGGTTCGTCTTGAACGAGTCATAGAGCTGATCCAATCTGCCGAGAGTATGTGAGACGATATCGCTTGCCTTCGTAAGCGGTTGCATGGAGCTGTTTGCAGGTGAAGCTCCTTGAGCCGCAGCCTGTTCCTGAGCCTGCCGGATCAGCAGCTGAATCATGAGCAGCTGATTTTTGATAGCGTGTGTGAAGACACGGGCACCCATATTGGCGGTATTGAGCTTGCGCTGCAGCTGCAGATCGCTCTTGCCCATCGTTTTCTCTACTTCGGTATAGCGCCAAATCGAAAGGATGCTGATGACGGATAGAACGCCGGTAAAGCCGATGCTGGCATACCAGCCGAACAAAGTAAGAGGGGGATTAAAGTTGGAAAAGTCCGAATAAAGCACATAATACGTGCGTACATCGAACACCTGAAGCGGTCCCATAAAGCCGAGATAAAAATAAAACAATACAAGGGAGACCACACCGTACAGAATGTGCTTGCTCTGCTTCTTGACCCAGGGGATGGTCATTTTCCGGTACTTGCCTATCATGAGCGCCAACGCAACGAGAAGGGAGACGACGAGCCAGCCGCGAGTGACCCAGCCGATCATGTAAGTAACATTGCGGTCCAGGACGGACAGGGCCCATTTATAAATGATAGGATCATAAAAAATAATATTCGCGATGGGAAGCAGTGTATTGAGGGCGAATATTTTCCATAGCTGCTGAAACGGACGGTAGTAGAAAAGTGTCACCGACAGCCCGATCAGGCTGAAGACGAATAAAGATCGTCCAATCGTGATCATACGGCTGATGCCTTCAATCTTGATAGGCAAATCAAGCAGAAAGTTGCGGATGCTGTCATTGAAGAACAGAACGATATTGACTTTATAGTAAAATCCGCCGTACTTGGCTATGAACAGGATCAAGCCGGCCATGCTGAGAAACCAGCCGACCAGAACGAAGCCCATCCAATAGGCGGACGGATTGTGCGATTTGGTAATAAACAGAACGATCGCAGCAATCATGAGCACAATGAGCAGAATAGTCATACAATCACCCTCGCGATGAAGTATATCTATTTTAACATAAATAGGCCTGTCATTCGCGCTTTTTCGACATTCTTCCCCAGGCTGTGCACAGCAAATTTTTACTTTTCAAACGGATCGCTTTTGTACTATAATGGAACCTCGTCTGTATGGAGGAAAATGCAGTTATCAACATCATTATCCACATTATCAACAACACTCAAAAGCCAAGCTGTGCATAAATCGGCGTGTACTTATGAACATATCCACAGCATTGGTTATCCCCAGCTTTTTTCATCCACAGATCCGCTGCAGCCCAAAAAAAGCAGATTGCCTCGGTAATCTGCTTTCAAGCTTAACCCTTACCTAATGGGGGGATTGGCTGTGTTCATCTGGCATCCCTAAAGACACATTGCGAATAGTTGGGCGAATGGATTCGTTGAAGACTTCGTTTGTGTCTGTGGAAGCAATGGGAAGTTGCCGAAAATCACGACTCCGAAACCTACGCTTCCAATCCGATTTTATTCGTATACGTTACTAGTCCCAGAGGCAAGGTCGAAGTTATTACTAATATTTTCAATCATCGTATGGGGATTACTTCCTGTTGATGAGACCGAAGCTGTCACAGAGCTATCCTATAAATTTGAACTCTGGCCAGAATTCTATTAATATAGACTATATTTTATGTGGGTGATTTTAATATATTTACCAAAAAATAACTAGAATCAATTACATTATTTTATTGATACTTAAAAGAACGTGGTGATTAAGTTGAAAACTCAAAATATTGTTATTCAATGGATCAAGAAGAATTCGTTTGTTTTATTACTTCTGTGTGCATTTATTTCTACCGATATTTTATTTTCGGCTTGGGATCCCATGAGAACTTCCCTTGTCTTCTATAAGGATGATTTTAATAAGACATTATTAAGTCATAATCAAGTTAGGGAAGCACCGCTCTTTTATGGTAATTCAGCAGTAGCAGCGGCTTTTATCGAACAAGAATCATCCTTACCCTTAGTTGAGATGGGACTATCCTATGGAAAAATTGCCGATCTGCAGGCCATATTGAAAAAGGATTTATATAGACCTGAAGGCATGCTTATTATTGGGATCGACCCTCATATCATGTTGGATAAATTGGATACGGATCCAACCTACCCATGGTTTAAAAGTTATTATGTGCCTTACGTGTACTTTTATCGTGATTATATGAGAGAAGTCCTCGTTAACTCGGCAAAATCATTTGCTGGAAATATATCGCAAGGTAAATTAGGAGCAGATTTGGAAAAAGTATGGACTGACAAGATGCTCTATTTTGGACAGCTCCCTCCTGACAAACTGAAAGAAAAATGGGAAGGGTATGAGCGGCAGTTTGGCTGGATGTCCGTTGAAAAAGACTTTGTGAATAATTTGGAGGCATTAATCTGGGTTCTTGAGGAAAGCGAGAGAAGAAAGCTGCCTGTAGGTATTGTATGGATGCCAGTTAATTTTAGCGAAAAGTACCCTGCACAATCTTATTGGGAACCACTTCAAAAACGAATACAGACTATTCTAGAAGCCTATCAAGTGCCATCGCTGGATCTGAGAAATCAATATCCAAGTCAAAATTTTCATGATTTCGTACATATTGAGAGAGTTGTTGGTGCACCTAAATTTACCCAAGACATTAAAAACTGGTTAAAACAGCCTAATAGTATTAGGCTTCCCCAAAAAAGAAGCACATGAGTAGATTAAATTGCCGTAACAGTAATGTCCAAGGCAAAGTTATCATGGCAGCCAACAGCCCACTCTTAGCCCAACATTCTGTTAGACGATCTGGATAAAGAATTGACATTGTCCCGCAGCATAAATAACGCCCTTAATCGTTCCTACTGGAACAACCAAGGGCTAATGAGTCTAACTTCTTGCTATCTTGAAATTCGTTAACCATTAGGAACCGCGCCGTATGCGGACCGGCATGTACGGTGGTTGAGAAGACGAGGGCTAGCCGCCCTCACCTACTCGATTGACCTGGAAATCCGAAACCCAAGCGGCTATCGTTTGATCGGATGAGGCAAATCCATATGACCCATCAGCGATTCTGCGGCTTGGCCATCCACCAGAATATCAATGGAGTTGACTTCCGGGAATTGGAACACGGTTTGCCGGATTGCCTGCAGAAGCATAGATTCGCCTCCGGAGCCAAGGCGTCCTTCGTCCGAAAGGCTCACATCCACGGTCAGCGCACCGTCTTTAAAGACTACGGATTTATAGCCGAGAGCCTTAGCGAGAGGGACTACATTGCCGTTTTCCGGCGCTTTCTTCAAAGCTTCCAACGCCGCCTTGTACTTATCCTTATCCTCGCTATAGCTGATAGTGACTTCCTTCTCCACCAGCTTCGTCGCTTGATCGTCCCCATAGTATACCTTGATTTTGCTGGTCATAGGCTCTTTCTTCGCGGGCTGCTGAGTTGGCTGTGGAGTCGGCGCTGGTGTCGCCTGATTATTGACAGGCGGATTATCGGAGCCCTGGGTTGTTCCTCCATTGGCCAGAGGCTTTTGGCCGCAGCCGGATAAAGCCATTACGACAGCACCTGTAAGGAGCAAACCGTTTACTATGTTTTTGTTCATTTCGTTCACCGCCTTATTCCTTACTGAATGTTGAGCTGCTCTTTGATGCCGGCCACAATAGCTGCGGCGACCCGATTCTGGAATGCTTCGTCAAACATGAGCGCGGATTCCCCCGGGTTGGACAGGTAACCCACTTCCAGCAGCACAGCCGGCATGTTTGTTATTTTTACCACGCGGAACGCTTCTTGACGCACCCCGCGGTCCGGCAATCCGGTCGCAGCCGCTAAATGCTTGTGCATGATGTTGGCGAACTCAACACTATCCGCCTTATAATAATACGTTTCTGTTCCCGTCGATGTTGCTACATAACTATTCCCGTGAATAGAAACAAATACATCGGCATTCAGGTCGTTGGCGAATTTGCCGCGATCGTCCAGAGGAATGAAGGTATCGTCGCTGCGCGTCATGGATGGCTGTATCTGTGGCTCCTTCTGAAGCAGGTTGTACACTTTGAGCCCCATCATCAGGTTGAATTCCTTCTCGTTGCGGCCGTTGGCGCCCTTAGCGCCCGGATCATGATCGCCGTGACCCGGATCGATGACGACTTTATATTTGGCTTTGTTAAGAACACCGACCAGTGCGGCCGTGTTAAGGCCGGATTCCCATTTGAGATCGACCGGTTCCTTCATATCCAGTACGATGCGAACGGTATACGGATTATTATTATATAAAGAATAGCGGACATTCGATACATAGACGTTATTCGAGACCGTGTCCCCGCTTTTGGACGCTTCATTTTTGTAAAGGGAAGGGTTCAAGGAGGCATTCGGAATATCGATAACGATGCGATTCGGATCACGCAGCGAAAATGAGCTAGGCTGAAGCGCGCCCTTGTCGGCTTTAATTAACAGCTGGTTCGGAGTCATTTCAATCGATTGAATGACAGGCAGCGGGCTGCCGTTGGCATCGACCGCGGGCTTGTCCGGTGTAGGCTGGCCTGCAGGCGGCAGAACGGTTTCCGTCTCTCCGGACTTGTCTTTCAAATAAACCGCACGGGCGACGTCGTTCCAGTTGACCTCGATCCCCATGTTTTCGGCAATAAAACGGACGGGAAGCAGGGTGTTTCCGTCAATCAGCAGCGGAGCGGCATCCAGCGGAAGCTTGACCCCGTTCACGGTAGCTGAAGGCTTGTCGATAACCATTTGTATGTTCAGCGAATCCTTCGTGATCGTAACTTGTTGCTGTGCCTGGTCCCAGGTCACCTTGGAGCCCAGCTCCTCGGCAATGATGCGGACAGGCACCATGGTCACGTCTTTAATAATTCGCGGCGCAACCTCGGGCTTCAATTGTTTCCCGTTGAAGTATAACGGGATGCCAGCGGCCGAACCTTGCGGAGCGGCAGAGGCGAAGGCAGGTATCAGAAGGGCAATAAGCAGCAGCGATAGCAATGTAGTTATGAACCTTAACTTCATCATTCACCTCTAAAATAAAAATAATCGTTGTGACCTTAAGCAGCATGTGGAAATTTTGCCCTGCAGCTCTTTAACGGCTGACAGCGCTTAACGTAAAACTTGCGATAATATGTAGATCCAATAACCTCCTTTTCGACAGAGTACATGTTATTAGACTCACACTTAGACGAAATGTTGCATTTTTCCAAGGCCTATTTCGCAGATTGGGACTATGGACGCAGTGACGTGAAACTGTATGGTTTGGGGAAAACTTGGGGTTGAAGGAGAGGGAGAGAACATCTTCAAACGCAACCCATGGAACCGTTCATGCTGGGGTACACGGCCGCGGTGATCCTTGTGGGATTATGTCGGATGAAGGTTTCTACCGCTGTCTATAAGGGCAAATGCGAAGCGCAGCAGCTAAAAGAAGGCCGATCCTCTCAAGGAAATCTCCTTGGAATACCGGCCTTCAATCATTTTACAGCAAGGTTAATTAGCGTATACTTCAAATTCATTCACGTTCGCTTCGTCGGAAGCGGATACGACATATAAGCGGATGTAGCGGGACGTTACAGGAGAAAAAGTGACTGTTTTGGAAGAGCCGATAGTAGTGCCGCTGGTTATATCCGTGAAGGTAGTGCCATCATTGGACGATTGCAGCTTGAAGGAGGTAATATTGGCGAAGTCGGTTTCCTTGATGATGACCTTGCTGTAGGTTTGGCTGGAGCCAAGGTCGACCCTCAACCATTGTCCTGCATTGGTTCCGGAAGCGGACGCCCAGCGGGTGCTTGTCGTGCCGTCAACGGCTTTGCCTGCCGCGTAGGTGGTGCTCCATTCCGTCGAAGCGGAGGCAGTTTTATTCAAGGCCAGATTGGCAGGCGTTGGTGTCGTGCTGCTGCTGTACGTTCCGCCGCCTTCGCCGCTCCAGGTTTTCTCGACGAACGAAGACGGACTCGCAGATGTGGCGGTTTTGGAGCCGGAGGCATACAGTCCGCCTGCTACATTGGTGGTCGTATAATCGGTGTACAGGGTGTTGTTGGTGAAGCTGCTGTAGATCAGGGAGCCCGTTAAGTTGATTCCGGTCAGCGCCTTCATTTCCAGGTTGCTGCCATAGGAATTGTTGTCCGAGGCGGTCATTTTATTAGCGCGGATGCCCTGTCCCGGACCTGCGTTATTTTTGATCGTTGTATTGATGACCTGCACGTTATTGGCCCGGATGAACAAGCCGCTATTACCTACCGAACTCTCAGGAATGGTGTTCTGGAAATCGATGGTTGCGCCGATGACTTTAATGTCATGAGTGCCTTCTTTGAAGTCAAAGCCGTCGTTCTTCATTTGGATGGCGCTGCAATTCAAGAAGGTAATATAGCCGCTTTGGTCGGCGTTGGGGGCAGTGGTCCAGTTCTGATCCGCATCTCCGACGTAGAAGCCCTCGCCGAATTTGCCGCTTTGTCCCGTATATTGGGAGGAGCAATTCTCGAACAGCCAATATTGGCTGTTTTTACGGATTTTGAAGCCCTCCGCCAGCGTGTTCTTCACGGTGACATTCGTTACATAACCGTGGGAGGCTTCAATCAGAAGTCCTTTGTTGGAATTGGAGTTGGAGTTGATCGTCAGGTTCTCCAGCTTGTAATAATTGTGTTTGATGTACACAGCGGAGTTGCCGGCTGACGCGGTGAAGTTGAACGTAGCGCCTCCGCCTGTCCCGCGAAGGGTAATGTAGTTTCCGTTGGTACCGCTTACAGAAGTGCTGAGCGTACCGTTCGAAATATTGTAGGTACCGGAAACCTCGATAATATCACCCGGCTGCGCGCTAGCCAGATAACTGCGAAGCGTTGCAACATCGCCTGCAGGGACGGTTTTGGTCGCTGCAAATGCGGTAGAGACGGCGAAGAACGGAACCAGTGCGAAGCACAGCAGGAACAGAATCGATACCGATATCGCGCGGCTTCTGAGCCAGCCAAGTACTCTCTTATTGCTTTTCATCATTAAGCATCCTCCTTAAAAAAATAATTTGGACTGCCGCAATGCGTGGTGCGAGTACAGCTCACCTCCCGGTTGGATGTAAGACGCCGGATGGGGGATTTTAGTCGGTTTCATGCGTCTTCCCCCTAAGCTTAGCGAATTTAGACCTGTCCCAACATAGCTAAAACTCACATGAATTTCGCGAAAACTAATAAAATAACGACTTGAAAAAGGTTGACGGAAACGTCTCCTTCGGTCTACACTAACATTTGGTTAGCTGGCTAATTATAAGAGGAGGGGCGTCCTTGAGCTTTCAACATACCGATGCATTGACGCATTTGATGAAGCATGTGCTGAAGCTTCATAGGCAAAACGTCGATAAGCTGATTCAGCAATATGAAGTGTATCCCGGCCAGCCGCCGCTGCTGCTAAGGCTAGCGGAGCAGGACGGGCAGATTCAGAAGGAGCTGGCTTCCCGGATTCATATTCAGCCTGCGACCCTTACCGTCATGATTACCCGGATGGAGAAGGTAGGCCTGCTTGAAAGAAGACCCGATCCGGACGACCAGCGCATATCCAGGGTGTATCTTACGGACAAGGGGAGATTTGCCGCGGAGAAGGTTAAGGAAGCGCTGCATGTCATAGAAGACAAATGCTTCGACCATTTCCGTCCGGAGGAAAAGATGCTGTTCCGGCGGCTGCTGATGCAAATGCACAGCAATTTGGAGTCGGAACACCAAAGTAATTAGATGCCTAATTAAAATGAACTGGAAAGGTTGGATTTTGTGAAAGAACAACATAGTGATGCCATATCATCATCCGTGCCTGCCCGGAGGCTGTGGATGGCTCTTATATTGGGGGCCCTGGCTTCCTTTGGGCCGCTATCGATCGACATGTATTTGCCGGCATTGCCGACGCTGGCCGACGATCTTCATACGACGACTTCCCTCGCCCAGCTCAGTCTTACCTTCTGCTTGCTAGGGCTCTCGCTCGGTCAGCTGCTCGCCGGTCCTTTAAGCGATGTCAGGGGCCGCCGCACCCCGCTGCTCGTCGGATTGCTCGTTTATACGATTGCTTCGCTTTTATGCGCATGGAGTCCGTCCATCTGGGCATTGATAGTGCTTCGCTTTATTCAGGGCTTTGCCGGTGCGGCGGGGATCGTCATATCCCGCGCTATCGTGCGTGATATGTACTCCGGTACGGAGCTGACCAAGTTTTTTTCCTTGCTGATGCTGATTAATGGCGTAGCCCCGATCTTCGCTCCGATTGCCGGGGGTCAGCTGCTCCGCGCAACGGCATGGCCCGGCGTCTTTATAGTATTGAGCCTGTTCGGTTTGCTAATGCTGACAGCGGTGATGTTCGGTCTTCCCGAAACGTTGCCGGCAGAGCGCCGTTCCAAGGGCGGTATCGGAAACACGCTCAGGACCTTCCGCAGTTTGGCGGGAGACCGGATGTTCATGGGCTATGCGCTTTGTCAAGGATTGGTCATTTCGGCGATGTTCGCTTATATCTCCGGCTCTCCGTTCGTCATTCAAAATATATTTGGAGCGTCACCGCAAATGTACAGCATGTTCTTCGCCATTAACGGGCTTGGCATTATCATTGCCGGCCAGATTACAGGCAGGCTTGCCGGAAAGCTCGGGGAGAAGAAGCTGCTGGTTAGCGGACTCGTCCTGGCTATGCTCGGCGGCGTAACGCTGCTTGCAATGATTCTTATCGGTGCAGGCTTGTATGCGATACTGGTACCATTGTTCTTCGTCGTGTCCAGCGTCGGGATCGTAAGCGCAACCTCCTTTGCGCTGGCGATGCAGAACCAGGCGCAGGCAGCGGGCAGCGCATCGGCGCTCCTGGGCTTGCTCTCGTTCATCGCCGGCGGCGTTGTCGCACCTCTTGTCGGATTGGGCGGCAGCGGCACAGCCGTGCCGATGGGGATTGTCATAGCGGTTGCGGATGTGGGCTCCGTCGTCTGCTACCTTCTGATGATCCGCCGCAGGAAAGCCGCACCGGCTTATTCAGCAAGCGCATAAAAAGTTGAATAGATCATGCTGCAATGTCACAAAATAGCTTCCCGATTGTCTTAATAATTGTAAAGACAAAATAACCCCTATCGACAAGGGACGAGGAGGCAATTATTTTATGAAAACAAGAATGGTCATGAATCAAGTGATTCCGGAAGGATACCAAGCGATGCTGGGGCTCGAATCTTATGTATCAGGCACAAGCATTGACAAGAAATTGAGAGAGCTGATCAAAATCCGTGCTTCCCAGATCAACTCCTGCGCGTTTTGCATCGATATGCACACCAAGGAAGCGCGCAAGCTCGGGGAGACGGAGCAGCGGATTTACGCATTGAACGCCTGGAGGGAAACTCCCTTCTTCACGGATGCGGAGAGAGCAGTGCTCGCTTTGACAGAATCCATCACCCTGCTGGCGGAGACCCATGTTCCGGACGATGTGTATGAGGAAGTAGAAAGCTACTTCAATCAGAAGCAGATTGCTGAGATTATTATGCAGATCGTTACGATCAATGCATGGAACCGGATCGGCGTATCGACCCGATTAATGCCGCAATAAGCGGGCAAAAGCAGTTTGAACAGCTCTGTTATGGCTTCTGCAGCCATAGCGGGGCTTTTTATATTCATGCGGAAAGGGGAGAGTCTTCGAATGATGTTACATAAGACGGCAGGTGTTTTTGCGGTAACGGTAAAAAGATGAGACAGATGCAGAAAGATAGATGCCTGTTGGGCATGTAGATACCGTATGACCCCGGAAGTTGCGGGTGATTTTGTACGCATTTTCGCGCGGCTGGGCGCACCGCTGATTTTACTTTCTATTTTTTTGGTGTTAAGATTTGAATACCATACATTAGGGAATCATATAATAGCAGTTTCACAGGAGGGGTTTCCATGCCTAATATAGCCAACAACTTGACCGATCTGATCGGAAATACACCTATGCTGCGGCTTGCCAAATTCGGCCAAACGCACCAACTGGAAGCGGCATTGATTGCCAAGCTGGAATATTTTAATCCGGCAGGCAGCGTTAAGGACCGCATCGGATTTGCCATGATCAAAGACGCGGAGGAGCGGGGCTTGCTGCAAAAGAATTCCGTCATCATCGAGCCTACCAGCGGGAATACGGGCATCGGTCTTGCTTTTGCAGCCGTTGCTTTAGGATATAAGCTCATTATTACGTTACCCGAATCGTTCAGTATCGAGCGGAGAAAAATTTTGCAGGCGCTTGGAGCGGAGCTTGTCCTAACTCCGGCTTCGGAAGGCATGCCGGGCGCAATGAGAAAGGCGGAGGAGCTGGCAGCAGAAATCCCGCATTCGTTCATTCCGCAGCAGTTCGATAACCCCGCGAACCCGCAAATTCATAGAGTGACGACAGCGGAAGAAATATGGCGCGATACGGAAGGCGGCGTAGATATTTTTGTCAGCGGCGTCGGGACAGGCGGAACGGTGACCGGTGTAGGTGAAGTGCTGAAGCAGAAGAAGCCGTCCGTGCAAATTGTCGCGGTTGAGCCTTTCGATTCTCCGGTATTGTCCGGGGGCAAGCGGGGACCGCACCAGATCCAAGGGCTGGGAGCCGGCTTCGTCCCGAGTGTGTTCAATCGGAATGTCGTCGACGAAATCTATAAAGTCAAAAACGACGATGCGTTCCAAACGACCCGGCAGCTTGCCAAAACAGAGGGCTTGCTGGTAGGCATCTCTTCGGGTGCCGCGGCGTACGCAGCTGTACAGCTAGCGAAGCGTCCTGAGAATAAGGGCAAGAACATCGTTGTCATCATGCCGGATAACGGCGAAAGATATTTATCCACTCCTTTGTTTGATTGATGAGGCCATAAACACTCCGAATGGAGTCTGGTTGTTGAGAAATCCTGTTTTGTACGAACTATGCTACATATGGAGGGGCATACCCCACTGGAGTATATTGGCAATGGTTTAAGCACTTCAGGTTTCTCAACAGACTCACTCCACAAGGAGTGTTTTTTTGCGGCCGAAATCATTCAAACAAAAAGACATTGACAACTCCGCCCAGTTCCAGTAGTATTATCGATGTGAATGAGAATCATTATCATATGAACGAGCCTGGGGGGTCTAGACAGAAATGCTTTACAAGAATCAATCCTTTCGAATGAGATCAGCGGCACTGGTCGCTGTCATTTTAATGCTGTCTGTATTTTTGGCTGCTTGCGGCGGAAAACAAGAGGCGCAGCCTAATGCTGGTGATAACAAAGCAGGTGCAGCGACGACTGCGGATGCTCCTCGCAAAATCACGCATGCCATGGGCGAGACAGAGGTTCCTGCACACCCGCAAAAGGTGATCATTTTGACCAACGAAGGAACGGAAGCCTTGCTTGCACTGGGTGTTAAGCCTGTCGGCGCGGTAGAATCGTATACCGGAAAGCCTTGGTTCGATCATATCAAAGCGGATATGGCCGGTGTTGCGACTGTCGGTACCGAATCCCAGCCTAACCTGGAAATTATCGCTTCCTTGAAGCCTGACTTGATTATCGGTAACAAAATGCGTCATGAGAAAATCTATGATCAGCTGAAAGCTATCGCTCCAACCGTTTATTCCGAGACGTTGCGGGGCGAATGGAAAAGCAACTTCTCCTTATATGCGGATACTTTGAACAAGAAGAAAGAAGGAGAGCAGGTCATTGCCGCTTTCGACAAGCGCATTGAGGACTTCAAGAGCAAAGCGGGCGACAAGCTGAAAGAGAAGGTAGCCGTGGTGCGTTTCATGGGCGGCAAGACAAGATTCTACTATGGCAACATGTTCTCCGGCGTTATTTTCCAGCAAATCGGAATTCCGCGTTCCGACCCTAAGAGCGACGAGAAATCGTTCGAGGACATTACGAAGGAGCGTCTGCCTGAGCTGGATGCCGCTGACCGCGTCTTCTACTTCACGTATGAAACCGGCGATGGCAAAGGAACTCAGCAGGAGAAGGAATGGATGAACGATCCGTTGTGGAAAAACCTGAAGGTCGTCAAAAACAACAAATTAATTAAAGTCGACGATACGACCTGGAATACAGCCGGTGGCGTGAAGGCCGCTAACCTCATGCTGGATGACCTGTACAAAATCTACGACGTAAAGCCATAAGATATTAAAGATGAAAGCCGAAAGCCCCGTAAAGGAGAGCTTTCGGCTTATTTTATTTATAAGCAATGTGATGATTCCGGATGGCAACAAAAATTGACAATATTTTTCATGATTTTAGGAACTTTTACCATAAAATTACCGTCTATGTAATAGAGAAGCAAGGAGTTGAGCGAAACCGATGGAGGGTCATTTACATGCAAACGCAAACGAAGTACCGCAGTAGAGGAGCGGGCTTGAAGTCCGCAAGGGGTGAAGAAAGAAGCACGGTGATGTACGGGCTGTTTTTTAGTTTTGTAACGGCCTATTTGCTGTTCGTTCCTTATTTAACGGGATTGTTCTTATCCGCAAGAATCGAGGGAGACCCGAAATCGAATATCGCCTATGAAGTGCCGATCCAGGGCACCTTACTGCTGGCGTCCTTTATTTTATTGCTCATCGCTGTCTATGCAGTCAAATATCGGGTACAGTGGAGGGACCACAGCCTATCGCTTGGGCTGGCATGGCTGATGCCGATCAGTGCCGTTTTGTCGTACATACAAGCCGTATCGGTCCATTATGCATTTTTGCTGATTCAGGTTCAAGTGTTTTATGCCATGATGTTCTTGTTAGGCCTGGTCATCACGATGCATGCTTCAGGCCGTAGATGGCTGCCGCAAATTCTTGTCGTAAGTACTTATATCGTAACGATATACGGACTTCTTAATTTATTCGGGAACGCGCATTATCAAGCGGCTGTCGTGGTAGAAGCCTATGGCTTGCGGTTAAATAACATCTTCCAATACCCGAATGCCAATGCCGGCTTTTTGCTGGTCGTGATCGCTTGTGCCGCTTATGGCGCTGTCACGTCGAGAAGCAGGGCCATGTCTTTGACCCACGCATTAATGCTGGTTCCCGCACTGCTGTCGCTCTTGTTGACTTTATCGCGCGGAGCTTTGTTAATGCTGCCTGCTATCGTGCTTCTCCTTCTGTTCCTGTTAACCATGTCCAGACAATGGATGCTGCTGCTTCACCTGCTGCTGGCCGGATTAGGGACGCTGGCGATACTGACTCCCATGACGGAAACCGCCTTGTTCGTACAGAACAACCATACAGCCGCTTCAATAGGGCAGGGCTGGGGGCTGCTGTTCGCCGTTTCTTTGGGGGCGGCGCTGATCGGCTGGGCACTCCAGCATTTCGTGCTGCTGCGTGGACGAAAAGAAGAGAAGCAGGGGCAAGACAGCCGGCCGGTGAAGCCGTGGACGCGGCGCTGGGTACTGCCATCCGGTCTTGTGCTAATCGGTCTGGTTGCCGTAGGGATCGTGATCATGGACAGCCCGCTGTTAACCTTGCTGCCGCAAACCTTGGAGCAGAGGGTACGAAGCATTAATCTGGAGCAGCACAGCGTGCTGGAACGCGGTGTGTTTTATCTGGACTCCTTGAAAATCATCAAAGATTATCCTGTGTTCGGAGCCGGAGGGGGAGCCTGGTCGTCCTTATATCCGACGTATCAAAGCTACCCTTACACAAGCCGGCAGGCGCACAACTTTATTTTGCAGCTATGGATCGAGCAGGGAACCGTCGGTCTTCTGTCGTTTATGACTCTGCTCGGCTATGCGGGCTTCCGGTATATCCGTTCTCTGGTTCGGTCCAAAAGCAGCTTTGAACCGCACGTGATGTATCTCATCGTTGCCGGCGCATTGCTGATGCACAGCCTGATGGATTTTGATTTAAGCTTTGTGTATTTGTCCTCGCTGGTTTACCTGTGCTTGGGCGGAATGGCGGCGGTCGGCGGAGAGCGTACGGCGCAGCCCGATGCCGCGGAGACAAGCCGGTATACAACGTGGAGCCTGACGAAGACGAAGCCTGCCTTCCTGTACGGAGGCTTGCTTTTAGCCGCGGCTATTTTTCTGATGATAACCGGGGCATTGTATGTATCCGGCGGGAGAACGATGCAGCATGCGATGAAGGCGATGTACGGGCAGCAGGAGGTCGATCTGCATCAAACCACCGACTTGATGAAGGAAGCCTTGAATAAGCAGCCGGACAATCCCGGCTATATGCTGCTGTTAATCAATCTTTGGCGTTCTGGCTATAACCAGACGAAGGATGAACGCTTCGATCAGGAAGCGCTGAAGCTGGAGGAACGGCTGCAGAAGGTAGAGCCCTGGTCGAGGGAGCTTGTGGAAGAAAGATGGATGAGAGCGATAAGAAAGAGGGACTATGAGTCTGCACTAACCTTAACGTTGGACGCATTAAACAAGTTTCCATGGGATCAGACGCTTTATGAGCGGGCGCTATCTGTCCGCTTTCAGTTAAGCGAGCAGGCACAGCTGGCTCAAGACACCAAAACAGCTGCCATGCATCGCGGCGAAGGCATTCAATTATTCCGTCAATTTGTTGAGAAGAGAAAGCAGCTAGAGGCAGTGCCCAAAACGATCAATGTGGGGGCTCCGTTCTCCGTTACTCCGGAAATGGCCATTGCGGTAGGTCAAATGATGTATATAGAAAAACAATATGATGAAGCGGCCTCCGTCCTGAAGCAGGGAATCAACGGGCAGCTGCAGCAGCAAATTCAGCAAATTATTGCCCGCTGGTATTTGGCGGCTCTAGCCAAAACCGGAAAAGAGGACAAGGAGATTTACGAGAAGCTGATTCAGGTAAATCCGGAGGAGAAGATGTTTATTGAGCAGCTTCAGCAAGCCTCCTATTAAGCGCCTGGACGCCAAACAGGACCGTCACATCCATCGTGACGGTCTTTTTAGACATGGTAAAGGGCTGGAACCTCATCTTTTGGTAAAAATTTGGAAAGTAACGCCGAACTTATCCGTTACCATACCGTAAGCGGGGCTGAAATGAACTTCTTGCAGAGGGAAAATCACTTGACCTTCCTCAAGCAGAGCATTAAATAATTGCTTCGCTTCCTCCTTGCTGTTGGTAGTAACGCAGATGTTGACGGTATTTCCCGCTTGATGGGCTTGACCGGGTGATGTATCGGCTACGAACAAATCGGCTTCCCCGATTTTTAACACGGAATGGGCCAGACGGTCCTTCGCTTCTTCGGGTAAAGATGAATCCGGCGCCTCCCCGAAGGTTTGCGTAAACAGGATTTTGGCATCCAATACCTGCTCATAGAAGCGGATCGCTTCCTTGGCTTTTCCATCCAGCATAATAAAAGGGGTCATTTGCAAAATCATTTTGGGCAGCTCCTTTAGCTTCTATAGTTCGTCCATCCGTAATGCCAACTTCAGCTGGACTTGATTATCAGTATAGACCATAATAGTGACAACTATTGTCATAGTTATTTGGGTGAAAAAGAATTGTGCCATGGCCAAATCCAATAAACCGGAAGCAAGAGAAACTAAGCCAATCAGGATTATAGGAGAAACCGAACTTTTAAGATCGAAGATTAAGCGCTTAATTGAAACTTAACCTGGATTCAACAAAAATCGGTTGTAAGCCGATTTTTTGCTCTATATAATAGGCAATAAAGAAGGGGAAACCGGTTTACACAATTGGATCATCCAGATCGTGCGCGGACAAAGAAAAGAATTTGAAAGCGCTTTATTAATGTTTCGTAAAGCGGGGTGTGTTTATTGAACCTATCGATGCTGCGAAGAAATTATTCGAAGCCCTATTCGTTAAAATACCAGCTGATCATTATTTTATTCATAAGCTCGCTTACCCCGCTGATATTGATCGGAAGCATTTCGTATGTTTCGATGTATGCCATTTTGCAGAACAAGGCGGAAGGCGGAGTGCAGAGCAATCTGCATCAGGTACGGATTTCACTTGAGGATACGATAGGCCAGCTGAACCATACCTCGCAGCAGCTTGCTTTTGACGGAAGAGTCGGTAAAAGCCTGGAAAGCTATTTGTCCGCCGACTTGTACGAGAAGAAAAGGTTGAATGACGATATCCGCAGCGAGCTCAGCCTGATCCATTTTACGAATCCGACGCTGGGTTTGATGTTTTATTACTTCGCCAACGACAATCAGAAGCTGTTTGAGAACTTCAACGTGCGTGACGATGACATCCTGAAGCTCCCCGTACTGATCCGTTTTGATAAAATTACGTATTACGGTCCGCATCGTTCATTAAACCCGATTGACGGTAATGAAGTGCTGTCCATTCTGCGCAAGGTGGAGCTTCCCGATCGGGACGATGTGTATGTCTATATAGAAACCAATTTTAAATTGGCGGAGAGCATCATCAAGGATAACGATCAGTTCGGCGGCCATTTGGTCCATCTTATTGTAGACAATAACGGCAAGGTGGTATACAGCGAGAACACCGCCGATTTTCCCGTCGGCTCCAGTGCTGCTGCGGCCAGAAAGAAGCAGGCGCCGTCCGGGGACTATTATATGTTCGAGGAGACGAGCAATCAGTCCTGGAAGGTGATGGCGGCCGTCCCTGAATGGGTCTACAAGCTTGAGATTAACCGGTGGATCAAGCAGTTCGCCATGTTTGCCGTACTGACCCTTGCCGTGAGCGGCTGTCTCGCCTGGCTCATATGGCGTGCCGTATACCGCCCGCTGAATGTATTGAATGCAGACATTCGCAGCGTGAAGCATAATTACGAGCATTTTCCCGTGAGGCAATCGCAGATATCGGAGTTTGCCGTCATTTATCGCGAGTTCGCTGATATGAGGAGGCGCATTTTCGAGCTGATTGAAGAGGTCGAGCAAAAGGAAAAGGGCAAGGCGCTGCTTGAGGTAGAAAAGCTGATGACGCAGATTAACCCTCATTTTATACATAATACGCTGGATACGGTTCGCTGGCTGGCCAGGGCCCATGGGCAAAAAGAAATTGACCGCCTTGTATCGATGCTGAATAAAGTACTGTACTACAATCTCGGTAAAGGGGGACCTGCCCGTATAAGGGACGAAATCGAAGCGCTGCGGCATTATGTTGAGCTGCAGGGCATTCGTTATCATTTTCAATTTGAGGTCCATATTCATGCGAACCCGAGGGCATTGGAATTACCGATCCCGAGATTCATCCTGCAGCCTTTGGTAGAGAATGCTTTGTACCATGGCATGGAGGATCAAGGGGCCATCGAGGTCGTTGTGAAGGAGGATGGGCCGGCGCATGTCCTTATCGAAGTGAAGGATAACGGGGAAGGCATGTCTCAGGAGGAGATCGACCGCCTTATGCTCGACGATAACCCGGAGAGACGCTTGGTGGGACTTGGCATAGGGCTTCAGTATGTATACCGTATGGTTAAGTTTCAGTTTGGCCCGGATGCAAGCTTTCATATCGAGAGTACGAAGGGGGAAGGTACAACGGTTCGTCTCCGACTGCCCGTCGCAGAGTCTGAGCATGCAAGCTGACCTTAAAGAGATGTACCCCGCATTGGAATGTGCATCCCTCTTCACGATAACAGGAACCATTGGAGGTGTCAGCGATGATAAAAGTACTGGTGGTAGATGATGACCATTTGGTACGCAAAGGCTTTATTTCCATGATGCCGTGGGACAATTATGGCTTGAAGGTGGTAGGGGAAGCGGGAAATGGACGCAAGGCTATGGAATTTCTCGAACACCATGAGGTCGATTTGCTGATCACGGATTTGGCCATGCCGGTCATGTCCGGAATTGATCTGATGCGTTCTGTCAAGGAACGGCACCGGCAAGTTGCGATGGTGGTGCTTACCTTTCATCAGGATTTTGAATTTATTCAGGAAGCGCTGCGTCTCGGGGCGTTAGATTACATTACGAAGGTGGAGCTTGAGCATGAGCATATGGGAGAAGTGCTGAAGCGGATCGTGGACAAGATGAAGGCGAATGCACCGGAGGCGAATTGGCGAGCCGGGTTGTTGGATTCTTTGCAAGAGCCGGCAGGAGAAGAAGGGCCTTATTCCCCGGAAGTAAAGGCTAGCGTCGCTAAGGCAGTTCAGATCATCCACGAGGAGCTGCAGGAGGACCTTCACCTGCCGGATATCGCCAGGAGGGTGAACATGAGCCGAAGCTATTTCAGCCGCTGCTTCCGGGATATCGTAGGCAAGACGTTCAACGACTATGTTAGGGAGGTGCGGGTCAATCATGCGAAGGAGCTTCTCAGCCGTACAGAGAGGACTATCAGCTGGGTCGCTACCCAATCGGGGTATCCGAATGAAAAATATTTTGGCAAAGTATTTCGTGAAATTGCAGGTGTGCTGCCGAGCGAGTTTCGAAAAATGGAACACGAGGTCTCAAATCGTCTTCCATGAAGTGCAATTTCGTCCACAAAGCCAGACGATCAGAGGATGATTTGTGCCCTACTTCAGGACGCAAACTGACCTGGTCGTCTTTCTTTTTTCTTAAAATGGAGATGAGCAAGTTTTCTACCGAAAACTTTGAGGACGATGCTTACGAAGTAAGTTTTCTATCGAAAACTTTGAGGAGGGGAAGTATGAAAAAGAAAAAAGCATGGCTGATGTTAGCGGCAATCACCGTCTTGATGACGGCCTGTTCCAGCAACACTCCCGAAAGCGGCAAGACGGCGGACATTCCAAGCCCGTCAGGACAGCCTAGCGCCAAAATCGACCCTTTCAAAATGCCGAGTCCCATCGAGGTAACGACCTTCAAGAGCGTCAGTGCGGGAGCCAAGCTGCCTGCGGGTGATACGGTGGAAAGCAATCAGTACATGAAATACATCGCAGATAAAACCAACATCAATTTTAAAATCTTATGGTACGCCTCCGGTCAGGATTATGACCAGAAGATGAAGCTGGCTGTAGCGAGCAATGATTTGCCGGATATGATGCTCGTCAACGAGCAGATGTTTCTGGCATTGGCCGATGCAGGCCAGATTGAGGATCTGAGCAAGGTTTATGAGCAGTATGCTTCTCCTTTAACAAAGGAGCTGTATGCGTCCACCAACAATAAAGCGTTGGAGAAAGCGACCTATAAGGGCAAGCTCATGGGCATACCGAACATTAGCGTTCAGGCGGATGCGGCCAGTATGGTGTGGCTTCGCAAGGACTGGATGGATAAATTGGGGTTGCAGCCGCCCAAAACGATCGACGATGTGATCTCCATTGCCAAAGCCTTCGTCGAAAAGGATCCCGATGGCAACGGCAAAGCGGATACTATAGGCCTGGCAGGCTCCGAAGGCTCGCTCAGCGTGCCGGGCAAAGCCCAGCGCATCGACTTTAAAGGCTTCTTCCAGGCGTACAATGCCTATCCCGGCAACTGGATTAAAGACAGCAAGGGCAATATTGTGTATGCTTCCATTCTGCCCGAGACGAAGCAGGCGCTCGGCAAGCTGCGGGAGATGTACTCGGCCGGCTTGATCGATAAGGAGTTTGCACTGCGCAAGGATCCGAACCAGGTCGTTGTTGGCGGCAAAGCAGGCATTTTCTTCGGCCCATGGTGGTCGGGAGGCTTGATCGCCGATGCGATCAAAAATGATCCGAAGGTAGATTTCGCCCCTTATCTGATTCCCGATGCCAAAGGGGTCGTTAACACCCTGATGATTCCGGTCAGCAACACGTTCCTTGTCGTCAAGAAAGGGATGAAGCATCCCGAAGCGGCGATGATTTATGCGAATACCTTCATTGCAGCTCAGCGCAAGGTCGATCCGGATGCATTGAAGCTGGACTTCTCCGTCAGTGCCGAGTACTGGCCGGTAGGGAACGCAACCTATGATTACAGCGACGCTGTGGAGCGTAAGGCGGATGTTCTCAAAAAAGCGCTAAGCGGCCAAACGAAGCCTGAAGAGCTTAGCCCAGAAATGAAGGAGCTGTACGACAAGGCGATGCGGGATCAGAAAAATCCGAAGGCCGATCTGAAGGATTGGTCCGGATATTACGGATACACGGTGCCTGCCGATTTGCTCAGAACGAATATGAACAAAATTTACAGCGAGTATACCGCCGTTACGAAGACGATGGAACGAAAATGGGCAAACCTGCAAAAGCTCGAAAAGGAGACGTTCTTCAAAATTGTCATGGGCGAGCAGCCGCTTGATGCGTTCGACCAGTTCGTCACCGATTGGAAATCGCAAGGCGGAGATGAGATCACCAAAGAAGTGATCGACGAAATTAATAAGGCGAAAAAATAAACATAAGGAGCACCTCCCGTGAAAGGCGGTGCTTTCTTCATCTAACCTGGGTGGTGGGCCTATGAACATTAAATCGTACCACAAGCATTATCACCTGATGCTGCTTCCGGGCATATTGTTTTTGATTATGTTTCATATCGTGCCGATGTTCGGCATCGTCATTGCTTTTCAGAACTTCAAGATCGGGCTCGGCATTTGGGATTCCCCTTGGATCGGCTTGGAAAATTTCACTTACATGTTCCAAATCAAGGACAGCGGGCTGATCTTTTATAACACCGTTTTCATTGCCGTCTGTAAAATTATCGCTCATCTGGTGGTCCCGCTTATTTTTGCAATCCTGCTCAACGAAGTCCGCTTCATGGTATTCAAGCGCTGGGTGCAGACGATCGTCTATTTGCCGCATTTTTTGTCCTGGGTCATCTTGGCTGGGGTTGTCATCGATATGCTGTCGCTTGACGGCATCTTTAATCAAATCGTCAAGGCGATGGGACACGAGCCGATCTTGTTTCTGGCCAGCAACAAATGGTTTCCGGCCATTGTCATCAGCAGTGATATTTGGAAAGAGTTCGGCTTTGCCGCCATTATTTATTTGGCCGCACTTGCGGGGATCAATCCCTCGCTGTACGAGGCGGCCGAGATGGACGGCGCGAGCCGCTTGCAGCAGCTGTATTACATTACGATGCCGAGCCTGGTTCCTACCGTTGTGCTGCTCGCAACACTCAGTATCGGAAACGTGCTGAACGCCGGCTTCGATCAAATATTTAACCTGTATAATCCGCTGGTCTATGAATCCGGGGATATCATCGACACCTATGTATACCGGGTCGGACTCGTTCAATCGCAGTACGGGTTCGCTACCGCGGTCAGTTTGTTGAAATCCATTATCGGCTTCGTTCTGATTATCATTTCTTACCGGATAGCTTATAAATATGCAAACTATCGTATTTTCTAGATAAAGCAGGTGATGACAACTCATGGTACGGAATAAAACCGTCTCAACCCGGTTGGCTGAGGCAGCCTTGCTGCTCATAATGCTCTTGATCTCGATCGTATCGCTTGCACCGGTTTTGCATACGTTCTCCGTATCGTTCAGCGATAATGCGGCAGCATCGGGAGGCTTCGTCAAATTTTGGCCGGTGGGCTTTAACATGGAATCGTACAAACGGATTATGGAGGAGCCGCATTTTCTTAATTCATTTTTCGTATCGGTTAAAAGGGTGCTCCTGGGAGGAGCCATTAACTTCCTGTTAACGGTTCTGATGGCTTATCCGCTGTCGAGAAGCACCAGGGAGTTTCCTCAACGGAACCTGTATATGTGGTTCATGCTGTTCACCATGCTGTTCAGTGGCGGCATCATTCCGCTTTACCTGACGGTTAAGGCGCTGGGTCTTTTTAATACGATTTGGGCTCTCGTGCTGCCGGGAGCGGTTCCGGTGTTTAACGTGATCCTGCTTATGAATTTTTTCCGCAATATGCCTAAAGAGCTGAGCGAGGCAGGATACATGGATGGAGCGGGACCATGGTACATGATGGTTATGGTGTTCGTACCTCTTTCTCTGCCGTCACTGGCCACCGTTACGCTATTCAGCATCGTGGGTCACTGGAACTCCTTCTTTGACGGGCTGATCTTCATGCGCAGTGCGGAAAATTACCCGCTGCAAACCTATATTCAGCAGCTTGTCGTGAACCTAAACATTGTGGAGCTGGATTCGTCGCAAGCCGAATTGCTGATGAAGGTATCGGATAAAACGCTTAACGCCGCCAAAATCGTCGTTTCTATGGTGCCTATTCTGCTCGTATATCCGTTTTTACAAAAGTATTTTATTCATGGGATTATGCTCGGATCGGTGAAGGAGTGAGTTTTGCCGAAGGCAAATTGGGATTGCGATGCTTGTGAGCGTTGGGGATGTTGAGAAACCCAAATAACTCGAAATATGCTATGTTACTTCCGGTGCGGTATACCCCTCCAGCCACTGTTGTTATCAGGAAATATTTAATTTAATGGTTTTACAGAGGGTATTTCCTGATAACAAAGGTGGACGCTAGCGCTCTTCCGAGGTATACCCCACCTCACGTATGGCCTATTTCTCGAAGAAATGGGCTTCTCAACAGCCGAGTAACAAGCATAAGCTTACGAAGCAAGTTTTGACTTCGTCAAAACCCTAAGGAGGGTAAAAACATGAACTACACGATGATGACCTTTAATTTACGGTGCAACACGCCAAACGACGGAGACAACGCATGGCCGAACCGCATAGAGCGAGCGGCGGAGATCATTAAGGAGCATGATCCCATTGTTGTCGGAACGCAGGAGGGTTATTTTTCCATGCTGACGGAGCTGCAGGAGCAGCTGGAGGAATACACGTGGATTGGCATGGGACGCTTCGGCGGATTTGAAAATGAGCATAACGCTATTTTTTATAAAAAGGATCAGTTGGAAGTCGTAGATCAGGGACACTTCTGGTTGTCGGAAACGCCTGATGAGGCAGCAACGAAAAGCTGGGGCAGCTATTTCCCGAGAATGTGCACTTGGGCTGCTTTTCGTGATGGAAACAGCGGCAAATCATTTACGGTATTTAACACGCACCTGGATCACTACAGCCAAGAGGCCCGGGATAACGGGGTAAAAGTCATATGGGACTATGTATCACGGCATAGGAATCAAGACATTCCTGTTATCGTAATGGGGGATATGAACAGTGCGCCTACGGACCAGCCGATCCGTTACTTAAGGGGACAAACGGGTGAAGAAGGGCCGCAAGGCTGGCTTACCGACGCTTATTCAGTTTATGAAGGAGCCGTGGGTCGGACAGCTCACAGCTTTCAAGGCGGCAGGGACGGGGAGCCGATCGATTATATTTTTGCTTCGCCCGGTGTGAAAATATTGGAGACGAAAGTGGATCGAAGACAGATTCGAGGGGCCTACCCCTCCGATCATTATCCTGTCATCGCATTAATTGAGATAGAGTAATTAAAACGGATAGGAGAATAGAGATATGGAGAGCGCGTCGAGACCATCGGTAACAAAGATATTCCAACGGAGCATCACTCCGGGCGAGCAGGGGATGTATATTGAAATTCCCTTTGATGTGCCTGAGCATGCGGAGGAACTATCGGTTGCGTACTCGGTAGATTCATTCGGTGAAACAAGAGCCGTCATTGATCTGGGCGTGAGGGATACGGAACGGGTGCGGGGATGGAGCGGTGGAGCCCGGAGGGAATTCCGGATCGGCCTGGAGAAAGCGACACCTGGCTATATGCCCGGCAAGCTGTCGCCAGGCTCTTGGGCGGTATTGCATAATGCTTACCGGGTGCCTGAGGAGGGCTGTCAGGTCACGGTTACTGTGGAAGTCCTTTTATCGGCGCCTCGCTGGCTCAAAGGCGATTTGCATACGCACAGCGTACATAGCGACGGCTCCTATTCTCTAGAGGAAAATGCCGCAATCATGGAGCGGCTCGGCTGTGACTTCATCGCAATGACGGATCATAATACGATAAGCCAAAATCAGGCTTATCCCCGCCATACATCGGTGGTGATGATTCCCGGAATGGAATTTACAACCAATCATGGACACAGCAATTTTCTGGGCATCGCTGATCCTCTGGATGACTTTCGCGTAAGGGACCGAGCGGATGTCGACGATCGGATTCGGATGGCGCAGGAGCGGGGTGCGCGGATAGTGCTGAATCATCCTCATTGCGAATTTTGTCCGTGGGAATGGGGGTTCAACATCGATTTTGATTGGTTCGAGGTATGGAACGGCCCCTGGACTGATCGTAACGCCCAGGCGCTGCAGTGGTGGCAGGAGCAGTTGGCAGACGGCCGGCGTATAACTGCTGTTGGCGGCAGCGACGTACATCGGCCCGATAAGTATGTCAAGCATGCGATGCCCTGCACTTGGGTCTATGCAGAGACGAAAACAGGGGAAGGGATTCTGAAAGGCATTGACCGCGGGCATGTTTGTATATCGTATGCGCCGGAAGGCCCGTTCATAGAGCTGCGATTCGGAAGCTGCCGAACCGGAGATTCGGTTCCACAGGAAGAACGGGAGCTGCACGATTCCGTAACAATGACGGGTACAGGGCTGCTGCCGGGGGATCAGGTCAGGTGGTTCACGGAGAAAGGGCTTGTGAAGGAAGAGGTACTGGCTTCGGAACCGGATGACGCCATTAGCTTGAATATACAAGGCTCTGCATGGGAAGGGCTCAGGTTGGTCCGAGCGGAGATTTGGCGGCGGTATGCTGCCGAGGGTGATCCAATGCTCATGGCCGCCCTTTGTAACCCCATATATTTTGAAGTTCTGTAAGTGAAAAAGGCTGCCGGTCGGGTAACTAACCAACCGGCAGCCTTCATGATGTCCAGCTTGCTTATCAAGTCCCGCAGTATGTCCGGTACCGGCAGGCTGATTCTGGGGGCAGCCCCGCATACTCCTCCTGTTCGGGACTATAAGCGTAGGTATTTGAAACAATATCGACTAACCGTTCCATCACACTGTAATCCTCTTGGTTAACTGCAGCCTCCAAGGCTTCTTCCACGCGATGGTTACGAGGAATAACCGCCGGATTGCTGCTCCGCATCAGCTGCAGGGAGGATGCCTTGGGCTCTTGCTGTCTGCCAAGTCTCGCCAACCAACGCTCATGCCACTCCGCGAATCCCGTCGTGCCGAAGAAGACCGTTTCCTCCGGCTTCTCCAAGGTCAATGCGCGGAACGTATTGGTAAAATCCGCATGATGCTTCTGCATCATTTGGAGCAGGTCATCCACTAAGGCTTCGTCCTGCGGCTCTTCGTTAAAGATACCGAGCTTCGCTCTCATCCCGGAGAGCCAATGGGCCTGAAATTGCTTGACAAAATCAGCCAGAGCCTCCTCTGCCATCTTGATAGCCTGATCCTCATCCGGATGCAGCAGCGGCAGCAAAGACTCGGCAAACCTGGCGAGATTCCAGGCAGCAATACTCGGCTGATTCCCATAGGCGTAGCGTCCTTGGACATCGATGGAGCTAAATACGGTCGCCGGATCATAAGCATCCATGAAGGCGCATGGACCGTAATCGATGGTTTCTCCGCTCAGAGCCATATTATCGGTATTCATCACACCGTGAATAAAGCCGACCAGCTGCCATTGGGTAATCAACTTGGCCTGCCGTTTGATAACCTCTTGAAGCAGGACAAGATAACGATGATCCTGTGTATCGGCATCGGGGAAATGCCTTTGCAATGTGTAGTCGGCCAAAGCTTGGAGATCTTCAACGGAGCCCCAATTGGCGGCGTATTGAAACGTTCCGACGCGCAGGTGGCTGGACGCCACACGGGTCAGAACAGCCCCGGGCAGCCCGGTTTCGCGGATGATGGTTTCTCCGGTGGTTACTACCGCCAGACTGCGGGTTGTAGGAATACCGAGTCCATGCATCGCTTCACTGATAATGTACTCCCTTAGCATCGGCCCCAGTGCGGCCCGGCCATCGCCGCGCCGCGAATAAGGCGTAATCCCGGAGCCCTTTAACTGAATGTCCACCCGCCTTCCCCCGGGAGTGATCTGCTCGCCGAGAAGGAGAGCCCGGCCGTCCCCGAGCATGGTAAAATGCCCGAATTGATGACCTGCATAGGCCTGTGCGAGAGGCGAAGCTCCCTCGGGAATCCGATTACCTGCAAACACGTCGACCCCATCCTGACCTTGCAGCGCCTGGATGTTCAGCCCCAAAGAGGAGGCCAAGGCATGATTAAGGACGATCAGCTTAGGCGATCTGACCGGAGTCGGCTTGAGCCTGGTAAACATCAATTCCGGCAGGCACGCATAGCTGTTGTCGAAATGCCATCCTGCTTCTGCTGCAGTAACTGGTTCTGTCATTAAATTGCTCCTTCCTTCTTGCGAGCTATTGGAATAGCCGCTCCATCTAAGCGTACTTCTGCCATTATTATACCCCGTTTCTGTAAAGATCGCCTTTTTTTCCTGCTGCACCATCAATTCCTTGATGTCTCGCCTAGCTTTAGTTTTTTCCATGGGAAAAAGAGGCTGTGGTTCCGGTGCTTCTGCTCTTCGTTTTCGCTTTTGGGGTAAGCGCTAATCCTTTTGAGTTTACAGTCATCGGGTGGATGTCGTATGATTAACAGTAAAAGACAGGAAAAGCTCGAAAGGAGCAGGAAATGAAGCCGACAATTTATGATGTGGCCGAGGCCGCCGGTGTATCCATTGCCACGGTATCCAAGGTGATCAACGGTACCGGCCGCATTAGTGATAAAACGAGAAAGCATGTCACGAACGTCATGGAGGAGTTGAAATACCAGCCGAGCATGGTAGCCTCCGCTTTGACCGGCAAAAGCACCTTCACCGTCGGGTTGACCTTACCGGATTTGGCGAACCCGTTTTTTGCCGAAATCGCTCGTGCGGTAGAGGATCGGGGGCATGAATACGGATTTAACGTGTTTATATGCAGCACCGATAACGATCCCGACCGGGAGATCAAATATTTTTCGCTGCTCACACAAAAAAGGGTAGACGGCGTTATTGTCGCGACTCGTACGCAAAAGGATTTATTCCTCAAAAAGCTCATCCAGCAAAATGTGCCGATAGCGCTTATTACCGGGGAAATGCCGACATTGGCCGTAGATACGGTGATGGTGGACGATTTCCTGGGAGGCTATCAGGCAGGAACCCACTTGGTCGAGCAGGGGCATCGGAGAATCGCCATCCTGGCCGAGGATGTGAACACAATGAGCAACCGGGAGCGGATTCGCGGCTGCAAGCAGGCGATGACTTCGGCTGGGCTCGAGGTGGACGAGCGTCTTGTGGCCTCCGGCGATTTCACGGTTAGCGGAGGGAAGGAGGCGATGCTTCGTCTTCTCGATATGGAAGAACCGCCAACCGCGGTATTCGCGTGCAATGATTTGCTCGCCATCGGTGCCATTCAAGGAGCACGCGAGCGGGGGCTTCAGCTGCCGCAGCAGCTGTCTGTCGTCGGCTTCGACAATACGATCTTGGCGACGATAATCGATCCGCCGTTGACAACGGTCGCCCAGCCGATTCAGGAGATCGGGAGACAGGCGATGGATCTGCTTGTTCAGGAAATTAAAGGCGAAAAGTCCATGAAGCAGCGGGTCGTCCTGATGCCGGAGCTGGTCGTTCGCGGTTCTACGGCAGAGCTGAACTAGGAAAATTTGCGTGATTTAAGCGGCGGAACTAGAGATACAGCCTGCATGACGACAGACCAAGCCCGCATCGGATGGGAGTGTTCGATGCGCTCTGTAAAGCGCCTGAATCGGCCTCCCGGCCAAATCACAACATTGCAGGGGGATTGAAAACGCCGCTTGACCTTTTGCAATACGATGATTATAATGGGGAACCAATAACATATTTCAGGCAATGACCAAAGACATGATTTCCTTCAAGGACTGTCAGAGAGAGGAGGTTAGGTGAGAGCTCCTTCAGCGACCGGAAGCGGAATTACCCCTTTGCAGCCGTGATGTCGAACCTGCGGATTGTAGAGCTGCAGCAGTAGATAGCACCGTCTCATCCGCGTTAATGGATGCTTGAGGAACTTGCATGCGGTATGCTTAAAGCAGCTTGCCCGCTGCTTGGCTTATTTGATGCAGGTTTGAATCAGGGTGGAACCACGAGCTGAACGCACTCGTCCCTTGGGAGAGTGTGTTTTTTTGCGTTCAAATAAATCCAAAAAAATGAAGAGAATGGAGGCGTCACCATGGGTAGTAATGAGATGAAAGTCACTTTGCCGAATGGAGCAGTTAAGGAGGTTGGACGGGGAACCACGATCGAGCAAGTGGCGGAATCCATTAGCCCGAGCTTGAGAAAGAATGCCGTAGCGGGCAAGCTGAACGGCAAGCTGGTCGACCTGAACCGGCCTATCGAGGAGGACAGTCTGGTCGAAATCGTAACGCTCGATAGTCAGGAAGGCTTGGAGGTCTACCGGCACAGCACGGCGCATTTGATGGCGCAGGCGATTAAGCGCATCTACGGACAGAAGGCGGTGAAGCTCGGCATCGGACCGGTCATTGCCGACGGCTTCTACTACGATATCGATATCGAGAAGCCGCTGTCTACAGACGATCTCGCTAAGATCGAGCAAGAAATGGAGAAGATCGTGCAGGAGAATCTGCCGATTGTGCGCAGGGAAGTCAGCCGCGAGGAAGCGATCCAGACGTTCGAAAAGCTGGAGGATCCTCTGAAGCTGGAGCTGATCCGTGATCTGCCGGAGGATGCGGTGATCTCGATGTATGACCAGGGCGAGTTTTTCGATTTGTGCCGTGGACCTCATTTGCCTTCGACAGGACGGATCAAAGCGTTCAAGCTACTTAATGTAGCCGGAGCCTACTGGCGCGGAGACTCCAAGAACAAAATGCTGCAGCGGATTTATGGAACGGCTTTTCCTAAGAAGGCTGATCTTGAGAAGCATTTACATCTCCTTGAAGAAGCCCGAAAGCGGGATCACCGGAAGCTCGGCAAAGAACTGGGATTGTTTATGTTTTCCGAGGAAGCGCCGGGCATGCCGTTTTACCTGCCAAAGGGAATGGCGATCCGCACACAGCTTGAGAATTATTCCAGAGAGCTGCAACGGAAGCAGGACTATGACGAGGTTCGCACGCCGTTCATGATGAATCAGCGGATGTGGGAACAGTCGGGGCACTGGGATCACTATCATGAGAATATGTACTTTACGGAGGTGGATGATACGAGCTTTGCGCTGAAGCCGATGAACTGCCCGGGGCATATGCTGATTTTCAAAAACAGCCTGCATTCCTACCGGGAACTGCCGATCCGACTCTCCGAATTCGGACAGGTGCATCGCCATGAATTCTCTGGCGCGTTAAACGGCATGATGCGGGTACGGACATTTTGCCAGGATGATGCGCATATCTTCGTGAGACCGGATCAGATCGAAGAGGAAATCGGCCGCGTAATCGCGCTTATTGACGAGATGTACCAGGTGTTCGGCTTCGACTACAAGATCGAGCTGTCCACTCGTCCGGAGGATTCGATGGGTTCGGAGGAGCTGTGGCAGCAGGCGGAAGCTTCCTTGCAGAACGTGCTGGAGCATCGCGGTATCGAGTACCGCCTGAATGAAGGGGACGGGGCATTCTACGGACCGAAAATCGACTTCCATATTCTCGACGCGCTCGGCCGGAGCTGGCAGTGCGGCACGATTCAGCTGGACTTCCAGATGCCGGAGAAATTCGACCTAAGCTACATCGGCGAGGATAACCAGAAGCATAGACCAGTTGTCATCCATCGTGCGATTTACGGATCGATTGACCGCTTCATCGGGATATTGACGGAGCACTACAGCGGTGCTTTCCCTGTGTGGCTCGCTCCGGTACAAGCGAAGCTGCTTCCGGTGTCCGACAACTATATCGACTATGCGCTTCAAGTGAAGAAGCAGCTGGAGGATGCAGGCATCCGCGTGGAAGTCGACATTCGCAGCGAGAAGCTCGGCTATAAAATCCGGGAAGCGCAGCTCGAAAAGGTCCCTTATATGCTGGTGCTGGGCGAGAGCGAGAAGAACTCCGGCCAGGCAGCCGTCCGCAGCCGCGGAGAAGGGGATCAGGGCGTAATGAGCATTGCGCAGTTTGTTGAACAAATCTCGGCAGAGATACGGAACAAACAATAAGCTCTGGCTTACAAAGCAAAAAGACCGCCTCGGGCGGTCTTTCCTCATTTTATCGATTACGAGAGGCGGCTATGCTTCCTTCGATTCCTTGATAACGTAGGACGCAACGGCTTCCTCACTGTCTTTATACCCGATTCGAACGGCCTTTGCGCGAATCCGGGTTGCTCCTTCAGTAAGAATAATCGGGCCGGTATACAGCTTCCAGCACGGCTCTGGTCCCTCATCTGTTGTGTAGGCGAGCGATGCGCCCTGAGTTGCGGAATGCAGCATGACGGCAGTGGGCTCATGGAAGACTCCGTTCGGAGAAGGCTCGACGCCGGACAATCCGTTATTGATCGGGATGTAAATAGGGGCTGCGGTAACAGGCTGAACCCCTTCCGGCCACATCTGATTGACCATCTGCTCTTCCGGGATTCCGCCCCAGACATCATATTTGTCCTGCCAAGCATCCAACGCCGTGCGCATTCTTTCCAAAACGCCGTTGTATTCGGGATCATCCGCTAAGTTGCGAATTTCATACGGATCCTTCTCGCAGTCGTACAATTCCTCAGCAGGACGGTGGTTCTGCATCAGGATTTGCCGGTCTCCCTCAAGCTGTCCGGCTAATTGCAAACGCCACAGCTCTTGGAACATCGGATGCTGATGACTGAAAGGAATCCATTGCAAATAAGGCTTTTCCGGATAGTAATTTCTTATATATTTGAACTGTTTGTCGCGTACGGCGCGTACCCTGTCGTACGCCTCATCGTACCGGTCGCGTGTAGCATAGACGTAGTCCCGTGCCTTCATGCTCTTGCCCAGGAACGGCTGTCCTTCCAAATGGTAAGGCATTGCCGCTCCCGCAGCGGATAACACCGTCGGACCCAGATCAATCAGGCTCACGAGCTGGTCACTCACTTGTCCCGGTTCTAATGCGCCTGGCCAACGAACGATAAGCGGCACGCGGATTCCCGCATCATACGGCCACCGCTTCGCTCGGGGGAGACCTTCGCCATGGTCGCTCCACAGGAACACGATAGTATTATCGGCGAGTCCGTCCTCCTCCAGCTGGCGCAGAAGCTTCCCGACAAATTGGTCCGCTTCCTCAATAAGATCATAATATTTGGCCAGCGCCTGACGGGATTTCGGCGTATCCGGCAAATAAGGAGGAATGGTGACTTTATCGGGATCGGTTCCGAGCGGCTTCTCTGCCGTC
Organism: Paenibacillus sp. OAS669; assembly: GCF_014873645.1. Taxonomy (NCBI): domain Bacteria; kingdom Bacillati; phylum Bacillota; class Bacilli; order Caryophanales; family Paenibacillaceae; genus Paenibacillus; species Paenibacillus sp. OAS669. The sequence continues at coordinate 123,886 of NZ_JADBDR010000003.1, forward strand.
TCATTCGGATAATACGCTTTTCGAACCATATCTCCCCACATGGAGCTTTCATGAGTCAGTATATGATTGAATACGGCGAAGAACGGCTGTCCGGGCTCCCGATGGCGCCAATGGGCTTCCATTCCATCTTCGTCCCAGGCGGTTAAAGGCGAAGCGAATTGGTAGTCGGTTTTAAAATTATTCGTACAATAATATCCTTCCACCCGTAAATATTCGGTAAATGTCTTGACGTGGGCCGGAGGAACGGCAAAATACGGCGTAGGCAGCTCCGGCGTATTCACATTGGTATGCTCCGTACGCATATGGTGCGTTCCTATCGAGGTTTGGTACATACCCGTGATAACAGCCGACCGGCTTGGCGCGCACACAGCTGCCGTTGCGAAGGCATTGCGATATGTTACGCCTTCTTCAGCCAGCTTGTCTATGTTAGGAGTCCGCGCTAACGGATCTCCGTAACAACCGAATCTGGGACTTGTATCCTCCAGCGAAATCCATAGGATGTTAGGTCTGTCTGGTCTCTTGTTCATAGCTCGGTTCCTTTCTTACGCCTCGAGGGCTATTCAAAAACGCTTCGAATTTGATCCGTCAGCTCCTGCGGGTAGCCGAACGAAGGCAGAAAGTTCAGAATGGTACGGATCGGCATGCCCAGATAAAGAGCATACATCGGGTTATCTTCTGTGATCTTCATTTGATCCATCAGGGTTTGAGCCTTATCCTTATAGCGTTCATCACTTAGCCAAGCTTGAAGGGAGTGAAGCGTCGTTAATGGCTCTCGAACCTCCCGGGCATTAATAAATTCAACCGTTTCCGTTAGACGAATATCTCTAGAAGAGGCCCCTACAAGAATTTGGAACTCGCCGGATTCAACCTCAAACCTTGAGAGATGCTTCATGTAATGAGCGAAGGCTCGTTCATTCAGTTCGATTTGCACGGACTTCGTTTCCCCCGGAGCCAGCTCGACCTTGGCAAAGCCCTGCAGCTCCTTGTCGGCTTTTATAACCGAGGATTTCAGATCGCGCACATACACCTGCACGGTTTCTTTACCTGCACGGCCACCGGCGTTTTTCACATCAACCGTTACCGTTAACACATCTCCGTTGGTTAAAGTTTGTCCGGAAAGGCGCAGGTTGGAATACTCGAACTCGGTATAGGAAAGGCCGAACCCGAACGGGTAGAGTACATCCAGCTTTTTCGTGTCGTAATACCGATAGCCTGCAAAAATGCCTTCCGAGTACTTGACCTGCTGGACATTTCCGGGAAACGAAAGATAGGACGGGTTATGCTCTAAAGCTATTGGAAACGTCTCCGTAAGCTTACCGGAAGGATTGACTTCGCCGAATAAGATGTTCGCAATGGCCGCGCCGCCCGCCTGGCCCGGAAGCCAAGCCTGTACGATTGCCTTAGCCATCGGCTCGTACGCTCCGATCTGTGTGGCGGAACCGCTGTTCACGACGACAATGACGTTCGGATTGACCTGGGATACCCGTTTAATGAGCTGAGTATGGCTGTGAGGGATGTTTAAATCCGTTCGGTCATAGCCTTCACTTTCGATTTTTTCAGTCGTACCGACGAAGAGGATCACCGCATCTTGTCCTGCGGCCAGCTCACAAGCTTCCTTGATGTACTCTTCCGAATCCGAATCATCATCATAGCCTCTGCCGTACACGGTGTTTGCGAACTTGGAGATTTCATGCAGCGGAATGTCCAGCTTCGCAGGATTCATATGGGAGCTGCCGCCGCCCTGAAAACGGGGCTTCACCGCAAATTCTCCCAGCACAGCAACCTTCACTTGCTTGGCAAGCGGCAGGAGGGCATTCTCATTTTTCAGAAGCACAATGCCTTCTTCCGCCACTTGGCGTGCCATTTCATGATGCCGCGGCATATCAATCGATTTTACTTCCCGCTTATGCTCAAGCACCTTTTGGATCACCTTCAAAATTCGGCGTACATGGTCGTCAAGCTGTTCGTCAGTGATCAGGCTTTGCTTGTATGCCTCCAGGACCTCCTCGTTTCTTGTTCCCGGACCGGGCATCTCCAGATCGAGGCCGTACTGTACTGACTTTACTTTATCTATAACAGCTCCCCAGTCGGACATGACCAAGCCGTCAAAGCCCCACTCTTGCTTCAAAACTCCGTTTAAATATTCGTCGTAATTCGCCATGTGGGTTCCATTGACCTTATTGTAGGAGCACATGACTGTCCACGGTTTGGCTTCCTTTACCACCATTTCAAAAGGGAGCATGTACAATTCTCGTAGCGTTCGTTCATCTACCTCCGAGCTGACCACCATTCGATTGGTTTCCTGCTCATTGGCAACAAAATGCTTAATGGATGTTCCGATCCCGCCTTCTTGTACCCCGCGGACAAAAGCGGCTCCCATTTTCCCCGTCAAGTAGGGGTCCTCGGAGAAATATTCGAAGTTGCGTCCGCCGAGCGGGGAACGTTTTCCGTTCAATCCGGGACCCAGCAGAACCCCGACGTCATAGTACTGACACTCTTCCGCCATCACACCGGCCATCTCCCGGATCAGCTGTTCATTCCATGTCGCCGCCATGGCCGCCTCGATGGGAAAAGCAGTCGCAGATTTCGTATGAGAAAGCATCTCGCCAGGCTCCGTACCCGTTGATAGTCTGACTCCATGGGGACCATCGGTAAGGACAATGGATGGAATGTTCAGACGTTCTATCGCCTCCGTGCTCCAAAATGTTGCGCCGGCTAGCAAACGGATTTTCTCCTCGACTGTCATTTGGCCGATAAGTTCTTCAATATTCATAGGTTTACCTCCTTGGGACTTACACTCATTACAGTTCTTACAATCCAATGTACTCCCTATTCGTAATTATTTATGGTATGATTCGAAGAAATTTTGTAAATTTTAAACGTGACGGGGGGAGAAGGATGACGAATACTCCACTGACCATGACAGAAATTGAAGTCATCAGCCGCTTGTTTCATGATAATTTCGGACTATCCGTTCATTATCTCGATGATTTGGGAGATACGCTATGGAATCTTGGCGAGCAAGCCATACCGTTCTACATGAATCGGCAAGACTGGTACCGTCCTATTCAGGCGTCGAAGCAAAAATCCATCAAGCCGATCCTTATTACAGTCACAGGTGTAGAATATTATGCTGTTATACACGCGCGTCGAGGGTCAGCCATAGAAACCTATGTTATTGGTCCGGCAACGCTGTTGGAAGTAACGGATGACACGATTTCGGGACTCCTGAACGACTATGGATTGAACTTCAAGCATCATGGAGAGCTGATCGATTATTTCGAACGGATTCCCATTATGAGCAGGAGCCAAATGCAGCATGCCTGCCGGATGTTGTATTACCTGCTGTTCCGCCAAGAACTTCGGCCTGAGGAGATTTCAGAATACGATCAGCCGGGCTCCGAGCCTATCCGAAATGAAGATGTCGTCAAAGCATTAATGGACCAAAGGGATAATTTTATTTTTCATCCGGATTATAATTTTGAGCGGCAAATGCTGCGGATGATTAAAGAAGGGCAGAAGGAGGAGCTGAAAAAGCTTCTGAATTCATTTCCGAATCAGCCTGGTAAGCTTGCCAAAAAGAGCCAGCTGAGAAACGGGAAAAACTACGCCATTTGCGCTATCACGCTGGCAACCAGAGCCGCCATTGACGGCGGGCTTAACGATGAAATCGCGCGAACGATGAGCGATATCTATATTCAACAGATTGAGGAATTAACCTCATACAGCGACGTGAAAATAAAGCAGAACGAATTTATGCTGGAATTCGCCCATCGTGTCGCGAAGCTTAGGGAGCAAACGTTCTCTAAAGCCGTTCTGACATGCAAAAACTATATATTTAATCATCTATATGAGGACATTACCGTTACCAAATTGTCCGAGCTGACCCATTTGCATCCGAACTACTTGTCCCAGGTTTTCAAAAAGGAAGTCGGTTGCTCCCTGAAGGAATATATACAGCAGGTCAAGGTGGAGGAAGCGAAAAGCTTGCTGAAATTAAATGAGCTTTCCCTTTCGGAAATTTGCTTCCGCTTAAACTTTAACGACCAAAGCTACTTTACAAAAGTATTCAAGAAGTTTACGGGCAAGACCCCGAAGCAATTTCAAAACGAATAAAGGGGCCCGAAGGCCCCTTATGCATCAATTCGTTTGCAGCGCTTCGCGCTCTTTAATCTCTTTCACATAGCGTTTAAAGGTGTTCTCGTCCAGTTTGTAGAAGGCCAGGATAGCGATGCCCACGACAGAGCCGATAATCGGGATTATCGTAACCATCACCAATATTCCATGGAGCGCACCGGCTGTTTGAACGGCATTAGGCACATAGCCGATGACGGTCAGAATGTTCGCGGACATTTTGGAGCCGATTGCCTGAGCCAGCAGCTGGATGAAGATGAATGCAGAATAAATCGTTCCTTCCGATCTTAACCCGGTACGCCAGACGCCGTACTCGATCGTATCGGGAACCATCGCCCATAGGAGCGGCGTCGATAAACCAAACCCCAGATAGCTGATTCCGCCAAATAAAAATATCATTTCCATGCTGGAATGAAGGAAATAAAATCCGAGCAAGCCTAGAATGACAATACTTTGGCTGATAATCCCCACATTTCTTTTGCCGAATTTCTTCACGAGCATAGGATTCAGAAGGATCCCCGCGATTTGAATCGAAAAGCCTACCAGCGAATAAATGGAAAACATATTGGCTTGGCCGATGTTATATTTAAAGAAATATAACGACGCAGCATTTTTCGTAGAAAGCGACAGCATGTTGACCAAAATAAACAACAGCAGCCATAGCAGATACTTATTTAGGAATACCGTCTTCAATTGATTGATAACGGTAACGCGTTCCGCCATTTGACTTGTTGATGAAGACGGAGCGGAGGTGTGCCCTACGCCTTTAGTTCCAAAGAAAGTAACCAGCATGGTAAGCACAAGAATGATACCATACAGCATATAAACCATATGAAACCCGTTCGACTCCGATTGGAAGGAGTGAACCATAGGCAGCGTAGCGCTGTTGACAATCAGTCCCCCAAACTGGCCGAGAAACACCTTGATGGAGGAAATCCGGGATCTCGCTTGATAATCATCGGACATGGCGGCAAGCGCCGAGCTGTAAGGAACGTTGATAAGGGAGTAAAAAACGTTGAACAAAATATAGGTCACATAAGCGTAAATGAGCTTCCCTGACGAATCAAAACCGGGAACGGTAAATAACAGAAAACCGATAATAGCTAACGGAAAACATCCGAATAAAAAGTACGGGCGGAATTTCCCCCACTTGCTCTTCGTACGGTCAACAAAAATACCCATTAACGGATTGGCGATCAAATTGACAAGCTGTGCGGTAAACATCAGCGTTCCTGCCGCCGTGGCCGAAATCCCCATGTTATCCGTATAAAAATACAAAAGGTACGTTGAAATAGAAATATAAAATAAATTCAATCCGAAGTTTCCCGTGGCATAACTAAAGACCTGTGATGCTTTGAATTTGTTGGACATCGTCTATCCTCCTCGTTACAAATTATATCCATAACCGGGCAATTCCATTGAATGCGCATTCATTTAGCTTTTGTATCCATTTCGTGGGATTGATTACTTTCTTCTGTAATGCATCTTCCTCCCTTATTACGGGTTGTTGTTTTACACCAATTCATCCTGAAGCAGTGGTTGTACTGCTTTAACATCATAAGAGATTCATTTTTATCGTTATGGTACTTTTCAAAGATTTTTGGATGAAAATCTAAACTTTTTCGAACGCATGCAGGTCCATAAAATCGAAGGTCTAACTAGCTCCAGCAGCCGGCGGGGAACCCTTGCCTGAGGGTTATCAGCAATCCATCGTGTTGCTAAACGGATCGATAGGCTCTAGAGAAAGTTTCTTTTTGCTCATTGACAACATTGGAAAGATGAGTTAAATTTGAGGTAAGGGAAAGCGCTTAACCAATATTTGAAATAGTTGAACACTCTGAATGTATTATTAGCTTGCTTATGCAATATATTGTTTTAGGTGAAGCGCTTAAATCTAATGGGTGGAGGAGCGGTTTATGAAAACGGTATCATTAACGATGGCGCAAGCCTTGCTTCGTTTTTTGAACAACCAGTACATCGAGATCGACGGCGTTGAGCACAAGTGCTTCAAGGGCGTCATGGGCATCTTCGGCCACGGCAATGTAACGGGGCTCGGTCAAGCGCTGGAGCAGTACAAGGATGAGATTCTGTTCATCCAAGGCAAGAACGAGCAGGGCATGGCTCACGCCGCCATCGCTTATGCGAAGCAGAAGAACAGGCTGGAGATGTTCGCCTGCACCTCATCTATCGGTCCGGGCGCGCTGAACATGGTGACGGCAGCCGGGGTCGCAACAGTCAACCGGATTCCGCTGTTGCTGCTGCCCGGCGACGTGTTTGCAAGCAGGCAGCCGGATCCCGTGCTGCAGCAGATCGAATATCCGCTGGATTACACGATGACGGCGAACGACGCGTTCAAGCCGGTCAGCAAATATTGGGACCGCATCAACCGTCCCGAGCAGCTGATGACGGCGGCGATCAACGCGATGCGGGTGCTTACCGACCCGGCTGAGACGGGAGCCGTAACACTGTGCCTGCCGCAGGACGTGCAGTGTGAAGCGTACGACTATCCGGAGTCATTTTTGGCCAAACGCGTGCATCACATCGACAGGAAGCCGGCGGCTCCAAGCGCCGTATCCCGTGCGGTGGAGCTGATCCGCGGCAAGAAGCGTCCGCTGATCGTAGCGGGAGGCGGCGCACATTATTCGCTTGCCGTCGATGAGCTCAGGCAGTTCGCGGAAGCGTTCAACATCCCGGTCACCGAGACACAGGCGGGCAAGAGCGCCATCTCCTGGCAGCATCCGCTCAGCTTCGGCGGTGTAGGGGTCACGGGAACGCTTGGAGCGAACCGGCTGGCGGCACAAGCGGATCTTATCATCGGCGTCGGTACGAGAATGTCCGACTTCTCCACGGCCTCCAAGACCGCATTCTCCCGGGAAGGCGTCGAGTTTCTGAATCTGAACGTCAGCTCCCTGGACGCTTACAAGATGGAAGGCACTTATGTTACGGCCGATGCACGGGAAGCTCTCCGGGCTATTGCTGGAGAACTGAAGGCCCTTAGCTATCAATCCGATTACTCTTCCGAGGAATTGGGGGGGCTGAAGCGGCAGTGGGATGACGAAGTGGACCGCTTATATCATCTCGAGCGCCCTGACGGCTTGACGCAGACACAGGTTCTGGGCGAGATTAACGGCTTCATCGGCGAAGAGGACGTCATCGTTTGCGCGGCGGGAAGCTTGCCGGGTGACCTGCACCGCGTCTGGAGAACGACACAGCCCAAGACGTACCACATGGAATATGGATTCTCCTGCATGGGCTATGAGGTGTCCGGCGCATTCGGGATCAAGCTTGCGGAGCCGGATCGCGAGGTTTATGCCTTGGTCGGCGACGGCAGCTATCTGATGCTTCATTCCGAGCTGGTGACGAGCTTACAGGAGGGAAGAAAAATCACCGTCCTCCTGTTCGATAACCATGGCTTCCAATGCATTCACAATTTGCAAAGAGGCCATGGCAGCGGCAGCTTCGGCAACGAGTTCCGCGAACGGTCTGAGTCGACCAGCCAGCTTACCGGGGAGTATATGCCGATCGACTTTGCAGCCCATGCCCGCAGCTTGGGAGCCAAGGCTTACTCCGTCCGCACGATAGAGGAGCTGAGAGCAGCCCTTCAGCAGGCAAAGGCAGAGCAAGTCACAACCCTGATCGACATGAAGGTGCTTCCGGGAACGAATACGGACGGCTACGAATCCTGGTGGCATGTAGGCGTTGCTGAGGTTTCCGAGATGGATAGTGTGAAACAATCCTATAAGGAGCTTCAGGCTAAATTAAGCACGGCGCCCAAATGGTAACTCGTAATCCATCGTCTAAACGAAGAGAGGAGACTCCCCATGAAAGTAAAGTATGGAATCTCGGCGATCAATTGGGTCAATGAGGACATTATGGAGCTGGGCGATCATTATACCGCCGAGCAGGTGCTCGGGGATATGTCCCGTCTGGGCTTTGAAGGAACGGAATTTTGCCGCAAGTTCCCGCGCGATACGGAACAGCTGAAGCAGCTGCTGGACCGCCACGGCATGGTATTGACCTCGCAGTGGAAAAGCGTCCACTTCAGCCAGCCGGAGCGCAGGGAGGAGGAGCTCCAGGCGTTTCGCGAGCATGCCGACTTTTTGAAAGCGATGGGCTGCCGCTATGTGGTGACATGTGAAACAGGTAATGCGTTCGAGGATCTGGAGAACAATTCGGTGCACATCGAGCCTTTAACCGACGAGCAGTGGAAGCATATGGCGGAAGGCTTGAATGAAGCCGGCCGCTACTGCAGGGACAACGGCATGCAGCTGGTCTATCATTACCATGGAGAGACCGTGGTTGAGAGCGGGGATGAAATCGCCCGATTGATGGAGTCCACCGATCCCGAGCTGGTGCACATGCTCTATGATACCGGGCACGCCTACTTCGGAGGCAGCGATCCGCTGCACATTTTGCAAACCTATTATGACCGTATCCGATATATTCATCTGAAGGACATCCGGCAGGAGGTGCTGGACTGGAAGCGCCAAGAGGGGATTCGATTCAGAGAAGCGGTGCGCAAAGGCATCTTCACCGTCCCAGGAGACGGCTGCATCGACTTCCAGCCGATCTTTAACGAGCTGAAGGCCCGCGGGTATGAGGGCTGGATGATCATTGAAGCGGAGCAGGACCCGTCCATCGCCGACCCGGTGGAATATGCGCAAAAAGCAAAGGCTTACCTAAGTGAAATTACCGGCAGCTAGCCTGTCGAGAGATCACGTTCAGATTTCAAAAAGAAGACCGTACGGGCACAGCAGACGATTCCAGTAGGCGGTCAGCACGCACTTATACTAAGATAAAGCGCTTAACCCATATGAGCGACAGTGAGGTCATACTATGGATAAATTATCAATCGGCATTATCGGAGCGGGGAGAATCGGAAGGCTGCATGCAGAGCATCTGACACGCAACGGCCGTGCCGACATTCGTACCATATCAGACGTGTACTTAACCGACGAGCTTAAAGAGTGGGCCGCCGGGTTAGGCATACCTAACGTAACGGACAATTACAGGGATATTATAGAGGACCCGGATATCGACGCGGTGTTCATTTGCTCCTCTACCAATACGCATGTTCCTTTTATTACAGAGGCGGCGCGGGCAGGCAAGCATATTTTTTGTGAAAAGCCCATCAGCCTGGATTATCGCCAAACGGCTGCTGCATTAGAGGAGGTAAAGTCGGCGGGAGTCGTTCTCCAAACGGGCTTCAACCGCCGCTTTGATCACAACTTCAAAAGAGTGCGCGAGCTGGTGAAGGCAGGACGTATTGGAGAGCCGCATCTGATCAAAATTACGTCCCGTGACCCGGCGCCGCCGAACCATGAATATATCAAAGTATCAGGCGGGTTGTTCATGGATATGGCAATACATGATTTTGATATGGCCAGATACTTGTCCGGCAGCGAGGTGACGGAGGTATACGCCCAAGGGGCGGTTCTCGTAGACCCGGTAATCGGCGAATTAGGCGATATCGATACGGCAATCATCAGCCTGAAATTCGCGAACGGAGCGCTCGGCGTTATCGATAACAGCCGCAAAGCGGTCTATGGATACGACCAGCGCGTAGAGGTATTCGGCTCGGAAGGCAGCATCGGAGTGCAGAACGATCATCCGAACACGGCGGAGATCAGTACGGCTAACGGAGTGATTCGGGATAACCCGAAATATTTTTTCCTGGAGCGGTACCACGATGCCTATATCGAAGAAACGCGCCAGTTCATCGATTGCATTCTGAATGGAAATCCGGTGCCGGTAGACGGCAACGACGCATTCCAGGCGGAGAAAATCGCCTACGCGGCCAAAGTGTCCCTGCTTGAGGGACGCCCCGTGAAGCTGAGCGAGATCGAAGTCGGAGTCGGCTGAAAAAGGAGGAGCGGAAATGTCCAAAAGCGAGCTGATTGTCAGCAGCGCTGCAGCGCCACGCGAAGACGGGTGCGTACTAAGCATAACGCCTCATTCCGCAGGCTGGAAATTCGTCGGCTTTGAGGTATACCGTCTGGAGGCGGGACAGCGGCTGCAGCAGGAGACAGGCGAAGAGGAAGTATGCCTTGTGCTGATCGGAGGCAAGGCCAATGTGGCTACGGCAGAGCAGAGCTGGGAGCAGATAGGGGAAAGGATGAGCGTGTTCGAGCAAATTCCGCCCTACGCGGTCTATGTTCCGTCCGGTGACCGTTATGAGGTCGAAGCGCTGACGAGCCTGGAATTGGCGGTATGCCGTGCGCCGGGCAAAGGAACGTACGAGGCGCGCTTGATCACCCCGTCACAGATCGAGGTGGAGATTCGCGGCAAAGGGAATGCCGAGCGGCGAATTCATCAGATTTTACCGGAGAACGAACCGGCGGACAGCCTGCTCGTCGTCGAGGTGCTTACACCTAACGGCCATTGGTCGAGCTATCCGCCGCATAAGCATGACGAGGAGCGCCTGCCTGAGCAGTCTTATTTGGAAGAAACCTATTATCATAAAATCCAGCCGGAGCATGGCTTTGCCATCCAAAGGGTCTATACGGACGACCGATCGCTTAATGAGACTCTGGCCGTAAGTAACGGGGATGCGGTACTCGTTCCGCGGGGGTACCATCCGGTATCGGCTCCGCCCGGGTACGACTTGTATTATTTGAACGTTATGGCCGGTCCGGTCCGAACGTGGAAGTTCAAGAACGATCCTGATCACGAATGGATCTTTAAGGAATGGACGAAATAACAAACCCTACCGAGGAGGACCAATATGAGCCTGGTTACATTTGATGAGAGCCGTCCGATGGATTTTATCGGCCTGGGCCGTCTGTGCATTGATTTGAACGCGAATGAAATTCACCGTCCGATGGAAGAGACGCGCACCTTTACCAAATATGTCGGAGGTTCGCCTGCTAACATCACGATTGCTATCGCTCGTCTGGGCAAGAAGGCAGGGTTCATCGGCAGAGTATCGGATGATCAGCATGGACGCTTCATTACGAGCTATCTGGAGCAGCGGGGAATTGACACCTCCAGCGTCATTACGGATAAGTCCGGGACTGTTACAGGTCTTGCCTTCACAGAGATCAAATCGCCGACCGAATGCAGCATCCTGATGTACCGCGATAACGTGGCAGATTTGAAGCTGGAGCCGAACGATGTACGGGAGGAGTATATCAAGAACGCCAAGGCGATCATGATTTCCGGAACGGCGCTTGCCGCAAGCCCTTCACGGGAAGCGGTGTTCAAGGCGGTCGAGCTTGCCCGCAAACATAGCGTCGTCGTCTTCTTCGATATCGATTACCGCCCTTATACATGGAAATCCCGCGAGGAAACGGGCATCTATTGCAGTCTGGTTGCAGAAAAGAGTGATGTGATCCTGGGCGGCAGAGAAGAATTCGATCTGCTGGAGGCTCCGTACGGTCCGCTGCAAAAGGACGATACCGCGACGGCGAACCGCTGGTTTGCCCATCATGCGAAGATCGTGCTGGTTAAGCACGGCGGAGACGGTTCGGTCGCGTTCACCAAGGACGGGCAAAGCTTCACGGGAACGACCTTCCCGGCCAATGTCGTCAAGACCTTCGGCGCAGGAGATTCGTTTGCAGGAGCGTTTATTTATGGCCTCATGAACGGATGGGACATTGCACGCAGCCAGCAGTTCGGCGCGGCCTCCGCTTCCATCGTCGTTTCGAGCCACAGCTGCTCGGATGCGATGCCGACGGCAGAGGAAATTCAAGCCGTCATCGATAAACATACGAATTCATAAAACGCGCCAGGGATAGGAAGGGAGAGACCCATTCATGCTAGTCACCTTGAAACAAATCGCCGATGAAGCCGCGGAGCGGGATTACGCGGTTCCGGCATTCAATATATTCGGATACGAGGACATCATTCCGGTCATTAGGGCCGCCGAGGAGAAGAAAGCCCCGGTCATTCTGGCGGCCAACATTCCGGCCATTCAGCATATGCCGCTCGCATACTTGGCTCCGCTTATGCTGCAGGCGGCCAAGAGCGCATCGGTACCGGTGTGCGTGCATCTGGACCACGGCAAAGATTTGCAGGCTTGCTCCGGTGCGATCGAGCACGGCTTCAGCTCCGTGATGTACGACGGCTCCCAGCTGCCGCTCGAGGAGAACATACGCCGGACCAAGGAAATCGCGGATTATGCCCATGAGAGGGGCATTTCCGTCGAATCGGAGATCGGCTCCGTCGGCTATAGCGATCCGTCCATCGCGATGAAGCACCAGCTGTCCGATCCGGACGAAGTCGAACAATTCGTTCGCGAAACCGGGATCGATGCGGTGGCGGTCTCCGTGGGGACCGTCCATCGGATGGAGACACAGGGCGCCAGCATCGACTTCGATCTGCTGGAACGCATTCAGAGCAGGGTCAGCATTCCGCTCGTCATTCACGGCTCCAGCGGGGTCCCCGACGATCAGCTGCGCAGACTGGCATCGACCCGAGTAGCCAAGATCAATATCGGCACGGCGCTGCGGATGGCTTTCGGCAACACCTTGCGCGATGAGATGGAGCAGAAGCCGAAGGCGTTTGACCGGATCAGCTTGTTCGGACGACCTATGGCAGCCGTTCAGGAAGCGGCGGCACACAAATTTTCCATTCTGGGGTTCTAATAAGGAGACGATACGCGATGACACAACCAACACAAACAGCGGCGGTTCCCGCTCTGAAAAATTTTATCGGCGGCCGGTGGGTCGAATCGGCCTCCTCCCAATACGAGGCGGTGCCGAATCCGGCTACAGGCGAGGTGCTGGCGACGGTTCCTTTGTCGACCCGGCAGGATGTCGATGCGGCGGTCGCTGCTGCAGCCGAAGCCTTCAAGGAATGGCGGCATGTGGCCGTTCCGAGACGCGCACGCATTTTGTTCAAGTACCAGCAGCTGCTGGTAGAAAACTGGAAATCCCTCGCTGAGCTGGTTACCAAGGAGAATGGCAAAAGCTACAGCGAAGCGTATGGCGAAGTACAGCGCGGCATTGAATGCGTCGAGTTCGCCGCAGGCGCTCCGACCTTGATGATGGGCAGCACCTTGCCTGATATTGCGACCGGTCTCGAATCGAATATGCACCGTTATCCGATCGGGGTCGTAGGCGGCATCACGCCGTTCAACTTCCCGATGATGGTCCCTTGCTGGATGTTCCCGCTGGCTATTGCGTGCGGCAACACCTTCGTGCTGAAGCCGTCGGAGCGGACGCCGCTCTTGGCCAACCGGTTGGCCGAGCTGCTGACCGAAGCCGGGCTGCCGGACGGCGTGTTCAACATCGTGCACGGAGCGCATGATGTGGTGAACGGCCTGCTCGAGCACAAGAGCATCAGCGCCATCTCCTTCGTCGGCTCCCAGCCTGTCGCCGAGTATGTGTACAAGACGGCGGCGGCTCACGGCAAACGGGTACAGGCTCTGGCCGGCGCCAAGAACCATTCCATCGTGATGCCGGACGCCAATCTGGATCTCGCGGTGAAAGAGATCATCAACGCGTCCTTCGGCTCCGCCGGCGAGCGCTGCATGGCGACTTCCGTCGTCGTAGCGGTGGGCAGCGTCGCTGACGAGCTGGTGGAGCGGCTCGCGGAAGCGGCTCAAGCCATCACGATAGGCGATGGCTCGAAGGACGGGGTGTTCCTGGGACCGGTGATCCGCGATTCCCACAAAGCCCGTACGCTTCAGTACATCGAAGCCGGTGCCAGCGAAGGAGCGCAGCTGATTCTTGACGGCCGCGAGGTGCCGGAGGCAAGCGGCAGCGGCTACTTCGTCGGGCCGACGATATTCGATCATGTGAAGCAGGGAATGAAAATTTGGACCGATGAGATTTTCGCTCCGGTGCTATCCATCGTACGGGTGGACACACTGGATGAGGCGATTGAGCTCGCCAACGCATCGGAATTCGCCAACGGCGGCTGCATCTATACGGACAGCGCCAAAGCGATTCGCCATTACCGCGAGAATATTGACGCAGGTATGCTGGGTGTCAATGTAGGCGTACCGGCGCCTATGGCCTTCTTCCCGTTCTCGGGCTACAAGAAGTCGTTCTACGGCGATCTGCATGCCAACGGCAAGGACGGAGTCGAGTTCTACACGCGCAAAAAAATGATCGTTGCGCGTTACTAGGATCTAAGCTGCACATAAAAACCAGCCTATGCCCGAACATCACATACGGGAGCATAGGCTGGTTTTTGACATTGCGGTCATCTTGTTGACCCAATCGGGGTATAACTGCGTTAAGACAAGGCTTCGATCAACCAAGCGCGAGCTTGGCGACGACCTCCTTATGCGTACCGTGGCTGATCACTTCACCGGTTTTGCGGAAGCCCAAGCTTTCGTATAATTTCTCCGCCGCCGTATTATCCGGGTTATAGGATATTTTAATGTCCGGACTGCAGTCAGGCAGGGAACGAATAAGCTCGATGGCACGAAGGAGAGCCGCTCTCCCGTACCCTTTTCCCTGATGCTTCTTATCGATCATCAGCCGAACAATCCAGTAGCAATCATCCTCAGGATCGCAGCCGTACATAACCAAACCCACCATCGTATTCTCGTTATAAATGGCCAAAGGCTCTTTATCCGGTTCGAATTTGGATTGAAGAATCGAGTACACATTGGGAGCGACGAACCGCTCCTGGTCTTGGTGTACAGACAGACGGACGCACTGCTCCCAATTGTCAGACGTTATGGCTTTTAGCTGAATCCTCAAAAGATACGCCCTCCTCCCATTCTATGATATCTTCATCATAGCAGACGGGGATGACATCTTCATGGGATAGTATCGTTCATACGGATAGTTTCCGACATGGCTCACTGGGGATCGGCAGTGAGGATGCCTTCTTTTCAGCTACGGCTTACGGTTCTGCTCGATAAATTTATCCATCTGTTCGTTGTACTGCCGCATAGCCGTATTCACATCCAGATTCTCCTTCATGATCGTCTTCATCAGATTGGTAATCTGATTGAACGCCTCGCTGGCAAATTCTGTCGGCGGGAAGGCCGGGGCAGGCTTGGTTTTGAAGACGGCCTGAATATTTTTCCCTTTGAGGAAATCGAGATCCTTACCGAACTCCTCCTGGAACTTCTTATCCTTCAGCACGGAGCCCTTGCCCATATGGGACATATCCAGCTGAACCTCGTCGGAGACGACCGTCGTCATAACCTTGAAGGCGGCGTCCTTCACCTTGGACGAAGGAGACATGAGCATGATGTGCATATCCGCCTGCGTACCGATGCCGGGTCTTTCCGCAAAGACCGGATAGGAAGCAAGGTCCCAGTTATTCCATACGTCCTTGACCTCCGCCAAATTCCCAAGGTTGTTCAAGCCGGCCAGCATGGCGATGGTGCGGTCCTTGACGAACGCATTCACCCCTGGGCTGAACGGCTGCACTTTGTTGTTGCCGGGGATGCTGTAGACGTTCTTGACCATTTCCAGCACGGTCTTCCATTGATCGGTATTTACAATCGACTTATAGGATTTGGGATCGATAAGAGGCAGGGAGAGCTGGGACGCAGGCCGGTAGACCGAATCCGGCTCCAAGCCCCGGTACTGCACGCCGTTATCCATTCGGGTCATTTGCTTGGCCAGCTCCGTAACCTCGTACCAGGTCATCCCGTCCTTCGGATAGGGGACCCCGAATTTATCGAAAATATCCTTGTTATAATAAAGCGCATTGAATTGAACATAGTAAGGGATGCCAACGAGATAATCCGTTTGGTTGTTCGCCTTGACCGTATCGAGCAGCTCCGATTGGAAGCGGCTCAGATCGTAGTTGTTATCCTTGATGATGGCGGTCATATCCTCTTGAATGCCGAGCAGTTTCGTTCCTTGCAGCGTTAACGAATTGGTGACGTTAATATCGGGCAGAGCCCCGGCGACGAGCAGCTTCTCGAAGGAATTGTTCTTGTCGTCCAGTTTGACAATGTCCACGGTGATGTACGGATATTTCTTTTTCACGGGATCGAGGATGTAGCGCTGAATTTCGCTATCGGTCATGTAGCTTGGACGGATGCCGAAGGTTACCGTTACAGGATCTTTATTTTCCTCCTTCACCGCCGGCTGGTCTTTCCCGGTTGCCGTCTCCTTCCCTCCGCATGCGGAAAGCATTCCTGCCAATAAGACGAGGCTGAGTACAGCAGCTCCTTGTTTTCCACTCCATTGTATCATGGCTCGAAGACCTCCTAGGTTGATTTGAAAACGATTCCATTACGTAAAATTATAGAAACAGCGGAAGAAAAATGATATTCTAATTTTTAATCATTCTTTATTCAAAATTGTCATTTACGATTTTTTAATATTAATAAAATGTTAAGGAGAAAGGGTTAAATAACATTCAAATTTGCTCTATTAAGGGTAGAAGTGCGGGAGGCGAAGAGGGATGGCTAAGCCTGTCGGGGCGATGGCAGAGGCAAGAAATGAGCTGGTGATTTATCAAAATCCGCTGCTGTTCCTGAAGGTATGGGAGCTGGAGCGCAGCAACGTACATATCGGGGATTGGCATTATCATAAGGAGGTCGAATTTTTGGCCGTAAGACAGGGACAGCTGGATATTTATACCAAGAATACGGCAAGGACTTTACAAGAAGGAGATGTCTTTCTGCTCGGGGCATCCCAGCTGCACAGGTCCGAGAGAAGTGCGGATCCGCTTCGCTATGTGGTGCTGCAAGTGAATTTGACCCAATATTTAGATCAAAGCACGCTTCCTTTCCTGCATGGGTTCTCCGAGCTTACGAATCCGCTGGACGATTTGAATTATATCTTCGCAAGCAATCCGGATGCCCGGAGGGAGGCGCATCGGTTGATTGTGCATATTTTTGAGGAAATGCAGGAGAAGCGCCGGGGGTATGAAATGGCGATTGCGATAGCGGTCAGAAGTCTCATGCTGCTGCTCGTCCGTTACGACAAACAAGGCGCACTCAAGGGCTCGGAAGATGTCGAGATCATCCGCTTGAAGCCGGTGCTGAACTACGTCGATACGTACATCGGAGAGAAAATCACGGTGCATGATGTCTGCAGTCTGCTGAATCTAAGCTATCATTATTTCGTGAAATATTTTAAGAAAGTGATGGGCATAACCTTCCTCGATTACGTGAATTTCAAACGGATCAAGATGGCTGAATGTATGCTGCTGACCCAGGATTTAAGCATTATAGAGGTGGGCTGCAGGGTCGGGATTCCGAATGTGGCGCAATTTTATAAAATGTTCAAGCGGTATAATCCCTGCTCGCCCAAAGAGTTCCGTTCGAGGCTTAAAGAGGGGGGCGGAGAGGGAAGCCCGGTATAAGGGGAAGCGGTTAGTTTCAAATCGTATTATCAGATTAAGATGTTGCGATTGCTGAGGTCCGAGAGTACTGGGTATGATAAAAAATGATCACAGGGACCTGTCTTATACGGCCACGGGATGACCGGTCGACTAGTTTCATATCGTGATATCCCGGAGCTCCCCGCAGTTCGGGGACCAAGGAGATGCTTGAGCCGGGTCTGTTTTTTCTGTGAGCCTTTCCCAAGCTTCATGCGCTAAACCTTCCTTGTCATCCGAACGGTTGTTTTCTCCTTTTGAAATCGTTATCTATTTGCCTGGCAAATGAACCTGAGGGAGTGAAGCCGCATGGAGAAACAAGGGGATAAGACCATGCTTGATCCGCGACACATCCTGCCTGGATCGATTCCGGATGCAGGGTGGGAAGCAGCAGATACACCCAGGATGAAAGAAAAGGAGAGTTCATCATGATTCATTCGAAGCTGCCCAAAATATTTTATGGCGGGGATTATAACCCGGACCAATGGCCCAAGGAAATCTGGGATGAAGACATGCGTTTGTTCAAGCTGGCAGGGATCGATGTGGCGACGGTAGCCGTGTTCTCATGGGCTCTGCTGCAGCCCGACGAAGTCGCCTATGACTTCGGCTGGTTAGATGAAGTGATGGATAAGCTGGCGCAGAACGGCGTCTACGCTTGCCTTGCCACATCCACCGCTGCAGTACCGGCATGGATGGCGAAGCGGTACCCTGATGTGCTGCGGGTCACGTCGGACGGCAAGAAGCGCAAATTTGGCGGGCGGCATAATTTTTGTCCGAGCAGCCCGACCTACCGGCATTTTTCCCGCCTCATGGCGCGTAAAATGGCGGAGCGGTACGGCCATCATCCGGCGCTAGCCGTATGGCATGTCAACAACGAGTACGGCGGCAGCTGCTACTGCGAGCAATGCGAGAAGGCGTTCCGCGTCTGGCTGAAGAAGCGCTACGGTACGCTGGAAGCGGTAAATAAGGCATGGAACACGCGCTTCTGGGGGCATACGTTCCATGACTGGGATGAGATTGTGCTGCCCAGCGTGCTGACAGAGCAGCTAGGAGACGGGAAGACGACATTCCAGGGAATCTCTCTCGATTACAACCGCTTTAACAGCGATGCGCTGCTGGAGTGCTACCGGGCGGAATACGAGGAGCTTAAAGCCGTTACCCCCGATATCAAGGTAACGACGAACCTGATGGGCACCTTCAAGACGCTCGACTATTTCAAATGGGCCCAATCGATGGATATCGTATCCTGGGATAATTATCCCCGTTATGACACCCCGGTGAGCGTAACGGCCATGAGGCATGATCTGATGCGGGGCCTGAAGGACGGGGACCCGTTCATGCTGATGGAGCAGACGCCGAGCCAGCAGAACTGGCAGGCCTACAACAGCCTGAAGCGTCCCGGCGTCATGCGCTTGTGGAGCTACCAGGCAGTGGCCCGCGGTGCGGACACCGTCATGTTCTTCCAGCTGCGGCGTTCGATCGGCGCCTGCGAGAAATATCACGGCGCGGTCATCGAGCACGCGGGCCATGAGCATACCCGCGTTTTCCGCGAATGCGCGCAGCTTGGCGAGGAGCTGCAGCGGTTAGGAGACACGCTGCTGGATTCGCGTATTGAATCCAAAGTCGCAATCCTGTTCGATTGGGACAATTGGTGGGCGGTGGAGATGTCCTCAGGGCCGAGCAAGGAGCTCAAGTATCTGGATGAGCTCTCGAAGTACTACAAGGCGCTGTTCGACCGGAACATCCAGGTCGATTTGATCGGCGAGGATACGCCGCTGGATTCGTACAAGATCGTCCTGGCACCGCTTCTCTATATGGTGAAGCCGGGGATCGCCGGGAAGCTGGAGCAGTTTGTCCGGCAGGGCGGCAAGCTCGTCACGACGTTCTTCAGCGGCATTGTGAACGAGAACGACTTAGTTACGCTTGGCGGTTATCCCGGCGAGCTGCGTTCGTTGCTTGGCCTATGGGCGGAGGAAATCGATGCGCTGCCGCCGGAAGCATCCAACTCTATCGTGATGGAGGCTTCCTATGGGGAATTAGCAGCTGGAAGCTCTTACAGCTGCAGGTTGCTGTGCGATTTGATTCATGCCGAAGGGGCCGAGGTGCTCGCCGTGTACGGCTCGGACTTTTATCAAGGCATGCCTGCTTTAACCCGTAACCGGTTCGGACAGGGAGAGGCATGGTACGTCGCAACGAGTCCGGACGCCGAATTTATGGACCATCTTCTGTTCAGTCTTTGCAAGGAGAGCGGAATTGAGCCGCTTCTTGTGGCTCCGGAGGGCGTTGAGGTGACCCGCCGAAACAAAGAAGGCCGGCAGTTTACCTTCGTGCTTAATCATAACGACCGTTCAACGGCAATTGATCTGGGCGAAGCGGTATATCGCGACCTGTTGGAAGGAAAGGAGCATACGGGCCTATCGGAGCTTCCGTCCAAAGGGGTCTGGATCCTGCAGAACGAAGCCCGCTGATGGCTTCCGTCCGTTGCTCGTGTATTGACTTAAGACGGTATACGCTAAGCCCGGCAATGAAGGCCAATGGCCCGGATTGCCGGGCCTATTTGCATGGAAGGGCCTTGTTCGGATGTGTTAAGGCTGCATTAATGCTATAATGGGATATTAGAGCGTTACAATCTAAGAAAAGTCATTACAGATAGAGAGGGGGACGGAGCGATGCCCAAAAGCTTTGTCATAGAGGCTGTGATGCTTGCTGTGTATGGAGAAATGCTCGTTCCGAGCCAACCGGTAGAATACCTCGTTCCTTACACCACGATTCGGGAGCTGTATGAGCTGAAGGACAGCAAGGAACCGATCATGCCGGATGCAAGAGATGAAGCGCATGTAAGAGGGAAAATTGCCGAGCTGATCGGGCTGCTGGAGGAGCCGTTGAACCGGAAAAGAATGGAGCGCGCCGTGAATGTTCCTTGGGCCAAAAGTCCACCGATGCCGATCAATGATGCGGTAACGTTAACAATGGTAAACTCTTACGACAACGAAGAGTTTGGCGAAGCGTTCGATCCGATCGAAACGGAGCTGATTTTGACATCCATAAAAGAGCAGGTGCCGATTTTGACGGATCAGCCGGATTTTATTGAAAAGGTAATCGAGGCGGCGATTCAGGTCCAGGTGTATGATTTGGATGATTTTGAGTTTGCGGTCGAGGAGGATGGGACAATATAGTCCTATTTTGGAACAATATTGAAAATAAACTTATTTTTATGACTAAAATCCGCTGAACAAGCGGTTTTTTTTGTTTCATTAGGAAGGTATATCCAGTTCTTCAGAGCGATAGTCAGCTGATTTTTCAAGGACAGCTTCTTCTTTAGCGCGGATTTATAGGAACGGAATCACATACGTTTTTTTGACAAGATTCCAAACATTTACTGGCATTCTTGTCGAAAGAACAAATGGATTGTCAAAAAATGTATTGACTGTAGTATTGAGTATTATGTACTATGTATACAAAAGTAAAATATTTCATTGCTCCTACGTGCATCCAAAGACCTACATAAGCTCGCAAGCGTATTAGTACAACGGCAGCTAGAGGTGATGTTGAGACAAGACTGCGTTCCTGTAACTGACAATTTCATAAGCAAAAAGGTAAACCCATTCGAAAGATGGAGACACAAAGCCACGGGTCTAAGGTTTCGATGCTGAATAAGGAAACTATGATAGCCGGGTTGCCAAAACAGAGGATGTTTGTATATTTTGGCTATTCAATTTTTGAATAGCCATTTTTTATTAAAAGTTGGGGAGAGGACTATGAAAACCAAACGAATGTCAGTCATTTTCCAGAGTCAAACCTGGAGGAGCTTCAAACTGCAGCTCATGCTTGCCGTTATTGCCGTTATTTTTGTAACGGTAGCCGTCGTCGGCGGCTTTATGTACAAGTCGTCTGCGGATATGCTCAAGCAGGATATTGAATTGAACGTCAGCCAGCAGCTGGAACTAAATGCGCAGCTCATTACACAATGGCGCGACAGAGTGACGGCGGAGGCAAATGGAATCACCGGTTTGCCCGCTTTTGTGAAAGGCAATTCGTTTGACGAGCGTGTCGGCGTGCTGCAGGGTTATTTATCGAGAAACTCCGATTTCCTGCGGTTTTCGCTTTTTGATACGCAGGGGCAGGGGCAGCAGATTGAGAAGAAGGCTCTCGGCACCAAGTTCGATATCAGCTCCCGTGATTATTATAAGGAGGCGTTAACGGGGAAAACGCTGATCAGCGAGCCGATGATTTCCAAGGCCGATAACAGCATGATCATGAACGTCGCTGCTCCTCTCCGTGACGCTAATGGTACCGTAACCGGCGTCATTACGGGCGCCATCGGACGCGAGCAAATCGCAGCCATCGTTCAGCGCATTCAGTTCGGCAAAACCGGCTATGCCTACATGGTTAACGATAAAGGCGATATTTTGGCTCATCCGGATGCGAGCAAGGTGCTGACGGAGAACATTCTGGAAACGGCAGCGACACCCGAGCAGAAAGCCGGCTATGAGCAATTTTTGCAAATGCAGGAGCCGTTTATCGGCTACATTCAAGAGGACGGTTCCAAGCATCTGGTCGGGGCAAGGCAAATCCCGGACAGCGTCTGGAAGCTGGTAGTAACAGCGCCTTATTCTGAATTTACCGAGTCTCTGGACAGCATGTGGCTCCGGACGCTGCTGATTGCCTTCGTCATCATGGTTATTGGCATCGCCATCGCTTTGTGGCTGGGACAAACGATGTCTCAAGGCATTGTTAGAGTAGGACAAGCGATGAACCAATTGGCGCAGGGAGATCTGAAGCAGCATTTGCAGGTCCGTTCGCGTAATGAAGTAGGACAGCTGGCTGAGGACTTTAACACCATGACGGAGAACTTGAGGAATTTGATCGGGCAAGTCTCGCTGAATTCCGAGCAGCTTGCAGCCACCTTCGAGGAGCTGTCCGCCAGTGCGGATCAGAACTCCGTCGCTTCCCAGCAGATAGCCCAATCGATACAGAGGGTAGCGGAGGGAGCGGACGTGCAGGCCCATGGAGCCATGCAAAGCGCCAGTGCGATGGAAGAAATGGCTACCGGTGTACAGCGTATCGCTCAAGGCACTTCCGTCATGGCCGAAAGTGCGTTAAAAACCTCGGAGGAGTCGGAAAAAGGGAAGGAACAAGTGGAGAAAATCTCCTACCAGATGGACAATATCCACGACAAGGTTACGGAATGTACTGCAGTTATTAACCGTCTGGATGCGAAATCGCAGGAGATCGGCGACATTATCAAGCTGATAACGGAAATCTCCGCCCAAACGAACCTTTTGGCCCTTAATGCTGCTATCGAAGCTGCGCGTGCCGGAGAACAGGGCCGGGGCTTTGCGGTAGTCGCCCAGGAAGTCAGAAAGCTCGCCGAGCAATCGGCTCAATCCGCGAACGAAATCACCGAATTGATCCGGGAAGTTCGCAACGATACGGTTCTTGCGGTTGAAGCTATGAATGAAAATGCCAAGGAAGTGGAAACCGGCATTCAGGTCGTGGCCGATGCGGGGGAAACCTTCAACCTCATCTACAAGGCAGCCCAGGAGGTGGCGGATCAGGTGCAGGAAATTTCCGCCGTCGCTCAAGAAATAGCAGCCGGTACGGAGGAAGTATCTGCTTCCCTTGATGAGTCCGCGAACATAGCGAAGGAATCTACCGGGCTGGCGCAGGAGGTTTCCTCAGCTGCCCAGAAGCAAATGGCGTCCATGGAAGAAATTACGGCAAGCGCAGGCGATTTGAGCAAAATGGCGCAGGAGCTTCAGGAGCTGATCGGACGGTTCAAAGTGTAGCAGCAGGAAGCGGCATAAGACGGCGCCGGCCGACAGCGTTGCTGAAGCAAGCATAAGAGGAAGAGTGCGGACTATCAGTACCGGTAGTCCCCTTCCCTGCTTTGTCGTTTTATAGGAAAAAACCACGCAAAACAGGTTGACCGTCCTTTAGGCATTAACGTATGATGTGTACATGCAGTAATTGATAAAATTGGATGGAATAACCAGATGTGTGAGGAGTTGTTCAGTTGAAATTTAACATGAACCCGATTGTTAAACCTACGACAACGAAGGAAAGAGTCTATAACGAGATCAAAAAGGTGATTCTCAACGGATATATCTCCTCCAAAGAGGTTTTCACCGAGGTACAGCTGGCCGACTCTTTGAACACATCGAGAACCCCGGTTCGCGAGGCGCTTCTGGATTTAATGAAGGAGGGCCTCATCACCTCCATTCCGCGAAAAGGGATGTCCATTCGGAAAGTAACCGACAAGGAAATCGAGCAAATTTTTATCGTCAGGGCATCTATTGAAAGCGAAGTCATGAAGAAGCTCGCCGAGACCATTACGGAGCAGCAGCTCAAGCAATTGAAAATCAGCTGCGATCAGCAGGAAAAGGCGATGAGAGACAATGATGAGGTTACATTTATCCACTTGGATCAGCAGTTCCACAGCACTTTGATTCATTTGGCAGGCTTCGAGCTTATAGAACAGATTCTGCTGAGCTTCCATAACTTATCGCAATTGATCGGTCTTAAGGCGATAAAAAGAAATAACCGCATGCAAGAAGTGCTTCAGGAGCATCGGAAGATCCTGTCCACATTGGAGCAGCGAAACGCCGAGGCGGCCGTTCAAACCATGGTTGAGCATCTTCAGAGAACGAAACAATCGATCGGATAAACGGGTACGGTGGCATGATCAGTCAGGACCTCCAAAAAAAAAATCATGTATACACCACACAGAATACCGAATATTTCGAAAATTCCGACTTATTTTGGGCTGGGGGTGAAACAGCTAGAACTTGATGTGGAACGCTAATAAGCTTGATGAGAGGAGGTATGGCAGATGGCAAAGCCGGAACTGGAATTTACGGATTACCGACAATTTGAAGAGAAGCCCTTTAGTGCTGTGGAAGGGCTGACAGAAAGAGTGATTGCCAAGGATCCGGATTCGGGAGTGGCCACGCGCATCCTTATTTTTGCACCGAATACGGACACGACCCCGAACGGCGTTCAGGTTCACGATTTCTGGGAAGAGCTCTACATTATTGAAGGCTCTATCATTGATTTGAGCTTGAATCAAGAGTTTACGGCAGGCATGGTGGCATGCAGACCTCCCGGTATGAAGCATGGTCCATGGATTTCGCCTAACGGCTGCAAAACGTTTGAAGTTCGTTATTATTCCAAGTAGGGAAGGCATGTAGTGCCTAAACCAATACATTTGATGGAGGGGCAGTAATGAAATTATTCAGCAAAAAGTTTATGACCGCAGGCTTGTTGAGTCTCGCGTTAGTTGCAACGGCAGGATGCGGCACCAGTGGAGGAGCCAAAACTCCGGCGGCGCAGCCGGCTTCCAACGCGCCAAGCAGCACGATTCCGGCCAATATTAAATTCGCGACGAATACGCAGGGCAGCGCATGGTATGTGTATGGCGCTTCCATTGCGGAAATGATGCGTCCGGTGCTCAAAAATTCCACCCTGGACGTGCTTCCGTTCTCGGGAGGAGTCGGCAACGCGACCATGCTGAAGGATAAAAAGGCGGACATTGCGTTATCCTTCAGTATCACAAGCAAATGGGCCTATGAGGGTACCAACGCCTACACGGATAAACAACAGGACCTGCGTGCTCTTGTAGGCTCGATGGACCAATATTATGTGGGGCTGGTAGCCTCCAAATCGTTCGTAGATAAAAACAGCGTGAAATCGATCAAGGACATCGCCGACAAAAAGCTGCCGGTTCGCGTATACACGAACACCAAGGGAAGTTTGGCGGAATTCGCCACCAGACAAGTGTTGGAAGCTTATGGCTTGACTTATGACAATGTGAAAAAATTCGGCGGCAAAGTGGAGCTGACCTCCAATGACGTAATCCAAACCGCGTTCCAGAACGGTGAAGCCGATTTGCACATTCTGGTTATGCCTAAAGGCCATCCGACGATCAGCGAAATTGCCGTACATACTCCAATCGCTTTCATTCCGATGGAGAACGACGTCGTAGACAAGTTCAAGAAAATGGGCTACCAGGCAGCTACCTTGCCTAAGGATTCCTATAAGGGTCAAACGGCTGATGTACCGACGATCGGCTTCTCAAGCATGATCCTGACGACACTCGGCTTGAATGAGGAACTCGCCTACAACATTACCAAAACCATTATGGAAAACAAAGATAAGCTGGTTAACGCCCATGACGCGTTAAAGGACTTCGATACGACGAAGGCGATGGATCCAGCCAGCATCAACGTTCCGCTTCATCCAGGGGCTGAAAAATACTATAAGGAAAAGGGACTGTTAAAATAATGTTTGGAAGGAAGGACAATGCCGTATGAAAAAATTTCTGAGCTTACCCTCGCTTATTGCTATTGCATGGTCCGTATTCCAGTTATACACAGCCAGTTTCGGCAGTTTTCCCAGCGTCACTCAAAGAGCGATCCATGTCGGATTCGCTCTTGCTTTAACCTTTAGCTTGTTCAATGCGAAGAAAGAACACACCAGTACGTTGTCCAAGGTGTACAATTATGCGCTTGCCGTACTGGGCTTGATTCCCGGATTTTACATCGCTTTTTCCAGCGAACGGTTAAATTCCCGAATTCCTTATGTCGACGATATAACTGCATTAGACTGGATCATTGGCGTACTGACCGTACTCCTGCTTCTGGAAGCGTCCAGACGGACGGTCGGCTACGCCATGACTCTATTGGCCGTCATGTTCCTCTTGTACGGCTTCATTGGCCCGAGCTTGTCCGGTCTTCTTCAGCACCGCGGAATGAATTTCACGGAAATGGTAGACCTTCAATTTCTTTCCGTTGACGGTATTTTTGGTTCTCCTGTCGGAGTATCCGTTGATTTCGTATTTTACTTTATATTGTTCGGCGCCTTTCTGGAAATATCGGGGGGTGGCAAGCTGTTTATCGATATTGCTCACACCATTACCCGCAGAACCGTGGGCGGACCGGCCAAAGCAGCCGTTGTCGCCAGCAGCTTGATGGGAACGATCAGCGGCAGCGCCGCCGCCAACGTTGCGAGCGTCGGGATTTTCACCATTCCTTTGATGAGAAAATCAGGCTATACCGGCATGTTTGCCGCATCGGTTGAAGCGCTGGCCTCCACAGGGGGGCAAATCCTGCCTCCTATTATGGGCGCCGCTGCGTTCATTATGGCAGATATGCTGGGGGTTAAGTACAGCGCGGTTTGTTTGGCGGCCCTGATTCCGGCCATTCTGTATTATCTTTCCGTCTATGTCATGGTCGACCTGAAGGCTAGAAAAGAAGGCATGGGCCGCAGCGAGGTCGAGGACGAGCACGCCGTAGAGAAAAAGGAAATATTGAACAGGCTGCATCTGCTCATTCCTTTGGCTCTGCTGGTTGTCCTGATCTTCGCCGGCTTCACCCTTCAAAAAGCGGCGTTCTGGTCTATCGTCGTTATTGTTATTACCAGCTTTATCCGCAAAAATACGAGGTTTACGCTCGTGAAAATATTTGAAGCGCTCGAAAGCGGCGCCAAGCAATCGATTCAGGTCGCCATTCCGTGTGCGGTAGCGGGCATTATCGTCGGCGTTATTGTATATTCCGGCCTTGGTCTGAAATTCACAAGCTTGATCATCGAATTCTCCATGGGCAATTATGTGATCAGCTTGCTGCTTATATGCCTGGCCTGCATTATTCTCGGCATGGGAATGCCGACGACCTCGGCTTATATTATGGCCGCCGTATTGATGGCTCCGGCGCTGCAGCAATTCGGCGTTGAGAAAATGACGGCTCACATGTTCGTATTTTACCTGGCTTGCTTGTCCATGATTACACCGCCTGTCGCCCTGGCCAGCTACAGTGCTGCGGGGATCGCAGGTACGAAGCCTTTCCA
Source organism: Paenibacillus sp. OAS669 (assembly GCF_014873645.1). Lineage (NCBI taxonomy): Bacteria > Bacillati > Bacillota > Bacilli > Caryophanales > Paenibacillaceae > Paenibacillus > Paenibacillus sp. OAS669. The sequence continues at coordinate 151,108 of NZ_JADBDR010000003.1, forward strand.
GACAGGGTTTGTAGCGTTCTACTATGGCATTCCGGTGCTGCTCATTCCGTTTGCGTTCATCATGAGTCCGGAATTGCTGTTAATCGGTGATTGGCAGCACATTCTATTAGCGGTCTTCTTTACCTGCGCCGGCATATTCGCTCTGTGTGCGGGCGTGGTCGGCTACATGTTCCGTGATATGAACATCTTGATCCGACTGTGCTTCTATATTGTATCGATCTGCATGATCGTTCCTGAGATTATATCGAGCATCGTCGGTCTGGCCGGATTGATTGTGCTGTGCATTTATCAAAAGTACACCAAACCGCAGGTCAAGCAAGTACTATCTCATGATGGAGGCGGAGTATAAAGATGATAGCAAATAGTTTGAGATCCTGGCTGCAGTATATGAACGAATCCGGTCAATTGGCGGTAGTAGACAAGCATGTATCGACGGAATTTGAGATCGCGGCGTTGACCAAGCAATATGACGGCGTCAAGCCGGTGTTCTTCCCGAAGGTTTCTGGCTACACCACTTCGGCTGTAGCGGGGATCGCCAGCACCCGTTCCCATTTTGCACAGGCGCTCGGGTGCAAGGAAGAGGAGATGATTCCGAAATTTCTCGAAGCCATTGATCATCCGCTGCCGACCGAGCCGGTATCGAGCGACGCGGCTCCTGTCCATGAGGTCGTTATCGATACGGACATCGATCTGTTGAAGCTATTCCCGATCCCGATTCATCAAGAGAAGGATTCCGGTCCGTATATCAGCGCGGGGCTTGCCATTGTCCGGGACCCGGAAACCGGCAATCAGAACGTCTCCATTCACCGGCTTCAGGTTTCGGGGCCCAATCGTCTCGGGGCGCTGATTTTGCCGAGACATACGTTTAATTTTTACAAAAAGATGGAAGAGAAGGGGCTTCCGTTGGAAATCGCCATCGTCATCGGCGTCGATCCGATTCTGATGCTGGCTTCACAAGCCATTGCGCCGCTGGGTCAGGATGAATTGGAGATTGCGGGCGCTTTGAAGAACGCCCCGATCCCGGTAGTCCGCTGCAAAACCGTCAATATCGATGTTCCCGCACATGCGGAGATCGTGTTGGAAGGTAAAATTTTGCCGAAGGTACGTGAACCGGAAGGTCCATTCGGGGAGTTCCCGGCTTATTACGGAGCCAAGAGCAATAAAGAAGTCATAGAGATCCATTGCGTTACGCACCGCAAGGACCCGATTTATCAGACCTGCCTTGCCGGCTCGGACGAGAACCTGCTGCTGGGAGGAATTCCTCGTGAAGCGTCGCTGTTAAGATCCTTGAAAAATACGGTACCGACGGTTCGTAACGTTCATCTGACCAAAGGCGGCAAATGCCGCTTTCACATGGTCGTTTCCATGAAAAAGCGGAACGAGGGCGAAGCGAAAAACGTGATTTTGGCTGCCTTTGCCGGCCATTACGATGTGAAAAAAGTGATTGTCGTGGATGAAGAAATCGATATTTTTGATATGGATCAGGTCGACTGGTGCTTGGCGACGCGGTTTCAGGCGGAGCACGATCTGGTCGTCGTTCACCGGGCGTTAGGCTCGAAGCTAGATCCGTCGACGGACAACGGGGTCGGCTCCAAGATGGGCTTCGATTGTACGGTGCCGTTAAGTGCGGCCCCGAATGACTATGAAGTCACCCGGATTCCGAACTTTGCGGAATACGTGCAAAACGCGGTCGTGACGGACCGGCTGCCGCAGCAGATCGTCGACCGTTATTTTGGAAATAACTAAGTAACGAAACGACAAACGACGGAGGACTCCTGAATGAAAAGAATCATCGTTGGTATTACCGGAGGTTCAGGTGCCATCTATGGCGTGCGATTATTGGAAGCCTTGAATGAGCTGGGGGCTGAGACCCATCTGATTATTAGCGAATGGGGAGAGAAGACGATTCAGATGGAAACATCGTATTCCCTCAATCAGGTGAAGAAGATGGCTTCCGTCTATCATAGCGTGAAAAATCAGGCTGCAAGCGTATCCTCCGGCTCCTTCCGCGTCGACGGTATGGTCATTGCTCCGTGCAGCATGAAGACGCTGGCAGGGGTTGCCTCCGGATTAGCCTCCGATCTGGTAACCCGGGCAGCGGACGTCATGCTGAAGGAAGGCAAGAAGCTGATTTTGCTGACAAGAGAATCCCCATTAAACCTGATTCATGTGCGGAATATGGAAACAGTCATTTTGGCGGGTGCGATGGTCTTTCCCCCGATGCCTGCTTTTTACAATAAACCGCAGACGATTGATGATATCGTAAATCATACGGTAGGCCGGGTTCTCGACCAGTTTGGCTATGATCCGGATTGGGTCAAACGGTGGGGCTCCATCGAGCGGGGGCCGGAAGCCAGGTGAAAGGAAGAAAAGGATGGTAAGGAACGGCAAGCAATACAAGGAATCTTTGAAGGATCATCGCTGCATCTATATTAACGGCGAGCGCGTTAAAGATGTGACGACCCATCCCGCCTTCTCAGGTATTGTCGAATCATTCTCCAAGCTGTACGATATTGCCGCCGATCCGGCGAACCGAATGACCTACACCACAGTGGACGGTACCATTGCGAATCGAATCTTTATGATACCGAGAAGCAGGGAAGACTTGGCGAACCGCCGTCAAGCGATAACCCGTTGGGCAGAGGCGACCTGCGGTTTTGCCGGGAGGAGCCCTGATCACGTTGCCAGTTTTTTGTCAGGCTTTGCGAGCCACCCGGAAGTGTTCGGTGATAGGGCGCAAAACGTTCTCGATTTCTATCAATACGCAAGGGATCATGATCAATTCGTTACTTATGTCATCATCCCTCCGCAAATCGACCGTACTAAAACGGCACATGAGCAGGAGGAGAAATTCCTCCCTGTCGGAGTGTATGAGGAACGAGAAGACGGGATCATCGTACGAGGATCGCAAATGCTAGGGACCAGCTCGGCTGTGTCCAATTATTTGTTTTGCAGCAGCATTACCCCTCTGCGTCCTGGGGACGAGGATTATGCGATATCGTTTGTCGTGCCGATGGATGCGCCGGGGCTGAAGCTGTACGCACGGCAAAGCTTTGCCGCGGATAAGCCGAGTACTTATGATTATCCGTTATCGACCCAGTTCGATGAAAGTGACTCACTCGTGGTCTTTGATGATGTGTTCATCCCATGGAAGCATGTTTTTGTCTACAAAAATATTGAAGCGACTCGTGCGCAGTTTATGGTGACGCCAGCTCACGCTCTGGGCAACAACCAGGCACAGACCCGTCTGGCCGTGAAGATGAAGTTCCTGATCGGAGTGGCGAGGAAAATAACGGAAATGAACGGAACGGACAAATTTCCTCAGGTGCAGGAACGGCTCGGGGAGCTGGCTTCGTTAGCTGCTTCGGTAGAAGGGATGCTGCTGGCCTCCGAGTACGAATGCATCATTGACGGCAATGGGGTAGCCAGGCCGCACGGACGGTTCTTGTACGGGATTGTCGGCATGCAGGATAAGATCTATTCTTCGGTCATCAGCATTCTGCGCGAGCTGGTAGGCGGCGGCGTCCTTCAGGTGCCGTCTTCATATAGAGAGCTTATGAATCCGGAGACACGGGGAGATATGGAGCGTTATATCCGCTCGACCGGCGTGAAGGCGGAGCAGAAGGTCCAGTTGTTCAAGCTGGCGTGGGATATTATCGGCTCCGAATTCGGGGGGCGGCACCAGCAGTACGAAATGTTCTACAACGGAGCGCCGTATGTGGCCAAAGGATATTCCTTCCGTCATTACGGCTATGAGGAGCCGCTTGCGCTGGTCAATGCCTTTTTGGACAGCTATGGCTTGCCGTCCTCCTAATACTTCATGAGCTAAGCTATGAACTGGGGTATTCTTTTTCCTGGTACATTATGTCCGGTAGAGCTTCATGGATGGGAAAATAAATCAAAAGGGGATAATACGCAGATCGTATTTATCCCCTCTTGAACGTGAAAAGGGCGGCTGATAGCCGCCCTAGTTTGTTAGCCTATGACATGATGGATAAACTTCTCTAAGGAAGTCAGATCCGTAATGTTTTTGTTGCATGCATCGCTATGGATGCACATATAGTTGCCGACCGCTTTGTAATAATCGGAAGAAGCATTTGCAGGCCGAGATTTGGATATGGCGGAGAATAAAGCGACCTCTTCGTGCCTGTTGCATATGAAGCAGACGCCTTTCTTATGGGTCGGCGTAAATTTTCCTTCCAGACCGATAATTTGGCCATTCAGCTGATACACAATAAACATCTTGTTGGTGGAGATATCCAGCCAGCCAAGATAGGTGATGCGGTCATTGCGGATAGAGCTCCAATCCGGCATCGCCAATTTTTTGTTTTTATGAAACAGCTTCTTGATCTGCTTCTCCGTTACTTGCGGAAATTCGATCAAGTACGGCTCCAAGGAACGTCCATAGGCATGAAAGTCCTCCGCGGTTTTCAAGCTGGAAATCGCGGACAGCAATTGCCGCTGTTCTTCCGTAAGCGATTCAAAGACTTCTATGATTTTGGACTCTGCGCTGAACCGGACGGATTCTATGATCTTGGGGTCCGCCACTGTTCTGTACGTATGCTGCAGAATGTCCATTTGTTTGAGAATAAGGTTATACTGGTGGTTTCTAATAAAAGGTTGAGTCATGAGTTTCAGCTCCTTATAGTTTGAAAATGAAAAATTATAAGGCGCAAAACCAATTATTAGAAACGATATTAAGCTCAAATGGGCGATATAATGTTTATCTGATGTCCCGCCCCATGCAAAGTATCGCCTCCAATACTAGGCTTTGCATGAGTGAAGCGAGCCCCGGCAAAGTGTTTTGCCACTGGTTATCACCTCCATAAGAAATTATATAATGCCTGCACTCCGCATTCAACAGGTAACTTCTGTTTTAGTCATTTTTTCGTCAGCATAGGGCAAAAAAATACGGCTTGGCAGCACAGACAGATGGACGAAATACGGCGAATTTCCTCATTGACGAATAAATCGATTGTTTGTATAGTAAGTATAACACTAACTACTATAAGGAGTCTTATGGACGACATCTATAAAGAGCTGCAAAAATTAGGGTTTTCCCAATATGAATGCAAAGCTTACGTAGGCTTGTTGAAGAACTACCCGATTACCGGTTATGAGATCAGCAAGCGTTCAGGAGTTCCTCGTTCCATGATTTATGAGGTGTTAGGCAAGCTGTTGGATAAAGGTGCTGTCTATACAGTACCTTCCGAGCCGGTGACCTATGCCCCATTGCCGGCCAAGGAGCTGATAAGCCGCCTGAGAAGCACCTTCGAGCAATCGTTCGATTACCTGGAGAAAAGCCTCTCCGCGCTGGAAAGCGAGCAGGAAATCGACGTCATCCGGCGTATCAGCAGCGATGAGCTCGTGAACGCAGAGATGATCGAAATGATAGAGAAGGCCGATAAGGAGCTGTGGCTGTCGATTTGGGAGCCTCAAGTCGGAACGGTGAAGGAGGCTGTCGACCGCCGCGTGAAGGATGGGCTGGATGTGTTTTCCTGTGTGTTCGGGGCTCCGGACATCAAGCTCGGTACCACGACCCATCATAACTACATGGCTCCCGAAGTTCCCGAACAGAGGGCGAACGGGCATCTGACAGTGATTACAAGAGACCATGAAGAGGTGCTGATCGCCAACTTCAATCCGAGTGCCGCCGCGACGGCTTGGGCGGTCAAAACGCAGGACCCTGCGCTCGTGTTAGTTGCCATTGAATACATAAGGCATGACATCATGTTTGCGGAGGTTGCGACTCATTTTGGTCCGGACAAAATCAAGGATTTTTGGACGAATCGGCCAGATTTGTACCAGGTAGTGACGGGGAAACGATTTAAGTGATTTGTTTATCTAAGCGGTTCAATTCGTTGAACCGTATTTTCTTTGAAATTTTGGTAGTAGTTAGCTGAATAACCTCTGTTATTCGCAAGATGAACGATGAAGAAGGGACTGCTATGAGTACAAAACCAATTCACGCACAGACCGTATTGTCGCAAAAGGATGAGGAAAGCTTTCTTCAAGGAGTCAAAGACTGCCTGCCGACCCTGCTCGGATACGTAAGCATAGGGATCGCCGCGGGGGTCGTGATGACGACAGCGGGCTTGAGCATCTCCGAGATTACTTTGTTTTGCCTGCTGCTCTACGCCGGTTCGGCACAATTCATTGCCGTCGGAATGATGGCTTCCAGCAGCTCTGTTACGGCTATTGCTATCACGACTTTATTCGTGAATGCCCGTTACATTTTACTAAGTGCGTCCATTTCGCCCTATTTCAAGCATCTTTCTTCATTTAAGAATTTTCTGGTCGGTACCCTGCTGTCAGACGAGACCTTCGGAGTCGCCATGAACAAGGCGGTGAAGACGAAGGAAATCAACGAGAAATGGATGCATGGGCTGAACATTACCGCCTATCTCGGATGGTGGCTGGCTAATTTGGCAGGCGCCTACCTGGGACAATGGATCACGAATCCCGAGCAATGGGGGCTTGATTTTGCCTTGGTGGGCATGTTTATCGGCCTGCTGGTGCTGTCTCTTGCCGGCAGAAAAAATATGAGACGCGATCTCGTTGTCGGTATCGTAGCGGTTGTGGTCGGGATAGGCAGCACCTTCATCGTCTCCGGGAGCTTTGGCATCATCATTGCAACTGTTGTTGCGGCTACGGTAGGAATGGGGATGGAAAAGTGGAAGTAAGAGGGTACGTCTTGTTAGTCATTATCGCGGCGGCTGTCGTCACGCTGATTCCCCGGGTCGTACCGTTGATGGTGCTAAGCCGCTTTGAGCTCCCGGCGTGGGCCATGCGCTGGCTCAACTACGTGCCTGTTGCAGTCATGGCTGCGCTAGTAGGTCAGGAGCTATTTGTCCATGATGGAGCAGTGCCTCCGATTTCCCGAAATCTGGAGCTTTGGGCGGCCATCCCGAGCTTTATGGTAGCCGTCTTGACCCGCAGCATCTTGGGGACTGTATTATCGGGCGTTGTCGTCCTGATGGTTTTGCGTCATTTTTTTTAGATCGGAAAAAGACACCGGCAAGGTGTCTTTTTTGTAAGCTCCTCAGCCTGTTGAAAAACTTCAGCAGGCTTTTTTGTATTTGCGGATTTCGGCTCGAGAACGATGCCAACGCCTGGTTAGAAACGTTGGGCAGCTTCCTTCGCATGAGCGATTGCTTTTTCCTTAATAGCTGGAGCTCGCTCTAATGATGCCGTTCCTTCCACAAAAATGGCCTCCATAGATGGAATCCCATAGAACTGTAAAATCTTTTTCAGATAGCTGTAGCCCATTTCAATTGAAGCAAGGGGACCTTCCGAATAAACGGAACCGCTGGCTTGAATGTGTAAGGCTTTCTTGCCGGACAACAGACCTACAGGACCATTTTTGGTATATTTGAAAGTCTTGCCCGGAATGGAAGTCGCATCCGTATATGCTTTCATTACCGGCGGGATCGAGAAATTCCACATGGGGGAAACATATACGTACTTATCAGCAGCCACGTATTGATCAACAATCGCCTCAAGACGAGCTACTTTTGATTTCTCGGCATCAGACAGTTGATCGAAGGATGATCCCGACCGCAGCTTTCCCCAACCACGTAAAACATCGGCATCAAATTGCGGAGTATTCTCTTTGTACAGATCCAAATGAACAACTTCATCTGTCGGGTTTGCTTCTCGGTACGCTTCAATAAATGCGTTGCCGACCGTAAGGCTAAAAGATTCCTGAGGATCAAGAGGATGTGCGGTGATGTACAGTACTGTTGCCATGAATTAAAACTTCCCTTCTGTAATAAGAGTAAATACAGTTTCTGGACTGATCATATAATATATATATGGTTTTGTTAAGTAGGCACAAATATGTGGTATAGTATTAAAAAAGGTACTGTATCGGAGGTCAACGTATGCAAAAGAACCCTGTCCAATGTCAATTCGTCGTGGCTCTGGATTCGATCGTCGGCAAATGGAAGCCGATTATCCTTTATCATTTGCTTCAAGGTAAACCTTTGCGGTTCAATGAGCTAAGAAGATTGCTGCCTGATATCACTCAAAGGATGCTTACGCTCCATCTGCGGGAATTGGAGGAGGAAGAGATCATTAAACGAGTCATTTATCCGCAAGTCCCGCCGAAAGTGGAATACTCCATCACGGAATACGGCATGACCCTGTCTCCCATTTTGGAAGCCTTACATCAATGGGGAGTGGCCCATGTCGAGCGAAAGCAGCTCAAAAAAGCGAAAAATGAACAAGCAGAAACGGACTAGCGTTCGATACGACGCTAGTCCGTATCATTCTGCATCGAATCAGCCATGGGTCCACTTTGTGGGGGGTTCTTATATATTTCGGGGCTCCCCGCAAAGTACCAGAATAGGCTCCGAAGCTAAGGCTTCACTTTGTGGGGCCATCAATGGGCAGGTAAAAAATGATTATAGTACTACATTATTGGAAAAAAATCCTATATAGTTATTCCAGCGGGATCCAATATCGGATTCGTATGATGGGATATAGGGGGATAACACGGTGGATGTTTTTGCTGTAGCGGAGCTATTGGTCCAACGGATCAGGAAGCATTATCCGCAGGATATAGCCATTGCCGGTTACTACGGCTCTTATTTGCAGGGAAGGGCCACTGAACGGTCGGATCTTGATTTTTTCTTCATCCCCGCCACGGACAGAGGGCAGGAAGTAGAGCTTCAGTTTATTATAGATGGAATCGGCTTCGATTTTTGGCCAATCCGCTGGGAACGTGCCGAGAAGATGGCGGCCTTCGAGAATTGGAGCACCACCATTATTGCGGACTGCGAGCTGCTGTATGTCCGGTCGGAGGAGGATTACGCCAGATTTTTGGGCCTCCGAGATAAAATCGCTTCAATGAAGGAGCCGGATCAGGCTGACGGCCTGCTTGATAAAGCGGAAGCCATACTGCACAATGGACTGCTGAACTTGACGAAAATGCGCCTTGCCGGCGGCAGCCTGGACTTATCTTATTGCCGGATGCTGGCTCACGAAGTCATCGTGTCTCTTTTTGAAAGCCTCGCTTTGGTAAACCAAACGTATTATACGCGCATGTGGGGCCATTTTCGCGAGCAGGTACGAAGCCTGCCGATTCAGCCGGAAGCGTTGGACAGCTGCCTCGATACGGTGATGTTCAGCCGTTCAACAACAGAAATTGTGCAGGCCTGTGAACAAATGACCGGGGATATGCTGCATCTCCTTGCCAACAAAAGGAAGAACAGGCGCGGGAGCAGGGGCCGCTCTTATCATGAACGCATGAAGGGATACTACGAAGAAACGAAGGGCCTGCTGAACAAAATGCTGACCGCCTGCGAGCAAGGTCACTATGAAACGGCCCATTTTACCGCGATCCATGTTCAAGACAGCCTGGCGCAAATTCTCTATGAGGCGGAAGAGGGGCAGAAACCTCCGCTCCTTGACCTGGGGGACTATCGCCATTATTACCAAAGGTTCGGCTACCCGGACATGATAGCTCTTCTGGACCCCGACGATTTTGAGCCGCTGCGTGCAGCTGTATTGGAGATGGCCGAACGGCTGGAGCGGCATCTTCGCTCGGAAGAGGTGACTATACGCCAATTCCATTCGGTTGCTGATTTCGAATGTTATTTAAATGGGCTGCATCCATAACCCGTTTCTAATGCGGTGTGCGTGTTTGGTCCTATGAATGAATAGGGATGGAGTGGATGATTGATGAGAAAAAACATAACGGACTTTGATAAGGAAACTGTTCCTGCCTCCGTTAGACCTTTATTAGACAAGGCAGTGATTTATGACAGCAGCTGCTCGGAAGAAGCCAGAACCCTGCTTGTGGAGGGAACCGACAGGTCTTTTCTCAAAATAAGCAAGCGGGGGCGTCTGAAGCGGGAATTTGAAATGACGCAATACCTGCACCGCTGCCATGGGCTAGCTCCTAATGTGATGGCCTATGATTTCGATGAAGATCACGACTATTTAGTTACGCAAGCGGTAGCGGGAGAAGACGGTACGTCGGAAGCACATATCGCAAATCCGATGAAATTAGCCGGTGTGTTCGGGGAGTATTTAAGAATGCTTCACTCCCTTCCGGCAGAGGGCTGCCCCTATCTTCATAGAACGATGGAAATGCTGGAGGAAACGGGGAGTCGGCTTAGTCCGGTCATCGTACAGCAGATTCAGAGTGCGGCGGAGGATCATGTATTAATTCATGGGGATTACTGCTTGCCTAACATCATTATGGATAACTTCGCATTGAAGGGGTTTATCGACCTCGGATACGGCGGGGTTGGAGACCGGCATTATGATCTGTACTGGGGCATGTGGACGCTCGCCTATAATTTGAAGACAGACCGATACATGGATGCATTTCTTGATGCCTATGGGAGACAGGATGTGGATGAGGAACGGTTGAAACTTTTTACATTGTGGATGGATTCGGTGGATTGAGTGGGCAGCACAGCTGGTCAATAAAGTGACGGAGCCGATAGAGAACGATCATCTTATGAAATGGATTGATATGGGGCGGGCGGAGGAGTTGTTCCATGAGCATCATGTCTGGGCAGTTAAGCGCTGGCTGGAACTAAAGCCGCAATAAATTTATACACAATCCTCTCCTGCCGGACAAAAAAAGAAGTAATTCAAAGGAAACTTTTTACAATCTTGTACGTCTACATAGTATAAGGATGCAAGGGAATGAATGCCGAAGGAGAGGATAGGGAATGAAAGGCAATCAATTTGTTCTAGTGCTGCTATTGACCACACTTTGTATTCTTAATGCCTGTGCCGACGACAAGGCTGACGGCTCCAAGAGCATGGTTTATGAAAATACGAAGCATCGCTTTACGCTGGACATTCCTGTGAAGTGGAAGAATCAATATACGGTAACAGAGGGGAATGATCGAATTACCTTTGCCAACAAGATCAACGGTCCGGCAGGGCAGTTATTTACGGTAGAGGTATGGCCCAAGGCAAAGTGGGAAAAGGATGGGACGGAGCTTGTGAAGCTTATTCCTGTTACGAAGATTGGCGAGACCGGGGATACGGTCTTTACTTTTCATACCCCTTCCGATGTTCAATATGTGCCGGACGACGAGAACAAGAAGCAGCAGTACCTGTCTATGTTTCACGATGTGGAGTCTATTCGCAATTCGTTCAAGCTGAAACACTAAAATGTTGTAAACGCTTACTATAGAAAGATTAAGGAGATACAATATGGCCCAAATGCTGCTGACCTCCTGCGGGTTCCCCACTGCTCCAAGGCCGGCTAGTTTTCGCAAAATGGGAAACACAGGCGCGCAAAGCGGCCTGTGTTTTTATTTTCACCCCATGCGGACGTTCACAGCCTTCCGGTATTCAGCCGGGGTTACCCCGAACCGTTTTTTGAACATGCGGTGGAAATAGGAGCTGCTGGTATATCCCGTTTTCTCCGCAATTTCAGCAATCGAGCTGTCGCTTTGCTCCAGGTGCTCCTTGGCTTTCTTCAGACGGACCTCGTTAATCACATCCACAATGGCATTCAGCGTCTGCTGTTTATACACGCGGCTGACATAAATAGAAGACATGGAGACCTGTTCTGCGATCCAGTTGAGGCACAGATTCGGATCGGCATAATGCCGGTCAATAAGCTCGTTGATGCTGCGGATCAGATCACCCTGCTTCATCGTTCTCTTTTCTACGAGCTTGCTTTGGATTTCATCCAGGAAAGCATGGAAGGAGCTCGTCAGCTCCTCCACCGTCTCTACGGTTTCGACCGACGGCATATAAATGTCCAGCCCGCTGCGAAACTCCAATGCCCCGTTCTTCTGGATCGTATAGATCAAATTATTGATCGTCATGGACAAATGGGAGATCGCAAGCCGCATCACATGAATCGGATAATGGGACGTCTCCTGAACAATGTCGTCAAAGATCGCCTTCGCTTCCTCCATTTTCCCCGCCATAATCGCATCGCTTAGCCGTTTGCCCTTTTCTACAGGATATACATATTCCCTCGATTTCAACGCCACAATATCCTCGGAATCAATCAGGCAGCCATGTCCGTAAAACATGCGGTGCAGCGCCGCTTCCTTTACCTGCTCATAGAGCGGATGGAGGTGGTGAGGCTGGTTAGTAACCGGACTGTAGGCAATAGAGACGCTGATGGACAGGAAATCATGAATCGCTTTTTGAATTTGCTGAAGCCGCTCCACAAACCCTTTTTCGCTGACTGAAGTCTGCTCTTCCGATAGATTCACCAGCATCGTGATGCTGTCATCGTCCATGTCTACCGTTTCCGCTTGATAGGGGCTCGACATAATTTCCGAGCTGATATTCATCATGGCGTACTTATAAAGGGGCAGATCCTTGCCGTTACTGGCCTTCAGCTTCTGGAAACGGTCGATTCTCAGAATAACGACCCGGTAATCCTGATGGAATTGAAAGGTGATGCCAATGCTTTTCAAGCTTTCCGGCTTCAGCTCGCTCGATAAAGAACGCGTGCCGAGCAGCAGCCGCCGAAGGGCATTTTGCTTGATGGTCTGGAAATGATCACGCCTCTCGGTCTCCAGCGAATGGACCTTATGCATCATTCGTCGAATCGGCCTGTACAGGATGCCGGATAGCAGCCAGGAGATGATGAACCCTGCAAGCAGGATAACGGAGGCAATAGCCATCGTCGTATTCCGGATCGTTCCGATGCTGTTCGTTAACGCACGGTAAGGAGTAATTCTTACGTACTGCCAGCCCAGGGAATCCTTCTCGGTAAACGTGACCAGGGCTTTCTCCCCGTTAATCTTATCGATGAAGTAACCGGATTTGCTGCCGGCCACATGGTTCAGAATCAGAGCATTATCCGCTTCGGACCAGTTGGGGGGCAGCAGCGTCGTGATGGACAGCATCCGGTTCTTGTCATCCAGGATGTACGCTTGCCCCGGCGTGCTCTCATGATCCGGCGCAATGTCCTTATTAATCCATGAGGCCGAAATATTCACCACGACAGCCGAATTGATCGTCTGATTTTTGTTAATGGCGTCATAACAGAGATAGGTGTAAGCGCTTATCGTTTCCTTCGTATCCGAGCTGATATCGTACGATCTGGGAATCGGTGTAAACGGTTTATATTCATTGAAATGCGACAGGATATCAAGAATGCCGGTATCCGCCAGCTCGCTGCGCGTGAAGATTCCGTTCTGCCCGGAATGCGCCGCTACGTAAAAGGTATCCGAAGCCGAATTATACACCAGAATCGATTCGATAAACGGCATGGAATTCAAATAGTTGGAAATTTCCACCATAGCGGCTGTGACGTCATAAATATTGGGAACCGGATAGTACAGCAGCTTCCCGATCGTACTGTTGCGGTAAATCTGAAAGGAAAGGGCCTGTGCGCTGTCCGTCATGCCAATGACTTCCTTGCTCTTGCCGGTCAAGCTGTTTACATCGGATTGGTAAGCCTGCTCCAAAGCAATGCCCGTGTAGTTTCTATAATAGACGTATGAAGAGATCATAAGCGTTACCGCAATACACAAAGTGATGCTCATGAGAAAGACCGTGTAGAGCTTGCGGTTTTTTACAAAGGATCGGATATTCACATTCACTAGGGGCACCTCCACTCCGAACTAGGAAATCGTGTAGAAATCATACTATACCAGACAAAACGTAGTCCAGTTAAAAAACACAACCGAAGTGAACTATTCTTACTTTTGTGAACTGCGAACCGGAAGTGAGGCCATAGTGCAGCAGCTTGAGGCGGTTGCAGCCGGGATTCATTCCTGTAGCTATTGTTCATATACCCCATCGCAGCATAGTTCACAAACCTCCGGAAGCTTCAGTTTCCATTCGAACAGGCATCCCCTATACTTCGAATCAGGGAACACCCCGGCCCAAGGTCAGGGCCATGGTCAGGGGATTCTCCAACGACGAATAGAACAACGGCAGATTATTCAAGGAAGGTGATGCAGGTTGAACGCAAGCACAATGATGGAAGGAAATAATAATCGGATCCGGGCTGGAGAAGCCGATAAGCCGGTGGGCAGCAAGAAGAGAGGCTTCTGGCATGAGGTGAGAATAAACCGCGTGATGTTTTTGATGCTGCTGCCTGCGGTTTTGTTTTTTCTGATCAATTCGTATTTTCCGATGGTTGGAATCTACTATGCTTTTACCCGTTTCGATTTTAATACGAGCCTGTTCGGGAGTGAATTCGTAGGCTTAGAGAACTTCCGTTTTTTATGGAAGTCGGGTATTTTGCTTCAGCTGACCTTAAACACGTTCGGATACAATCTGGCCTTTATCGTGCTGGGCAACGTGCTTGCGGTAGCCTTGGCCATTATGCTCAGCGAGCTGAAGACCAAATGGTTCAAGAAATGGACGCAGTCGATTATGTTTCTCCCGTACTTTGTATCGTTTGTTATTTTGAGCGTTATCGTCTATAACGTGTTCAATTATGAAACCGGCGTAATGAACACGACGCTCAAAAGCTTCGGCATGGAGCCTGTGGATGTGTACAGCAAGCCGGTGGTTTGGATTTTTCTGATCATCCTCTTTTATCTGTGGAAAAACATCGGCTACAGCATGGTCATCTATCTGGCCGCCATTACCGGCATAAGCGACGAATACTACGAAGCGGCCAAGATCGACGGAGCGAACATTTTGCAGCGGATCTGGCATATTACCGTTCCCATGCTGCGAACCACCTTCGTCATGCTGCTCTTGTTCGCTCTCGGCAGCATCATGAAGGGTCAATTCGACCTTTTTTATCAGCTTGTCGGCAATAACGGCTTGCTCTATAACACGACCGATATTCTCGACACGTACGTGTATCGTTCGCTGAAGGTGACCTTTGAAATCGGTATGGCTACGGCGGCAGGGGTATACCAATCGCTTTTCGGATTTGTCCTGATTATGACGGTCAATTATATCATCCGGAAAATTAACGATGAATACGCGTTGTTCTAGTGAACATGCCAATGACGCCAGGGAGAGGATTCTATGAAGATCAAGGAAGAAAAGTATTACAATGTGTTCCAAACGATGGCCTATATTGCCGTTACCCTCGTCACGCTTGCCTGCTTGTTTCCGTTTCTTCTGATTATTTCGGCCTCTTTTACGGACAATGAAAGCATCATCCGGGACGGGTATCACCTGATTCCAGAGAAGTTATCTTTTGAGGGCTACCGGATGGTATTCAAGTTTCCGGAAGAGGTACTGCAGGCTTACTGGGTAACTACCTCCACGACAGTGATCGGCACGCTGCTCGGTCTTTTCTTTATCACCATGGCCGGGTATGTGCTGCAGCGCAAGGATTTCAAGTATCGCAACCGCTTCTCCTTCTACATTTATTTCACCACGCTGTTCGGAGGCGGGCTGATCCCCTGGTACATCATGCTGACCAAATATTTTAAGCTGATGGATACGTATGCCATTCTGGTGCTGCCTGGGCTGATGTCCCCGTTTCTCATTATT
The DNA here is from genome assembly GCF_014873645.1 of Paenibacillus sp. OAS669. Classification (NCBI taxonomy): domain Bacteria; kingdom Bacillati; phylum Bacillota; class Bacilli; order Caryophanales; family Paenibacillaceae; genus Paenibacillus; species Paenibacillus sp. OAS669. Next base: position 166,516 of record NZ_JADBDR010000003.1, read on the forward strand.
TTAATGAAGAACTTTATCCGTTCGGCCGTGCCTGACGAAATCATTGAATCGGCCAAGATCGACGGGGCTAACGACTTTACGATTTATTATCGGATCGTGCTTCAGCTCTCGCTGCCGGGGATTGCCACTGTTGGGCTGTTCCTCGCGCTTCATTATTGGAACGACTGGTTTACTTCCTCGCTGTTCATCAATGACAGGTCGATGTACCAGCTGCAGTATTATCTTTACAACATCATTAATACGATTGCCTTTATTACGAATATGGGGGCGGGCACCGGCATCAGTCTTGGGGAGGATATTCCTACAGAATCCACGAAAATGGCGATGGCGCTAATCGTAACGGGGCCGATCGTGCTTTTGTATCCATTTATTCAAAGGTATTTTGTCAAGGGCTTGACGATTGGCGCGGTAAAAGGTTAAATCCGGGATAGGATTCCATTCCCGCCCGGCTAACATATATCAAGTGAACTTAAGGGAGGATGTACATGAAAATGAATAAAGGAAAAACAGCCGCATCGCTGTTCATGGCGAGCGTGTTCCTGTCGGCAGCATTGTCCGGATGCACGGGCGCTAGCAATGCCCCCAAGCCTGCCGCTTCCGATAATACCCCGACCGGCTCGCAGACCCCGGCGAAGGCAGGCGTCGATACCTCGAAGAAGGTGGAGCTGCAATTTTACATGCTGGGCAGCGCGCCCAAGGATCTTCCTATTATAGAAGAGGAGGTCAACAAGCTGGCACTGGCCGACCTGAACGCAACCGTGAAATTCAATTTCACCACGTGGACCGATTGGGAGCAAAAATACAAGCTGTTATTGTCATCCGGGCAATCCGTTGACTTGATTTTCACGGCGGAGTGGACCAAGTTCCAGGCTTATGCGAAGAGCGGTGCCTTCCTTGCCCTCGACGATCTGCTGCCCAAAGCGGCGCCTAAGCTGCAGGCCCATGTTCCGAAGGATATGTGGGATGCGGTCAAGATCGATAACAAGATTTATACCGTTCCGGCCACCTACAAGGAGTATGTCACGAACGGATTTGTATGGCGCGAGGATCTGCGCAAGAAATATAACCTGCCGAAGCCTGTCGATCTGGCTACCTTCGAGGCTTATCTGGACGGCATCAAGAAGAACGAGCCGACGATTATGCCTCTTGCCGCCAATTCGGACATTTCCGGCTTGACGGACCGGATTCGCGAGTTTAACAAATGGATCGGCGGACCGATTCCTTATGGAATAGGGATCAAATACGATAAGCCGAACGAGGTGTACTCCTACTGGGGCTCCGATGAGCAGAAGAAGGAGCTGACTATGGTCAAACGCTGGGCCGATAACGGGTATTTCCCTAAAAACGTCCTGAACGTCAAGGACACCATACCGGACCAAGTCGTCAACGGGAAAGCGGCGGCCATTATCGGCGACAACCCGACCCGCTTCAACGATTCCCTTATCAAGATGAAATCGGCGCATCCGGATTGGGATCTCGGGTATCATCCGTACGGGCTGACCATCGGCTTTGCTACGCCGGTGCATCCGATTCATAACGGCTTCGCCATTCCGAAGAGCAGCAAGAACGCGGAGCGGGCGTTGGCCTTCTACGAGAAGCTGGTTACGGACAAACGCTATAATTGGCTGACCCAATACGGTATTCAAGGCAAAAACTTCGAAATCGAAAACGGCTACTACACAATGCTGGGCGATAAAAACACAAACGGCTTCCCGCGTGAAGGCATGCAGGGATGGGCCTGGAGAAATCCGGAGTTCATGCTGTTTGACAAAGGCTATGACAATGTAAAAGCGATCTTCGATGAGCTGGACAAAATCCAGAAGCCCGACATTTTCCTCGGATTCGCGGAAGATTACACCTCTTATCAGGCAGAGCGTGCGGCATTGGAGCAGGTAGAGAAGCAGTATTTGTATCCGCTGCAGGCCGGACTGGTCGCTAATATCGATGAAGGGTTAAATACCTTCTTGAGCAAGGCCAAAACAGCCGGGCTGGAGAAGGTGCAGGCTGAATATAAGAAGCAGTGGCTCGAATACACGGCGAATAAAGGAATCAAGTAGGAGAGTGTAGGAATAGGACCGGTGAACCTAGGTATAGGTAAGTACCGGTCCGAAAGCCTTTCTTGTGTGAAGGTACAGCTTGAAATGTAAGCGGTTTATTTTGGAGACTGTGGGTAGTAAATGGAGTTTGGAAAGGAGTTTATGAATAACAGGCAAAGGTATGCGCGTACGAAAACCATTTTAGAACGGGTGGGGTGTGAGCATTGCGTTTAAGAAGATGGCTGTCCATAATATTGATTTTGCTTCAAGCGGCTGGAATCCTTTCGTTCGCTTCGGTTAGTCAGGCTGAAGCCGCCGCAAACCAAGGGGTATTAATGTCCGATACCTTCGAGGACGGAAGCTTTGCCCGCTGGACGATATCGGGTGGGACATGGTCGGTCACCGATGACGGGACCGCTTCAGGCAACAAAATGCTGTATCAGAGCAACACCAGCCAGGAAGCCTATGCAACGGCAGGAGATAGCGGTTGGACGGACTATATCTATGAGACCAGGATACAGCTTGTTGATGACGGACCTTATCCGGGGATGCTGGCCCGATTCAAGGATACCAATAATTATTACTACTTCAGGCTGAATCCTACGAGCATTAACAAGCTGGAGCTGAACAAGAAGGTCAATGGAACGGATTCCACTCTGGCCTCGGTCAATTTCCCGACTCAAAAGGGCCGGTGGTACACGATGCGGATGGCTCTGGAAGGAGCCTCCATACGGTGCTATTTGGACGGCAATCTGATTTTTAATGTGACCGACAGCTCGCTAGCCTCCGGTAAAATTGGCTTTCGGACCAAATGGGGCAAAGCGGGGATGGACGATATTGCCGTGAAGCCGATCCCGGATCCGAAGCCGGCCGCCCCGGCATTAACGGCGGGCACGCCAACCTTTACTACGATTCCTCTAAGCTGGGCTGCAGCAGAGGGAGAAGCAAGGTATCGTCTTTACCGTTCGGCGAAGCCGGATAGCGGCTTTGTGCTGGTGTATGATGGGGCAGGCACCTCCTACGAGGATCAAAATCTGACGTTGGGAACTACGTATTATTACAACGTTACGGTCGAGCAGAACGGGTATGAGTCCCCTCCCTCCCCGGCCCTCAGCGTTACGACGGCCTCACCTTCTGATGCTGATTCGGTAGCGTTGGATAAAGCGGCTCTTACGGTTCCGGAGGTCGTTACGGGTCATCTGAGCCTTCCGCATACGGGAGCGTACCTATCGGAAATCAGCTGGAAGTCCGATCATGAAGCTCATCTGCGTCCGGACGGAGTCATCAGCCGGCCTCCGATCGGAGAGGCGGATCTTCTCGTGAAGCTTACGGCGACTATAAAAAGAGGTAGTGTAACGGACGCCAAATCCTTTATAGTGACAATCCGTGCGCAGGACCCTTTTACCGGTTACTTGATGGAATACCGCAAGAAAAGCTCCTTGCCGGGAGAACGGTTCTATGCCGTCAGCAGGGACGGTAAAGCTTGGACGGGGCTGAACGGCGGGAACGCCGTACCGCAATCGATCCTGGACAAGGTGCTGGGGACGGCTGGACCGGATCCGTCCGTCTTTAAGGCTCTGTCGGAGGACAAGTGGTATAAATACGAGTTCGCCAATGGAAGCTGGTCGCTGTATTCCACGCTGAATCCGGCAGGAGGCTGGTCGAAGGAGAGCTCTAATGTTTCCATGCCAGCCGATGCGGTCACCGGCAGCTTCAAGCTCATTTCGGAGAAAGAATGGGGCTATCTTGTCAATGAGCTCTCCAGCCTCAAATCGCCGAACGTTCTTAAGCTGACCACCAAAGCGGGCTTCGCGCCCAGACTTCCTGAGCTCGTGAAGGTCGACTATACCAACGGATTGTATGCAAATCTGGAAGTGGTGTGGGATGCTGTAGACCCGAAGCATTACGCCGCTGTCAGTACCTTCACAGCCGGAGGGACAGTGAAGGGCGGAACAACCCGCGTTCAAGCAGAAGTGACTGTCATTGATGATAGCGCATACAGCGATACGATCCGCAATGGAGAATATTGGTACGACACGTCCGGGGGTATGATCCAGGCTCATGGCGGCAGCATCCTCAAGGTCGATGATACTTATTATTGGTTCGGCGAGGACAAGGGGCATAACTCGGCGGTGCTGAACGGGGTATCGATCTATGCCTCGAAGGATTTGAAGACGTGGGAATACCGCAATACAGTCTTGAAGCCCGATTCCCACCCGGAGCTGGCTTATTCGAAGATTGAGCGCCCGAAAGTGCTCTATAATGCCGCCACGAAAAAGTATGTCATGTGGGGGCATTGGGAAACAGCCAACAGCTACAGCCCTTCTAATGTTGTTGTGGCTGTCTCGGATACGGTGGACGGTCCCTATACCTTCCTGTATCACTTCCGGCCGTACGGGATCGGTTCCCGGGATTTCACCTTGTTCCAGGATGACGACGGAACGGCTTATTTAATCTCGGCCACTAATAACGGAGCCGACACCAGCTTTTTTCAGTTGACCGACGATTATTTGTACCTCGATCATCACATGTACACCATATTGGAGAATGTCCGGCGGGAGGCACCGGCCTTAGTGAAGAAGGACGGCATTTACTACATGTTCTCCTCGGGGCAATCCGGCTGGTACCCGAATCAGGGCAAGTACACGACGACGAAGAACATCAAGGACCCGGCGAGCTGGTCGGAACTGAAGCTGTTCGGCGATCCGACGAGCTTTTATACGCAGCCTGCGTTTATTATGACACTGAACGGCAGCAAAGAGACCCATACGATCTATGTGGGGGATCGCTGGAATCCGTCGGAGCTGCGCAACTCCCAATATATCTGGCTTCCTCTCCAGCTGGAGAACGGGATCGCGGACATGAATTACGAGAGAGAATGGAATTTTGATGCGGCAACGGGTGAAGTACAGCCGTCCAAGGACCTGCTGGTATCTCAAGGCAAACCGGTGACGGCAAGCGGGCAGGCATCAGGCTTCGGCGCACCCGCGGCTAATGACGGCAATTACTCGAATTATTTCGATTGGAACAGCACCTCCTTTCCGGCGTATTGGCGGGTGGATCTGGAGCGCGAATATGATCTGAGCCGCATCGATTTGAGCTGGAGAGAGACGAACGGCTCGGAGGTCTATTACACCTATAAGGTCGAAGCCAGCAACGATGATGTTAACTACACAACATTGGTAGACCAGAGCAAGAACAAGACGACCTCTTTCTTAAGCCATAAGCTGTCCGGCACCTATCGTTATGTTAAAGTAACGATCCTGGGCGAGTTCGGCCATTCGAACAATGCGGATAAGCCTGTCACCTGGTACAGAGGTTTGCATGAAGTAAGGGTCTATACTTCGGACAGGAAGCTTGACCCGCCGGCCGGACTCACGGCGACGCCGTTCATCACCACAAGCCAAACCAAGGAAACGAGTGTGAATCTCAATTGGAGCTCGGTGACGAATGCGCAGTGGTATGCTTTGTATCGGTCGAACGACAGGAACGGTACGTATTCCGAGATTTATACCGGCAGAGCGGCGGGTTACAGCGATCTTAATGTAACGGCGAATCAAACTTATTACTATAAGGTGAAAGCCTTCCATAATGGCGGAGAATCAGAGGATTCGGCCGTGGCGAGCGTAAGAACGTTCGTCGTGCCCGATCAGCTCGAAACCTATGACAACACCGTAGAGATGAAGTGGCTGGATGAAGCGGGCAATCCGAAGATTTTTCCCACGATCCAAGTGGGCTCGACATCCTACTATTACGAATACGAACGGGACAGCAGCGGCTTCAAGCAGATGAATGTCCAGACTTCGCAGGACGGGGAGCATTGGACGCCCAAGAAAGCGGTTCTCACCAGGGACTCCCATCCGGAGCTGGCAGCCTGCAAGTTCGAATCGTTGAACTTTACTTATCATGAGGGAACAGGCAAGATTGTCGTCTGGCTGCACTATGAAAATAATAAGGATTATTCCCTTGGCAGAGCAGCCGTCTTATCAGGCTATCCCGGAGAGGCGTTGACCTTCCACGGCAGCTTCAGACCGAACGGGAACGACTCTCGTGACATGACGTTCTTTAAGGATGACGATGGCACGGGATATATCATCTCGGCAGGAAACAATAACAATGATTTGTTCTTGTATAAGCTGAGTCCGGATTATCTTACCGTCGAGAAGCAAGCGGCCAAAATTCATGAAGGCAAGCATCGTGAAGCTCCTTCCATGATCAAGAAGGACGGCTTTTATTATCTGTTTACCTCCGAGGCGGCCGGATGGTATCCGAGCAAGGGAATGTATTCGTCCGCAGTGTCCATTGAGGGACCGTATTCGGAGCTGAGAAAAATCGGGAATTCGACGACCTTCTCCGCTCAGTCCGGCGGCGTCTGGACGATCCGTGGAACGGATACGACCTCCTATGTCATGCAAGCGAATCGATGGCTGCAAGGATGGGCCAGCGGGGCCACAGGCTCCAAGCAACGCTGGCTGCCGATAGCGCTGGATAACGGATATGCTTCTTATGATTACTACGATCAGGTTCTTTTGAATCGCAAGACGGGGGTCGTTGTCCCGGTTCAAGATGGCATGCTCCTGTCCCAGGGCAAGCCTGCCTTGGCACAGGACTCGGCCGATGGGAAACCGGCGTCCTATGCCAACGACGGGGACTATACCACCAGCTGGACAGCTGCCAATAATTCCTGGCCGAAGTGGTGGATGGTAGACTTGGAGGATGTGTATGACTTAAGCCGCATCCAGATTTCCTGGTATTTGGTGAACGGGTCGGAGGGCTATCACAGGTACCAGATCGAAACAAGCAAGGATGGCGTCACATTCACGACCGCGTTGGATCGTACAGACAACAAGGATTACGGGTTCACATCCGATAAGCTGTCGGTCGAAGCGCGATACGTGCGTGTGAAGATGATCGATGCCGTGCTGTGGAACAACCCGGGCAACAACTGGTATACGCCTCAGCTTGGAGAAGTGAAGGTATTCGGTTACCCGGTCGACCGTAAGCCTCCGGTAACGACAGCGGCAGTAACACCGGCCTTGCCGGACGGAAAGAACGGCTGGTACGTACATCCCGTGACGGTTAGTCTGGCTGTATACGATAACCTGCCTGGCACGCTCAAGACGGAGTACAGCCTGGACGGCGGCGGCACCTGGCTCAGCTATACCGGGGCAATGACGGTGCAGCAGAATGGTATGAATCCGCTCAGCTACCGGTCAACGGACAGGGCGGGCAACGTAGAAGCCGCACAAAAGGTCACTATCAAGCTGGATACGGAGGCACCGACGATTACAGTGACAGGCGTGGTGTACGATCGTATGAGTGATACCGGCACCTGGCTGCCCTTGATCACGATGAAGGACGATGTATCGGGGATCGATGAGAGCACAGCGCAGGCGACGCTGGATTCGAAACCCTACAAGCTTGGAGAGGCCATTCCGCTGTATACGCTGCCGCTCGGTTCGCATTCGCTAGCGGTCTCCGTGAGTGATAACGCCGGCAACACGAAGAGCTCCACCGTGACATTCCAAACCTATGCAAGCGTTGACGGCCTGAAAGCTTTGGTCGCCAGGTTCGTACAGAACGGCTGGATCGATAACGCCGGAATTGCCAACAGCCTGCAGGTAAAGCTGGAGCATAACAATATCAAAGCGTTTATCCACGAGGTGGAGGCGCAGAGTAACAAGCATATTACCAAAGAAGCGGCCGGATATTTGCTGCGCGATGCGAGTGCAATAGCACGTTAACCGGTCTTACTTGGATAGGCAAAATCTTAGTTTACAACACGTATGCAAAATCCTCATGCCCCTCTATCTTTCCGACTAGGGAAAGGTGGAGGGTCTTTTTCTGCAGTGCCAAACCCGGAAGAATCGAGGCCCGCCTGAGTTTTGTTTTGTTCCGGAACGGGTTCAAGCGGCAACTTTTTTTGAAGGGGTGTAACTTTCCCTGGTTTCATTCGTGTATAGAGAGAGGGGGGATGGAATGAAACGGTATTCGTTGGACAGCGTGTATCAGTTATATGTTAAAGATGTTTACCGGTATTTGTTCTCCCTCTGCCGGGATCATCATGCTGCGGAAGATTTGGTTCAAGAAACGTTTTACCGGGCTTACCTGTATTTGGAGCACTGCAAGGACGACAAAGTAAAGCCGTGGCTGTTCCGCGTTGCTTATAATGCATTTGTGGATTCCTATCGCAAGCAGAAGCGGAGCGTTCCGACCCAAGCGGAGTTTTTTGCCCGGCTGCCGGATCATCGTACCCCAGATCAATATGTGTTGGATCAAGAGCAGTGGGAGCAGATCGGAGATGTCATTCATGCTTTGCCCGAGCTTCAGATGCAGGCGATTCTGCTGCATGACTTTCACGGGCTGTCCTATCAGGAGGCTGCAGATATTATGGAGATCCGACTTTCACATTTTAAAATATTACTGTATCGCGCCAGGCAAGCCTTAAGGCAGCATAAGGAAAGGAAGGAGCAGCTATGAGCGAACACTTCAAACGTCAGCTACAGGACTATGCGGAAGGCAAATTAACAGGCAGCGAGAAAGAGCAGCTGGAGCAAGAGCTGGATAAAATGGAAGCTTACCAGAAATATTTGAATGAGATTCTGGGCAAGGAGGAGGAACGTGGTCCGCTCCAGGATGGGGCGGCTTCAACCAGCAAAGAGGCCTCTTTGCTTCGTAAGGGCAAATGGAAAGCCCGTTTGCAAACGGCCTTGACCGCCATCGGGATTCTCATTTCCGTAACGATAGTAAGTGCTATATTGACCGGATTGTTTTACGGGCTCGGCGATCGCTCCGCTGTGTACCAAGACGTTATTTCCTCGGCAATATCGCTGACCAGGCCTAATTTAAGTGTGAGCGGAAGCAGCAATTCGAGCGCCTTTTTCACGATGGATTACAAAGGAACACTGCGAAAGAAAATAGGGTCGGTGGAGTCGTCAATCGGGGATTTTCAGTTCTCGTTCTTGCTGGGGTGGCCGGGGATCGAACAGACGACGTGGCGTAATGAAGCCTCTGCTTCGGGTGCTTATTTGTTCCAGCTTCCTGATGCCAAGCATAAAGCGGTCCCGGAATGGACTCGGCTGGATAAGCTGCCGGAGGGCACGGTTTCCGAGGTGTTCGTCTCCTTGGATAGGTTGTACACGACTGATGAGCTGCTAAAGCTTCTCGAAGACAAACATATGGACCCGGTCTGGTTCGCCGCTTACACGGATCAAGAGAAAAGGACTGAGGACGATCCGGCGGTGATGGCCCCTGTTGGCTTTCCGTCAACTCCTATTTGGCATAAGAAGGATATGAAGGTCGACAGCTATGAGGAGCAAAAAACGGGGTGGTTCAGTAAGGTTGTCATAACGAGCTCCTCCTCGCCCGGGGTTCAAGTTTATGGAGACGGACAGATCAGGGAGCAAAATTTTATGGATACCCTCCATCTTCTGCAGCAATACTCCAGGATCACCCAGCGTCTCGCCCCTCGTCTTCAGCTGGACTCTGCCGTTCAATATCTAGAAGTAAACGGCGTTAAGCTGTACGGTATCGTCTTGACAGGTCCGACCAAGGAGCTGTTGAAGCTGCAGCAAGAGCCATGGGTGTCCACTATTCGGGTGGGCGAAGTGCGCTTATGGAATTGGCATGACCGTCCATGAGAGAGGGAAGGGCAGCCAGAGGCTTTTCGGGGCTCCCCGCAAAGTACCTGAATCAGGTTCGAAGCCAAGGCTCACTTTGTGGGGTTATTTTGCTGCCGTTTCCCTCTACCGCTGCAAAGACGGATTCTTGTAGAAAACGCCGTAACAAAAAAAGAGAGCTGCCCCGGCATAACCCGCATCTGGGGTCCTGAATCAGCTCCTGCTTGCTTTACCTTCATTTTATATGCTTATTTTCTTGTGTCATCTGGTACTGCTTATTGGCTTTGTAGGCAAAGAAAAGATACAAAATAATCATGAGCGGAATGATCATCCAGAAGAAGCCTCTAAAGAAAGCGAACGGAGTTTCAAACCAGAAGGCGCTCCAAAAGGAAGCTCCGGTTTTTTCCCACAGTCCTGGCGTGTAATATAACAACTTGGGGTTCAGAAGAGCCCCTACTTTAATCGACCCGGTGGAAACCAATGCGGCGAAAATAGGAATAAACGTTGCCGCAAGGGTAAACCACATTTCCGATATCCGTTTATAGCGGCTTGCTTTGGAGTCGGCATCAGAGAAAATATCCTCATTTCCACGGGCGTCGCTTCTTTTAAAATATTGCGTGCCGGAGCTCTTCGTTCCTGCAATGTGCTTCCAGCCGCAATCCTCAAATAGCGCCAGGTAATCTTCAAAATCCCCCTTCTTTTTAAAGGTGCGGTAATCGATTTTGATCATGGCAAGTTCAGGCTTCGCCGGTTGAAACTCATATCCAAACGATGATTTATTGGTTAGCTGATACCCTTGCTTCGCCATCTCGTTCAACCATTGCTCTTCTTTATCAAAGTTAAGAAAAAACTTGAATTTTCTCATCTGTCATTCCTCCCGTTCTTAACCGAGAATTGGTTTGGTTACTTCAATCATATGAATCATTCGTTCTAGGTCGAGCCGCAAAATCTCTCTGCCTTTATCTGTAATAGCGTAAACCTTGCGCCGGCTATCATCGCTTTGAACGGGCTGTATAAATTGAAGCTTCAGCAGATTCTCGACCGCTCCATACAGCGTTCCTGCCGCCATTCTGACCTGCCCGCGGCTGAGCTCCTCCACCTTTTGCATAATCAAATAGCCATGAGCTGGCTCCATCAAAGCCAAGAGAATATAGTAGACGGTTTCCGTGAGCGGTAAATGCTTATCGCGACTCATATAGGACCTCCTTTTTATTCAACCAAACTGTATATCGTCGAACTGTATAGTTATACTATATACATTCTGACTGTATATTGCAATGGGGAAAAAGCCTTAGAGAAGAATGAACTCTATTGGGGTTGAAAGGGCATCGTCTGGGGTCATTCTTATGTTTGAGGATTTTGAGAAAGGAAAGGTTTTCTCAAAGCGTACAAAGCCGTATAATGGACTGATGGCAATATTTCCCTTAGGGAGGACCGTTATGAAAACGAGAAGATTTCAAGCTTCCGATATGAACCAGATCGTCTCGCTGTTCTACGAAACCGTCCATTCGGTTAACGGCAGAGATTACTCGCAGGAGCAGCTGGATGCATGGGCGCCGAGAGATGAGCAAGCCCTGAAGCTGAAAGCCTGGGAAGCTTCGATGAGCCGCAATGTCACTTATGTTGCTGAGGCTGACGGGGTCATTACCGGATTTTCGGATATGACTTCTGAGGGACATCTGGACAGGCTGTACGTTCACAAAGACTATCAAAGACAAGGCATTGCTTCGATGTTGGTGGAGAGTTTGGAAAATGAAGCGAGACGGCTGGGGCTGGTTGAGATCGATGTGGAGGCGAGCATTACGGCCAAGCCTTTTTTTGAAAAGAGGGGGTATCGGGTCCTGGAATCGCAGGTGGTAGAGCGCAGGGGGGTGAAATTAGCGAATTATAAAATGATCAAGTCGTTATGAGGAAGCCGTTAAAATCCCGAGCTGGATACCTCATTCCCCTAACCTAAATCATATTGGTTCGCATTAAATCATCGGAGGAAGCTTGAATGAGAATCATAGATCTCTCACATCCCATTTATGACGGGATGTCTGTGTATCCTGGAGACGCCGAAACCTCGCTGGTACGCTCCAAGCATATCAAGCGAGATGGCTATACTAACCATCAGTTGTCCGCAAATATGCATGCCGGTACGCATATCGACGGGCCTATGCATCTTTTGGATTGCGATAAGTATCTTAACGAATTTCCAGTGGAAACCTTTGTAGGGGAAGGATGTCTGCTTGATGTCTCCCAAGATCGAACGATCGACTACAGGGCGGAATATGAGCAGCACATTCAGCAAAAGCAAATCGTCCTATTGTACACAGGATACAGTCAATATTATGGACAACCCCGGTATTACACGGATCATCCTGTGCTGACCCTCCAATTTGCAGAATTGCTGGTGCGGAAGCAGGTGAAAATGATCGGGCTGGATTTCCCGTCACCGGACTCATACCCATTTGAAATCCATAAGTATTTGTTTCAACACGACATTCTGATTATTGAAAATTTGACGAATGTGGAGAAGCTGCTGAAAGTGCCATCTTTTGAAATTATAGCCTTGCCGTTATCTATTAAAGCGGACTCTTCTTTAGCCCGGGTTGTTGCGAAAGCGGAATAGATGACAGGGGCAAGCGGCGGTTTTGTTATTTTAACGGATACGATGGATTCAAATCATTTTAACAAGAAAGAGATGAAGCATTGATGATCTATATCGCACTGCTGCGGGGGATTAATGTAGGCGGCAAAAATAAAGTCAAAATGGCCGATTTGAAGAAAATGATGGAACAAATGGACGGCATAAGCCGCGTGCAAACCTATATTCAAAGCGGCAATGTGCTGTTCGAGTCCGATGAAGAGCATGGATCGCTGCGCCAAAGAATGGAGCGGGAGCTGGAGAACACATTTGGCTTCGCTATTACAGTCGTTCTAAGAACTTTGGACGAGCTGCGAGAGGTGGCTGCCCATTGCCCATTTACTGAAGAAGAAATTGCCGAAGCGGATGCGGCCTCCGCTGCGGAAAGCTTATATGTGGCGTTTCTGCTGGAAGAGCCGTTGCCGGAGAAGCTCGAAAAACTAAAGCCGTACCAAACCGCGGATGATAAATATCATGCAGCGGGACGGGAGATTTATCTCTTATTCCGCTACAGCGTCCGCGATTCCAAGCTGGCGACGAATCTTGCCAAGCTGGAGGTTCCGACCACCGTACGCAACTGGAAGACGGTATCCAAGCTGCTGGCTCTTGGGCTGGCAATGGAGTCTTGAGCCGCGGCAAGCTCAGCAGGCCTTCTTGAGAGGCCTGCTTTCTCATACCAACCTATCCTGGGTGGTCGCGTATCCTCCGCTATTCCGCTTGTAAAATCTCCGCAAGGGCTTTAACCCCCTCCGCAATGCTTGATTCCGACACGTTGCCGAATCCCATAATGAGCCGGTCTTCGTACTGTCCTTTGGCGATGGTATACTTCTCCGCAGGATAAATAGTAATGTTCCGTTCCGCAAGCCGCGCAGCTGCATAGGAATCCAGCTTGTATTTGTTTAACTCCGCTACCAGATGCAGGCCCGCGGCATCGCCGGATATTCGGACCCCGCTGCCGAACGCTTCGGATAAGCAGGCGATGAGACGGTTTCGTCTTTTGCCATAGATGCGTTTCATACGGGCGATATGACGCTCCAAATGATGCTCGGCTATGAACCTTGCCAGAGTGAGCTGGGGTAGGGTCGGGCTTTGCATACCCGCCAGGCGCTTCAGGCGATGAAGAGGAGCGATCAGTTCATTAGGCACTACTATATAGCCTATCCGGAGTGCAGGGAACAGGTTTTTGCTGAAGGTTCCGACATAGATGACCCGTTCGGCATCCAGCTCTCTTAAAGCATGGACCGGCATTCCCGCATAGCGGAATTCACTGTCGTAATCATCTTCAATAATGTAACAGCCCGTCTGCCTGGCGTACTCCAGAAGCTCCATACGGCGCCCTATCGACAGAATACTGCCAAACGGAAATTGGTGGGAAGGAGTAACAAAGACACACTTGGGCCGAACGGAAGACGGGATATCATCGATGCATAGTCCGTGGTCATCGACAGGAGCGGGTACAATGTCAGCCCCGGTAGAGGCAAACATCTCATAAATAAAGGTAGCAGTCGGATCCTCTGAGACCATGGCAGCTCCGGGTTTCAATAAAAGCTGGCACAGCAGGGCTATGCCTTGGGTAGCACCGGCCGTAATAATGACCTGGGATGGAAGACAATGAATCCCTTTGGTATTTCGTAAGAGCCGGCATATGACCGTGCGGAGCTCGAGATTGCCCTCCGTTTGGTCATAGCCGTACTCCCATGCATCTGTAGTTTCGTATACGGCCAAGGCGGTTTCCTTCCATTTTTTGCGGGGAATATGCTCCAGTGCCGGAAAGCTTGGGCGGAAATCAATGCGATGGAAGTCTGTAGTAGTTTTAATAGAATTGGCTGCGTCAAGGGAGAGGCTTTCCTGCTGGAAAACCGGAGAGGGCCTTCGGCCGCCAAAATCCACGACATAAGTGCCCGAGCCTTGTCTGCCCTCCAAATAGCCTTCAGCGATCAGCTGCTCATAGACCTCCACGATAAGTGCCCGCGATACCCCGAATTCGCTTGCAAGATCTCTTGTTGACGGCAGTCTCCTGCCAGCCGGATATATGCCTAGAAAGATTCTCTCCCGCAGAAGGGTATAAACCTGCTTTGTCTTTGTCCCTGCAGGGTGGGACATAGGCTGTCTTGGCATAAGGATGCCCCCTTTTGACCCTGAATTGGTATGCTTAACTTAAACAAAATGTGGTACTTATTGCTACCAATTTAACATGATAACATGGACATTGCCAATGGAAAACAAAACATGGGAGGAAGGTGAAAACGATGAGTCTGTGGCTGCAGCTTGAGAGAAGCAGTAGGAAGGGCAAGATGGCCGATGGATTCATGATCGCAGCCCTCTTCATGGCCTCTTTGAATTTGCGGCCGGGGATCAGCAGCATAGCGCCGGTCCTTGAGAGCATCCGGGGAGAATTGGGGATGAATGCCGCTGTCGCAAGCTTGCTGACCTCCATCCCTGTCTTGTGCATGGGCTTCTTCTCACCGCTTGCTGTTAAAATTGCCGCACGCATCGGAATCGAGCGGGTTATTGCCTGGTCACTGGTGCTGATCAGCGGGGGCACCATGCTGCGCCTGGTCGTACACTCCACAGCCATTCTCTTGGCGACTTCAGTCCTGGCAGGCTTGGGGATTGCGGCGATGGGGCCCTTATTATCAGGGTTTATCCGGAGGCATTTCCCGCGCAATATCCCCATGATGATCGCCGTTTACTCCATGGCCCTGTCCTTGGGGGCCGCACTAGGCTCCAGCTTATCCGTTCCCTTGCAAATGGCCGCCCATTCGTGGCGAATGTCGCTGGCTTTTTGGGCGATGCTGGCTGTGGCAGCAGCACCGGTGTGGTATGCTGTTGTCAGACAAAGGGAGGAAGCTCCCGAGGATACGGCTGATCCGGCTCAGGCGGCAAAGCTGCCCTGGGGAAGTAAGAGGGCTTGGCTGCTGACCTTGCATTTTGGTCTCATGGCATTCGTATTTTATTCGTTAATGGCGTGGTTGTCGCCCATCACGGAAAGCCTCGGTTATTCCCGCCTCTATGCGGGAAATGTGCTGACAATCTTTGCTGTAGTTCAGATTCCCAGCAGCTGGGTACTGCAATTGCTGCTGAAGCGTGTCCCATCCCGCTTGTTGTGGCTGCTTAGCGCATCGTTATTGCAGCTCATCGGATTCCTGCTGATTTTATGCACGATGGTTCCCTGGTTAGCGGCTGTGCTGCTAGGCTTTGGATCGGGGATGCTGTTTGCGCTTGGAACCTTGCTCCCGATCGATGCGGCCTCAGGTCCGCAGGAAGCATCCTCCCTGGCTGCCATGACGCAATCGGCGGGATACATTATCGGGGCATTAGGACCCATCCTTTTGGGCTGGTTCAATGACATGACGCACCAATTTGGCTTGGCGGTCCTGCTATTGATCTTCGTCACGGTTATATTAATGGTGATTCAAGCTCTTATCTGCTCTCGAAATACGAATAAGAAATTAAAAGCGGTGACTCAAACTACAAACATGCAGGAGGGAATAGGATGAAAATATTTGTAGCAGGCTCCACAGGGGTTATCGGTCGTTTCCTGCTTCCCAAGCTAGGGCAAGCGGGTCATGAGGTCATTGGAATGACCCATGATGAAGCACGGAGGCCCCTCATTGAAGCTATGGGGGCAAGGTCTATGGTAGTCGATGTGTTTGATCGCGAGGCTATGATTAAGGCAATAGGGGAAGTGCGGCCGGATGTGATTATTCATCAGCTGACTTCGTTAAGCAACTGGAATTTCGCCGAGAATGCCAGGATTCGAATAGAAGGAACCCGCAATCTGGTGGATGCCGCACAAGCGGCAGGGGTTAGGCATATGATCGCACAAAGTATCTCTTGGGCATATGAGCCTGGCGATCATCCTGCAACAGAAGAAGTTCCTTTGGATATTCATGCACCTTTGCCCCGCATATCAATGATAAATGGAATTGTTGCATTGGAAAGGACCGTAGCCGAAATGCCGCACCACGTCATTCTCCGGTATGGAATGCTCTACGGACCGGATACTTGGTATGACGTCAAGGGAGACATGGCGGAAAAAGTACGAAATGGTGAGCTGCCGGCAACGGACGGACTCACGTCGTTTCTACATGTGGAGGATGCGGCAAATGCCGCTGTCCAGGCACTGGATTGGCCCACAGGAGCGGTAAACATCGTAGATGATGAGCCCGCTTCCGGTAAGGAGTGGCTGCCTGTTTACGCGCAAGCCCTGAATGCTCCTGCCCCCGTGTATAAACCTGGAAGTAATCGGGGGGAACGCGGGGCATCGAACACCAAAGCACGGGGAGAGTTAGGGTGGATGCCGATGTACTCTTCCTGGAGATCCGGATTTGCACAAAGCTTAAAATGATATAGTAGAAAATCAGTGAGGGACTGCCGTTGGGCAGTCCTATTTGATCTTAATATAATTTTTAAACTTCGAGATTCCCCGCAAGTACCTGAATCAGGTTATTTTACCTAGTAGATTTATTAAGAATCGGCAGTGTATAATGCTTTTAGCTAAGAAATGAAAGATTCCACTCCCCTTTCAGCAGCCTCTTTGACCCTATCCCTTCACAAGGAGTGAATGAAGCTAATGCGCGTTATACTTATCGATGATGAAGAGAATGCGCTGGATATTCTGGAAATCCTATTGCGCGAAATTGGCAGTGTAACGGTGACCGGTCGCTATACGAATCCGATGCAGGCGCTTGATGCTTTGGAACAGCTGCAGCCGGATGCCGTATTTTTGGATATCCAGATGCCGGGTATGCTGGGAATAGAAGCAGCGAGACGGATTAAGGCTGCAGCTCCGCATACCCAAATTGTTTTTACCACCGCCTATTCCGAATATGCAGTCGAAGCCTTTGAGCTTCAGTCCATAGACTATCTTTTGAAGCCGTTTACAAAGGAACGCCTGCGAAATACCATTTCCCGATTTGTGAAGCTGCAGCCGAATAACAGCCCGACAGAAGCTGAGCCTGGAGCTGGAACCTACGTTCAATGCTTCGGAGGCTTCCAAATTCAGACGGCCAACGGTCTGCTTTCCTGGAAGACGAATAAGGAAAAAGAGCTTTGCGCATTCCTGATTCATCATGCGGGCCAACAAGCGGATGCTGCGGTGATGATTAACTCGATCTGGCCGGAGTCTGAGCTGGATAAAGCGAAAGCTTATTTGTATACATGCCTCTCGTATTTGAGAAAAAGCTTCCAGGCTAACCACGTCAAGCTGAAGGTAACCAAAGCAGGCAGAGGCTACGCCATCGACATGGAAGGAACTCAAAGCGATGTCGCGGAGTTTCTGTTACTAGCCGAGCAGACGGCATCCGAGCAGGCTATGAGTGAGAAGCAATACGAAAAATTGAACGTGCTATATAAGGGGGAGTATTTGCAGGGCTGTGATTTTCATTGGGCGATGTGGAAAGGAGAAGAGTTGAAGAATAAATACATACAAACGTTGAGGACGGCATACGGCCATTTTTTGAGAAACGGCAATATGGCGCTTGCTGCGGACAGCCTACGGCATGTGTTGACAGCTTCCCCCGACTCGGAGAAGGATGGGAGAGATCTGATCCGGCTGTATCTCCATACGGACAAGCGTAACGAGGCCATGAAAATATTCCGGCAGCTGGATCACGCGGTTCGAGTCAATCTCGGTGTCGAGCTGGAAGAAGAGACGGTTCGCTTGTACAGAAGCTTCGCCTAATTCATTCGAGGAGACCAGCATGAGAAAAAAACTGGCCGCAGCGGCGGTAACTCTAATCATGTTAGCTGTTAGCTACGGATTTTTATATCATATGTTCATGGCGAACGAGAAACGTACGCCGGTGGCGACCGGAGGCCGAATGGATCTTAGCGGATGGCTCTTTTTCGAAAATGGAGCGGTTCCGCTTGACGGGGAATGGGAATTTTATCCGGGCAGATTGCTTGGGCGCGATGACCTGCTTTCCGCCTCCGGTTCAGATGCTTCACATGATCTCATCGACGTACCCGGTTCATGGGGAAGCCGGATGGATATGTTCGGTATGGCAACTTACCGTCTGCAGATTCGTGTAGATGACACCAGTCGAACCTACGGATTAAAGACGCTGTCCATTCAAATGTCCAATCGTATTCTGGTCAATGGAACGGTCATTGGCTCGGCGGGCAGACCGGAACAAGGCTCCTACACCGGAAGTAACAAGCCATACGTAAGCTATTTTACTTTGAAGCCAGGCTGGAATGAAATTATCGTTCAAGTCGCTAATTATGACTTCGCAACCAGCAGCGGAATTTCCAATTCTATATTTTTCGGCTATTCGGAGCAGATTTCCAAGCTGCGGGATACCGCGCTTGCTCACGATTTAATCTCGATCTGCTGCTTTTTTATTATCGGCATCTATTTTATCGGCATGTATCTGCAGCGGAAAAGCGATTTCTCTTTGGCCGCCTTTGGCCTTCTCTGCTTATTTACGACTGTGTACTTATCGACGCGTGGAGAAAGGCTGCTATTTATTTTATTTGACTACGTCCCCTACAGCATCTATATTCGCATGCAGACGATTTCGGTGTACGCCGCTTGTATCTCGCTGCTGCTTTACGTGTATACGGCATTTCGCCCCTTTTGCTCCAAGTGGACGGTGTATGTGGGCATCGGCTTCGGATTGTGCCTGATGCTAATCGGGCTTGTCGATATTAACAATAGCAAATATCTTAGGGTGCTTACAACTTTTTACGCCACGGCCCCTTTTTTATATGCGACGTATGTGTATGTGCTGGCCGCTTTTCATCGGGCGGAAGGCAGCTTATATCTGGTCGTAGCGGCGATATCCTTTAATTACCACTCCATGATTCAAAGCTTTAATGTTTATACGAATGTACCGTTATATCTCACCTTTCCTTTCGAGGTGTTCCTGGTTCTGCTGATGCTTGCCTTGCTGATGTCGCTTCGATTTTCCAATTCGTTCAAGAAGAACGAGCAGCTTTCCCTGCAGCTGCTTAAAGCAGATAAATTGAAGGATGACTTTCTGTCGAAAACCTCGCATGAATTTAAAATGCCTTTGCAGAGCATCATCATGATCTCTGAATCGATGATCGGCGATGAGCACAAGCCTCTGCCTGTGGAGCAGAAGGAGAAGCTGGAGCTGGTGCACAGCATCAGCAAGAAGCTGTCGCAGCTGGTCTTCGATATCTTAGACCTGTCAAGGCTCAGGCAGGGAGACCTGACGGTCAGGCCTGTGAAGGTGGATGTGCGTACTACGGTGGATATTGTCCTGCGGATCTTTTCCTTCCTAATAGCCGGCAAACAGATAAGCTTAATCAATAACGTTCCGGAGCATTTGCCGAATGTGCTGGCGGATGAAAACCGGTTTCGGCAAATATTGAACAATCTGCTCGATAATGCCGTGAAGCATACGGAAAACGGCACCATTGAAGTATCTGCGGAGGAACGGGACGGGGCTATTGAAATTTCAGTCAAAGACACGGGAGAAGGAATCGACCCCGAAGCTATCTCGCTTATCTATGAACCCTTTCAATCGTTCGAATCATCGGGAAGTCATAGCTTCGGTCTGGGATTACCTATCGTGAAGCAGCTGGTTGAGCTGCAGCATGGCCGCATTTCGGTTTTTTCTGTCAAAGGCGAAGGCACCACATTTACCTTCAGTCTTCCATCTGCCGGAAATAGCGATGGCGTCAAGATGGAGAGACCGGCACACGGTGAACTGGGCGGCAAGCTGACGGAATCCTTCCCCACTCCTTACTATATGGAGAGTGAAGGGCCGCATACGATTCTCATTGTGGACGATCATGTCGCGAACCTGAAAATTTTGATCGATGCGCTTAAGCCGCTGAGCTGTAATGTCATCGCCGTCAAAAACGGGTATGAGGCGGTCGAGCAGCTTGATATGCCTAACACGGTCGATCTGGTTATTTTGGATCTGATGATGCCCGGAATGTCCGGGTTCGAGGTATGCCAGAAGATCCGCAGCAAATATACGCTGCTGGAGATGCCGGTGTTGATGGTGACGACCGCGTCCCAGCCTCAAGATAAGCTCGCTGCTTTCGAAGCGGGGGCCAATGACTTTCTGACGAAACCGTTCGACGCGATGGAGCTGAAGGCGAGAGTCAAAGGCTTGCTGCTGATGAAGGATTCGCTTGAAAAGGCAATCGAGCTGGAGGTGGCCTTTCTGCAGTCCCAGATCAAGCCTCATTTCCTGTACAATGTGCTGAATACGATCATTGCCTTAAGCTATACGGATGAGGAAAAGTCACGGAAATTAATAACGGATTTGGCTGATTATTTGCGCGGCAGCTTCCGTTTCAGCAATGTTCAGAAGCGGACTACCTTCTCTCAAGAGCTGAGCTTGATCCGTTCTTATGTCGAGATTGAACGTGCCCGATTTAAAGACAGGCTGAGGGTTGAATATAACGTATCGGAGACGATGCACGGCGTCAGCATCCCGCCGCTGCTGCTCCAGCCGCTTGTTGAAAATGCAATCCGTCACGGGATCGGCGGACTGACCGAGGGAGGCACGGTGAAAATCACCGCAAACAAAACCCAACACCATTATTGCTTTCAGGTTGAAGATGATGGGGTCGGGATGGAAGCCGAGAAGATCGAGCAGCTGCTGGATCAGAATCAGGAGGCTGGCCGGGGAGTCGGACTTAAAAATATTATGAAACGCCTCCAATATGAATATCATTCCGAATTGCGGATGGAAAGCATACCGGGAAAAGGCACTAAGGTCACGGTACTGATTCCGATGGAAGTGATCCGGGACTCTATTCCAAAAGCAAATATCGTTTGATGTGCTGCACCAAGACGGCAATCTTCACCGATGCGAATCGGAGAAGGTTGTCTTTTTTTATAAGCCTAGGGACTTCTTGTGAAGCAGCTGATTAAGCTTACAAGCCAACTCACCGTCCTGCGGAGTTCATTTGTTTTCTAAACAAATCTTTAGGTTACAGATTGTTACATCATTCGATAATCTATGAGCCTTAAGAACTAGTTTTTAAGGTTTCTTTAAGGTTTGGTGTCGTAAGGTGTAAAAAAACACTAGGAAGGTCCTAGTAGGCAAGATGGGATGGTTCTCTAAGACTCCGGCATACCGGACAAAAGGCTTTCACGACAGCCTAGTCATCAAGGATTCTATTTATCTGAGGAGGTCTAGTTTTAATGCTTAACAGCAAGACGGCAAGACGATGGTGCTCAATCATTTTATGCTTGAGCATGTTATTTTCGCTGCTGCCCTGGGATGTTCCTGAGGTGGAGGCGGCGAGTGGCAGTTGTGGATCTGGAGATCTTGAGGTCAGATTCGGTTCTGCAGCGGTTAGAGTTGGTAACTGTTCCTACGACGCGGAGAATGCGTTAGCGAATTTTTGGAATTCAACTCCAGGCTACAGCCCCAGTAATATTGGCGGTAACCAGGATTTTGCCGGCGGGAATATTTTTGTTTATTCCGGCGATACGATGAATTTAACCATCAATGTTGCCCAAAATCCTACCTTGCATGATTTGGCTATGAGCGGGGATGCGACGGTTGCTATCGGATGGTCGTCTCTGCATTGGGTTGAACAAGGGAGCGGATGCGGTGTTTTTGGAGCATTTAAGTGCTTTCAGGGAACCGAAGTGACAGTCAGTGTCGATGGCAAAATCCTACTCGATGAAACTGCTTGGGATGGTGGAGTCGGTTCTAGGCACACTAACGATGTTGCTATCAATACTAACTCCGTGATTTTCATTAAAATAAAAGGGGTTCGGGACGAAACCGATGCTCCGTCAGGTCCAAGAGGATTATACGTTAAATTTAAAGATGAAAAACGTCCCGTTTTAAAGGACTATACCTTTAATGGCAATGGCGTGTCGGAAGTAAATGAAAAAATAGGCAAACGCGAGTTATACGCTAAGAAGGATGAATTTATCAGCATAGCTTATAACTTCAGTGAGGCTGTAAGACCGACGTCAGTGAGCTCAGCATACAGCGACCCATTTCTGAAGCATAAGCTGTTTGTAAATCCGGCAGATACAGGGTTACCGGCTGCCGGCGTTCAGCAGTATTTAACGAATACAAACTACACCGCAGCCGATTTTGCTCAGGGCTTTGACAAAGTGCCCATTACGAAAAGCATTGAATATAAGTATACGGCTAGCAAGTATCACCATAGTGGCAACATTCCTCTTATACCGGTCATATCCAGGACTGAGGCAGAGACGAATGCAAACAACGATATCTATGATATGGATTCGTCTTTGGAGCAAAAGCTTAGGGGAGCTGTACTTGCTGACGCAGCAGGGAATATAGTTCATGATTTTTCAGCCTTAAATACTCCAAGCAGCGCAACTACAGTAGGCGAAAATTACTTAGTCAACAAGTCTGTCGACCCCTTTGATTATGAGCACGGAGGCTTTAGGGTCATTGTGGATGCTGTGCGGCCTAAATATACGAAGGTTGGCAACGGGATTCAGCCGGAAATTTTGACCGGGGTCACCTTGAACCGGAACGACGGCTTCGATTTCACGGTACAGCTGACGGAAGAAGCCAAAGTAAAAACGGGGTGGAAAGCAGGGCAAACGTACCTGCTGCTGAATAACGGGATGAAAGCGGAGTATTTTTCAGGTGATGGTACGGATAAATGGACCTTCAAACTGAAAATTCCGGAAGGTGTGGACATAGAGGCCCCACTTCTTAAGGTGATAGCCTTGACCCATGAGAATCAGGTCATTGATCCTGCGACCAATCAGAATAAAGATACTAACGTGCTTCAGGATTATGCAGGCAATATGCTGATTCAGCCAGCTAACTATGACGATATCTTCACCGATCCGGAGGATGGCGAGGACGCCTCGAAGGTCAATTCCAAAATAGACTGGGCTCAGCTGTCCATCGACAATACGAATCCGGAAGTCAGCTACCGGTATGAAGCAGGCGGAGCTACCGACAAGATTTATCAAAAATCAGGAAAGGTCACGATTGACGCTAACGATCCGCCTTTGATCGTGCCACCACTGGATCCTAACCAACCGGGAGAGATTAGACCAAGCAGAGGTATTTACCGTCCTTCCAATATGACGGGATCGTCTGCACCTGCTGTAGGGCTGGTCTACTACATGTGGAGTCAAAGCCCGAACGATCCTTTTGCAGGCAAAGAAGCGGATCATTTTGCAGCAGTCAAAAGATTTTCCCTACAGGGCATTCAGCCTAGTAAAGATTTGTATCCAGGTGATGATTTTAAAGATATCAAGTTCAGCGTCGCCAACAACAAAACGAACCTGATCGCTGTGCCGTCTGAGGCATTGGCTGAGGAGAAAAGCGGCGAATGGTACTTGCATACTTGGACAGCCGATATGACCTGGGATTCAGCCAGGGAACTGATGCAATACCAGAAAAAACAGAAGTATGTTGAGAGTCACCCAGAGCAATATGAAGCGTGGATAGCAGAGGCTCCAGGCTCTGAAGCAGATAAAATCTTTTATGCAGACAATAAAGCGTTAGCCCAAGTGGGCGACTACGGCAACCTGGAGGTTTGGCCATTAAAAGACTTTAAACAAGACGATTCCAACTGGGTGTACAGTGTAGGAACTATCAAGATCGACAATAAGGCACCGACAGTTGCTGTCGAAGAAATCAGCGGAGACAACACGGCTGCGGTTCAAATGAAGCTCAGCATCACGGATGAGCACAGCGGCGTAGATAGCAGCTTCTACCAATGGGTGAAAAAAGAATCCGGCTCAATAGAAGAAGCGGCATGGATGCCTCTTGCAGGAAACCAAGCTATAGTAACAACTCAGAACGAGGTTGTTGAAGATGGAGAGTATGTTCTGAAAGTGAAAACGCGTGATAAGGCTGGCAACGAACGGATGTTTGACAGCCAGAAGATTACAGTCAACTCCTCCGATCAAATCAGCGGCCGCTTTGAGCCTGACTCCAATATGGAGGTCTATGTTAAAAGCCACGATGTGCAATTTAAGCTTATGGGGCTTAACAGTCAGGGACCTCTATCGCTGATGTCGGTGACATCCGCAACGTACCCGGGAACCGTCACCCAAACGACTTATACAAGAACAGTGACACAAACGACGTACTCGGGAACTGTAACGCAATCGACCTACCAGGGGAAAGCCCTGTTATCTGTGAACAATCTTATTTATGCAACGTATGCGGGTTACGCGGTTACTTCCAGCCAGCTGCGCCCGGGAGAAGCTTCATTTAAAGCCTTTGCCAGTTATAACAACGGGAGTAATGGAGAGCGTATTTACACGGTACCTGCCGATACGTCTCTAAATGGTAAGCCGTACATTCATATTTTGATCAAGGTCAATGACGGCGGTTTTGAGAAAACGTATTATTTTTCCAAGCAATACGCTTTCGACAACGAGCCTCCAACGGTTACTTTCAGCAAGACCGGTGTCAGTTATCCGCAAGATAAGCAATCAGTAACCGCAACGGTGAATGATCGCATGAGCAATATAGGGCTGCAAAAGAAATATCAATGGATCGACGATCAGCTTCCAGCTCCTAACGAAGCGTCCCCAGGATGGTCCGATTTGCCGGAAGGTGGGCAAGTTGAAATTAGCAATGCTGTGCTTCAGCCAGGGGAGCAAAAAAGCTTCCGTCTGTATGTATGGGCTACCGATGGGGCGAACAACAGCGTCATTGCAAAAACATCCGGAGTGTTTGTTGTATCGAAGTCTGAGGGTGCCGACAAGCCTCCTGCCGATGTGACATCCGACCTGATCTACTTGTACGGCGATGAAGAAGACGGCTATACGGCTATTGTGAAGCTCGGATTGGCTGAAGAATCGGTAGATAAAGGCGGTTACGATTTCTCCGTATCTCCCGACAATGGGGCTAATTGGCTCAGATGGCGTCCTTATACGAACTTTGTTGCACTTAAGGTGCCTACGAACAAAACCAGCGATTTGCATATTCAAGTGAAATACAGAACGCCTACGGGAGTTGTCGGTGAACCCAAGAGTCTTGATGCGGGCAGCATATCCAAACAGATGCCGGTCTATGCCTTAGCGACCTTAAGCACCGAGAGGCCAGTCAACGTACAAACAGGAGTAGATATTGATATCGCAGCTCCGCTGGGGATCAAAGTCGTGCCTTCGGCAGTGAATCCTTCAACACCGGTGCGTACCGGCAATACGTTCCATGTCAGCCAAAACGGACTGTATTCCTTTGATCTGACGGACAACGCCGATGCGTCCAGAAAAGCGACCCTGTATGCTGTGGTTAAAAATGTGGATACGATTGAACCGAAAGGCACGGTTGAATATTTGACGACAACGCAAACAAACGGGAATGTAACGGTTCAGCTGACCGGATTATCCGAACCGGTTACGGTTACTGCCCCTGAGGGCCGCTCGACCTACACTTTTAATGAAAACGGCACATTCGCATTTAAGTTTAAAGACGAGGCGGGGAATGAAGGCGAAGCCGTAGCAACCGTCAGTAATATCGATAAAAGCACGCCGAAAGTAAGAGTCGTGAGTTCTTATGCTTACGGTGAGAATGGCAGCAAGACATTCGGAACGATTGTGGACGATAACGGCAAAGTGCTGTACTCCAACGGAGTCACCTTAACGGTAGAAAAAGATGACAATGACAAAAACAAGCAAATCTTCTACGTGGATGGCAAGGATAGTGTGATGCTGCTCGACAACGGCACCGCTTCGTTTACGGTCTCCGACCAGTACGGCAATACGACTGTGGTGAAGGGCGAGGTAAACAATATCATCTCCACGGCTCCGACACCGGCTGCGATAACGTATACCTTTGTCGATGAAGACGGCAATGCCTTGCCGGACAGCAAAATCGTAACGATAAACGGACAGCCATATGCTAAGGGCAAAATGAAGGTAACGCTGACCGGACAGCAGGAGCATAAGGTCAATAAAGTATTTGCAGGAACGACGCCAATTCAAGTAAATGGCCAGTATACGAATCAAATCAGCGATGCGGACGGATCGTACAGCTACTCGCGTACGTTCTCAGCGGATGGATCGACCCTGGTCGCCCTGACGGACCTTCTCGGGAATACGAGGAAAGTTCCTGTAACGATCAAAGGCTTGGATAACACTCCGCCGGAGATCAAGCTCAATATGTCGTCGGTCGGCATTACGCAAAATAAACAAGACTTCGATGTGACCAGAGATTTGGGTGGATATACCGTAAGCGACAATGTGTCCGCCACACAAGACATCAAGGTTACGATCAGCGGCTTGGATCTGTCCAAGCTTGGCCGTCAGAGAGTGACTTATACCGCCGAGGATCAGGTAGGTAATACTTCGGTAGCTTATCAAGACGTGACTGTGGTCTCGAGCGACGGCATGCTCATCTTCGCCGATGATGTACTTATTTCCACCTCCAGCGGAGAATCGGCCTTGTTCGATAAAAATACGCTGACCTTCAACATCTCGAAGTACAACATCATGGAAGTCAACGGGCAGCAGCAGGTTAACGAATGGGGTACTTACGATCTGATGTATCAGCCGGGTCTGTACAGGGAAGGGCAAATGAAGTACATCGCCAGCAAAATTTCGTACAGCGACTTGGTGAACGGCAAGTTTAAGGTCACCTTCCCTGAAACAGGCTGGTACACGATCATTGTGAGAAACCAGGAGCGGGAACGTGAATATTCAACCTTCTTTATCGGCAAGAAAGATTAATCGTCAAAACAGATAGGATCAAGGGCCTCTTGCCAAGGGCGCCCTTGTCCTTGTTAAAAAGATGGCATTTACGGGTTCAAGATAGGAGGCAGTTGAATTGAAGCTTCTCAAAAGGACGCTTGTCTTATTATTCGCACTCATTTTCATCATGGGCTCGAATGCCCAGGTTGCGTCCGTTCTTGCGGCTGAGCTTAGTGCTCCCAAAGTGACGGTACTGCAAAACGATTTCATTAAAATTACAGTCGATAATGGTACCGGACGGTATGGCATAAGAACGGTAGCCGGACAGCCGATTCGCAAAAAGGACGATAACGTCAACATGCTGTTCCGTGGTGATGACCCGGAAACTTCCTTTACGACGTTTCGGATTGATGGAACCGATTATATTTTCGGAAATCCGTATAAGTTCGGGGCTAATTTTTTCTCGGAGGTAACTCCGCCTCGAATTGTTGAAAACACCGATCGAACCAAACAGATCGAAACGATCTGGCGGATCAAGGGTGTAGAAATTAAACAGATCCTGATGCTCTATAGCGACAGCTCGGATAAGAAAAACGCAGGCAATGTGAACATCCGATATGAAGTCATCAACCGAAGCGGCGCTCAGGTAGAGCTTGGCTCCCGGATTTTGCTGGACACGATGGTAGGAGGAA
Source organism: Paenibacillus sp. OAS669 (assembly GCF_014873645.1). Taxonomy (NCBI): domain Bacteria; kingdom Bacillati; phylum Bacillota; class Bacilli; order Caryophanales; family Paenibacillaceae; genus Paenibacillus; species Paenibacillus sp. OAS669. Next base: position 194,085 of record NZ_JADBDR010000003.1, read on the forward strand.
ACGACGGTCCGGAATTCCAGATTGGAACTGCGTCTAAGGCACCTCTATTGGTCGAGAGAAAGCTTGTTCACGATCCGGAGAATGACCCGGCGATTACGGAGGAGGACAGACCGTTATATAAATTGCCGCCTTATTGGGTGATGCGGGATAAGCTGGATCCGACGAATCCGCAGGCTACCAACGTAATGGCTTATGGCTTCAATAACTTTGCGGAAAAAAATATTAACATCGTCGATGAAATGATCGTTGGTCATTGGAACGGTCTGGCGAATACCAAATGGGACTATACGCCGAACCCTAATCTTGATTTTACGAGAGATACGAACGATTACGGAACGAAGGATTCGGCCGTTGCTTTCTATTGGAATCCGAAATCACTTGCGAACAATGCGATACAAACGTTTGAAACGGTGTACGGCTTAGGGGAAATTATCGAACCGGATAAAGTATTCTCCATTCGTTATCTCGATACCCCGCAGCAGCTGGCTACTCTAAGCGACAACAGCAATTATGCCAACGAGGGCATATTCGATATGTACGCGGAAGTAGAAAATCTCGCTATGTACAACATGGAGCAGTCCAAAATCGAGGTCGAGCTGACCTTGGATTCCGGACTCAGCTTCGTCAAGCTGGATGAGTCAGGCAACATTATGCGCGACGCGAACGGCAAAGCTCTGACGGAGCCCGTTCGAAACAAGAAGCTGGAGTTTAGAAAAACGGCTACGCCGGAGGAAGCGGAGAAGGGCATTATTCCGAAATACAAGCCGGGCGAGACCGTTACCGCATCCTTTAAAATACAGGCAAAGGGAAGACCTTGGCCGACAACCAAGCAGTACTTGCTGACGGCAAGAAGTCCTGAAACCCAGGTCAAGCTCGAAGGGCAGACGGATGAAGGGATTAAAGCTCAGTATGAGTCCAGCAAATCCAACTTTATCTTATTGCCGGCTATCGGCAATGCCGTACCAACGTATGCATACGGTCTGTCTCCTAAAGAAGTGTACAGCGCCGATGTAAAATACATCACGGCCAATATTTCCAATATTGATGCCTATAATACGGGCAACGAGACAAGCGAACCGAACTTCGACCTGTTTCTTAAGGAGAAGGTGACAGGTAAGCGTTATAAGGTTCCTGTCAAAAGCTCGGTCATTATCCAACCGACTGATGACGGCTTCTCCGGTGATATGCGCATTACATATCGTGGCGGAGATTTGGTAGATGACAAAGGGAAAGTAATCCAAGCGGGACTTGGGCCTGAGCTGCCTTTGGGTGAATACCAGGTTGAAATTGATTATAAAGGCGATACCGGAGGCGATCCGGAAATCGCTGCGATGTATGACATCACGACGTCCCAAACCTTTGCTGTAACGGATAACGAGATCAATCGGGTCCGTGAGGCGAAGCTGATGGCCGTGTACAAGCAAAAGGTCGATTTAAGCCATGTGACGCCTTCGTTGAACGGTAAGCTGCTGGAACAGATCAATGAAGCTTTTCCGGGAGAGCCGTTTAAGAAGGGAGAGGATTTGTACAGTGCTGTAACGGTGTACAAGCAAACCAAGGCGTTTTTCGGTACAGCAAGCAAGGCATTGGATCCGGAATTCGATTTGGCGGCGTTCTTGGACGATGAAAAGCTGAAGGAAGTTCCTGCTTACAATTACCAAATGTTTGAATCGGAAGAGGAAATGGATGAATTTTTCGCGGATGAAGCTCGGGAGAAGCTGGTAGACATCCGCGGGATGATCAAGCAGGCGGGCACCGGTAACGACCGTCAGGTCGTTGTAGATACGAAGACCGAGCCGGCGATTATTAACGGGGCCGTTGCTTATCGGGGTAAGGATATGGTGTTTGCCCGTGGCAAGCTGGATATTTTCGGTGCCAAACAGCGGATGAACGGCTATGATAGCATGCCATTCTTCGACACGCTCTTTGTGAAGGGGGACGGAACGCTTAGTGTAGCGAACAGCGGATTTGTTTTCCATAAAGGAGAATGGACGCTCGATTTCTTCAACGGTTTTGAGAAAACATTAGGTGAAGGGTATACCATTCCGCAAGCGGAATATCCCGAGAAAAAAGGAAATGAAGAGGACGACAGCTTAAACGGCTCCTTAAAATGGGCTTCAGGTGCGCTGGGAGACAAAGCGAATCCGCTGCGTCAGGTAATGATCGAGCTGGTCTACTTCAACAAGCATAGCTTGTTCGCCGTGCCGAACTTTACTTTTTCCGGCTTTGGGTTATCGTTTAACGATTTTATTCTTAGACCCGGCGGCGTCTCCTTCGGAGGAACCATCTCGCTTAAGGTGCTGAACGCTGAAGTTCGCAATGTCCAATTTAACGAGAAAGGCTTTGTCGGGATTGAAGCCGGACTGAAATTTGATTTGAATGAAGAGTTAGGGTTATTCGAACCAAAGAACAAGGATAAGAAAGACGCAAAGGAAGATCCGGAAGGTCCTAAGAAGCCGAGCGGTGAGATCGACATTGTTCACTATGTGCAGCCGGTTGACGGCATTTCCAATACTTACGGATTAAAATTCGATGCCCAATTGAAAAGCATGACGGAAATCGGGGTCGAAATCGCGTTCAAGAAAGTGGATGACGGACGGATTTTGCCGGATGTGCTTGGCTTCAGTGCTTCGCTGAAAAATCCGGGAGTGCTGATTACCGGAGCAACTTATTTGACCGGAATACGCGGAGCGGTCCGTGAGCTGGCAGATACGATTGCCGGGGGAACCAAGGATGATCCGTTCCCGCTTGTCATTGAGGCCGGCGTCAGCTTGCGGTTCGGTATTGCCCCTGCTTACTTCTTTGGCGATATCGATCTGACGCTGAAGCGAACAGGAATCGCAATCCAAGGGAAACTCGATTATTCCCCAAAAAGTGATCCTGAAGAAGACGACTTAATCAAAATGCTGACCCAAGCTCTGATCGAAGCGCAATGGGTAACTCCATGGTTCGTAAGAATGCAGGCGGAGGTCGATATTGGCGGCTGGAATGTCATTGTAGGTAAAGTCGGAGTGTTCGTCGGACAAAATCTGGAGAAGCACCGGACGGACTTTGAAGGGTATATCGGAGCGAAGATACAAATTCCTGAAGAGGTGCCGGTTGTCGGCGGTATGCCGTTATCCAGCGTATTTTTCGGAGTGAACAACGATAAAGTATGGGGAAGCGTAGGCATCCTGTTCATTTCCCTAGGAATTACTTATTACTGGGGCGGCGGGGTTGAATTCGGAACCTCCAGCGAGCAGCTTCCTGACGGATTTACTCATTTGCTGATCGACGATCCGGAACGCGGACCGCGTCTGCTCGTTATCGGGCAAGGGGTCAAGACAGTCGCAACCTCTTGGGTAGAATCGGAAAAGGAAACTCATGAGATCGTATACCGTGATGTAGACAAGGGTGTTAAAGTGCTGGATAACGGTGCGATGAATATCGGCATCGGCGGCATCAAAGTGAAAAACAGCGGACGTATTCATGAAATTCCGATGAATGACGTATCCGGCAACGCGATTATTGAAGTGGAATATGATAAGGATCTGCCAAACCTGACGTTGAAGGATGCGGCTGGTCAGCCTTACCCGATCATTTTTGATGACGAAAATAAGAATCCGCAAGCGACAGCCTTTACACAGCATATCAAGCCGGACGCCAAGAAGGGAGATAAAGCGGATCATTGGAAGGCGTACATCATAGTTCCGCAGGATCGGGTAGCGAATGGCGGTACATGGACCCTTACCTCCGAGGCGGCGGTACAGAGCCGATTGTTGAATGTGCCTACTCTTCCACAGCTGCAAAACGTCAGCTTGACCAAGGATGCCGGCGACAAGAACAAATTCACGGCAAGCTGGACAGTCGCCAATGCCAAGAAGGAAGATACGGTCAATCTGTATTTGACTAAGGATACGGTAAGTGCGGCTACTACGAAGCTTGCAAACGGGGAAGATGTGCTTGAACCAGGGGATCCGGGCATTCTGATTGCCAAAAATGTTCCGGCTGCCGACGGCCATAAAGTGATTGACGTTACTAAAGTATCCCTGAACGAAAACGGTGGCGAAGAGGATATACAAGATATTACCGGGCTTATGCAGCAGGGCAATTATTATTTGCGTGCCGAGCTCAAATCCGAATCCACCTTCGGTACCAAAACCTCGGCAGAGCAATTCGAGATCATCGATCGACTAGCTCCGCAGGCCGTTAGCGACGTAACGATAGAGCCGGCAGGGGACGGGTATTTCAGTCTATCCTTCAAACCGGCTGCGAAGAAGGACGAGTTGAACAATTTCGAACACAGCTATGTTATTAATGCCATGCAGGAGCAGGGAGGCAAGCTGAAGCCTTACAACAATTTCGGTGAGCTCATGTTCACGGAAAAAGAGCTTGCAAACCATTGGAATCCTGCAACAGGCAAATACGAAGGCATTATGCTCGGCGGCTGGACCCCTACCACGACATCGGAAGCCAAGACGGATCCGAAGAGCCTGGACGCCAAGCCCGTAGATCCGGCTGAAGTGAAGTATGTCGGATTGCAGGTTGGCCAGGAGTATACGATAGGCGTGTCGTCTGTCGTCAAGCCTTCCAAGGAGCTGGATAAAAATGAAAACTACCATTATGCGAACCGGGTAGATAGCGCCAATACGCTGCTTCCGGTGCCTGTGAAGCCGGAGCTTCAACCAAGCAAGGAGCTGCTGCAGAAGCCTCAGCCGAAAATCGATTGGCTGACCAACAATGTGAAACAGCAAAGTATCGAGCTGTTCTCGAATCAGCCGGATGTTGCCGTAGAGGCCTTCTACGACAACCAATCGATTGGCCAGGTTCATCTCGACAATGATGGCAGCGGAAGCCACGGTGTGCTTGAGCTGAAGCAGCCGCTTACGACGGATGGAACTTATGCTATTGAGCTGCTCACCACAAATACGAAAACCAAAGATAGCAAGGTCAAGATGCTCTACCTGACCGTGGATACCCTTGCTCCTGTATTGTATCTGGACAAGCCGTTAACAGGTGCCAGAACGAAGGACGGCAAGATTGTATTCTCTGGCAGAAGCTCGAATGATGCCGTTCTGAAGGTGAGCGGAAACGGGAAAGAAACCGTTCTGAAAGTGCAGGACGACGGCCAATTCTCCGGTGAGGTGGCTGTAGAATCCAACGGTCCGACGGCTGAGCTTACCGTCAAGGCGGTCGATGGAGCCGGCAACGAGAATACGGCTGTTGTATCGGTGACGAATGATCGTTATGAAGTTCCGGCAGGGCTCGTCATTCATCAAGTGCCGGTCATGAAGCGCGGAGACAGCCAGAAGCTGGAAGCCTTCCTGCGTGTGTCCGATGGCAAGGACGCTCAAGGCAAGCCGAAGTTCAAAGAGGTAGCCGTTCCAGGGCATGTCAGCTATTCGGTCCTGTCAGGCGACGCGGTCGATCTGAAAGACGATGGAACGATCACAGCGCAATCGAGAGGAGCAAGTTTGGTTCAGGCAAGCTATGAGGTCGCAGAAGGGGTTACCTTGCAGGCTATGGCTGCGGCTGCGGTAGAGGTTCCAGCACCAACAGAGCTGGGAACCATTATGGCGACCACCTCAGCTTTGAGTAACGATAGCAGCAGAACAAAAGTAACAGTAACCGATGCTGGTGAAATGCTCGGCTATCAGCTGGCGTACAAGGTGTTTGCCAGAACAAGCGCAGTGCTTCCGAAGCTGAATCAGGATATCAGCAGCTGGAGTATCCTGCCTGCGAACGGAATCATAAATGCAGAAGCCGGAAATGACGTTGTTGTCGCCAAAAGAACCTCCACGGGCAAGCTGGCCGTAGCTTCAACAGGCATACTGTCCGCCAATGTATGGCGGTCCAAAGGAGGCGGCGGTGCCGGAGGTAGCGGTGGTTTTGGAGGAATTCCAACGCCAACGGAAACCTCGGAAATTACCATTAATGAGCAGCGCATGAATGCCGAGAAGCAGGATAATGTTCTTGTAGCCGACATTACGGCGGCGAACGTGGATGCTGCAGGCAGCGGAGACATCGTGATCACCTCTTTGGATAATACCGTGAGGGGCTATACGTTCCGGGTAGATCCGGCGGTGGTACAGCATGCGGTAAGCAAGCAGCGGAATCTTGTTATCGATGTTCCTTTGGCGCGGTTGACCTTAACGCCTAAACAATTGCAGGATCGGAAAGGAAACCTGGAGGTCCATATATTCCAGAACGAAAGCTACGAGCTGGGAGAACTGGGCAGCATAGCGGACAGTCTGGATTCGACCTTACTGGGATCAGGACAAGGCGTTTCCATTAAGACGAATATTCCGGCCGCCAGCTGGAGCACCTATGTTCCACTACGGGTACCGGTACCGGGTTCCATCGACCCGAGCCACCTTACAGCGGTTATGCTGAAAAATCCGGAGGGCGCTTGGACCCCGCTGCCTTGGAAGCTGAATAATAGCGGCAATGGGTCTTACGTCGATGTTCAATTGACGGGGAACGGAAATATCGCCTTTATCCGAAACGAAAAAACATTCTCTGATGTAGAGGACGGCTACTGGGGCAAGGATAGCATCAGCCAGGCGGCTGCGAAGCTGTTCGTACTAGGGAAAGACAAGGACCAGTTTGATCCGGAAAGCCATATTACCCGGGCTGAATATCCGACGATCCTGCTGCGTGCAGCAGGGATGATGAACAAGAACGGTCAAGCTTCATTCACCGATGTGAATACGGCAGACTGGTTCGACCGCAGTGTGTCGGTTGCAGCACAAATGGGTATCGTGAATGGTCTTGCAGATGGCTCTTACGCTCCTCAAGCAACGATGTCGAGAATCGAAGCCATGACAATGGCAGGACGATTGCTTAAAGTGCTCGGACTTGCTGAGGATGTGTCCAACGAGGAGGCCGATCAGCTGCTCAGTACTTTCTCAGACGCAGCGAGCGTTCCGGAATGGGCTAGAATACCGGCTGCCATCTGCATCAAGAATGGCATTATTGAAGGGGATAACCATAAAGTGAATCCGCTCGACGAACTGACGAGGGCACAAGGGGCAGCTATTGCCATAAGACTTGCCTCGTGGATCGCAAGCAACGAATAAACGAAAGCTACCGGCTTAAGTCTAGATGACTTTTGCCGGTAGCTCTTCGGATTTTTACCAAACTAAGGCGGTGTAAAGATGGCATTGAAGCAAAAATCCATCTATGCGATTGGATTTGCTATAGTAGTTTTAGCATTAATAGCCGGCTTTATGACATTCCGTGCCAATGCAGGCGCAAGCCATTGGACGGATGGCAGTAACGCGGATACGAGCTGGTTTGACAACGCAACGGAATACAGAACCTATACGATTGATACGTCGGCTAAGCTGGCAGGTGTTGCCAAGCTCGTTAACGATGGGACTAACCGGAATGGGGTAGCTGTTAACGGGTTCAGCGGGAGAATTTTAGAGATTAGCCAGGATCTAGACCTGTCCGGGCTCCAATGGGTACCTATCGGAACGGATGCCAGACCCTTCAAGGGCACGCTGATTGCCGCAGGCGGAGTGACTAAAGAAATTAGGGGCATGACCGTAAGCGACAATACCATGTACGGAGGCTTCATCGGATACATGGACGGAGCTACCGTAGGCGGCTTTAAGTTTACGGGAACCGGCAGTATTACCATGACCTCAGTGACTCAAGATGTCTATGTGGGTGCAGCCGTCGGTAAGATGGTGAACAGCAGCATTTTATACGACATTACTAATGATATGCCTATTACAGTTGATTCGAAGACCCGTGATACGTACGTGGGGGGAATCGTCGGTCAGGGTGGTGGTACGTTATCCAACTTGAAAAATAATGGCGCGGTAATAGCACTCGGCGGCAACGTTTATGCCGGTGGAGTTACAGGCAGCGTGTACGGAAATATGGTTAAAACGTGGAATACAGGCGCGCTGAACGCGACAAGCAAGACCAGTCAGGATGTGTACGCCGGGGGAATAATCGGACAATCGCCGATCTCCATTGTGATGGATACGGACAATACGATCATCTCGAACTCCGGTACGGTTACCGTATCCGGCGGTTTGAAAAATTATGCCGGCGGTATCGTGGGCAAGGCTAACGGGATGGCGAAGTTTTCTGCCAATACTTCCAATAGCGGCTCCGTCAACATTAACGCTCCTTCTGCAGGCGGATCCTACGCAGGCGGATTGGCGGGAGCATTGGGCACCGCGAGTACGGATATTGTGTTTAACAATACGGGCGTTGTAACTAACAACGGCGGAAGCAACGTGTACACAGGGGGGGCTGCCGGTTATATCGAAGGTGCTCTTTCCTGGGAAAAAAGCTATGTGAATAGTGTTAACGTGACGGCATCCGGTAAAGATCATCTGTATACCGGCGGATTGATCGGTTATGCAACAGGGGATTTCAGCTTTAAAGGAAATGCCCAAAATACCGGAGCGATCCGCGTAACAGGCGGAGCTCTAGCGGATAAACCGGATGAAGCCTATACCGGAGGTTTGATCGGTTATGCTGAGAATCGGGTTTTATTCGAAAGTACAGCCTCATCGGCTTATGAAAACAGCGGAACGATTACGGTAAGCGGCGGAACCGGCGTCTATACCGGAGGTGTTATTTCCAACCGGGCCTATGCGAGAACTGGGAATATGATTAGCAATGTCACGAGTAAGGGAGACATCAAGGTTGATGGTAAGACAAAGCTCTACACAGGAGGCTTCATCGGCCTCATATCGGCAGATAGCCCGGATAAAACGATAGCAAACGTAATGTTTGCCAATGATATTACCGTCACGGCTGCATCTTCCGCTCCTGAAAGTACAGTTAGTACGGGCGGTATCGTCGGCTATATGGCAGGCGGCAGTGCTAGCATCAGCAATGCTACCTTTACCAGAACCCCGTCGGCTGTGGTTAACGGAGTTCAAACCTACAAGGGTGGTACGATCGTATCCACAGGCGGCGGCGCTAGCACGTATACCGGCGGTATTGCCGGATATGTGGATGGAGGTACGGTTTCCAACGTCAATGCAGGAAACACGAAGGAGAGTCTAGCAGCGATCACTTCCGACGGCTTCATCGGGGGTGCAGCGGGCTACTTGAAGGGGACAATCAACACAGCAGCCATCAAGTATTTGACAGCAACGGTTCAAACGGCAGACGGCTTTGCCGGGGGAATTGCCGGTACAGCGCAAGGAGCCATTTCCGGTGAAATTATTGTTGGGGATGCTGACGCGTCCGGCAGTAATAGTGTGAAGCTTGAAGCTGCAAACGGCATCGACCGGTTGACAGCGGGGGGTATTGTTGGCCGCAATGAAGGACCTCTCACTGTCTCGGGGACGAAAATTTTAGTAACCCGAATCTGTCTGTTGAATGAAGCGGGAAGAACCGGTTACAGCTTGGGTGGCGTGGCGGGTACGCTGACGCCTGAAGCTCAAATTGGAGCGGCAGGGGCTCCCGTAAAGGTCAAGCAAGTGGACATTCAAATCAACGTGGATCAAAGTAATATAGGTGGAGCTATCGGTGTAAACCGTGCGCCGCAAACTTTTGTTTTTATTGAGGGACTATCCGTTCAAGTATCGGGTTCCGAGAATAAGGTGGGTGGTGCTGCCGGTGTTCAGGACACGGTAATAGGGAATGGGACCGACAACAGCTTGGTCATAGAGGGTAAAGATATCACTATGACCTCCCAAGGAAATGCGCTTGAGCTCGGTGGACTCTTTGGGGAAAATGTCAAAACAACGCCGAAGAGCTCGGCCTCTAATGTTCATGTGACAGCAGCAGGTTCTGCGAACCAAATCGGGGGTATTGCCGGTAAAAACCTGGGCGCGATTACCCATGTACAGACCCAAAAGCATCATCTTGAGGTTAGTGGCGAAGCAGGAGAAATCGGCGGTATCGTTGGACGATCCGAAGCACCGGACGGAAGTTCATCGCCAGCAAGCATTAACAACGCCTCGGTGCAAGCAGGAGAAGAAGTGCTGATCCAATCATCGGGAGCCAACAACGTTCTTGGCGGTATTGCCGGATATGCCAAAAATACGGAAATCAAGGATTTCTCGGTAGATGCGGAGCTTCCTGATTACGCTACATTATCCGTCACGGGCATCAATGCCATGGCCGGAGGTATCGCAGGTCGCATCGAAAACAGCAAAATCATTGGTGACGAAGTCAAAATCAATGCAAACAATCTGTTTATCATCAGCACGGCTGCTGCTGAGTCTCCCCATATCGGCGGTATCGCGGGATATAGCAGCCAAACCCGAATGGAAAAACTCGCATCGGGCTCTGTTAATTTGGTTGTAAATGGACCTGGTTCCGTAGTCGGCGGTATGCTCGGCTATAATCTGGGAACGGAAACGACCTCCATTCTTATCAATAATAATACGTCTGCACTCAGCTTAAAGGTGACACCTACCGCGGTTTCCTCCACAGTAGGCGGTATTGTTGGGATCAATGACCGGCGTGCGGGAGACCCGACTGCCGATCCGGGCAAAGCGGTCAGCACCATTCAGAACAGCCGAGCCGTGGGTACCTTATTGGTAAATGCAGAAGGTTCACTTATCGGCGGTATGGTCGGTGAGAACCGGAGCTTGATTGCCAATAACAGCATTTCCGATAAAATTTCCGTTACTTCCGAAGGGAATTCAAGCATTGTCGGCGGTTTAGCCGGACGGAATACGGAAACGGGAACCTTATATTACACGTACTCTAACGCGAACATGACGATCGAAGGCGAGAACACGCTTGCCGGCGGCTTGGTGGGCGAGAACCTGGGTCAAGTGCTGGCCTCTTATGTGGACATCGCTGTCACAGGCAATGCTCATGGTACGGAAGGCAGTCCTGTCTATTTGGGAGGACTGATAGGCCGCAACAGCGGAACTATGGACAAATCCTATTCGGTTTCCACGGTTACGGCAAAAGGCAGCTACTCCATAGTCGGAGGCTTGGTAGGTGATCATGTTGCGGGCAGCATGACGAATGCCTATGCAGCTAAAGAGGTTATTGCAAGTGCTGACCATTCCTATGCCGGAGGTCTTCTCGGCAGAATTACGAACGGAACCGTAACGACCGCCTATTCTGCAGGCAAAGTAACGGCAGTGGATGGCTCGTATGCGGGCGGCTTTGCCGGACGCTATGACAATACCAATAAAGAATTGCTGTACAAGGCTTATTATGTGAAGGATATAGACAACGACATTAATGGGGATTTGCCGGATTTTGCAGACGGTAGCTTCCTCTGGCTGAATGCTCATGCACGTTTGAGCACGATCTTGTCTGCAACGTTGAAGGACAGAAGCTACTTCCCGGGATTGTCCGGCTGGGATTTCAACTCGACCTGGAGATACGGCTCGGTGGATGCCGAGTATAAATATCCGGAGCTAATCCGTATTGCCAATGGCGGAGGAGAGACGGGCGGCGGCGGTGACGTCAATGCCAATATCAACTGGTATGTTCGTGATCCAGGAGCGATTACCTTCACGCTGAAAAGCGAGGCGGAGCTTGCCGGACTCGCGGCTATAGTGAACGGCACGATCCCTGGCGTTCCGAAATTCTCTTTTGAAGGCAGAACGATTAAAGTTATGAACCCGATCCACATTCAATCCAAACAGTGGATTCCGATCGGTCTTAATGAAGACAGTGCGTTTCAAGGTAGCTTTAACGGAAATAACCAATTGATTGACGGTCTGACGTTAACGTCGACGACCGCTTATTCCGGACTATTCGGAGTGATCGGGCAGAAGGCTAAAGTGGAAAGCATCAAGCTGGAACCTTTGTCCATGGCCGGGCAGCAATATACAGGCGTGCTTGCCGGATTCAATAAAGGCACCGTATCGGGTATTGACATTAAGCTGGTAGGCGGGGCCAAGATTAACGGCGGTACGGTTGGCAGCCTGTTGGGGAAAAATACCGGTACGATTAACAAGGTGGACATTAAAATTGAAGGCGGAAGCCGGATCGAAGGCACTGGTGCCAATGCCGTTGCGGGAGGACTTATTGGCGACAATGCGTTTGCCATGAATCCAGGCCTGTTTACATTCCAATCGGCAGACGGAAGTGTCGGAAGCTCGGCAAATCAGGCTACCATCGGCGGGCTGATAGGTAGACAAGCCGGAGATATCACCGGAATCAGCATGAATATTGCGGCTAATTACCGAATTTCAGCTGCGGGTCCAAGCAGCATTGTGGGAGGACTAATCGGGCAGCAGGTTTCAGGCAAGCTCGAGAACATTAGTCTTGCCTTTACTGACGGTACATTGCAAGCACTCGGAGCGGGATCGACTCTGGGAGGAGTCGTTGGACAATCCGGTGCGGATAATCCGATGAATCATGTGGCGATTGCTGCTGCCAATGCCGGTCAGCATATGCTCGGGAACGGCATTATCGGCGGTATCGTAGGTGTGAAGGAAGGAAAGGGCAGCAATTCCTTTGATATGGATCAAGTAAAAGCAGATGGTGTGACACTGTCCAGCTCAGAAGCAAGTGAGCAAGCCATCGTCGGCGGTATTGCAGGAAAGCTTGTCAACTCCGCTGTGCGTCAGGCATCGGTGAGCGGTTCGCTCCAAGCTGCTGGCGATCGGGTGTCCGTCGGCGGCGCCGCAGGGCAAGCCGAGCAGTCCATCCTTTATTTGATCGATGTGAAGTCAGATATCGAGTCAGCTTCTAAGACAGGTGAAACCTTTGTCGGTGGCGTGGCAGGACTTTTATCGTCGAATGACGTTAACAAAAGCTTTGATTTTGGCAAGCTTGCTCCAATGTATCACGGTGTTTATAATGCATCGGTGTCATCCAAAACCGTGAAAGCCGTAAGTGCCGATAATGGAGCGGATCTATACGTCGGCGGTATTGTCGGCAGCAATAAAACGTCTTCCACTTATCATTCCTTATCTGCTGCAGAGATTACCGTCAACGGAGGGAAAACCTCTATCGTCGGTGGCGTCGCTGGCTTCAGCAGCGGTATTATGGTAAGCACAACGGCGCATAGCAGCATTGCTGCAGATGCCAGCCGCGTCTACCATGTCGGGGGATTCGTGGGTCTTGCGGCAGGAGGAGAAATTCATTATTCGAACGCGGCAGCTGTTGCGGGAGAGAAAATCACCGTTGGCAGTGCCGTTACGAAATCGGGCATGATACCGGCTGCGCATGTCGGCGGCTTTGCAGGAATGGCGGACAACACGTTGTTTGCGGATTCTTTTGCCAACATTCCTGTACAGGTCGTATGCGACAATCAGGATAACACCATTTATGCAGGTGGCTTTGCAGGCCTATTGGGCGACGCAGATCCGGCAGGCGCAGGGGCCATTCACCGGGGTTATGCTAAAGGCAGCGTTGATGTCCAGGGTATAACGGGCGCTTATGCAGGCGGTTTTGCAGGTTCGGCAGACCGTTATGAGATTAATGATGCTTATGCGACCGGGAATGTAGTAAACACAGGCTTCGATACGAGAACCGGAGGCTTTGCGGGTGTCATCGAACGGTATGCAACCGTGAAGAACGCCTATGCGGCGCAGGACCATGTGACGACTAACGGGGTTAACCATGCCACCCGATCGTATACCGGAGGCTTTGCAGGGTATAACGACGGCGTAGTTCAACAGGTTTTTGCCGGCAGTACAGACATTAAGATGAATGTAACGGGCGCCAATGCATTCAGCGGTGCACTCATCGGCTATAACTTTAGAGACGGTAAGATATCTTCTTCCTCCTATCTTGGCTCTATGGCTCCTGTGGGCCGCAGCTTGGGTTCCGTAGAAGCTTATAAAGCGGAGGGAGACCAATCGGGCTCTTACGGCTTCGGAAATTGGAATTTCGAAGCGGATGCTTCCTACCTGAGCTTGTACGATGCCGGTGAAGTTGTGATTCAGAACGCAAAACAGCTTCATGGCGTAGTAGCGCTGTACAATGATTCGGATTTGAGCTTTTACCGGTTATTTAACCGGACAGCCGATAGCAAGCCTAGCTTGAACAAGCTTTCGCTCGGTGCAGATATTTCGATGGAAGGCACTTCGTGGACCCCTTTTGCCGTGTTCAATGGGGAATTCGATGGTAAGGGCAAGTCGATCAAAGGACTTCAAGGTACGGCTGAAAGCGCGTCTGCTTATGGATTTGTCGCAGAAAACAACGGTAAAATCAGCAACATCGTCTTTAGCGACGCTAACCTCACTGGTGGAACGAATACAGGTATCGCAGCAGGAATCAATCACGCGGGAGCGGTCCTGAGCGGAATTACAGTAGGCGGGTCGGTGAAGGGTACGGAGTATACCGGAGGAGCAGCGGGACTTAACCAAGGTGAGATTACGAATGTAACGATTCAGACCTTGAGCGTAACCGGTACAGATTACACAGGCGGCGCAGCAGGAAAAAATGAGAACTCGATTTCGAAAGTAAATGCTGGTGATTTGTCCGTAAAAGGCTCTCTGAATACGGGTGGAATTGCAGGTGAGAACCAAGGCGGGCTTACGAATATCAGCATTCAAGCTGCAAAAGTGAATGGTACTGACTTGACCGGCGGCGCGGCAGGGACCAATGGAGGGACTTTGTCGGAAGTCAGCATTACGTCTCTGACACTTGAAGGAGCTAATAACACGGGCGGCGTATCCGGCAAGAACTCTGGTACCATCAGCAAAGCGTCTGTCAACGGCATCATTAACGCTGCAGGCAGTGTTGTGGGTGGTATTGCAGGCACGAATGACGGTAAAATCAGCAAAGCTTATGCAAGAGGAACACTCCGCACCCTCCAGGAAGGCCAAACTGTGATGGCAGGCGGAATTGCGGGAGAGAATGGAAAAGCCGGAGAGATCAGCGAGTCATTCTCCTTTGCAGATCTTTCGATTACATCGGACCAAGCGACGGCCGGAGGTATTGCGGGGCTGAATCGCGGAGCGATCGCTAACACGTACAATTCAGGCCGTATCCAGGCTATGGGAATGGTGAAAGCATGGGCTGGGGGTATCGCCGGTTACGCAGTGGAAGGTGCGATAAGCGATTCGATGAATTATGGCGAAGCTTCTGCAGCCGTCAACGGTAAAATTGTACCTGGCTCCGCGTATTTCGGCGGTATAGCGGGTCAGAGGAACGATGGGGCCGTAATCAAAAATACCGCCTTTAACAAGCAAATGCTCAAAACGAGCACAGCTTATTATACGACGGCAGGAAAACGGTCCGAAGGAGCGGCAGGAGAAGCTGTTGGCCTGCTTGCCAAGGATATGGTCAAAGGAACGCTGCCGATTAGTCTGGATGCAGCCGTATGGAAGGGAGCACCAGGATTTTATCCTCAGCTCGCTGCGTTCAATGGAACCGCAGCATCCAAGCTGAGCGCCGCTTCCTTGATTCTGAACGATAAAGACACCCTGTCCAGCATCAAATCCGAATTTGAGCTGACTCGCGATAATGAAATGGTATGGACGGCAGATCCGAAGGCTATTGCACTTAACCTCACTTCAGGCACAGCGAAAGGTTCCATGGTAACATCAGGCAGTGCTGAATTGACAGCTGCTGTCCATGGTGACACAAGAGTATGGACCGTAAATGCGCCTGCTCCTGCCTTTGCAGAAACGGCTTTGAAGCCGAAAGTGGTCTCGGGTAATACTTCTTTCACTAGTCAAGTATCCGTTAAGCTGGCTACCGATGAAGCTAACGGGGTCATTTATTACACCTTGGACGGCAGTCAGCCGGACCCATGGTCCATGGTCTACACGGATCCGATCGTATTGACCAAGACGACCACGATCAAGGCCATCACCATCGCAGAGGAAAAGGAAAGCAGCGAAGTGCTGTCGGGAGCCTGGACGAAGTTAGAGCCGGATAAACCTAGGGGCGGCGGAGGAGGCGGCATCTGGTTGCCTCCTGCGGTAACCGAGCCGGCTGTTACAGCGCATATTGGCTCCAAAGCAGTTAAGGCGGATGACAATGCATCCGTGACGGTTGCAAGAAACAGCAAATTGACGTTATCGGCACCGGACGGTCAAATCATTTACTATACGACCGACGGAAGCACTCCGACCAAGAACAGCCTGCGCTATACAGGAGAGCTGATTCTTACCCGGAGTATGACGATCAAGATGATTACGGATCAAAATGATCAAGTAGTCACTATCCACTACGAGGTGGAAAATGCGAAGTTCGATTTAATGAGCGATGCCGGGCAAATGAAGTACATTTCCGGTTACGAGAACAACGAGTTCAGACCGGAAAAATCGCTCAGCCGATACGAAATTACGGACATGCTTGCTCCTTTGCTGAATAAGGAGGATGTAACTGTCAGTAACCTGCTGAAGGACGTCGACGGCAGCAAGGAAAATCAAATTGCGTTCTTTACATCCGCAGGCATTATTGACGGTTACCCGGACAATACGTATGGCGGTGATAAAGGCCTCACAAGAGCCGAATTTGTCGTCATCATGTCCAGAGTGCTGAAGCTCCAAATTAGTGAAGCGGGAGAGGCTGCATTATCCGACGTATCCGGCCATTGGGCGGAGAAATATATCAATTCCTTTACAAAAGCAGGCTACGTCGACGGCTTCCCGGATGGGACCTTTAAGCCTGACAGCGAAATTACAAGAGCTCAGGCCGTTGTCCTGATCAACCGCATCATTGGCAAGGAGAAGCAGGATTTGCCTGCAAAATTCAGTGATCTTCCGTCATCTCACTGGGCTTATCAAGATATTATGGCAGCTATGAAATAAGCTTCAGAATTAGAAAGGCGGCAATGCAAATGAGAAAAAAAGTAATGGCTGCAGGGTTAGGCATATTCCTCTTGCTGCTGGGCGGCATCGATTTTTTTGCCAAAGCCAATGCAGATGAGGCCGCTGTATATAATGCCGAGGATATTTATGAACGGTCGGAAAGTGCCGTGTTCTACATCCGGGCTCTGAACGGCGACGGGGCGTTAAAAGCCACCGGAACCGGGGTGGTGGTTTCACCCGATGGAGTGGCTGCGACAGCGTGCCACGTTCTTTCCGAAGCGGCGCAGCTGGAAGGAGTGTTTAACAACGGACGCACGGTTTCTCCAATTGAGGTGCTGAACTGCGATGAGCAGACGGATGCGGCGCTGCTGAAGCTGCCTGCACTCCATGATGGCTCACAAGGGATTACCGAATATCCTGCGCTCCCATTTAGAGAAACGGCAGTAAAGCATGGAGAACAAGTATTTGCCATCGGTTATCCGCTGAAAGATACTCCGATCATAACCGAGGGCATTGTGAACTCTCCGAATGCAGAGATCAACGGGCGGGGCCGTATTTTGACTTCGGCCCAGATCGTAAGCGGCATGTCGGGCGGACCGATCATAGACAAGTACGGGCGGTTAGCCGGGATTATTTCCGGCTCGCTGAAGACGATGAATAATATTCATCTAGTCATCCCGATGAATGATGTGCGAAGTTTGATGACATCGCCGCAATAAGATGAATCTGCAAAAGAGCTGTTCGATTGACGCAAAAACCGGTACGCCAAATGGTGTACCGGTTTTTTTACATTATAGTGTGATCTGTTCTCAGTAGATACTTGAATTCATTTTATAGAGAAGGCTTTGCTGGCAGCCCTGAATGCCTCGCCGATCTTGCCCTTTTGTGATGGAAAACATAGGAACCGGCAATCAAAATGTATCCGATTATAAAGAGCAACCATCCGCTGGGCGGGTCGCCAACCGATATGCTGGAATACATGGCTCCGGATAAATCAATAACAAACCCGGCATAAGCCCATTCCTTTAGCCGCGGAAAACCGGGCGTCAGCAGGGCTATAACCCCTAATAGTTTCGCAGTTCCAATGAAAGGCAGGAGGTAGGCCGGGTAGCCTAAATGTTGAAATAGTTCAACAGCGTCGGGTACGGACAAAATGTCAGGAATAGAACCGAAAACCATGATGGCTGAGAGCAGCCCGGTAAAAATCCAGTAAAAAATAGCTGTTTTTTTCATGCGTTATTCTTCCTCTCCAGTTTTGTTTTGTTTTGTTTCTGGCACAAACAACTTTGTTAAACCGTTTTCTCCCGCGGGCAGGGCATTACACAAGAGTTCAGCAACGCGCAGCCGATTAGGCACTGCAAAAACGTTATTATCGAGTTCATGTTTATAATATAACCGATAAGGAATATTCCTGTAAAGGAATATTTTAAATTATTTTTCGATTTTAGATTGAGGCAGCAAGTAAAGCAAGAACATATCTTAAGACCCATTGGATTATTATGGTAAAATAGTGGGGGGTTGAGGTTATTGAAGTTTTTATGAGGAAGGAGAGAGCGAGATGTGCAAATTTTATCAGGGCATAGGTGTCCTATTCATAATACTAGCTGGCTTGTTCTACACCGTAGAACGGTTTGGTTCTTGGATTGCCGTTGGCTTATCATCCGGAGGGCTGGCTGTCCATTCAGGGAATGGCTCCTTCAGCTCGCCTCAAGTAGATTTTACTGATAACCCGTTTGTCGTCATTTTCTTGATATTGGGTATTGTTATGTTTTTGTATGGTATAAAACAGAAATCTCCCTGAGCGGACTAAACAGTAGGACACGATATGTCAGGGTACTCCCTTTATACTGAGGGTGTAAGTCAAACCAATCAAGGAGGGAATATCCCAATGCAAATCCGTATCGCAACACACGACGAGCATCGAATGGCTGTCATTCAAGAAGCAGTGAAGCAGTTTCGCAAGGAGCATCCGGATGTCAGCGTTGTTCTGGAGATGCTTCCGGATAAGACGTGGATGAGGGAAAAGCTGATGGAGATGCTTCGTAGCGGCAACGGTCCCGATATTGTGGAATGGGAAGACGCAAACATAGGGCAATGTTTGGAGGGAGGCTTGCTGTCCGATTTGTCTGAGTTCATTGAACGAGACCAAGTCGATCTTGATGATTATTATCCGTGCATCCGCAATGCAATAACAGACCAGGGCAGGGTAGGGGCGCTGCCGGTGATGACGGAAACGATTGGTGTTTTCTACAATAAGGAGCATTTTGACGAAGCGGGTCTGCCTTATCCGCAGGAGGGCTGGACATGGGACGAATTTACGGCCACCGCGGCGCAGCTGACACGGACCGATGAGAACGGAAATATTGTGCGTCACGGCGTGTTCACCAGCTTCGGCTATATGTTCTACATCGAGCCGGTTGTTTGGAACAACGGAGGGGCATTCCTGGCCGAGGACGGCAGGACATTGGACGGCTATTTAAACCATCCGGCCACAATAGAAGCCTTCGAACAGTATTTGAGTCTGATCGATAAAGGAATTTCTCCAAGATTGGGCGTGGGGCGTGAATCCTGGATAGATTGCTTCATTCACGGCAAAATGTCCATGTATATGGATGCGAATTGGGCAATCAAACCGATGTCACAAGTGCAAAAAGACAAATTCGGCGTCGTCGGCTTTCCGTCGAACAAGATACAGCCGAAAGCCAATGTTTTTCAAGTCTACGGCTATGGAATTTCGCCGCAATGTGCCAACAAGGAGCTGGCATGGTCGTTTCTTCGCAAGCTTGCTTTACCGGGTAGCGGGGTCGATAAGCTATGGGCGGTTATTAATCTGGCCGTATCCAAAACGACAGCGATCCAAAGCGGGCAGGCGGCAGATCCATTATATATCCCATTCCTGGAGGAGTTGAAATATGGCCGAAAGAGCGCCTATCAATGGCTGAATATGATTCCGACTTTCCATCACCATAAAACCTTTGATACGATGCGCCACGCATCCGATGTGAAGCGGGTACTGCAAGAAACGGTCGATAGAACACCGGTCTTACAGCCTCTTGACCCTCACTCGCTTCCAGGATGGTAGCCGGATAAATAAGACCGCAAATGGAGTTGATGACGGTATCATGAGCAATATGCATCGGATCCTGTGGTTCGACGAACGAATCCGCGCCAAGCGTTACCCGAATGCCAAGGACTTGGCGGAGCAGTTCGAAATATCCGTTCGCCAGGCGGGACGCGATATCGAATACATGCAAAGCTCGCTCCACGCACCGATATCGTATAATGCCAAGCATCGCGGCTACGAATATGAGGATGCGGCTTATATTTTACCTTCCGTATTTTTGACGGAGACGGATGTGCGGATTCTTAACTTTTTAATCTACAAGTATGAGGAAGCGGCACAGTCCATGGGGTATATCGAAGGAT
Organism: Paenibacillus sp. OAS669; assembly: GCF_014873645.1. Taxonomy (NCBI): domain Bacteria; kingdom Bacillati; phylum Bacillota; class Bacilli; order Caryophanales; family Paenibacillaceae; genus Paenibacillus; species Paenibacillus sp. OAS669. Next base: position 214,157 of record NZ_JADBDR010000003.1, read on the forward strand.
TGGACCGGGTCGTGCAGACGCTCAAACGCTTCGTTCCCTATCAGCCTGAAGAGAGCGAGATTCCGCTCCTGTATGCAGACGCGAAGCAGGCCAACATGAAACATAGCATCGACGAGGCTATTAAAAGGAGCCTGAAGCTTAATATTACGTATCAGGACCGGGAAGACGAGTACACCGTCCTTGTACACCCGTATCGAATCTATTCCCAGTCCTCGCATTTGTACGTAATCGCCTTTTGCGAGCAATCGGGAGAAGTAGAGTATTATGCTCTGGAGAAGATGACACGAATCGCTTTGACCGACACCGTATATAGCATGGTGAAATAGCGGCTCAACGCCAGGTTGGAGCGGGAGCGGTTCCTGCCTTGCGCCAGTTTAAAAGAAGCATCGCCCCTTATCAGCCCGCAGTCTGATAAAGGGCGATGCTTTTAACCTGAAAAATGATGCTCAATCAACCGCTTGGCCGCACTCAGGAAATGTTCCGGCCGGAAGGAGGTCTTATCGATATAGGCGCTCATCATGGCCCCATCGCTAATGATGCGGAGCTGTGAAGTCAGCTCTTCCGGATCGCGAACGCCGCCTTTCATCGCAATTTCCTTCACCTTATCCCATGTCCGGTGGCGGTTCTCTACGGCGGACCGGTGACCCGGATGCTCCAGATCGGGAAACTCGACAACCGCATTCATAAATGGACATCCGCGAAATTCCGGATGAGTCATCCGCTCGACCAGTTCATCCAGAAGGGCATACAGCTGGTCCTTCGGGGAGTCGGGAAAGCGCTGGATGGCTTGTTCAATGGATATGGATCTATTGCAATGCCTTTTCTCCAAATATGCGACGATGAGGCTGTCCTTGGTCGGGAAGTTGCGGTAAAAGCTCGCCTTGGCGACCCCGGATTCTTCGATGATCCTGTCGATGCCGACGGCACGAACCCCCTCTTTATAAAACAACCTGGAAGCGACGCGCAAAATGCGCTCCTTCGCCGTTTCTTTCTTTTCCATAGATGATCACCCAATTCCAAATGTAAGGAAAAACCGATATTGACACGAGACAGATCTGTCTGTATCATACGAATCAGTAATGGATGAGACAGTTCTGTCTCATTTATTGTAATCGAGCATACCTGCTTATGTCAATGTTCCCAGGGTGCGTAAAGGAGGAGAAAGATTTATGTCTCAAGCGGCGGCACACGGCTCGCTAAATCGTCAGCAGGTGGAGGTGCATGCCCTCCAGCGTCCGCATCTCATGCTGGCGGTCATTTTGCTATCTGTTTTTATGGCGGTAGCCAATATTTTTATTGTCAATGTGGCGACCCCTTCGATACAGCAGGGGCTCCATGCCGATTTCTTCGGCGTTCAATTTGTCATCTCCGCCTACACCCTGTCTTATGCCATCGCGCTTATTATCGGCGGCAGACTTGGCGACCGCTTCGGGCGGAGAAATATGCTGCTTGCCGGCGTCGCCGGCTTTACGGTCAGCTCCCTGTTGTGCGGGTTATCTACCGGAGTGGGGATGCTCGCCGTGATCCGGGTCGTGCAGGGCTTGAGTGCAGCCATGATCTCGCCGCAAATTTTATCACTTATTCAAGCTCAATATGCGCCTGAGAAAAGAGGCAGGATATTCGGCCTTTACGGAGCTGCGCAGGGCATTGCCGCCTCTACGGGACAGTTGATCGGAGGGCTGCTGCTGTATTGGAACCCCTGGAATCTGGAATGGAGAATGGTATTCTTCTTTAGCGTACCGATAGGCCTCGCGCTGTTGGGCATGATTCCTTTTATCGCCGACTCCAAGGAAAAGGTTCAATCGAAGTTGGATTGGTTCGGCGCTTCGTTAGTCGCCGCCGGCTTACTCCTGCTCGTGTACCCGCTAGTGCAGGGCCAAAAAGAGGGCTGGCCGGTCATCCTCATCATTAGCCTCTTCCTATCGATTCCCGTGCTGGCTTTGTTCGGCTGGGTACAGCAAACCATTTTGCGCCGCAACGGCGATCCGTTCATGAACGTGAATTTGTTCAAGCAGCGGGGCTTCAGCATCGGGATGGCTGTCGTCTTCTTGCTTATGTCCTCCCAAGCCAGCTTCTTTTTAATCTCCGCTTATTTGTTCCAAATCGGGCTGGGATTTTCCCCGCTCAAAGCCGGAGCTGTCATTTTGCCTATGGGAATGGGGTATTTCCTTGCCTCACTCTTATCCTCGCGCGTTGCTTCCCGGATAGGGCCGCATGTTCTGAGCCTGGGTTCAGCGCTCACAGCGGGAGGGTACCTGTTCCTCGCGCTTACGGTGCAGGGCTCAGGGCTGTCGCCGAATATAGCCACATGGCTGCCGGCGTTGACCATCCTTGGACTAGGCCAGGGCTTTATTGCCGCTCCGCTGACGAATGTCGTGCTTTCCAAGGTCAACAGGCAGGATATCGGCTCTGCCTCCGGGATTTTGACGACAGGAATGCAAGTGGCTTATGCCATCGGAATCGCCCTTATCGGGATCGTATGGTTAAATTCGCTCAGCCACAATGCAGATAAGGCCGGCGCTCAGACCGAGGCGCAGCTTCGTCAGCAAACGGCGGTCTATGCGCCGCTGTCAGCAGAACAAAGCGAAGCCGCACTTTCCCGGTTCCGGGTCTGCTATCCGGAATTCGTAAGCACCCGTGCTTCCGTTTCAGCTGGCTGTACCGATCTGGCCTCCTTCTCCCCTGAAGCCAAGAAGCTGTTCGCGGACGGGGTCCGGCAGGCGACCACAAGGAGCTATATGGCAGCCTTTGTCTTTTGTCTGTACGTGCTTGCGGTATACACAGTTTTGCTATTGCCTTTAAGTCTCATTTTAGCAAGAAAAACTAGGCCTGCCAGGCAGTAGAATGTGAGTATTAGGTCCCCCTCTTTATAGGAGCAGGGACTTATTTTATATCATTTATGTAAAAAAATGCATATACCTATTAACTAATGTCATTTTCTTGCCGATAAAGTCAACCAAAGGAAATATTTATCAAAATGAAAATGAGGTGTGCGTGTACAAATGGAATGGTACATGAAAGTAATCAAAAATTACGCAGGATTTGAAGGGCGGGCAAGACGGCAGGAGTATTGGATGTTCGTTCTATTCAATGTTATTATCTCTGTTGTCCTGTCGTTATTAAGCTACATCACAAGTCTGTTCTCCATATTATCGATGCTTTATGCTTTGGCAATACTCGTACCGTCTATTGCGGTTGGGGCACGTCGATTGCATGATACGGGAAGAAGCGGATGGATGCTGCTGATTGGTTTGATCCCGATCATCGGGAGCATTATCTTGATTGTGTTTATGTGTCAAGACAGCCAAGCGGGTGATAATCAGTACGGCCCGAACCCTAAAGGTGATTTGTACGGAAATACGACTCACACTATGTAATGAAAAAGTGACCTCGAAAGAGGTCAAAGGTGTTGTAAAACTCTGTTTTGCGTGAACTATGCTACATATGGAGGTGGGGTATGCCTCGGAGGAGTTTACGTCCGCCTTTGAAACCCGTGAAAATACCGCTAAATCCAATCCAATTCACGGGTTTCAACAGCGGCTGGAGGGGGATACCCCACTGGAGTATATTGGCAGTAGTTCAAGCTTCACAGGTTTTTCAACAGACTCTAGACCTCGAAAGAGGTCTCTTTTTTTGCCCAAAACCCGAAAGAACATGAAGAAGTTTTTCTCTTTAATTCGGTCTTTCGCTGTATTTTAATGAATAGAAGGAATCGATTCGGGAGAGGCGGGGTACAGTGTCGTTAACCATTCTTTTTTTAATGGGAATTATAGGGGTTACGCTTGTTATGACATTCAGAGCTGCGCTGGCAAGGGCTATACTTGACGACAACGCCGTCGTTCAAAGATTGCGAGGAGCCGCATGGTTTCATCATTATTGGAAAGGCGGTCTGCTGCTGTTTGCGGTGAATGCCGCATTGTTTTTTACCGCCGTGCTTGGATTTTACGGGGCCATAATGTATTCCATACCGTACGTTCACATTCTGCTGATGCTTATTGCTGTCGTGGGGAGTATCTATGTATGGCTAATCATCAATCGCTCTTGGCAGGGGCTGCGGCGTGACCGTATCAAGATGGGATTGGTGGGAAGCAGCTTTTATGCTTTATTAGGCATGATGTTCATGTATGGGCTGATGACACTTAAGCCATCGTATCCGGGTGAGGATACCTTTATGGGAGCCATCGGTCTCCTGTTCGCCATCGTTGCAGCCCTCGGTGCATTCGTCACATGCTTGGTATTGACCGGCTTTTCGAAGAGCGATCAGAAATGAATCATAGGCTGTGAGAACTCGATCGGATGCGGGTCGGCCATACAGAGCTCCATTACTTATTATTTCTGCGTCTGATCTCAGCCAGCTTGATCTCCAGCTCATGCTCCAAATCCAGCTCAAAGAAATTTGCAAGCTTGCACAGATAAGCCAGGCAGTCGGCAAATTCCTTCCCCAGATTTTCTTTAATTTCTTCCTTCGCCTGCAGGTAGGCTTCGTTTTGGTCCAGGCCCGCGTCCCTCAAATCCGCCGTTCTATACAGCAGGGTACGGAATTCCTCCGCTACCTCGGCAACCTCTGTCGTGAGCAGCATGTGAATATACAGCAGAAACTCCTTGCTGGATTGAAAGTCATTCTTATCGACCTTGTCCCAGCCCATATCCTCCTGAAAAGTCTGATACATTTGTTGAACCGCTTTCAATTAACCTCTTCCCTTCTGATCCTGTTATAAATTACAATTATTGTTATTATACGACATAGATAGGAGGAAGAACATACATGATTTATGTCATCAGGCACGGGCAAACCGATAGGAACAAGGAAGGCAGACTGCAGGGGAGACAGGGGCTTCCGCTCAATGACAGCGGCATCAAGCAGGCGGAATGGGTAAGAGACCATCTTCGGCACATACCGTTTGATTACGTCTTTTCCTCTCCCCAGGAAAGAGCGCTCCAAACGGCACAAATCATAACGGGGAAGCCGCCGATAACGGATCCGAGACTCGATGTGTTTGATCTGGGCGAAGCGGACGGACTAACCAAAGCGGAAGTCAAAATGGCCGGTGCCGTTCCCGATCCCAGCGTGTATGAAGGCGTTGAGGATGTGGACGGGTTTGTTAGAAGGGTTTTCGCATTTATGCATGAGCTCGAGAAAAAGTACGGCTTGCAACAGGCCCACATTCTACTATCCGGACACCGGTGTACGACGGGATGTATAGGGGCGTATTTCGAGGGTCTCCCCAAGGATGGCAACCTCATGAAATTATCTTCAGATAATGGACAGTACAAAACGTATTCGTTCCGTTCGTTGAATTAGACATAACTATAATAAAATAAAACGAGGTGCATTACTAAGATGCCGCTGCCGATGATTCATTTCCAAGTTGCTGTTCATTTTTTCCGGAATGAGGATATTCCTGCTTCTTTTATTCTTGGCAGTATAGCGCCGGATGCTATCCACATGAGAAAGAACGCAAGCAGAGAGGATAAGAAGAGAACTCATTTTGATGCTGAATCCGATACTAGTAAACGGGAGCTCGTACAGAGGGAATATTCCCATTACATCAGCATGAATGCCGATGAGGAATGGAAATGGTTTGTTCGAGGATACTTTGCTCATGTGCTTACCGATTATTTTTGGGTGCAGCAAGTGTATTCCAGCTTTAAAGAGAAGGCTTTGGCTGATGGGCTGGAGCCCGAATCGATGAGAAGAGCCTATTATCGGGATACGGATCAGATCGACTTCAACTACTATCGAAACAAACCGTGGGCTGGAAAGATTTGGAGCCAACTGATTCAATCCAAAGCCTTTGCTCTGGAGCCTTGCGTTACCTTTGATGAAGTAAACTATTGGCGGTACAGGACGGTACATTGGTTCGATCTGTTGGCCAAGGAGCCGGGAGAGACGCCGCGTTATATTACGGAGCCGATGACCGAGGAATTTAGCCAAGCTGCCGCCGAGCGCGTGAAACAGGTACTTACGGATTGGGACCCAACGCTTTAATATTTCGTCTAATGGCAGCCGGACATAAGAGTATAATCATTTATTACCTTTATTTGGTGCGTGGATGAAGCATATTATTAGGAAAGGGCTGCCGCCTAAAGGAGTTTGATGATCATTCGACATAAATTCGTCTCCAGGGGGCTTGCGCTCATGCTGAAACCGGAAGAACAATATGCTCATGCACAATCGCAGTTAAACATACTGACTGAGATCCAGGCCCTATGTACTAAGCTTAATGTGCGCTGCTGGCTGCGCGGGGGCTGGGCGGTAGATTTTCTGCTTGGTAAAATAACCAGACCCCATGAAGATATAGATTTAGTCGTATGGGCTAGGCATCGTCAGAGAGTCGAGCGGGCCCTCAAGGATGCAGGGTACCAGTGCAACCCCATAAGCTCATCTCAAACGGACTTCCGGAGAGAGGAAGTGGATGTGCAGTTATGTTACTTGGCCAGAGGGGACGACGGCCGGATTGTAGCGAACGGTAAGCCTCATTGGGTATGGAGGGCGGATGCCTTGCCGTTAAAAAGGTTTCTTCTGTATGGGATATCCTCGTATGTACTGAGCCCGAATCAATTGCTGGAAGAAAAGGAAGTCTACAAGCAAATCGGCAGACTACCGCGTGCCAAAGATGCGGAAAGCATAAGACTGCTTCAAAGCATAATGGACTTTTGATCATGGAAGAATTGAACGATTAAGGGATGGAAGCGTATGATCTTTAGAGAATTGGATGAGCTGGATGAAAAACTGAAGGCGGGCATGGAAGCATTGAGAGGCACCATGATCGTATCTAGGGGCCGCGTACATATTTTGCAGGAGCTGCCGGGATTTGCCGCAATGATCGGCGACGAGATCCAGGGATTAATCACCTATCATCTGCGTGAGGACGAATGTGAAATTGTCTCTCTGGACAGCAAAATCGAGGGCAAAGGTCTAGGAACGAAGCTAATCCAACTTGTTATAGAAAAAGCAAGACAGAAGGGCTGCAGACGAGTCTGGCTGATTACGTCCAATGATAATACAAAAGCGATACGCTTCTATCAGAAAAGAGGCTTCGATTTAAAGGCTGTTTATCCCGATGCGATTACGGAAGCACGAAAAATAAAGCCCTCCATTCCATGGGTAGGGTACGACGGCATCCCCGTTCGGCATGAGGTTGAATTTGAGTATAGGGTAACGCAGCTGTAAGGTTGTTCTGCTCATAGATCGCTGCAGAATGAGGAGGATGTCAGGATGACGATAACCCGTGAGACCATTATACAAGAAATCGCCGCCGATCTCGGAAGTCAGGACTATATACTGGCAATCTGGCTGGAGGGCTCGGACGGTACCGGGAGCTTGGACGAATATTCGGACATCGACATGATGTGCTATACCAAGGAAGGCTTCGGAGAGGCCGCATTGTCGCGGCTGGATGATTGTATCGGACGCATGGGTGCGGTCGATATTGCCTATGAACAGCTGGGGCGGCCCGCCAGTAACCGTTATAAGGTTTATCATATCATAGGGACCCCGGACCATTTGTTGATCGATGTGACCGTGCAGAGCGAGAGTATGCCCGTTGCATTTATCCATGAGGACCTGACCGTCGTACCGGTTGTTTTGATCGATAAAGCAGGCATTGTGAAAATGGCGCATGTAGAGTCTGCTGCCCATCTATCCCGGCTTCGCCAGCAATGGCTGCAGGCCCAGGCTATATACAGCCAGAGGAGCCGGGCAGTGAAGTATACTAAGCGCGGGCTATTTTTGGAGTCGATGATCTACTATCAGAAATACGTTTTGCAGCCGTTGGTCGATGTGCTCCGCATCCTCCATACTCCTTATCAGGCGGACTGCTATTTAGTGCACGGTTCGAGGGATTTTCCGGCGGACGTGGTGCTGACTCTGGAATATCTATATGGGGTCAAAACCGTGCAAGATATAGCAGAGCGGATCGAGGCGGCCGATGAGCTGTTTCATCAGGCTGTGGCTGAGACGAAGGCCAGGCTCTCCTGGGCATAGGCGGATTAGAGTAACCACTGCGCTAAGTCTTGAGCAGCACAAGCAGCCCTCCACACGGATAAAGTGATGGAGGGTTCTTGCTTTCCGGCGTTTATTAATCCTAGCCAAACAAAATATCCAGTACAGTTCCCAGCTGCCCTCGGCTTTTTCCTTCAAGAATACTGGGATTGTACACTTCGACGAAACCGCAATGCTCACAGGAAACAAACAGAAAATGATTGTGTTGAATATCTAGGAGCTTGCTTAACCCGGTTCCTGTCATAGCAACTTCCTTGATTCTGCAGCTAGTGCCGCTGCATTTGGAGCATTTGAACTTTTCCTGGATGGCATCCTCGATTCTCATCAGCATTCGCCTCCTATTTATTTACAACTATGACGAGTGGTTGTAATAGAAAGTTCCGGTCCCGAAGAAAAAGAATCAGTCATACATCGTCATAATAGCCTGTGCCCCTGCCACGACGGCTTGCCGCAGCTCTGCGGGTTCCAGAATGAGAAGCCGGGCCCCGAACCCCAGTATGATCCCGACAGCCGATTCCAAGGTATTGAATGCCAATTCAGCTTCATACCATCCGTCAGGGGAGGGTTCGCTCCACGCTTGGATGCGGACATAACGTGTCTGCTCCAAACGGGCACGGGCCTCTTCGTGCACCCTTGCGCGTGCCGGATAAGTCGGCAGATCCGCGCGGAACCGGTTCACCGACTGCTCCCAATAGGAGGCAAGCTGAAAGCCTTCCGGCCGTACGGCGGGTGCTGACAGCATTTCCGCCGCGCGAATGCGCGAGATACGGTAGGTTCTTGGCTCGACAGTTTTCATATTTTGGGGGTCACTAGCATTCGAATCAGCAGGAAGCGCAACAAGGTACCAAAGCGTGCCCTTCACTACAAGGCCTAACGGATGCACCGTGCGATAGCCGGATCTGCTTTCCGATACGTAGTCCATATGAAGCTGCCGCCCTTCCCAGACGGCCTCTTGCACAAGGTGCAAGAGCGGCACATCCTCGCCGGACGGATGCCATCCGGCTCCGTCCACGTGCAGCCTCTCGCGGGTGTACTCGACATCCCGCCGCAAGGTGGGGGTCAATGAGGCCAGCAGCTTAAGCAGCGCGGCCTCAAAGGTACTGTCCCAGCCGAGATCGGCGACATGACGATGGGGCTTGGCAGCGAGTAAGGAGACGATCTCGCTCTTGTTCATGTTGGCCCAGTCTGTGCGATATCCCTCCATCAGCTTCCAGCCTCCTTGCGAACCTCGTTCGGCATAGACAGGTATGCCTGCAGCGCTAAGCGCCTCCATATCACGGAAGATGGTTCGTACGGATACTTCTAATTTTGCAGCCAGCTCATTCGAGGTCAGACTGCCCTGCGTATGCAGCAGGAGCATAATTTTCAAAAGCCGGTCCGCTCTCAAAGGGCATCACTTCCTTGCTCATGGTTTTCTTTTATTTTATCACATATATATGACAGTCCTTGACATGATTACTTTGTTATCTTAAAGATGAAACTAAGAGAGAAGGAGCTGCTAGTAGGATGAGCATTCATGCGAACAAGCCATTGGAAGGGCGCGTTGCTCTAGTTGCCGGAGCGACTCGTGGTGCGGGCAGAGCCATCGCAATCAAGCTGGGAGAAGCGGGGGCAACAGTGTATGTTACCGGCCGGAGCACCAGAGGCAACCCGTCCCCGATGAAGAGACCGGAGACCATTGAGGAAACCGCTGAGCTGGTCACTGCCAGGGGAGGCTTCGGCATATACCACGCTGTGGATCATACAGAGGAGTCCCAGGTGAAGATGCTGTTCGAGCGCATAAGCGATGAGCAGAAGGGACGGTTGGATATTCTCGTCAATGACGTATGGGGCGGGGAGATGCTCGTCCACTGGGGTACGGGCTTCTGGGAAAGCCCGCTGGCAGACGGCCTCCTTCTTCAAAAGCAAGCGGTGCACTCGCACATGATCACTTCGTATTACGCCGCGCCCCTTATGGTGAAACGTAAGCGGGGACTCATCGTCGAAGTGACCGACGGGGTAGGCTATCACTATCGTGGCAATCTGTACCACAGCCTTGCCAAAATCGGAGTTTCTCATCTAGCTCAAGCGATGGCGGCCGATCTCAAGCCGCATGGCGTTGCCGCAGTTTCGGTGACCCCGGGATTTTTGCGCTCCGAGGAGATGCTGGAGCATTTCGGAGTTACGGAGGAGAATTGGCAGGAAGCAGGGAAGAAGGATATTCATTTCCTGCAATCGGAGACTCCGTTTTTCGTCGGGCAGGCGATTGCTTCCTTGGCGGCGGACCCCCGAGTGATGGATAAAACCGGCCAGCTCCTCAGCTCATGGGGATTATCGGACGATTACGGATTTGCCGATGAAGACGGCCGACGCCCGCACTGGGGACGCTACGCGGAGGAGCAGGGCTTCAGCTAGAATGAGTTCGGCTTGAACCAAACTATTTTCAAACAATTCGGCGTATAAATAAAGGATCGCAGACTGTTATGCCAGTACTTCGATCCTTTTTTCTATGAATCATCATTGCTAAACGAACATTTGTTTGGTAAAATTACAATAATATGGTACAGTGTGTCAGTTTGGCAAGTCCAGTTCACTTGATGACATCGTCTTCTAGAGTGTTGGATCAGAGAGCTTTCCAATCCATTCATCAGGATGGCTCGGCCCTAAAGGAGGGGACAGAATGATTAAGAGAAAACTGACCGCCGCCTACTTCACTTCTTGGGCTATTGTGCTGTGGGTTTCATTTCCCTTCATGTCTCTGGAGGGAGCTTGGAATGCCGCTCAGAACTATTTGTCCTGGGCTGCTATCATTGGGATGTATGCCGTACCTTCCATTTTTCTGTACGGTATTCTTATTTCCTCTCTGCTGGAGCTGGGCGCAGCGAAGCTGAAAGTTTCCGGTCCTGTCGAATGGATAACGTCCGGCTTACTGCATGCCGTCTTCGGGCTTTTATTCGGTTTTGTCCTCCAATCTTCCATGTTCAGCATCATGGGCGGGGCTTCGGCGATCTTATTCTTTCTTATCGACAGAATCATTCTGGCGTTTCTTCCGTATCTCAGACGGACCTTTCGCGTTGTACTGCTCAGCGTACCCCTTCTTCTTTTTGGAATATCCGCAGGAGCGATCTATGCTTTCTCACCACCCAAACCGCCCTTCACCAGTATGAATGCCGTGCAATTCGCAACTTCGGGCACCGGCACGGTAATCGACTTATTCCCTAAGCAAGCCGGTATGGTGAAGCTTCAGATCGAAGGGTATGATGTAGAGCGAGAAACGGCCGTGGAAGAGACCGGGGAAAAAGAAAAGTATCTGGTACATTTCATAGAGCGTTGGAGCAAGGGGGAAGAAAAGGGAGAACACCGCATGATTTATGAGGTGACCCGAGGTGCGATGGGAGGAAAGGGCGGCGGAGGCGACGAGCCGCCTTATAGGAGGTAAGGGAGCAACTAAATCTAAGCGAAGGATGGGAAAAGTATGGGTTCGATCGATGCGGAGCTATCGGAACGCGTCCTGGGTTGGGTAATCCGGGCCGTAGATCCCGAGGCGACAATTCTTTCCGTACAGCAGCTGCACGGAGGCGTGTCATCTTTGGTTCATGGGATCAACTTGGCTGTACGCGGAGAAGTAAGCTCGGTCGTGCTGCGCCAGTTCCATGACGCGGAATGGATTCGGGAGGAGCCGGATCTGGCTGTCCGCGAAGCGGAGAGCTTGCGCAGGGCGGTGCAGTCGGTCGGCGTGCAGACGCCGAGGCTGATTGCCTTCGACGCGACAGGGGATCAGTGCGGCATGCCGGCCCTAATGATGACCCGGCTCGAAGGCTCCGTTGTGCTGGAGCCGAGGGAGCCGAACCGGTGGCTGCAAGGAATGGCCGAAGCGCTGGCAGGCATTCATGCGGCGGATGCAAGTGGCTTTGGATGGACGTTTAAGCCGTATACCAACGCTGCGAAGATGGATGCATCTTCGTGGTCGAGGTATCCGGACAAGTGGCGGATGGCGGCCGAGATCGTCCAAGCCTCCCGTCCGGAGGCAGTGACACGATTCATTCATCGCGACTATCATCCAACGAATATTTTATGGAGCGGGGATAAAGTGAGCGGCGTGGTGGACTGGGTCAACGGCTGCCTGGGCCCGGCAGGCATCGACGTCGGCCATTGCCGTGTGAACCTTGCGCAGCTGCATGGGGTCGCTGCAGCCGACACATTTTTGGAGTATTACCGGAATCGTACCGGAGACTCCTTTCAATACGATCCCTATTGGGATCTGGTTACCTTGATCGATTATGCCTTCTGGCCTCCTGACGTCTATGAGGGATGGACGGCGTTAGGGATGACCGGACTAACGAAGCAGATCATCATTGAACGGCTGGACTCGTATTTGATAAGCGTTCTAGACCGCGTGTCAGATTGTTAAGGCTTATTTTCAGTTGCATCGCTTTCAGGAATAGCCGCCTCGGGAGACGGTTGATGAAGCCGCACCAGAAACTACAAAAAGAAGTGTGGGAGAGCACACTTCTTTTTGTAATTTGGAGCTATAACTGGCCGCCGCTATCCTTGGGATTCGCTGCGCTCCAGCTCCTTATGCACGATAGGCGCTACCCGAGTGCCTAGCAGCTCGATGGCATGCATGATGTCGCGATGCGGCATCGTGCCGACGTTGATGTGGAGGAAGAAGCGGGTGACTCCCAGGTTTTTGCGCAGCAGGAGAATCTTCTCGGCTACGAATTCGGGATCGCCGACATAGAGCGCACCGCGAAGACTGCGTCCGGCATCAAAGGTGGAGCGGGTGTACGGTCCCCAGCCGCGTTCGCGACCGATGACGTTCATTTGGGCTTGTGTCGGCGGGAAGAACAGGTCGGCCGCTTGTTCGGTTGTGTCGCCTACAAATCCGTGCGAATGGGTCGCGATCTCCAGCTTGTCGGGATCATGCCCGGCCCGGACGGCGGCCTCTTTATAGAGCGCTACTAACGGTGCAAAGCTCTCCGGCATACCGCCGATTATGGCGAAGGCGATGGGGAGCCCGAGCATCCCCGCGCGAACGGCGGATTGCGGATTTCCGCCGCTTGCAATCCATACGGGCAGCGGATCCTGCACGGAGCGGGGGTAAACCCCGAGATTATCGATGGGCGGACGATGCCCGCCGCGCCAGGTCACCTTCTCCGATGCTCTGATCTTGAGCAGCAGCTCCAGCTTTTCCTCGAACAGCTCGTCATAGTCTTCCAGACTGTACCCGAAGAGCGGGAATGATTCGATGAACGAGCCGCGGCCGGCCATAATCTCCGCCCGGCCGTTGGAGATGCCGTCTAGAGTAGAAAACGCTTGATATACGCGAACCGGATCATCCGAGGACAGTACGGTTACTGCACTTGTCAACCGGATCCGCTTGGTCATAGCCGCTGCCGCAGCCAGCACAACGGCTGGCGAAGTGCCTGCGTAGTCGGCTCGATGGTGCTCTCCGATGCCGTAGACATCGAGACCGACCTGATCGGCCAGCACAATCTCCTCTACTGCGTCACGCAGACGTTCGGCATGGCTGATGCTTTTACCGGTCACCGGATCCGGAGTTGCTTCCAGAAACGTGCTGATTCCAATTTCTATTTTCTTTGCTTGATGGGCCATTTGATTTCGCCTCCTATATCCTATATATTACTCACTTTTTTATGGTTTCTCAACTAAAGTAAGTAAATAAAAGGGAAGGATGCGCCGTGGAACGAGAAATCATCCGGGCAGCGCGGGAGCTGGCATCACTCCGTTCCCTTTCCGCAGTGTGTCCGGAGAATGAAACGCGGATCAAATGATAGAAGAAGTGGAGGTGCGAACATAGGGGATTAGCAAGGGTTTCTTGGACTATTATGAAGTTCATTCTGAATTAGAGGAATCGGATGATAACGGTTGACGGCAGAGCATATCTTTGCTGCCGCCGGCCGCCGAATCATCTGCTTGCTTGTTGATCTGGGGCGTGTTTGCCTCTTACAGACTCAGAAGATTTTTCATTTTATCGGGGGTATCGTCTAAAGGCATATTAATTGTCACTGTAAGGTGCGGTGACGTTGTCGAAAGAAACGAAATCTGATCGAAAACAAGACGCCCCGCTATCGGATGATGATTGACCTTCAGCCCCTCAGGACCGCTTAACACATCATGCTGCGGCCACCAGGCTCTGAATTCTGCGCTGGTTCTGTTCAATTCCTCAATAAGCCCGCTCCACCAAGGATCGCCGACGAAATTTCCGTATAGGGCGCGAAAATTAGCCAGCCGATGCCGGGCATGATTCTCCCAGTTTTCCTGAAGCATCAGGCGGACATACGGGGACGTAAACGTCCGCCAGACCGAATTGCGCTCACGGCTGGACATCGCCGCATAATCCCCATATACGAGACAAGCCGCCCGATTCCACGCCACGATATTCAGGCGCTGATCCGTAACATACGCCGGACTTGTCCCTTGAAGATCGAGGAACGCTTGTAACGTTGAATCTACAGGTTCATCGATCGGTGCGGCGTCGGCTGGCAGCTGTTGCAGGGCAAGCATGTACAAATGCTTGCGTTCATTGGAATCTAGCTGAAGCGTGCGCGCAATGCTGTCCAGGACCTGTGAGGACACTTGAATGTCCCGCGCTTGCTCTAGCCAGGTGTACCAATCCACGCTGACTCCAGAGAGCAGCGCTACTTCTTCCCGGCGCAATCCTGGCGTGCGGCGCCTTCCTCCTCCGGGAAGACCTGCCTGCTCAGGAGAAAGGCGCGCGCGCCTGGAACGTAAAAACTGGGCCAGCTCCATAAGCCGTTCCTTGGCCGTTGGTGCCATTAGATTCACCTGCCTCTAAAGAAGGATATTAGGGTAGGAGAATAACTCCTAGGATAAACCGTCATCTTCTTTGCTGCTGTCATCCATTATACACTCTCCCTGAAGAAAGCAACTGCTTTCAATTAGGGAATAGAAGGGAATGGAGACAAATTGGACAACATCGCGCAAATTCAGACGGAAACGTCGAATAAGATGACAAGGGCTTTGCTGCTTCTTGGCATATCGTTAGGATACTTTATGGTCCTCCTGGATACAACTGTCGTGAGCATTGCGCTCCCGGCAATTCATGCGGACATGGGCGTAGGCATCGTCGGCCTGCAGTGGGTCGTGAATTCATACACCCTGGTTTTTACAGGCTTTCTGCTCTCAATGGGGGGAATTGCCGACAAGCTGGGAGCCAAGCGGGTGTACGTTGGCGGTCTTGTCTTGTTTCTTGCCGCATCGGCCGTTAGCGCCGCCGTTCCCTCGCTTCCTTGGTTAATTGCCATGCGTGCGGTACTTGGCATCGGCGGGGCCGCTCTGATGCCTTCCTCGCTTTCGCTAATTGCCCGGGCTTTTCCTGAGCCGGCGAAGCGTGCACGGGTTATGGGCATCTGGGCGGCGGTAACCGGAATCGCTATGGCGTCGGGCCCTGTTATCGGCGGATTTCTGGTCGATTCGTTTGGCTGGCGCAGCATATTTCTTCTTAACGTGCCGCTTGCTGCTGCCAGCGTTTTGTTAACATCACGGCTGGTCCCGGAGACGAAACGAAACCGGGAAAGCGGCTTCGATTGGTTAGGACAACTGCTTGCGATTGCCGCAATAACAGCATTGTCCTTTGCAATTATGGAAGGGGAGGTCTATGGATGGGGCTCCCCGGTCATTGCCGGGGGTTTCGGCTTCTCTGCGCTGAGCATTCTTTGGTTCCTGATCCACGAAGCCAAGGCCAAGGCGCCGCTTCTCCCGCTTCACATATTCCGTAATCCTACCGTATCCGCCGGCATGGTTAACGGGATGGCTATTAACTTCGGCTTATCGGCCGTTCTATTCATTCTGCCATTGTTCTATGAACAAATACGGGGTTTATCCGCTCATATGGCAGGACTTGCGCTTCTGCCGATGACCATTCCGCTCGCGGTGAATCCGGTGGTAACCGGGCGCATTGTGGGGCGCTTCGGAGCGCGAATCCCTATGACAGCCGGCTTCGCACTTACGGCTATTGGCGTGCTGCTGCAAACCGGAGCGGATACGGACACGGGCCATATTCTTGCAGCGATTGGATTGCTGCTAATCGGCCTCGGAGTCTCGCTCACGATCCCTTCGTTAATGACGGCCGTTATTTCTGCTGCGCCGAAGGAACAGACCGGCACCGTATCCGGCGCGCTTAATTCAAGCAGACAGCTCGGGGCTACCCTTGCCGTTGCCTTTGCCGGAGCGATCATAAACGGCAGCGAATCGTTCACAGCCGGGATGCGTGTATCATTCCTGGCTGCTGCAGTGATTTTGTTAGGCGGGAGCCTGCTTTCTTACCTGCTGATGGGCCGCAGGAAGGGATAGAGCAGTCGCAGCTGCGATAGCTCGTATCAGTCCAGTCCCTTAGGTTTAGGGGGCTGGCCCTCTTGGCAGAGTAACTTTCCGATAAAGTGCCTTCCCCACACCAGGGGGGCGGTTCATTTTCCACAAAACAATAAATCCCAATAAGAACGGAGTGCTTCATTTAAGAAAAATTCATGTAGCATTGGTCTGGATAACGGATGACGCGGGCAACGTCCTTCTGGTGAAAAACGTGAAAGGGGATAGAACCTATTGGGATCTTCCGGGGGGTGCGGTTGAAGAGGGCGAGACCTTCGAGCAGGCTGCGGTGCGCGAAGCGAGAGAGGAAACCGGACTTCATGTCGTCCTTACGGGTCTGAGCTCATTAAGAGAGAAGATTTTTTCAGAGACCGGCAGCCATGCTGTGATTGTCACTTTTTTTGCCCAAATCACTCATGGCGAGATGAGCTGTCAAGGAGATCCGGATCAAGATATCGCCGAGCTTCGCTGGGCGGATATGGACACAGCCCGGCGGCTCATGCCTGCCCTGTTCGAGGAGTTAAGGTTAAGCTCTGCGGGTGATAACTATGCTTATCATGGAACCGTATAACCATTCTGAGCCATCCTGCATTAGTGAAAGGCCGCCCACAGCAGAGATATCCCCGAACAGAACAGCAGCACGTCCAATACGTAATGGAAGGATGCGGCGTTCATTCTTTTTACAATGGCCTTGGCTCCAAAAGTGCCGAGCATGAGGGAGCTGCCGACGATAACACCTTTGAGGATCATGTCCGCCGGCAGGGCTCCGAGCTCCCGAAACGTGGCGATTTTACTGAAATAAATGGCAAGCGAGCTGGCGGCTTCCGTAGCTAGAAATGCTCCCTTGGTTAGACCGAAGGAGGTAAACGCAGGCACACTGAGAGGTCCTGTAGATAAAACGATTCCTGT
Source organism: Paenibacillus sp. OAS669 (assembly GCF_014873645.1). Taxonomy (NCBI): domain Bacteria; kingdom Bacillati; phylum Bacillota; class Bacilli; order Caryophanales; family Paenibacillaceae; genus Paenibacillus; species Paenibacillus sp. OAS669. The sequence continues at coordinate 231,402 of NZ_JADBDR010000003.1, forward strand.
TAAAAAGCCGATGACAGCTCCGGCAGCCGAAAGCTGCCACAGGGAGATACGTATCTGCTTGGATTGCAGCCAGTGCCTGACAGGGATCATCGCCAGAAAAAATAGAGCCAGCCCAATATCAACCCAATGAGCGGGTAATTCCCATAGCGTACGTGCCCCTAGTGCAGCAAAGGGGATGCCGGGAAGCGAGTATGCGGCAAATGCTTTCCAATGAATTTCTCGTCTCCAGGTGTAGACCCTTGCGATATTGGCCATGACGGCGGCTACGGCCATAATGGGTACGGCTTGCTTGGGACCGAAGGCAACGATCAGAACAGGCATTAACATGATGGATGAGCCGGTTCCGATGATGCCGCTTATGGCGCCTGCCGCCAACCCTACAGCGAGGACGAATAGGTAGGATGATTCCAAGACGTTACACTTCCTTTATCATATTGGCAATTTCTATAAAAACAGCTATTATTTTTATATATTAGGCCGCCTCATGCTTCCAAGCTTATGATATATTTAAAGAGGATGGGCAGCAATGTTCAATCCATAGAAGGTTTCGACCCCCCCCCCACCGGTCAACGGATACACGGGATGGTTGTGTACTCGGCAGATAACCTCCTGCGGAACCCATTTAAACCTGGAATCGGTTCTCAAATCACCTCTTGAAAAAAGCGATTGGATTTAAGCAGGTTGCCGCTTCGGATCAGCCGCCTCGTTGCGTTAAACCGTCTTCAAAGATTACACACCTAGCATAATAGCCTGGGTTTAAAAAAAGGAGCAGCCAAAGATCGTGTTCAACGCACCCGCTCTAAGAATGAAGGATAACAAATCCTACATAAAATATTTCTTCATGGTCACTCTATTTGTCGCGGTTCTTCTAAGCTTTCGGCTGCTTTGGTCCGTGATGTTTTCAACTCCGGAGCATCCTACCGTGGTTAAAGGTGTGCTTGACATGCGCGGTTGGAACTTTGAAACCTCACATACCATCAGCCTTAATGGGGAATGGGAGTTTTACCCTTCAGCCTTCATCTCGCATGAAGCATCAACCAGCCGTTCGGCCGAAGCTCCGCATTATCTCCAGGTTCCCGGGGACTGGCGCAGCGCTTTTCCGGAAGGTACCGACACGTCTTACGGATACGGGACCTACCGGCTGCGTATTTTGGTCGATGCAGGCCTGAAACAGCCTTACACAGTCTGGATTCAGGACATCCAAGCCTCTTCCGTCGTAGAGATTAATGGTCAAAAGCAAAAGGAGTTCGGCCATCCGGCAGAGAATCGGCAAAATTACAAGCCTTACAATGTTTCGTATACCGCCTCGTATGAGGCCAATGGGGCGGAGGAAATCGAGCTGCTTATCCGCGCAGCTAATTTTGAGCATCCTTTTTTCGGGGGCATAGCCAAATCGATCCGATTCGGCTCGCAAGCGGCCGTTGACTTTGAGCGTTGGTATTCCATCGGCTTTCAGCTTGTGACATTTGTCGTCCTGCTGCTGCACGGCCTGTATGCATGCATCCTGTACCTTTTCCATCCACGGCAAAAAGCGCTTCTTCTATTCTTCCTGCTGCTTCTGGTCGCGGCGATTACGGTTGTGTCCGATAATGACAAGATACTGCAGATTTGGTTTCCGATCAATTATATGTGGATTCTAAAAATCCGATTGTTCGCCTACATGGGAGTTTCTTTTTTTATTCTATATTTGACTAAAATGTTATATGGAAAGCCGGACAACCGACGATTGTTTCATTTTTATACCATTCTTCTCGTACTATATTCGATCTTCACCCTATTCGCATCGCCTCCGCTTATTTATTATTCCAGAAAGGCAATGCTTTTCGGATTTTTGTACTTCTTTCCGATGCTTTGGTTTGTTTACCTGGCCATCAAGATGGTGCTTAGAAGGCAGAGTGACTCCATCTATCTGCTGCTTGCGATTATAAGCATCGCTTCAAGCATTTTGTGGGGAGCCTTTAATTTCAGTGAGAAGGTTAGCAACGTATTTTTTCCAGTCGATATGATTGCGGCTATTATCGCATTCTCTTCCTATTGGTTCAAGCAGTATTTCCGCAATGCAGAGGAAAATGCGAGACTGAATAAGCAGCTTCGAGAGGCTGATAGGCTTAAGGATCAGTTTCTCGCCAATACATCGCATGAGCTAAGAACTCCGCTGCATGGGATTTTGAATATTTCCCAAAGCCTTATGAACAGACAGCAGCATACGTTGGATAACAAAAGCATGGAGGACTTGCAGCTGCTCGTCATGATCAGCACCCGGATGTCTCATATGGTGGAGGATTTAATGGACGTGGCGCGTCTTCAGGAGAAGCGCATTGTGCTGAAGAAGGAACCCTTGGCGGTCCGCTCCATCGTCACTGGTGTTTTCGGCATGCTTGCGTTTATGACGGAGAGCAAGCCCGTTCAGCTGGAAATGAAGATCCCGGAGACGATACCGCCCGTTCTTGCAGACGAAAAAAGATTAACGCAAATTTTGTTCAATCTGGTTCATAACGCTCTAAAGTACACTATGCAAGGGACGGTAGCCGTATCTGCCCGAAGCGAGAACGGCCAGGTCGTTATTGAAGTTTCCGATACAGGGTATGGCATGGATGCAGAAACGCAAGCCCGTATTTTCAGCAGATACGAGCAGGGATTTCACGGCGGCAGTAATAGCTCGGGGATTGGTCTCGGGTTAAGCATCTGCAAGGAGCTTGTGGAGCTTCACGGCGGGGATATTACAGTTCGCTCCACTCCGGGTGAAGGCTCCGTATTCAGCTTCACGCTGCCTATGCTGGATTTGCAGGAAATACCTGCATCAAACCTTGTGGCGTGTGGCATAGACACACCGCCCCGGCTCCTTCCGGAAAGCGTAGTAGGTCCATACCCATACCCTTCTATCGAGGTGGAATCGGTACCTTTTGAAGAAGGAAGGGCAAATATACTTGCAGTAGACGATGATCCGGTGAATTTGAAGGTGCTTGCAGGCATTCTCGGAACAGAACCTTATAATCTCAAATTAGTTTCCTCTGCGGACGAAGCATTGTCCTTGCTCGGCACGGAGCAGTGGGATTTGATTATCGCCGATGTGATGATGCCGGAAATGTCCGGCTACGATCTGACTCGTTTGGTAAGAGAGCGCTTCTCTGTATCAGAGCTTCCTGTCTTGCTGTTAACGGCACGTAACGAGCCCGCGGATATCTATGCGGGATTTAAGTCCGGTGCTAACGATTACGTCGCCAAGCCGGTCGATGCATTGGAGTTAAAATACCGAATCCGGTCCTTAATTGCGTTGAAGCAGTCGGTTCACGAACATCTTCGCATGGAGGCCGCCTATCTGCAGGCGCAAATACAGCCTCATTTTCTGTTTAATACCTTGAACTCCATTATGGCCTTGAGTGACCTGGATACCGAAAGGATGCGCAAGCTGGGGGATGCGTTTATCGAATACCTGCGAATCAGCTTTCATTTTCTAAATACAGGCAGCCTGGTACCTCTTTCTCATGAGCTGAAGCTTGTCCGTACTTATTTGTATATAGAGAAAGAACGATTTGGTGACAGGCTCTCCATCCTGTGGGAAGGGAATGCGGATGAGACTCTGCTTCTTCCGCCGCTGTCCATTCAGCCGCTGGTAGAAAATGCGGTGAGACATGGCATTCAAAGCCGCGCAAGGGGCGGGACGATACGTATCCGGATCGATCGCAAAGGGGATTGCATTCTCATAGAGGTTCAAGACGATGGAAAAGGGATGAAGGCCGACGACATCCGCATGGCATTGGACCCAACGAAGAAGAAAGAATGGGGCGGGATCGGACTTACCAATACGAATCGGAGATTAAAGCAAATGTATGGCAGCGGGCTGATGATTCAAAGCCTGGCAGATCAAGGTACCACGGTTTCATTTGAAATTCCGGTAACCTCGTTGTAAGATTCCTCCTCCGAATGGCATCTAACTGTTGATACGAATGTAACCAACATGGACACTTAGGGGTGAATGGGTTGATTACGCAATGGTTTGAGGACTCTGCCATGTCCAATGAAGTTAGAGATGGTGTGGAGGAGGTCATAAGCCTTCAGGATGACCAGCTGGTAGACCATGCCCGTACAGGGGATTGCGAGGCATTCGGGGAGCTGGTACGAAGGCACCGGGAGAGGGCACTAGGCTGGGCAACCGTCATCACGCAGGATGGTCATCTGGCTGAGGATATTGTTCAAGAGGCGCTGGTGGCCGCGTTTTTGCGGATCGAAACGTTGATGGAGCCGGGCAAATTCCGGTATTGGCTGCAGCGGATTGTCCGGAATCAGGCTATGATGAAGCTTCGCAGGGGGGGGCCGAACGGAAGAGAGAGTTCCTTTTCCGCGTTGGAATCACGGCGATTCCTGTCTCCTTCCGCGGGCGACGGCTCCATGCTGGATCGCCTGTTATATCGCATGACGGTACGCTTGGAGGAAAAGCCAGGTCCTCATCAAGATCCCCAGGTTCAGTGGATGCGCAAGGATCTGTATAACGGGTTGTATCAGCTGCTCCAATGCTTGACGGCGAAGGAACGGGCTATCTTCGAAGCCCATGTATTCCGCCAGTTTACTCCTGCGGAGATTGCCGTAGCGCTTGGTGTTTCCATTGGCTCGGTCTATACGGCGATCTCCCGTTCACGTACGAAGGTGCAGAGGGAACGCATTCGTGTCTATTTTCGAGGTTTTTTGTTGGAGAAGCAGCAGCATGGAAAGCCTACCCGCCGTGTGCTTGTACAGCCTATACGAATGTGAGGAGATGACGGAAATGACAGAGCGTTCCTGGGACAAGACATATACCGCTGCAGCGCAATCGATTTATGCAGCACTGCAATACACGGACAAAAAAGACGACTATTCCCTGGTTGATGTGATGGGGCTGACCAGCCATGCATTTCGAATCAATATTCATCCTGCGGATGTAAGCCCTGCGGGACCGACCATGTTCTCGCCTATGGAGCTGCTGGAAAAGGGATTGAATCTTCTTGGATTCCGGTGCGAGCAGCTTCATGGCTTTCGGACACCGGCACCGCCGGAAAAGCTGGAGCAAGCGATCCGATTCGCTCAGGAGACGATCGACCGCGGGATCCCGGCCATCGGATGGAGTCTGTTTATTCCGGAATTCGGGGTCATATACGGATATGACGACGAGCTGCAGGAGCTTTACTGCAAAGACCCTTCACATGACGGGCCCCTGCCCTATGCCAAGCTGAATGAGCTGCCGTTAAACTTCGTCTTCATGCTGCGAATTCTTGAATCGGTTCCCAGCGATCTGGTACAGGCGCTGACAGGGGCTTTGGAGCGGGCGATTCAATTCGCCCATGAGGAAGCTCCTACTTTGTCCAAAGAGTATAGACACGGATTAGCCGGATACGATGCCTGGATTCAGGCTTTCCAGAGCCGTACCGTAAACCCGTTCGGCAATGCTTACAATGCCGAGGTGGTTGGCGACGCAAGGGAGTTTGCCGCCCAGTTTCTCAAGACTTTGCCTGATAGATGGAGTGGAGTCAAGGAAATTGGGGAACCTTTCCGGGAATTGGCCCGGGAAGCGGGGAAGCATTATGAGCAGGTAGCGGAAGTCTTTCGTCAATTTCAACAGCGGTTTCCTCATCCGCACGGCGGCGAACCGAACGATCCGGAGCAGGCTCGGGAAGCAATCCGGTTACTGGAGCTCGCCAAGCAGAGCGAGGCGTTGGGAGTAGCTGTGCTAGAGCGAATGTATGAGGATATTTCAATAGCTGTCGGCCGTTAAGGCCGATAGCTTTTTCTTTTTTAAGGTAGGAGGCTTAAATCTTACCTCTCTATTATCCAACTTATGGTAATATAGAATGCATAAAAAGAGGGGATGAATGAAGCTTCAGCTTAAAGGTGTCTTCAAGCTGGTACTGATCGTCAAGCCTGAAAGCCATTTTTTCATAACTACACCGCCCGCCTTATATCTGTTTATGAAAGTACACACGCATTTAAAGGGTTGGTAGTTTATTTTTTGACGGCAGCCAATCGGGCTTCCGCTGCATGACTCCTGGACACATGCCAAATTCCTAAGAAAACAAAGGCGCTGCCTACAAGGTGGGCCGCCGAGACCGGCTCCTTCAGCACGGCATAAGACAGCAGTAACGTGCTGACGGGGATGCATCCGGTATAGACGGCGACAGTTCCCGCAGATACTTTGGCAACACCGCGGAACCACAGGATATAGGCGAGAGCAGTGACGAAAACGCCGTAGTACAGCAGCATACCGAATTCCTTCAGATGAATAGAAGCGAAGTCATATTGGTTAGCCTCGACCAGTGCGAACGGGGTAAACATCAAGAAGGAGAACAAAGTCACGTAAGTTGTTCCGACCAGGGAGGACACGCTGCTTGCCGTCATTTTCCGCAGAATCGTGAGCATCGCTTCCCCGCATACAGCCGCCAGAATGAGAGCCAGACCGAAGGAGGAGCCCGCCGAGTGGGGCGAAAAGGCTGATACGAACCAGGCCGGAGCTTGAATGCTGATAATCCCCAATAAGGAACACGTTACCCCAATGAGGAGTCTAGTCGTCAATCGTTCCTTCAAGAAAATAAAGGACAGAACGGCTACGGCCGCCGGAGTCAGGCTGGTTACGATGCCGGCCTCGGCGGCTGGTGCGGTTTTTAAACCGTAAAGCAGCAGCACGCGGAACAGGAACATCCCAAGGAACGCTTGTAAAAGTAAATACAGCAAGTCTTTTTTGGCCAGTGAAAGACTGGCGCTACGGCTCATCCATACCATCGGGACCAGCAGTATCAAGGCGATGGCAAGGCTTATGGATTGGGATAAAAAAACGGGTAGCTGCATCGTGGTCCATTTGCCTGCTACGACAGAGCTTCCTATAAGAACAGCGGCGGCACTCAGCTCCAGGTAAGCGGTAGTTCGAACGTTCATCCGTTAAGCATCTCCTTTTACTTTGGGTTCTTCTTACTGTAGCAGGCTGTAACTGGTTGTTGGTAGAGCCAGTAATTAGTAGTTTTGAGAGTACCACTTTAAAAAGGAGGGATCGGCCTTTGTGGTTTTCTATTGATAAGCAATCACGGTTGCCCATGTTCCGGCAGGTGTTTGAAGCCTTCCGAGGCGCTATTTTGTCCGGCAGGCTGCCGGCGGGTTACAAGCTTCCCTCCACGCGGGAGCTGGCCGGGGAGCTGCATGTTTCGCGCAACGTGATATTGGAGGCGTACGAGCTGCTGCTGGCCGAGGGCTATATTACAGGACGCCAGGGGGCCGGAAGCTATGTAGCGGAAGGAGCGCGTTTACTCGGATATCGGCCTTCGAATCCTAAGAAATTAGCTGAGAATGAGCGTGCAGGGGCTGACTCGGCTGAGGGTGTGATTTCGTTTCGTACCGGACTTCCAGCCGTCGATTTATTTCCTTTAAAGCAATGGGGCGCCCTTCTTCAGAGCGTGTGCATGGAGGCTTCCACGTCGCAGCTCGATTATGGAGATTGTTCAGGGAATCCGGAATTGCGGCGGATATTGGCCGATTATTTGTGGAGGATGAGGGGCGTGATTGCCAAGCCGGAACAGATCCTTGTCACCAATGGCGCCGTGCAGGCTCTGGATCTTATCGTGAGGGCGCTGCTAGCGGAAGGAGATGAAGCGGTAGTTGAAGATCCGTCCAATGAAGATTTGCGGACGATTCTGACCTCGACAGGCGCTGTTCTGCACCGGATCCCGGTGGACGATTCGGGCATGCTGACACAGAGTCTGCCCGCGGACAGTAGGCCCAAATGTATTTATGTCACGCCCTCGCATCAGTTCCCGTTGGGAGGAATCATGCCAATCCAAAGGCGGATCGAGCTGGTGGAGTACGCCCGCCGCTGCGGGAGCTACATCCTGGAGGACGATTACGACAGCGAATTCCGGTTCGACGGCGCGCCGGTTCATTCCTTGCAAAGTCTCTGCACGGAGAGAGTCATCTACATCGGGACCTTTAGTAAAATTATGTTTCCTTCACTTCGGATCGGTTACATGGTCTTGCCCGAGCCGCTGGTTCCATTGTGCAGGAAGCTAAAGAAGCTGACCGATTACCAGACGCCTAGCCTGGACCAGCTGGCTCTGGCTCGATTCATGGAGGCGGGCTATCTCAACACCCATATCCTTAAAATGAAAAAGCTGTACCGCAAGAGGCGCGAGAAGCTGGTCGAGGCTTTGCATAAGGTGGTGGACATGCCCTTCCGGGTATGCGGCAAGGCTGCCGGCTTGCATATGGTCATACAGTTTAAGCATCCGTTTCCAGAAGGCTTGAGTGATGCGCTGCTGGAGCAGCAGGTGGCTGTAACGGTGCTGCCGGACAACCGGATGCTGCTGGGTTACGGTCATTTGAATGAGGAGCAAATAGAAGAAGGGGTTTCCCGTATAGGCAGGGCTCTACAGGTTGGTGCCGGAGTTTCTTAGACAGATGGCTGATCGGGGGATGAGAGAGTGATAGAAAATAACACGGCTTTGTTGGTAAGCGAGATTCCTTCGGAGACCGAAGCCTCCGGTAATGCGATCAAATCGGGTATTGTCTTAAGCCTTCCAGCCCTCCTTCATCCAACCTCCGATTGGTTCAAGAACATAGGAGCATAGCGTTTCCAGCTCCTCTTTGGAGCCGGGTGAAGCGAGGCACCGTTCAAGCAGTTCGGCTATACTGACGTTGCGGCTCTTTATTTTTTAAAGCTGGTATTTGGGCTTTACAGCCCACCACCGGCGAGTTACAAATAACGTATTGACACACTCCTGAAGGATCACGAAGGATAGCCATTCTTTTTCCCGAGCATCGATAATATCGAGATAATCTTCCCATAAATCGGTTAGCTGAACCCGGAGTTTTCTCGTTTCATCAGCTGATGGAGCCTTTGGGCCCTCATGATAGAAACGGTATGCCAAGGCTTGCAATTCCCGCCATCTCCCGCTATCACCGATTAAGCATCGGCCAGTGGCCAACATAATAGTAATGGTGGCGATGTTTCCCTTGCGTTCGTAATCCTTAACAACATGCTCATACCATGCCCAAGGCGCGATCATGATTTGGAATTCACGTCCGCAATAGTAAATGCTTTCTCTTTGAAAATGATCGAACACGCCGATATAGCATAAATCGACGTCACTGTGTTCTGCCGCTTTTCCAGACGCATAGGAGCCGCACAAAACAACGGTCTCCACGTCTTCTCTTTGGGATAAATCGTGCTGTAAAAACTCGCTGATGAAGTCGTTCGGATGAGCCAAAACTATCACCTCTTTCCCTCCATATTACCATAATGTGGAACTCAATAGTGTGGCTCCTTTCCGCGGCGTATTAGCATGTGTGCTCGATAATCGAGCTGATCCCTTTAGCGTATTTTATCATCAAAGGCATTTTTATCATTATTAATTTCTGCTAAATGTGGTTGAAGAAGCGCAGAAGTTGCAATCATTGATGAGGCTGATTTACAATAAAAAGGTGAGGAATGAATATTCATTCATTTCCTGGAAGGAGGGCGATAGATGGAAGCGACGTTAAGCAAGCGGGATAAAATCATGGAGGCCGCCCTCGTCTTATTCGCGGAGCGGGGATATGACGGGACGACCGTACCGATGATTGCTGACAAGGCGGAGGTTGGAACGGGCACGATTTACCGGTATTTCGAGAACAAGGAGGCACTGGTGAATGCGTTGTTTCAAGACTGCGTCCAAGGTCTCCATGACACCGTGAAGCGGGATTATCCCGAAGCAGGCGGTGTGAGAGAGCAGTTCAGACATGTATTTTTCGCTATGGTTCGTTTTGCCAAGGCGAATATCCACGGCTTTTATTTCGTTGATACTCATAGCAATGCGAGATATTTGGACCCGGAGAGCCGGGAGTCGTTTCGTCAATTGATGGATTTTCTTCATGCTTACGCCGCTGCAGGCATTCAACAAGGGATCATTCGTCCGTCACAAGCGAATGTATTGATTGCGATTGTGTTTGGTGCATTTGCCAAGGTGTTCAGCCTGATTCGCGCCGGAAAGCTGACGGAAACTCCGCAAATGCTCGGACAGCTGGAGGAAAGCTGCTGGGATGCGGTCAGTGTCCATGGGAAGAACGTCTGAACGATGCATGGAAATGAAGGAATTGTGCAGAATGCTAAGTCTGCGTAGTTCTGAACCGCATGCGGAATGAATATTCATTCCTATGGTTGCTTTTGCATAATCAAGCACTTTATTGGCAAATTAACTAGATGAACCTACGACTTGATTTCATGTATGATAAAGTCTCCATTGGAAAGGATGAACTCTATGACTCAACCCGAATCTGTTACGATCCCCCAACCCAAAACCTTCGGACCGCTCGGTAACCTGCCTCAACTGAACTTGGATGAGCCGGTTCAATCATTGGTCAGGGTTGCTTATGAATATGGTCCTATCTTTCGATTCGATATGCCGGGAAGAAGCGAAATCTTTATTTCCAGCCATGAGCTGGTAGAGGATGCCTGTGACGAATCCCGATTTGATAAAAGAGTATGGGCACCGCTCAGGAAGGTGCGTGCTTTTGCGGGGGACGGCTTGTTCACAAGCGAAACGGAAGAGCCCAATTGGCGCAAGGCGCACAATATTTTGCTGCCGAGCTTCTCGCAAAGAGCGATGCAGGGCTATCACGGCATGATGGTCGATATTGCGGTTCAGCTCATTCAGAAATGGGCGCGGCTGAACCCCGATGAAAGCGTCGAGGTTCCCGAGGATATGACCCGCTTAACGCTGGATACGATCGGGCTTTGCGGCTTTAATTACCGGTTCAACAGCTTTTACCGCGAACAGCCGCATCCTTTCATTACGAGTATGGTGCGCGCATTGAACGAGGCGATGAATCAGCTTCAGCGTCTCGGGCTGCAGGATAAGCTGATGGTCATAACGAAGCGGCAGTTCAAACATGATATCCAGGTGATGAACTCGCTTGTAGATAAAATTATCGCAGAGCGCAAAGCCCATGGAAGCGAGGGTGACGATCTGCTGGCCCACATGCTGAACGGAAAGGACCCGGATACGGGAGAGGCGCTGGACGATGAAAACATCCGTTATCAGATCATTACGTTCCTGATTGCCGGGCACGAAACGACCAGCGGACTGCTTTCCTTCGCCCTATATTACTTGCTGAAGCATCCCGATAAGCTACAGAAGGCTTGCGAGGAGGTCGATCGGGTGTTTAAGGATCCCGTTCCGACCTATGGACAGGTACGGGAGCTGAACTATATCCGTATGATTCTTAATGAATCGCTGCGCTTGTGGCCTACGGCTCCCGCGTTCTCGCTCTATGCGAAGGAAGACACCTTATTGGCCGGGAAATATCCGATGAAGCAGGGCGACAGCGTCAGTGTCCTGATCCCGAAGCTGCACCGGGATGTTGAGGTGTGGGGCGAGAATGCCGATGAGTTTGTGCCGGAGCGCTTTGAAGATCCGAGCAAGATTCCTTTTCATGCCTACAAGCCCTTCGGCAACGGACAGCGCGCGTGTATTGGACAGCAGTTCGCACTGCAGGAAGCCACACTTGTTCTGGGCATGGTGCTCCGTCATTTTGAAATCATCGACCATACGAATTATCAGCTGAAGGTAAAAGAGACGTTGACGCTGAAGCCGGAAGGCTTCACGATGCGTGTTCGTCCTCGCGGCGCCCAAACGGTATTCTCGACTGTAGGCACGGCCCCTCAAGCCGAAAAGCGGTCTGCGCAGCAGGAAGAGCCGGCAGCGGCCGTCGAGGCGGCTCACCAAACGCCATTATTGGTGCTGTACGGCAGTAATCTCGGTACTGCCGAAGGCATCGCCAGGGATCTGGCGGATAAGGCCCGTTATCAGGGCTTCCGCAGTGAGGTTGCTCCGCTCAACGATTACGTAGGCAAGCTGCCCAAGGAAGGAGCCGTATTCATCGTCACGGCGTCCTACAATGGCAAACCGCCAAGCAACGCCCGTGAGTTCGTGCAGTGGCTGGAAGGCGTGGAGCACGGCGAGTTGAACGGGGTCCGTTATACCGTATTCGGCTGCGGCGACCATAATTGGGCAAGCACGTACCAGCATGTTCCGCGATTCATTGACGAGCAGCTGCAGGCCAAAGGAGCGACGCGTCTGGTCGTGCGCGGAGAGGCTGACGCGAGCGGCGACTTCGAGAAGCAGGTCGACGATTGGAGCGAGCGTCTGTGGCCGGACGTCCTCCACGAAATGGGCTTGAAGGCCATCAGCAAACCCCAGCAGGAGACCAGCACCTTAAGCATACAGTTTGTCAGTGGCTTGGTTGGCACGCCTCTGGCGGACAGCTACGATGCGACGCTAGCTACCGTTGCCGAGAACAGGGAGCTGCAGAAGGAGGGCAGCGAACGAAGCACAAGGCACCTGGAAATTGTCCTGCCCGAGGGGGTCACTTACCAGGAGGGGGATCACCTCGGCGTGATTCCGGAGAATTCGCCGGAGCTGGTTGACCGTGTGCTGCGGCGCTACGGGCTGAGCGGCAGCGATCACCTCATCATCAGCGGAAGCGGCCGCAGCGCGGCTCATCTGCCGCTGGACCGGCCGATCAGCGTCCATGATCTGTTGAGGCACAGCGTGGAGCTGCAGGAGGCGGCGACACGGGCACAACTGCGGGAGCTTGCAGCCTTCACCGTTTGCCCGCCGCACAAGAAGGAGCTGGAGGCGCTCTTTCAGGAGGAGGCCTACAAGGAGCAGGTACAGAGCAAGCGTCTGACGATGCTTGAGCTGCTCGAGCAGTACCCGGCTTGCGAGCTGCCCTTTGAACGGTTCATTGAGCTGCTTCCGCCGCTCAAGCCGCGGTATTATTCAATCTCGAGCTCGCCCAAGCTGCAGCAGGATAAGGCCAGCATTACCGTCGGCGTCGTCAGGGGACCGGCTAGAAGCGGCCGCGGAACCTATTTGGGTGTAGCTTCGAACTACTTGGCAAGACGCGAACCGGGTGATGCCATCGTCATGTTCGTCAAAACCCCTGAGTCGGGCTTCCAGCTGCCCGATAATCCGGAGACCCCGATCATCATGATTGGACCCGGAACGGGAGTAGCGCCGTTCCGCGGCTTCCTTCAGGCAAGGCGTGCCCTCAAGCAGGAAGGAAAGACTCTGGGAGAGGCGCATCTGTATTTCGGCTGCCGTAATCCTGAGCAGGATTATATATATCAGGAGGAGCTGGAGCAGGATCAGCGCGACGGACTTGTGACGCTTCATACGGCGTTCTCCCGAGTGGAGGGGCAGCCACGGCAGCATGTCCAGGATCTAATGAAGCTCAATGCGGCACAATTCATCGGCGTTCTCGAACGGGGCGGCATGCTATATGTGTGCGGAGACGGAAGCAGGATGGCACCGGAGGTCGAAGAGACGATGAAGCAGGCGTATTGCGAGGTCAAGGGAGTATCGGAAGAAGCAGCCGGCGATTGGCTGCAAGTCTTGCAGAAGGAAGGACGTTACGTGAAGGACGTCTGGTCAGGAGTATAGGCCATTCGGAGACCCGCGCTATGATTTCGCGCGGGTCGAGTCTGTTGAAAAACCTATAGAACTTGAAATATAGCCGAGATACTCCAGCGGGGTATACCCCTCCAGCCACTATTGAAACCCGTGAATTGGATTGGATTTAGCGGTATTTTCACGGATTTCAAAGGTGGACGTAAACTCTTCCGAGGCATATCCCGCCTCCTTATGTTGCACAGTTCTCGCAAAAGGTTTTTTCAACAACCTGGACCCGCGCTGTGGTTTTTGCGCGGGTCTTTCTCATTTTATTTAAATCGGGACTCTCCGCGATGCACATGAACTTCCGCTTTAAAGCTATGCTCCGCTTGTGAAGGGGACTGCGCAGTGAGGAAGCAAGGGTCTCGCTTATGATACAATAGGTGTTAAAGAGTGAGTGAGGAAACACCGCCTGACGGCCTGGATGCCGAAGGCAATTGAAGGAGGCTGAACAGATGAACGACCGTATCAAGAAGCTGTATTCTCTTCTGGAAGATGAAGCATTGGATGTTCTGTTTATTACGCTGCCTAAGCTGGTTTATTATTTTACCGGGTTTTATTCGGACCCTCATGAGCGCTTTATGGCGCTAATCTGTGCCAAGGGCGAGGAGCCGATGCTGATGGTTCCCGTGCTGGATTACGAGAAGGCTGTGCGTTCAACGAGCTTAACGCGCATCGTTTCGCACCAGGACACGGATAACCCTTATGAGGTGCTGAAACGCCATCTTGGGAACGGCATATCCCGTATGGGGATTCAAGCCGAGCATATGAATGTGAAGCGGTATCTCGCCTTGAAGGAAGCGACGGGAGCCGCGGAGATCGTTCAGCTGGATGACCGGATCGCCGATTTCCGGGTGATCAAGAGCGAGCAGGAAATCGCCTCGATACGACGGGCGATTCAATGTATAGAGGAGGCCGTACGGGATACGGTACAGCTGGTTAAACCGGGGGTAACCGAAGTGGAGCTTGTTGCGGAGCTGGAATATCGCATGAAGCGCTTGGGGGCCGAAGGACCTTCGTTCGATACAATGGTATTGACCGGTGAGAAGACGGGTCTGCCCCACGGGGTACCGGGAACGGACGCCGTCCGTGAGGGAGAGTTCCTGCTCATTGACGCCGGTGTTTTCGTGGAGGGTTATGCGTCGGATTTGACGCGTACCTTTGCCGTAGGTGAAGTGAGCCCGCGTCACAAGGAGATCTATGAAACGGTGCTTCAAGCGAACCGAAGCATGATTGAGGCTGTTCGTCCGGGAGTTCCCTTCGGCAGTTTGGATCATGCCGCAAGAAGCGTTATTGAGAGCAAAGGGTACGGGGAATATTTCATCACCCGGGCAGGACATGGCTTCGGGCTCGAAATCCACGAGTATCCTTCCATTCATGGCGGCAATACGGATTTGGTGCGACAAGGCATGGTGTTCACGGCGGAGCCCGGAATTTATATGTCGGGACTGGGCGGCGTCCGGATTGAAGATAATGTATACGTCACTCAGGCAGGGGCGGAAGTATTGACAACTTATCCGAAAGAGCTGACGGTTATCGGAGTCTAGGCTGCAGGCGGCCGCCGTGATATCAAGTGCTTTCATGAAATAAGGGCTGTCGCTTAATCCGCGGCAGCCCTTGGCGTTGATCTTGCGATTCCGGTGAAGGAATCGCCTACATAGTTTATGTGTATCGAATCCTAGTAGAATACAGGATTATTGTTCTCCATTCCAGGAGAAGCCGACAGCGTTAAGGAATGCTCTGGCCAAGGTCATATGGCCCGCCATGTTCGGATGAACCCGGTCCCAGGCCAACGTTGCCGGATAAATATGCTCCAGCACAGGCTTGAACGCCTCCTGCGTGTCAACGAAGACAGCGCCGTATTGGTCGGCGATTTTTTTGACGACGGCGCCGTACCGGTCCATAGCGGCTCTCATGCCATCATTGGGATTAGGCTCGATGTAGTAAGGAGTCATCAGAATTAGGCCCTTCAGGGAAAGCTTCGTACGTTCGATCAGCTCGCGCAGCGTCTGCTCGTACTCCTCTATGTACACATGCTTTTCAACAAGCTGCGGCAAGTCATATTGACGCCATACATCGTTGATGCCGATCATGATCGACAGCCAATCCGGCTTCAAATTCAGTACGTCGGTTTCCCAGCGGTCTTTCAGGTTACGCACGGTATTGCCGCCGATGCCCATATTCGTCACACGGATGCCCAGCTGCGGATAAAAGGATTGAAGGAAGGCATCGACCAAAGCGACATAGCCGTTGCCGAGCGAATCGTTACGGCCTTCCCCTTCCGGTTTTTTTCGGCCGCAATCCGTGATGGAGTCGCCAATCATAACGAGTCGATCTTGTTTTTGAAATAGCAATGCAGATTCATCCTCTCTTAGGTTGAGTTATTTAACTTAGTATTCTATGTTTAACAACCGTTTCCTTCTGGAAATGGAAACGTTTTTGGATCATTGGATTAAATCGGCGTACAGCTTGCCAGACTAACAAGAGGAAATCCATGGAGGTGAAGGAATGAAAGGATCGCTGCTGCACAGGATGCTTAACTGCACATTGGCATTCGGCCTGATTATAGTTTCCGGCTGTACGACTGCCCCCAGGCAAGGCAGCACGGAGACCGCACCGCCAGCCGTATCGCCGAAACCGACAGCTGCTCCGGATCCGATTCAGGATCTGGTGAACTCGATGACCTTGGAGGAAAAGCTCGGGCAGATGGTGCTGTTCGGAGTAGAAGGAACCGTACTGGATGACACGACCCGGAACCATATTACGAAGGACCACGTCGGCGGCTTTATTTTTTTCGGACCTAATATCAAGGATAGTCATCAGGCATGGAGCCTGTTCCAATCGATGCAAAAGGAGAACGCATCCGCCAAGCTCCCTTTATTGCTGGGCGTCGACCAGGAGGGCGGCAGGGTATCGCGCTTGCCTAAGGAGCTTCCCGCCTTTCCTGCAAGTCAGGCTGTTGGAGCTGCCCAGGATCCGGACTATGCCTATAAAGTGGGGAGCACCCTCGCCCACGCTCTGGGGGCCTTCGGCTTGAACATTGATTTTGCCCCGGTGCTCGATGTGAACAGCAATCCGAACAATCCGGTCATCGGGGACCGATCTTTCGGTTCCACGGCCGAAGCAGTAAGCAGGATGGCGATTCCGGAGATGAAGGGAATACAGTCCGGCGGTGTTATTCCGGTTGTCAAGCATTTTCCCGGGCATGGGGACACGTCTGTTGATTCTCACAAGGAGCTTCCCATTGTTCAGCATGATCTGCAACGACTGAGAAGCGTCGAGTTCGCACCCTTCGCCGAAGCGATCCGCCAAGGAGCCGATGCGGTGATGGTAGCCCATCTCCTCGTCACGAAGCTGGATCCGAAGCTGCCGGCATCACTATCTCCTGTCATCATTCAGCAGTATTTGAGGGGAGAGCTGGGCTTTAAAGGCGTCGTCATCACCGATGATATGACGATGGAGGCTATTGGTTCGACGATGCCGATCGATAAGGCGGCTGTGCAAGCCGTTCAGGCGGGGGCGGATATCGTCCTGGTCGGACATGAGCCTGCGAAGGAGCGGGCCGTGCTGAATGCGCTGCTGCAAGCGGCGCGCGAGGGAGCTCTGAAGCAGGAAACGATAGACGCGAGCGTGTATCGGATCGCCAAGCTGAAGACCAAAGCGAAGCTCACCAAGGAAAGCGTGCCGGAGCCGAATATTGCAAAGCTGAGCTCAGACATGAAATCGGCTTTAAAGAGAGAAGCGAAAAAGTGAATGAGTGTGCGGCTGCCAATCGGCAGCTTTTTTTATAGTAAAGGGATCAGTCCGTACTCCTGCGTTCTGCCCTTCTGCTTCTGCTTCTGCTGACAAGCATGAGCCAAACCACCGCGTTGCCTCCCAGGAGCCCTAGCGAACACAGGGTGAAAAACATCCACATGCTAATGCTTGCATGGTTCTTGTCCGATATAAGCAGATAAAGGGTGATAGCGAAGGAGACGAAGAAGGCGAATAGAAGGCATAGGATGATACGGGTGCGCTGTTTTATGGCCGCATTCAAATGGAATTTCACTCCTTTGGACCGTTCTAACGGGGAACCGCGTGAAGTTGCTAACTTGCTTCATACAAAAAAAGAGACCCACTGGCAACGGGCCGCGGGTCTTAAGGTTTATATATTAAAAAGGGGGTCAGGTATTAGTATAGCCCAGCAACATTAAAGGAAGATGAATGGTATATTTCAGTTTTATTACAAATGAAAACCAGCGCTTTTTCCAATTGAAGGGGAGGGATTATTTTCCAAGCGTCGAATTGATCTGGGAGGGGTGATAGGATGTCGAATGAACATGGAATCGTTATGGTTATTCAATTGAACGACAAAATAATGCCGGTAGATAGAGCGGAGCTGTATGAGGATCCGTTGGATGAATTTCTCTGCTCCAATAACTACGGTGAAATCATCGGAGGAGGGACGATGCAGTCCCAGTCGGGGGAAATTCTGTTCTGCGATATTGAAATTCAACTTCATAGCGGGAACGATCGCGAAATGATTATCCGTAAAGTGATTGAAATCCTTGAAGACGCGGGCGCTCCCAAAGGATCGCATCTCATGATTGAAGATTCAGACGAACGCATTGACTTTGGCCAAAAGGAAGGACTGGCGGTTTATCTGGATGGGGTCCATCTTCCTGCCAACGTTTACGCGGAGTGCGATTGCAATGTCGTATTAGAGGAGTTATCCGCACTTGTGGGATCTAAGGGAGAAGTGGAACGGTACTGGCAGGGGAATACCGAAACGGCTTTATATTTTTACGGGGATTCCTTTGAGGAGATGAAAGCTTCTATATCCGGCTTTATCCATACTTATCCGCTATGCCAAAATGCAAGAATTGTCCAGATAGCTTAAACAGGATTCATTCGAGCAGACCATGGGAAATGATTTTGAGTCTGGGGGAGCAGCTATGGTGATTTTTGGCTTTAGTGCCATGTACTTTGTTCCGGTATTCAGCTTTCTCTTTGTGTGGATATTCCTGAAAGCCATAGAGAAAATCGTTCATAAGAGAAAATACACCGCCGAGTTGTTTTGGAGCTGTACGATGTTTGCATTAACTATGTGGACGATTAGCGTAATGACCATCCTTCAATGACCCGCAGATAATGAAATAGCCGCAGAATCCAATACGTAGAGCAGGTACCTCAGTGGTCTGCTCTTTTTTGTTTTGCTGAAAATTCACAAAACGTTCACTTATGAGAAAAATTTCGTTTCGCTATACTTACAAAGAAAAATAAAAGAAGGGAAGAAAGGATTTGCCTACGACGAAAAAGCAAGGGATTTGTTTTGGACTGATGATGTGCTGCGGAATGGTTATAGCAATGACCTTCTATAACCTGCTGATGAATGATTTGCTTAGCGGCATGACGTTTATGAAAGGAATGCTCCAGCTTATTGTAACCTTCCTGGTTGCTGCAGCGTTGGAGCTGCTGGTGGTGAGCCCGATAGCCGGGAAGGTGGTTTCCAAACTGCCGTTTGATAAGAGCAAGAAGCTGCTGCTGATCCTGGCCATGTCCGGCTGCATGGTGCTTGGCATGGTAACATTCATGTCGTTCTACGGCCTGATAACGGCTTCTATCAATAATGGACTTCCTTCAGATTCCTTGATAAAAAGCTACCTTTTGATTTTTATTAAAAATCTGGTATTCGCTTTTCCTCTGCAGTTACTGATCATGGGGCCGCTAGTCCGTTTTTTATTTTCCAAGATGGTTAGAGCCCGGCAATCTTTAAAAGCAGCTTAATTCCAAACCATTCTTGGAATAAATCTCATCATGAGCTGGCATATGCCGCGCGGCGGCCTGTGCGAATACAAAGGGACAGCTGTCTAAGCAGGCAGCTGTTCTTTTTGTTTGCTGAAAAATCTCTCATATATTCTGAAATTTCCTGCCTCCAAGCAGGCAGCAGCCAGCAGCCAGCAGCCAGCATAGTTGAGCGAACGGGCTGACAATTACTGCTCGAGGCCAGCACAAAAAACGGCATTGACATGGATGGTATCCATATCAATGCCGCAGCTTTTTCCTTAATCATTAAGCAAATTCGTTAAGAACCTCAGGCGTCCAGTCTTTGACACCGTTATCTTCAATAATTCCTAACACAACATCCGTAATATCGGGATCAGCTATCAGCTTATCCTGAACCCGAAACTTTATATCGTCAGCATCGGCCAAGGTTAAGCCTTTGCGTAATTCTATCATAGCATCGACGTGGTAATAGCGTCCCTCCTGGGTAATCCGGAGGTCGTTAATGTCGGTTACATCTTTGTCGGAAAGAATCAGCATGGCGACCCTCTCAGCTACATCACGGGGAGCAGCTACACCGATTAAGCCTACCATATTGTCATAACCAACTCTAAAGGCTACGCCTACCATTAATAAGCCGATAAGGATGGTAACGACCCCATCCAACGCATTAAAGGCCGTCAAAGAGGTGATCAGCACGGCTGCCAAAGCTAATACCGCGCCCGTAACAGCAACCAGATCCTCGTAAAACACAAGACGAGTAGGAGGCGCTGAGCGGCCCACGTGTTTAAAAGATGAAAAAATAAATCCGAATCCCTTGGTTTCGACCCGGGCTTCCTTCGTAATTTCCTTCATCGCTTTCAACAAGATAGCTCCGTCGACGGCAAGGTTAAACAATAACGCTCCGATATTTAACCAGAATCCTCCGCCGGCCTGAACGGGATGCTGAAGCAAATGCCATCCTTCGCGAATCGTTTCGTAAGCCATGATGCTTACTACAATCACAGCTATCATACAAAAAATGTTAATCACTCGTCCGAATCCCGTAGGGAACTGCCGGGTAGGTTTTTTCTCCGCAAGAATACTGCCTGCGAATACAAAGCCTTGGTTAATGCTGTCCGCCAATGAATGCATGGATGAAGCGAACATAGCTCCGCTGCCGCTCATGGCAGCACCTACACCCTTGACTGCGGCAATCAAAGCGTTGCCGATCATCGCCAGTGCAGAAGATTTGTTACCTTTCTTCAGTAATTCCAATAAATTTTCTCGTTCCGGTTCGGGGTCCATTGTTTCCTCCTAAAGTATTTGGAATTCATTTGAACATTCCTAAGCCCAGCCGAGTTGTAAGCTTAGGCTTAGTTCTATCATATACTACGAGCAAGGGCTGGGGAAAGTTTCACAACAATTTATATATCGGCCTGCTCGTCCTTTTTTGACAGATTAAGTAATAAAACCATCCTTTTTGTCAATAATAAGAAAATTTACGTGAAAAAACATATCTGATTTTTCATTCTTGTGGTATCCTACTTACAAACAACTTTTAGAGGTGAAATCTATGCAATCGACTGTAGTGCCTACAACCTATTCAAGAACGAATCCGTTCCAAGCCAAAGTAATTAAAAATGTAAACTTAAACGGTGCAGGCTCCAAAAAAGAAACGAGACATCTCGAGCTCTCGTTAAAAGGATCCGACCTTTCATATGTTCCAGGTGACTGCCTTGGTATTCTTCCTACCAATGATCCGGAGCTGGTAGCTTCCATTCTGAGCGAAATGAACTGGGATGGAGATCAGCCTGTTGCCGTGAGCAAGCAAGGGGACACTCTGCCATTAAAAGAAGCGTTGTCTACCTACTTTGAGCTCACATTGTTGTCGAGAAAAATGCTCCAGCAGGCGGCTGAATTTACCGATAACGAGAAGCTGAAAGCGATGGCGGCCGACGCGAATCAATTGAAGGAATATACCGAAGGCCGTGATTTTCTTGATATGCTTCGGGATTTCGGTCCTTGGAAAGCATCTGCCCAAGAGCTGGTTGCCTTGTTGAGAAAGATGCCTCCGCGGCTGTATTCCATCGCAAGCAGCATTGCCGCCAATCCTGAAGAAGTGCATCTGACGATCGGTGCGGTGCGTTATACGGCCCATGGACGCGAACGCAAAGGAGTTTGCTCCGTACAATGCGCAGAGCGTCTTCATGAAGGCGACACGCTTCCGATTTTTATTCAACAAAACAAGCACTTTAATCTTCCGGAATCTCAGGACACCGATATTATTATGGTAGGTCCGGGAACAGGAATCGCGCCATTCCGCTCCTTCATCCAGGAGCGTGCGGTGAGCAAAGCGTCCGGAAGAGCATGGCTGTTCTTCGGTGACCAGCATGCAGCGACGGACTTCCTGTACCAAAGCGAGCTGGAAGGATATCAAAAGGACGGCGTGTTGACTCGAATCGATGCTGCGTTCTCCCGTGATTCGGAGCAAAAAGTATACGTTCAGCATAAAATGCTTGAAAACAGCAAGGAAATGTTTGCATGGCTGGAAGGCGGAGCTTGCTTCTACGTATGCGGTGATAAGCAGTATATGGCGAAGGACGTTCACAACACTTTGATTGATGTCATTGAAAAAGAGGGCTCCATGACCCGCGAAGCGGCTGAAGCGTACCTCAATACGATGCAAGAGCAAGGACGTTACCAACGCGACGTGTACTAAAATGCATAGTGCTTCGTAGGGGCTGACCCAATAGCTATAAGGAGTGACCCTTATTTCCGCAGGTGCGGTTTAAACTGGTCACTCTTTTTTTCTGTTAAAGAAGCAGACCGCAATTTGACCATTTTTGGATGGATATGGTATTATCGTTCTCGTCCGGAAACAGCGGATCGCGCGCCTCCTGGGGAAAGCACCTTGGAGGCATTTTATTTTTCACGGAAGACATGGGGGGCTATACATCAGATGAAACCATTAGTAATCGCCGCAGCTTGCATTATACTCTTAGCAGGGTGTCAGCCTAAAGAGCAGACTGCTGCACCAACCACAAGCCAGGCCGGAGGCACAGAGACCGCAAAGCAAGAGGGGGAAGCACAGAAAGTCCAAGTGGATAAAGGGCTCTTGAACGTCGAAATCACTCTTCCGGCATCTTTATTTAAGAACCAGGATATGGACAAAGTCATCGAAAAAGCAAAGGCTGACGGGGTGAAGGATGTAACCCCAAATCCGGATGGTTCCGTCACCTATAAAATGCCTAAATCGGTCCATGCCGAGATGATGAAGAAAATGGAGAAGAACATCACGGATTCCGTCCAAGATTTAAAGAGCGGCAATAGCTTCAAGTCCATTAAGGATGTCACTCATAATAAATCTTTCTCCGAGTTTACTTTGATAGTGGATAAGAGCGCCTACGAAAAAAGCTTTGATGGTTTCGCATCCATAGGGCTTGGCATGAGCGGCATGTACTACCAGTTGTTTAATGGGGTTTCTTCGGAAAAGCTGAAAGTGTCCATCCAAATCAAGGACGAGGCAACAAAAGAAGTGTTCAAGACGATAGTGTACCCGGACGCTTTAGACCAAATGAAAAAATAACGGACAATGCCCTCACCTGGATAAGATCTTAGTGGGGGTATTTCGTTGCTAAGCTATGATACTAATGATTTGATGAAGGATGTGATTCGGATGTGCCGCTACGGGATGTACGGTCCATACAAGGATATTTTCGCTTGTTTTGCCTGCCGCAAAGTGTTCAAGCAGACTTCCCGTTATGAGCTAAATCAACCGGAAGCCCAGAACAGACATTACAACTGTCCCCAATGCGGGGAAGTCATGAAGGATATGGGGCATGATTTTAAGGCGCCTAGACAAAATGACCTTAAACAATGGCTGAAGGTCGAGCAGCTGTATCAACACGGCTTTACTTATCATTCCTGCGGATGCGGGGGACCCGGGTACAGACCGGCGAAGCTGTCGGAGGTAGAAAAGTTCATAAGAAGCCGGAAAGACTTTGCCTCTGAAGGAGAACGCTTGCTGCACAATTTGACGGTCAAGATATAACCTTACTGCGAACTGCCGCTGTGAAAATGGATTATGATTAAGCCAAAGGGGGAAAAGGGATGGACCTGCATGCCGCCGAGAAGCGAATGAAAGAATGGGCCGCCGCAAACTCATCTTCCTTAGGGTTGAAGGGAGCGGATACGAAGGCTGAGTATATTTGGAATCCGGGAGGATTCGTCAATCAGTCCTATCGGATTTCCGACGGGGAGACGATACGGCATGTCAAGCTTTCAACGGAAGAAAATGCTTCTAGTCTTAAGCAATGGACCCTGATCAGCGAGTATCTGTCCCATCCATATCACGCCCCCCGGTTGGTGGGAGAAGTGACGCAGGAGATCCTGCCCGGGTATTCATATGGCCTGGTGTTTGAATATATTAAGGGAGAGCCGCTAAGCTCCATTTCCAATCCGGATCTGGTCGTGGAGAAGCTTCTGAACGTACTGAAGCGGCTGCATTCCGATGCAGAGATACGGCGCAGAATCCCAGGGAAGGCGAAGGGGCGCTCTTATGCAGAGGCCTTTATAGAGGAATACGTAGCCCGTTTCGAAGAGGATATGCAGGTCATCCGAGCCAAGCGGCACTTGCTGGCCTTTGTGACGGACAGCTCTTTAGATTGGTTTGATCATGAAGTCGAAGCCTTGAAGCAGATGGCGAACCGAAACGAGGCTTTTCAGAAGCAAGCGCAGGATATCGTGCATAACGATTTGAACTGGCAAAATGTTTTAGTCGAGGATAGTGGTCATTTTTGGATTATCGATTGGGATAACTTGGTGATCGACGGGGACGCTGCGATGGACTACTCTGTGCTTCTTTGGCCGATGGTTCGCTCCCCCAAATGGCCTTGGTGGAAGGAGAGGGTCGTAGGTTTGGCAGGGGAAGAGCTGCTTGAGAGAATGGAGCTTTACTTCAGAGCCAAGCTGCTGGATGATGTTATTGATATTCTTGCTGATTACGTGGAGGCGGAAAGCATACCGGAGGTCAAAGAAAAGACGCAAAGACGGGCCAAAGAAATCCATCTTCATGCCTATCCCGAGTATGTTAGATTGTACGCAAAATAACATCATGTACTGACATAGTAGACCCATGAGGCTGCTGGAATCATCCGGCGGCCTGTTTTTACATAACTGCCACTTGAAAAAAAGATCATTTACATAAGAACAAATGTACGATATTGTTATTGGGTAAATATGGAATTCGCTTTCTAAGGGAGGGCATTGTATGGGGATTCAATCGGTGATTCATCATCAGGTACCTGTTCAGAGCTTCAGCAAAAGCTGATCGATAGCGGTATTACAGCGACCTTGGAGGATGGCGGCGGATGCGGGTGGTGGCTGTATTTTAGCGATATCGACGGTAACCGGTATTTCGCAGCCGAGGACAAATAAGGCTCTTAATTTACCTATTTCATGGAGGTATGGATGACAGAACCTAAGGAAGTATGGCACCGCCATTTAGGAGCGTATGGGATTTGCTTGCGTCAGGAGGATTTGTTAGTGATCCGAAAAGGGGGCGGCCCCTATATCGGGCGTTACGATCTTCCGGGAGGTACTGTAGAGGAGTATGAAACCTTGAACGATGCGGTGATAAGAGAGTTTGTCGAGGAGACAGGGTTGAAGGTACGCATCGAAAGGAATCTCGGTGTGTGCGACTATATAGTTCCCTATGCATTGCGTAAAAAGGGAACCTCTCATATTCATCATGTGGCTGTATTTTACCTGGTTCAAGAGCTGGGCGGAGTGTTGGCGAAGCCTGACACTTTTGATGGGCAAGATTCTTTAGGTGCCTTATGGGTTTCCATTCGAGACATTACGGAAGATAATGCATCCCCGCTAGTTGTTCAGGCCGTGGAATGGATAAAGAAAGGGCAGCTGCCTGTTGAATCGAAAAGGCTGGATGATTGGGTTGTAATTAGCAGCTGATCGTTCGGGAAAGAGCCCGAAGGCTTATTGAAGCCTTGGCGGAATCTCGCGGTCATGCCGGTCCTTGCTGACTTCTGTAAAAATATTGGGAGACGGGGCTGGCGTTCCGAGCTTCACTCCCAGCATTAGCTCCAGATCGCCTCTAGTTACAGGCTGGGCGTGGGGCATCAGCTCATATCCGAACTCTCCATTGTCTTCGATTGTACCGGTCTTTACGTTGCGGATGCTTGAAATCCCGGCGATTCTCAGCCGTTTCTCCAGATCATCTACGGACATGCGAAGCTTCTTCAGGTTATCCAACACCATTTGTCCTTCCGAAATGACAAGGACGGATTTGCCTTTTAATATCGTTTCCGAACGGTTCCAATGAAGGGTGAGAAATTCCATAGCCACTAAAAATGCAATGAACGTCGCAGCGGCTAATAAGGAATAGCCTATGCCTTTGCCGCCGACCTCCGAACCAAGAATAGCACCGATAGATAGCAGAATAACGATTTGAGGCGTCGTCATTTGAGATAAAGATTTTCGTCCTGCCAATCTTAAAAATACGGTCCCCATAGCCGCCAATATAAGCGAATTAACAATAATATTCCACATATGCCGCCCTCCGAATGTTAATTTATTACAGTATTATTTGCATCTATGGGGGGCGCTTATGCATTGCTACAGCTATGAGGAACAGCAGAGGCAGCTTGCTTTTCATAAAATAGGCGCAGTATATAACTTTAATCTAGTGAAATGCGTCTATGGTTTAGGAAGAGCTTTCAGAACTGAGAGGGATGATAATGAGCAAAGAAAGCAATAAAGTTGTTGTGCTGCTCCTAACCATAGTCTGCCTGCTTCCGTTTCTTTTTCTCTGGTGGTTTATATCGGCAATGAATTCACCGATGGTGGACAATTGAAGCCCGTTTGAAAAACAATTTCGAAATCTACGGTGAACGGTACCAAGGTCCGGAGTCGGAGGACTCGTGGACGGACATTTGTTTTCCCATACGAAGAGTTACCGGAGATTAGTGAGGAGAATGTAAGTGAAACGATGGATTGGATTCATGGCCCTGACGATATTGGTCTCGGGCTGTTCGGGGGCTGCCGAAAGCAAGACCCAGGCTGCAGCGTCACTGATCCCACAGCTGGTTTTGGAACAACCTTACTATCAAGAGCTGTCTGCCCAACCCTCTCTTGAGCTGGAATTTTCTCCGCTGCCTTCAACTGAATTTCAGGAGTTACGTGAAGAGAAGCCCCCTAAGGAAGAGGTCTTTTTACATACAATCGAGGTTCAGACAAGCCATGAGCAATCTATCCTTGTTCACCTTTACGCACATAAAGACGATAAGAATCTCATTTATGGCTACTTGCAGGATCAGGATACCTGGTATAGCTTAGGGCGGCTTTCGGGCGACGGATCGAGTAAGGTTGAGCCTTCCCAGTGGAGAGGAGGGACCGTTCCGGAATTTGAGGTGAATGGCTCCATCGGATTAAGCATCTTTTACTACAGGGAGGACTCCCGTAAATGGGTTAAGGATAACGATTTCCAGATGCATGAGATTTACAAGCTCGATCTTGATGGTGACCATAAGGCTGAAATTATTGAGACGCTGTGGACACAGGATCCTTATGTTGCCGTTTATCGGTGGAATCCTGGCGTGAAGCAGTTTGAAACCGCGCATATCGCCCCTGCGGCTAATTCATTCTTTGCCGGGGGCAGCGAGCCGCAGTTTGCTTTTCCCTTTCAGGAGGACGGACAATGGTACATTCAGTCGGGAAATGGAGATGTGTACAGCTTTTTCAAGTATAGCAGCGGCTCCATCACCCCGGTCATTCTGGATGATACCCGAAATAGGTTAAAAGAACAGCTCAGGTACTAAAGGGTGAGGAGGGGAAGTTGTTGCCTAAGTCGATGGGAGCAGCGGCCGTTACGTTTCTTCCCAGACCCATTAGCGACTTCACATGTCAGCGTATTTGACTTTAATTGAATGATCGTTTATTATTCAACCATGAGATATAAGGACAAAAATAAAAATGAAGCTATTTTTCAAGCAACCATACAGCTTTTGAATGAGATCGGCTTCTCTGAAATTTCCATGTCTAAAATCGCCAAACGGGCTCAGGTATCGCCAGGAACGATCTATGTTTACTTCGAAAACAAGGAGGACATGCTGAGGAAGCTGTTTTTGAATGTCGAGCAAAAGATTAGTTCAAGTATGTTCCAGGGTGTTCATCATCCAATGCCGGTCAAGGAAAGATTTGAACTGATTATGAGCAACTATATTGAATTCATTCTTAACCATAAAGATGAATTCCTCTTCTATGAACAATTTTGCAACTCACCGCTTGTCGAGAATTTGTATCTTGAAGATTCCAGTATGATGTTCCAGCCTTTTTATAAATTGATTGAGGAAGGCAAAGAACAGAAGCTGCTTAAAGATTACGATACCATGCTGATGTTAGTTTTGATTTATGCTCCTGTTACCGAGCTTGCCAAGCAATATTACAGAAGAGAATTTGAATTTAATGATAAAAATGTGAAGGACTTGATTCAATCAAGCTGGGACGCTGTCAAAGCATAAGGAGTCCTTCTTTTTTTAAATCATAAATGAATGAACGTTCAATTTTTATTGATTTTAATAAACAATTGGAGAGTTGGTACCTATGTCCAGTAAGAAAAGAACGGAATATCAAACATCCAAAAACTTCGTAAACGGGAGGTTTAAATATCCTGTTGAAACGACTGTCGATTACAACGTGAAGGCTTTGCTCCCCATCTTGCGGCAATATATCAAAGGCAATCCCAGGGCTCGGCCGAAAGAAATACTTCCGGTCCAGCGAATCGTGGCACCTTTATCAAAGGAAGATGTTAATAAAACGGCTGTTACATGGCTCGGGCACTCTACTTCGTTAATTCAGCTGGAGGGGCGGCTATTACTGTTAGATCCGATATTTGAGTCCTATTCCTCTCCTTTCAGGTTTGGCGGCAGACGTTATAGCGAACAATTGCCCATTGAAATCGAGGATCTTCCGCAGATTGATGCGGTGCTTATCTCACATGATCACTATGATCATCTGGATTTCAGGTCTATCATGAAATTAAAAGATAAAGTGAGAACATTTCTTGTCCCTCTTGGGGTTGGCGGCCGTTTGGAAAGATGGGGTGTTGTTCCTGACAAGATTGTGGAGCTTGACTGGTGGGAGGAATTTGGGTTTGAAGGACTGAAGTTTCGCTGCACACCGGCAAAGCACTCATCGGGAAGAGGGATTTTTAGGAAAAACACTACGCTGTGGTGTTCCTGGATTATTGAAGGAAAACATACAAAGATATTTTTTAGCGGAGATAGCGGCTACGGCCCTCACTTTAAAGAGATTGGCGAAATCTGCGGTCCCTTTGATCTGACATTAATTGAGGCTGGACAATACGACAACAATGGCTTGTGGCCACTGCATATGCTGCCCGAGGAGACAGTTCAAGCCCACATTGAACTTCACGGTAACATATTGCTCCCGGTTCATTGGGGCGCATTTACACTCGCGTTCCATGACTGGGATGAACCGATCAAGCGTGTTCTCAAGGCTGCAGCTGAAAGAAGCGTCGTCATCGCGGTACCTCGCATAGGTGAAAGTGTTGAGATTGGTTCTTCCGAAAAGCCATCGGTTCCATGGTGGAGAGATATTACTTGAAGGGGGTGATTCATGTAAAAAGCGGCGCATCCAACGATGATCATTTTCTTATAAAAAAAGAAAGATTTCCAGTTTTGAAAAAAATGAATAACTATGATTAGGAGGCATTTATGAAATATTATTTATTAGGAAAAAGCGGATTACGCGTCTCGGAGCTTGCTCTTGGCACCATGACTTTCGGAACGGATTGGGGATGGGGTGCAGACAAGGATGAAGCACGCAATATGCTGGACATTTATCTTGATCGGGGCGGAAATTTTGTCGATACGGCCAGCGGTTACACGAACGGAAGCTCGGAAAAAATGTTGGGTGACATTCTAGGCGAGCGGCGTGAGCGTATCGTTCTTGCTACAAAGTATACGATGAATACGCACCAAGGGGACCCGAATGCAGGCGGAAATCACAGAAAAAATATGATTCGCTCTGTTGAAAAGAGTTTGTCACGAATGAAAACAGATTATATCGACCTGCTGTATCTGCACTCCTGGGACAATACGACGCCGGTTGAAGAAGTTCTGCGGGCCATGGATGATCTTGTGCGAGCGGGCAAGGTGCTCTATGCAGGGATATCGGATACGCCAGCTTGGCAGATTTCGCGGATGCAGACGATCGCAGACCTGAGAGGATGGTCTCCTCTAATTGCTCTGCAAAACGAACATAGTCTGATCGAGAGAACGTCGGAAAGAGAGCTCACTCCGATGGCTCAGGAAATGGGGCTCGGGATTATTGTCTGGTCGCCTCTGGCTAACGGTCTTTTGACCGGAAAATATTCAAGAGAGGATTTGCAGCAGCGAAATATGGAATCCGAGGGCTGGAGTTCACGGATAACCATGATGGCTAGCCATGGCATGTTAAACGAGCGAGTATTTAATATCGTGGATGAAGTCAAAAAGGTAGCAGATGAAGTGAATGCTCCAGCAGCACATGTTGCGTTGGCATGGCTGAGAGCCCAATCGTCCGTTACATCTATTTTGCTGGGTGCTAGTAAAGCTGGGCAGCTTGAAAGCAATTTGAACATGCTGGATCTGAAGCTGTCTGAAGCGCAGCTGCATAGACTCGATGCGATAAGTGCGATTGAGCTGGGGTTTCCGCATAAATACTTAAATGATCCTGCAAATCTGTGGGGCGTTTTTGGGGGCGTAGCCGTCGAGCGTCGCTAAGATATGTACAAAACACCTTCAAGTGATGTTTACCATGTCGTTAGATATGGAAATAAACTTGGAGGTGTTTTTTGAAAATGATAGAATTTTTCACTCAAATACTTGTCAATTTCGCCTGCGCAAGTCGAGTACTTTATTTTCCAGCCTATAACATTATTTTCTTCCGACAAAAGAGGGCTATTTGCGCTGTAGCTCAACTCAGGGTTCCATATTATAAAGCTGAAACGGTGTACAGGGGAAGATGGGATAAATTTAGTATGTGAAACGGCTAATATTGGATATGTACAAGGAAAAGTCTGCCTCCTATAATTGATAATAATTATCAGTATCAACTGAAAGGTCTAATTACGGGGGGAAGCAATCGGATGAGAGTAATAAAAATGATGTTGGTGCTAGTCCTGGCGCTGGCGGTTTCAGCTTGCGGGCAGTCGAGTACGGCTGGGACCGGGGATAGGAACAATAGCGGTCAGGCTGCCGATGGAGGTAAGCCGCCGCAAGGCGCTGCCGCCTACACAGAGAAAACAATTAAACACGCTATGGGTACGGTAACGTTGAAGAAGAAACCGGAGCGCGTCGTCGTCCTGTTTAACGGCGCTGTAGATATTGTTGTCACACTTGGCGTAAAACCGGTCGGGGCTGTAGAATCCTGGGACCAAAAGCCTTGGTACAACTATTTGCGTCCTCAAATGGAGGGGGTCAAGAACTTGGGGGATGAGCTTCAGCCGAATGTGGAAGCCATAATGGCATTGAAGCCTGATTTAATCATCGGACAAAAAACACGTCACGAAAAAATATACCCTCAGCTAAACAGTATCGCCCCTACGATCATCATGGAGGAATTGTTTGACTGGAAGGAAAACTTGAAGATGGCTGCAGATGCTCTGGATAAAGAAGACGAAGCGGCGAAATTCTTGAGTGATTGGGATAAGCGTGTCGCCGAATTTAAGCAAAAGGTTGGCAATAAGCTTGCGAATACAGAAGTATCGCTGATCCGGTTTGAGAAGGACGGCAGCGCGCGGATATATGTCACGGGTTTTGCAGGAACGATATTTAAAGAGCTGGGACTAAACCGGCCAAAAGCTCAGCAGGTGGAAGGCAAGAACGTCGTCAACTTAACTTCGAAAGAACAGATGTCTCAGCTTGACGGGGACTACATATTCGACATCACCCAGATCACAAGCGATGCGAACCACGCGAAAACACAAGGCGACTGGACATCACATCCGCTATGGAAAGGCTTGAAAGGCGTCAAGAACGATAAATATTTCAAAGTAGATGTCATTACATGGAATTTAAGCGGCGGTGCTACGGCAGCAAAAGCGATGCTCGAAGATCTGTACAAATACTTCGATATCAAATAGCTAATAAATGCCTATGAATGAGCCGGGGTGCTCATTCATTTGTGCATCACAGGGAGATTCTCAGATGATAGCAAGCAAATCTACAACCGGATGGAAATGGTTCGGGTTATTGGCAGGATGTATCCTTATGCTGCTGTGCGCTGCCTCAAGCATCCTGTTCGGAGCGACGAACTACAGCTGGCACACGGCGTGGGATGCAGCTTTTCATTACAATGAGGAAATTACCGAGCAGGTCATTGTCCGCACAACCCGGATACCGAGGGCGTTTATTGCTGCGTCGATCGGTGCAAGTCTCGCGATAGCAGGCGCGCTCATGCAGACGCTGACTCGTAATCCGCTGGCGGCGCCAAGCGTGCTCGGGGTGAATGCCGGTGCCTCCTTCCTTGTCGTATTGGGAGCAGTGGTATTCTCTGTCACATCCATGCAGATGCTTATGGTGCTGGCCTTTATTGGAGCGGCAGGCGCCGCCATTATCGTGTATGTATTGGGTTCGGCCGGACGCGACGGGTTAACGCCTTTGAAGATTGTTTTGGCCGGTGCGGCAATGACCGCTTTATTTTCTTCTTTTACCCAGGCCATTCTCGTCTTGAATAAGCAGGGCTTGAATACGGTGCTCTACTGGCTGACAGGCACGATCGCCGGCCGGTCCCCCGATAATTTAATCGCAGTTCTGCCTTACATGATCCTTTGTTGGATGGCGGCATGGGCCATAGCCAAGGATATGAATCTTCTGATGATGGGAGAGGACACGGCGAAAGGCTTGGGACAGAGGACGATGTGGGTTAAAGTGACGGCCGGGCTCATTATCGTTGTACTGGCCGGCGGCTCCGTATCCGTTGCCGGACCGATCGGCTTCATCGGGATTGTCATCCCGCATATTTCGCGATTTTTTACCGGGGTGGACCACCGGTGGGTGATCCCGTACTGCGCCGTACTGGGAGCCATTCTTCTCCTTGCGGCGGATCTGGTTGCCCGGTTCATCATGATTCCGGAAGAGATGCCCGTAGGTGTCATGACCGCGTTAATCGGAGCCCCGTTCTTCATGTATATCGCGCGGAAGGGGTTGGCCCGATCATGAAGCAATATGTCCCTTTGCGCACTAAGCAAGGCCGTCTCTCCATACTGATGCACAAGAAAACGATGTGGGTGTCGCTTGCGCTTTTATCAGCTTGTTTGCTGATAGCCATCCTGAGCACCGGGATGGGAGAGCTGTATATCTCTCCGTGGAACGTGGTTCTAAGCCTGCTCGGAGCAGGCTCCGATGACTATTCCATGGTGATTCAGAAGCTGAGGCTGCCGAGAATATTGGTCGGCTTGCTTGCGGGAGCTTCGCTGGCCGCAGCCGGAGCGATGCTGCAGGGCATCGTTCGCAATCCGTTGGCTTCGCCGGATATCATGGGAGTAACGGGCGGGGCTTCCGTTGCCGCCGTAGGCTTTCTTACTTATTTTGCAGGCAGCTTGAGCATTCGCTGGCTGCCGGTTGCAGCATTAATAGGAGGGGCGGCCGTCTCCATTGTGCTGTACTTGCTGGCGTGGAAGCGGGGCATAACCCCTTTTCGGCTTATTCTGGTGGGCGTCGGCATGTCTTCTCTTATGTCTGCAGCAACCTCGATGATGATTATGTTTAGCCCCAGCAATGATGCGGGTCAAGCCTATCTGTGGCTGACCGGGTCTGTGTATGCCGCCAACTGGGAGAACGTTCTGACCATCTTGCCTTGGACGGCCATCCTGCTGCCGCTTTCTTTCATTCTGGCCCGCCATGTCAACATCAGCCAGCTTGGGGACGACATCTCGGCAGGTGTCGGAAGCTCTGTAGAGCTGAACCGGATGCTCCTGCTGCTGGTCAGTGTGGCGCTGGCAGGAGCTGCCGTCGCTGTGGCGGGCGCTATAGGCTTCATCGGGCTTATCGCACCGCATATGGCGCGCAAGCTGGTCGGTTCCAGCTTCGAGAATGTGCTGCCCGTCTCCGCGCTGCTGGGAGGCGCCATCGTCCTGCTGGCCGATCTTGTAGGGAGAACCTGCTTTCTCCCGTTGGATGTGCCTGTAGGCATCTTCACTTCCGCTGTAGGAGCTCCATTTTTTATTTATTTGCTGTACGCAAGACGAAACTCGAGATAAGACTATGCATTAGAACAGGGAGGATTATCGTATGACAAGAACGGATACGAAGCCGGCAGGAAGTGTGGCCGAATTGATCAAGCAGAGAAGAACGATCAGATTATTTAAAAGCGATGAGGTCCCGACCGAGCTGTTGAAGGAGCTTCTGAATGTGGCGGTTTGGGCCCCGAACCATGAGTACCGGGAGCCTTGGAGATTCATCCTGTTTCAGGGAGAAGGGAGAGCCAAGCTTGCTCAGGCAATGGTACAGACCTATTCGGCAGAGGAGCGGGAGAAGTACGGCAATAAGAAGATGGACTACTTCCTGCGGGTACCGGCCCATCTTGTGATCGTCATGCAAGAGGATCCCCGGCAAAAAGTATGGGAGGAGGACTATGCCGCTGTCTGCAGCCTGATTCAAAACTTCCAGCTTGCAGCTTGGGAGCAAGGGCTTGGCGTCGTTTGGAAAACCAATCATTACAGCTTTGAACCTGATTTCAGGACGGCGATCGGCATCCGGCCGGGAGAGAAGATTGTAGGCGTGCTTCATATCGGGTACCCGGAGATCATTCCGCCGGCAAGACCTCGTACTGCAGCTGAAGAGCGATTGACTATCGTGGAGCATAGTTAAATAGAGAATGCAGCGGAATAACCCTTCCCAACAGTGAAAAAACCATCTATACTACAAAGTAATGATAATGATTCTCAATGCTGTTGGGGAAGGTGAAATGCAGATGCTGAAATGCCAATATCCTCTTGTTATCCTCTCCTCCATACATAAGCGCCGCTATCCCAAGTACCATACGCCGCAGTTTCCGGCAATTCCTGCTGACCTATTGTGCGTAGTAACCGGCGGGAAAGGGATGGTACGAATACAAAATCAAATGATTCCCCTAGGTCCCAACCAACTGTTTTATTTGAAGCCCTCCATGGAAATTGAGGTAATGCTGGAGTCCGATTATGCGGATTACTATTTGTTAATGCTGCGGCCAGTGACTGTTACCAGGCAAAAAGGCGAATGGTCATGCCAAGATTCGAACGGCACTATAGACCTTTTGCCAACCGGCAGGCTGCCTTTCCAGCACGCCAAAGGATGGATTCAACAAGTCGAGCAGCTGTACGCTCTCAGCAAGTCCGGGTCCAAAACCGGTTCTTTAGAGGCTCATCAGCTTTTTCAAAGACTTGTTCAAGAGCTTCTTCAGGAATTGCCCGAGCAGGAAGGGACAGAGCCATCGAGCAACGGCATCGACGAAAGCATAGGGTATATGTACAAGCATTACTCCGAGAAGATTAAGCTGGATACATTAGCGGACATAGCCGGTTTAACCAGGACCTCCTACTCCAGGAGCTTCAAAAAAGCCAAAGGGATCACACCGGTTCAATATTTGAACCAGATTCGGATTGAGAGCTCCAAGGAGCTTCTGAAGCAGGATTGCTCCATTCAGGAGGTTGCCGAATCCGTCGGCTTCGGAAATGAATTTTATTTTAGCCGCATGTTCAAAAGGACGATCGGTCTATCCCCCACCGTTTATATGAAACGCAAGCAATTGAGAGTGGGAGTGGCATCCTGCTATAGATATAGGGAAAATCTTCGCACCTTGGGCACTGAGGCCTTATATGAAATGAACGGCTATACCATTGAGCAGCTGAGTCCGGAGGAGCATCGAAGATTTGTCCAGGTACAGCTGGATGCTTTACGGGAAGCCCAGCCGGATATTATTTTATCCGATTATCGGCATCTGCCCTTCTACGATCGTCTAAAGGATATTGCCCCGACGATTTGTCTGGATTTTACGATGGATTGGCGCCAAAATCATTGGAGAATAGCGGAGCTTGTAGGCCGGGAGAAGGAAGCCAGACATAATTTCGATCAGATGGAGCTTAAGGTGAATTATGCCAAAAAAGTGCTGTCTCAACGGCTCGGGAATGAGACGCTATCGGTCATGCGCTTTTATTACGGCAAATTCCGCGTGTACGGCATGACCGATCATCCCTTGAATCATTTGCTGTATAAGGAGCTTGGGCTGAAGCCGGGGAGCTGTGTCCCGCAGCATGAACGGAGCAAGGAGTATTCGATGGAGAATATGCCGCCTTTCGAGACCGACCACCTGATGATCTACAAGCATCACGTGGGGCCGAAGGACGAAGCTAATTTTGCGGCCCTGCTGGCTGGTGAAGAATGGAGTACGATGAAGGCCGTTCGGAATCATCAGATTCATTTCACTCCGAATTGGATCGGCAAGAGCTGGTCGCCTACCGGGCAGAACGAGATCATCGATTATTTGCTGGCAGTTTATTCTTCGGTGAGAGCTTACGAATAAATTCATCCAACTCGATGGTTAAAGGGGTTTGCTTGTATGAAAGCATTAGAAGGAGCAGATCGCTGGAATAAGAGGCTTTCCTGTCCCCCTGATACAACGTCATGGTGTACGAATCCTCATCCTGTCCCTGGTATTGATCGGCTGGCTGCAAACGGATGCGTTGTAATCGTTCGGATAGGGCCTGGATGATGTCGGGTTCTTGAATGGTGATCCGCTTTCCTTGTTTAAATTGCAGTTCAATTTTATCGATACGGCTCACATCAAAATCAAGTATGGTGCTTAGAGGGATACCTTCTTCACTTGGTTTGTTGTCTCCAGCGATAGCTATTTCATAGGCGGTGGTCTGCCCAGGATAACTCATTGAGCTAAACCTTGCTTTCCAAACCTCTACGGTCTGGCCAATGGTAAGGTCATCGAAGCGGAGCTTTGAATCCTGCCCCTTTCTATGAATGTTCGAATCGCCGGCAACACTAAACCAACTCGCCTCAGGAGTAGGATTTATCAATCCAGTTCTTTTATTGTAATTAATAACAAGAATACGTTTCCTTGAATGATCAATTGACATAATATTCCCCTCAACATCCGCCTGGTGTGAAATAGTGAAGGTGGTAATGGAGAGAGGGAAGGAACCTCCGACTTCATTGAATAAGGCGTTTTTTAACGCTTCGATCTCATCGTAATTTAACATGTCTCTGTGGCGATAGAGCCTTCGAACTTCAAGCCGCTCTATATCGTTTTCGGTGAGGAGTGAAACAGGCTCCAGGGACAATTTTGTGAAAAGAGGCTCAAACTCTTTCATACCTGACGAACGGAATTTATCCCGGTAGTTTGCTTCTGAAGCGGTGAGGTGAGCTACAGCCTCGTTATCCTCGTAATGCTCAATAGCCCTAGCCGGGTGAATCCACTTTTCTCCTAAATAGGTTACTACGCGATACCATGGCTGGCAGCGTTCTGATTCCGGTTGGACGCTACCTAGAGTTTCGTCACTGCAAGTATAAAGTTCACCGAGCACTCTTACTGTCTGTGGGGAAAGTGTTCCCACGGTTCGTTCATTGTCCCCAGGAAAGTCATAAATGTCCTCAATATCCTTCAACGTGACATCCATCCGGACTGCATAATATTTTTCTTTGATCACCGCTGGCCCGTTTTGCAGCCATTTTTCGCCAAGCCATGTTTTTACAAGATACCGGTTATTTTCCAGTTGATTAGGTGATTCCGGGAGACCATTGCTTGTTTTAACTACCTGAACCGACTGGAAGGCTGATATAATTCCGACCGGCCCGTCGTTTGTTGAGGCCCCATTATAAACAGGGGTGTCAGCAAGCAGAGTAAGCTTTCCCGGCTGTTCATTTACACTCGTATCGGCTTGAGCCTCTGCAGCGTATATGGTTAAACAAGTAATGAATATTGCGATGATGATGGAGCAGAATCGCTGGAATCCATTTATTTTTGTCAAAATTACCACCTCTTTCCACACGTTTAGACGCATGGGATGGATGAAAGTTTCCCCCTAAGGAAAAATTCCAGATACCTACTTAAGTAACTGGCTAAGCGAAAAAGGTGATTGACACATTGGTCATTATGGATATAATTGACATTAACAATTGGAAATCCGATTATGCCAATGATGAGAATCCAACTCGGAGGCGTTTTCGTCAAGAGCTTTCCTTGGGGAATGCTTCCTAAGTCTACCGGCCCTGCCCGTTATCGCGGAACCAAGAGGATTGGACTGCGTAACCCGCAGTTCGATCAAGTTGGGTGGCACCGCGAGCAGACGCTCCTCGTCCCAATAAGACGAAGAGCGTTTTTTTGTTTCCACAAAAATGGGAGAGGATGAGTAAGGATGAATCGTGTCTACAACTTTAATCCGGGGCCGGCGGCTCTGCCGCTGGAGGTTTTGCAGCAAGGACAGCAGGATTTTGTCGAGTATCCATCGTATGGAATGTCGCTAATGGAAATGTCACACCGTAGCAAGGCTGTCGAACAATTAAACGAAGAAACGCAAGAACTATTAATTCAAGTCCTGGATCTTCCTAAGGATTATCATGTGCTGTTCATGGGGGGAGGGGCAAGCACGCAGTTTGCGCTAACGGCGATGAATTTTTTAAAGAGCGGTAGAGTCGGAAGTTATATCCTAACGGGCAGCTTTTCGGAAAAAGCTTATGCCGAGGCCCAGACTATTGGCCATGTAAACATTGTGGCCAGCAGCAAGGAGCACCAATGGAGAATACTCCCGCAGATTAAAACCCTGCCGCTAGCGAGTCATACGGCTTATGTGCATATGACGACCAATAATACGATTGAGGGTTCGCAGTTTCATGAAATCCCCGATACGGAGCAAATACCGCTGATTGGGGATATGACAAGCGATATATTGAGCAGAAGAATGGATTGGACCCGATTTGCGATGTTCTATGCAGCGGCACAAAAAAATCTGGGTCCCGCTGGGGTGACAGCGGTCATGATACGTGATGATCTGCTAAGGGAGTGTAACGAACATATCCCGGCCGTCTTCAAATACACCACCTATGTCCAGCACAAATCGCTGTACAATACGCCCCCGGTTCATTCCATTTATATGATGAAGCTGGTATTGCAATGGGTAATGCGACAAGGGGGGATTGCGGCGTTAGAGGAACAGAACGAGAGGAAAGCCGGACTACTGTATGAGGCTATTGATGCCAGCCATGGTTTTTATCAAGGGATCGTAGATCCATCGGCGCGTTCTGTTATGAACGTTACCTGGCGGATGGAAGACGAGCATATAGCGAAACGGTTTGTACAGGAGGCTGAGCGCAGCGGATTCGCAGGCCTGGCTGGACACCGAAGTGTGGGGGGCTTACGAGCTTCCATTTATAATGCGGTACCGCTTGAGGCTTGCAAGGCGTTGGCGGCATTTATGTGGGATTTCCAGCAACGTAATGGATAAAGCAATCTGAGGGCGCTAGGCGTTCCCCGTATCAGGCATCAAAAAAGCCGCCGGCTCTCGGAGCCAGGCGGCAATGCTTTACTTAACCTCGTTCAGACGCTCTTCCAGACGATCCCAAGTTTCGGTGATGCCCTGCAGCATGCCCATATCCATAACGGTCTTGAGGGCTTCCGCAGACACATATTCACCACGATTGACCAGCTTCGTCTTACCGCCCAAATCGATAAATTCCAATACGACCTTGGTCGACGGCATAGAATCGTTCGAATTGCCTTCTGCATCGGAGAAATAGTCCGTGTAGACGATTCTCTCCGGCTCGACAATTTCTTTGTACACTGCTTTGCCCCATGATTCCATACCATAATATTGCCCATGGTTCTGATCGACACACTTCATACAGTAGTGCCATACGCCCCCGGGACGGAAATCGATGCGGCATACCGGAACCTCCCAGCCTCTAGGTCCCCACCAGTGCTTAAGATGCTCCGGCTCTTTAAACATTTTGAACACGAGATCGCGCGGCGCGTCGAAAACACGCTCCAGTACCAGTACCGTATCATTTTCCACCCTCGAAACCATTGCGTTGCTTGACATGGTCATTCCTCCTCATGATTTGAATGCTTTAATGATTGTTCCTTGCTCTGCAGTTCACGCAAGTAGTTATCCAGATTATCGAATCTTTCTTCCATGACGCGCCGGAAGGAATCCACCCAAGAATCCAAAGCTTGGAAGGGCTCAGGCCGCAGCTTGTAGATCCGGCGATTGGCTTCGGCCTTCACCTCCAAAATCCCGCTCTCGCTAAGCACCTTCAAATGCTTCGAGGCTTGGGGCTGGCGGAGTCCCAGTCGGTCGGCGATTTCTCCAACGGTCAGGGGACCGTCTCGCAGCAGCTCGACGATGTCCATCCGATTCGGCTCGGCTAAAGCGCTCAGCGTCTTCATGTTCATGTCCGGATGTTTCCCTGACATGTCGTTCACCTCGTTACATGATGGTCTGCCGGAATATCCCATCTCCTTTTTTATTAGGATCGACTTCTTATGGATTAAATATACCGTAAAGGGAATATTCCTGTCAAGGAATATTATTGGTGCAATGTTGCTTTTTTAGGGGATGGAGTGAACTATAGGGCTATTGAACATTTGTTAACAATGCCAATCAACAAAACAGGTCAACCAGAACCCCTGATTGACCTGTTAGTACGAAGCGTCTTAATCGCTCCCGCGCTATTCTTCCACTATATCTGCCCTCAAATCGCTTGCAACCTCCATCATTGTGGGGATCACCGCTTCATTGGTGCCGGATACATAAAGGTCCCCTTGATAATGACGGAAAGGAATCTTCGCATCGCCATAGCTCCACATGAAAAAGTCGCCCTCAATGGACATGCTGGTGGAGCCCTTCACCGTAAACACGGATGTATAGGCAAAATCAGGCTTGGCTGAAAAGTACTGCTTGCACTCTTCCAAGGTAATGGCTGACTCCGATGGGTTGTTGTCCTGCAAGGTTCTTGTAATACGATAGCGTTTATTCATGCTAAAGTGCCTCCATAGGTTTCGATTGCTATTTGTCCCATGACCCCTATTCTACCATGACGGTTTGAATTTCACTATTCCTGTCCGCAAGGCAGCGTTAGAACATTGGAAAAACCATTGCTTTGTCCCTGGACAAGAGTGAAATTACCGGCTGTAAAAAGGAGAGGAGGTTCATTATAATGTCATCCATATGGATAAACTGAAAGTAAATTCAATGTGTCTTGGTGTATAAGAGAGGTGTAGCAGCTTTGGAACCATTACTGCGCATGTGCGTTATTGATGATATTAAAACCATTGTGAACGGCATTGTTCATCATATTCCTTGGGAGGAGCATGGAATTCAGATTGTCGGCACGGCCTCGAATGGAGAAAAGGGGATTGAGCTGATCCGAACAACGAAGCCCCATTTGATCTTATCCGATATTCGCATGCCGAAGCTGGACGGGTTGGAAATGACCCGCTCGGTCGTTAAGCAAGGGGATTTGACCAAAATTATTTTTTTGAGCGGCTATACCGATTTTGACTATGCCCAGCAAGCGATCCGGTTAGGGGCGTTTGACTTCATCCAGAAGCCATTTACCCCTTCACAAATATTAGAGGTCGTCTTGAAAGCCA
Organism: Paenibacillus sp. OAS669; assembly: GCF_014873645.1. NCBI lineage: Bacteria > Bacillati > Bacillota > Bacilli > Caryophanales > Paenibacillaceae > Paenibacillus > Paenibacillus sp. OAS669. Next base: position 272,246 of record NZ_JADBDR010000003.1, read on the forward strand.
AGAAAGCGCTGGAGACGGAGCTTTCCGAGCTCGAACGGATGAAGGAAATGGAAAGTAAGGTTCGTGAGAGCATGCCGCTGCTCCGCCAGGAGTATTTTCGATTGCTGATGCGTTACCCGACAAGCCCGATTAGCGCAAGCAAACGATGGGATTTTTTGCAGATCCCGATTGCGAAGCAGCATTTTACCGTCATGCTCGTGGAGATTGATCATTTCACAGAGCGGAGCCAGTCCCTCCCGGTGAGTGAGGTGGAGCTAATCCGCTTTGCCATTCAAAATATAATGGAGGAAACGATCGCTACCTATACGACGGGGCTGGTGTTCCGGGAGGATGTGCATCAGTTTGCGGCGATTTTGAACCCTTCACCCACTGAGAAAATGGAAGTTATAGCGGAAAAATGCCGGGAGCATATCAGCCGCTACACCCGCGAAACCGTCTCTATCGGATTAGGCAGCGAGGTTCAGGAAATTCATGAAATCGCTCATTCGTATCAACAGGCCATAACCGCTCTGTCGTACAATTTTTATACCGGGGGGGACAGCGTCTACAGCTTCAGCAACGTTCCCGAGCATAATGGACTGTCTCCGAGGTATTCTACGGAAAAAGAAAAAGAGCTGCTGTATTGCATCCGTTTGGGCAACGAGCAGAAGGCTCTGCAAAGCCTGGACGAGTTTTTTCAGGAGAGCCAAGCGATGTCGATGTCAACTCCTCCGAATCCGGAATCGATGAAATCGGTGTACTTCGAGCTGACCTTTCTGATTAACAGGGTGCTGGCCGAGAAAGTCCCGCCTGAAGAAATGGCCGAGATGGAAGCTCTGATGCTGGATATGAAGAACGACCCTTCCATCAACCTTAGTGAGCTGCAGGAGCAGCTTAAACGGCTGTGCCGGGTAGGCTGCCAAAAAATCCGCAGGCAGCAGAGCAAAGAGGCGAGCCAGCAGGTAGATGAAGTGATTGCGTATATCCGGGAGCATCTGGACTTGAACCTTACAGTCGGGGAATATGCCAAAATGGTGTATTTGAGCGCCAGCTATTTTTCCAACCTGTTCAAGAAGGTGACCGGGATGACGGTTACGCAGTTCGTTACGATGGAACGGATGGAGCGGGCTAAGGAGCTGCTGTCGCAGGGCATGCAGGTACAGGAAATTTCCCTTGCGCTCGGCTACGAGGACAGACCGTATTTTACCGAGCTGTTCAAAAGGCATACCGGAATGACGCCGTCGGAGTTCAAGCAGCTGTATGGCCTTCCCAAGTAAGCCTTATGGACCTTGCAATGCATAGGGGCGGACGATCACAGTTGCATTATCCCCTCTCAAAAGTGAGTTTCTCTCTCCTTGAGCCTGCAATGTTTCTCTTATAGTTAAGAGGAAGAAAGTTCATAAGGAGAGGATCACGCGTGTCTAAGAGGTCATTAAGCTATTTCAATTCCTATGTGTTCATTATACCTAGTCTGGTGCTCACGCTGGTTCTCGGTATTTATCCGATACTGTGGGCGTTCCGGTTTATGTTCTACGATTATCAGGGTTACGGTGTCCCGAATTTTATCGGTATAGATAACTTTACCCGTGTAATGAAGGACGATCAGTTCTGGCAGTCAGTGTACAATACGTTCCTGTATGCTGCCGGCAAAATTGTGGTCACAGTCCCCTTATCCCTGATTTTGGCGGTTATTCTGAATCAGGCGCTGAAGGGCAGGCAGCTGCTTCGGGCCATTTATTTCATGCCGACGATCATCAGCGCATCGGTCATGTCCGTTGTTTTCGGGATTGTGTTTAATTCGTACAACGGGATCCTGAACCAATATTTAATGAAGCTTGGCATCATCTCCAAGCCGATTGAGTGGCTGGGGCCTGACCATGCCATGCTCACCGTCATTATTATTGCCATTTGGGGGGCGGTCGGGAACTATATGCTTCTGTTTATCGCAGGTCTGCAAAATATTCCGGACGATCTGTATGAAGCGGCCTCCATCGATGGAGCCAACTGGGTGCAAAAATTTTGGTTTATTACCGTTCCGATGCTCGGCCCTATCCTGCAAATGATTATGATGCTCGTCATCACGGTTTCTCTGAAAGGCTACGAGAACATTATGGTCTTGACGGAAGGCGGTCCTTTCGGCAAGACGGAAGTCATGTTCCTGTATGTGTATAAGCTCTTCTTCCCGGTTTCCACGACGAATGCGAACGTACAACAGATTGGTTACGGGAGTGCCGTAGGCTTTGTAACGGCGGTTATTGTAGGCATCATCACCCTGGTGTACTTTGCTGCCTCCCGCAGACTTAACAAGATGTACTAATCATTCTTCAGGAGAGAGGGGAATCAACCGATGAATACGAATGTATCTGCACCCGGCGGCTTGAATGCCGCTAACCAAACGAAACGGCAATTACGATTGTACAAATACATCTCTTTCACGATTTTATGGGTATTTTTGCTTGCCCTTGCGATTATGACCTTGTTCCCGGTAGTGGTGGCTATTCTGGGTTCTTTCAAAACGAACATGGAAGTGACGGTTGGAGCGACGCTGCTTCCAGAGAAATGGCATTTTTCCAACTACATTGAGGCTTGGAAAAAGGCGAACTTCGCCCTATTTACCTGGAACAGCGTGTTCGTCAGCGCAGCCGCTACCGTCGGGACTCTGCTGGTAACTTCCATGGCCGCCTATTCCGTTGACCGCGGAAATTTCCCGGGGAAAAAAGCGTACGTAGCGCTGCAGGCGAGCACCATGTTTATCTCGATCGGTGCGGTGGTTTTGCGCCCGCAGTTCGACTTGATGGTCGCACTGCACTTGAATCAATCGCTCTGGGGAGTTATTCTGATTCTCATAAGCGCGCATGCGACTGCCTTTTTCATGCTGATCGGCTTTTTCAAAGGGATTCCTAAGGACCTGGACGAGGCCGCCTATATTGACGGATGCAATTATTACACGGTATACTGGCGAATTATACTGCCGCTGCTAAAACCGGCCATTGGCGTAACGGCGTTATTCACTTTCCGGAATGCCTGGAACGAATATATTCTTCCTTTCGTATTCACCATGAGCAATCCGAAACTGCAGACCTTGACGGTCGGACTGACGAACCTGAAATATGGCGTCGGCGCAGCCGCCGAGTTGCAGCTGATGTTGGCCGGGGCGTGCATTTCGATCGTACCGATGCTCGTCGTCTATATCTTCGCGAACAAATCGTTTATGCAGGTGACGGCCGGCTCCCTAAAAGGATAAATGATTTCTAAACGAAAATAACCTCTAGCTCAGGCTAGGTTAGATTGTTGAGAAACCCTGTTTTGCGAGAACTATGCTATATGTGGAGGTGGGGTATGCCTCGGAGGAGTTTACGTCCGCCTTTGAAACCCGTGAAAATACCGCTAAATAGAATCACCTTTCACGGTTTCAACAGCGGCTGGAGGGGCATGTCCCACCGGAGTATATTGGCAATAGTTCAAGCTCTATAGGTTTCTAAACAGATTCACTCTAGCTCAGGCTAGAGTTATTTTCGTTTAGACAGGAAATCATGAAGAGAACGAATAGTGTCGGAGTGATAGGGACTTATCGATTTTGATTTTCATACAGCAGGCGGTGAAGCTAAGAGATGAATCGGTTTTTTTATCGCTCATCTTTGAAGAGAAGAATTTGGATTACCTGTATTTTCTTAACGGTGCTGTGCATCGCGGCTACGGGGATCATGTCGTACTACATTGCCTCCAAGGTAACGGAAAACAATGCGTTTCAGCTGAGTCAGAACACTTTGAACAAATCCGCTCAGGTGCTCGACGAACGGCTGAGGCATATTGTGGTATCGTCTTCGACGATAATGATCAGCGAGCCGTTCAAGCGGATGATGGAGGATTCCGCCATGCGTAACGTGGATAGCTATTACCAGCATTTATCCGCGCTGCAGTCTCCCTTCACGCAAATCAAGCTAAACGAGTCATCGATTGAGTCTGTACTGATCAGCACGCCCATCGGGGATTTTTACCCTACCAATGCGGTGCGTAATACGCAGATTCCGTTCAAGAGCACTTCGATGTACAACCTGTTAGAAGAGCGCAGCAGCCCTGCTGTCTGGATGGAAGGACATGAGGATACTCTGTTCACCGGACGCAGCCGCGTCATCTCCTTGCTGCTCAAGCCGTTTACCGAGGGCTCGGGCTCGGATGTGTATATTGTGATCAATGTGAAGGAAGAGGACATTAAGCAGGACATTTACCAAAATTTTAACAGCAAGGGAGCGGAGTTTCTCTTGCTTGGCAGCGAGGGACGGGAGGCAGTGCCGATGACCGCAGCCTCCTCTTCTCTAAGGAATGATCCCGGCTTCCTTAACCTGCTGGCGGACCAGAAGGTGGGGCATTTTGAATATACGATGGGTCAACCGCGCAATAAGCTGCTGGTCAACTATTCACGTCTGCGGCTGGTCGAGGATTGGACGCTGATCAGCCTGCAGTCGAAGTCGGAGCTGCTGAGCCAAATCACGTTAATCAAATGGTGGATTGTGCTGATTATGGGCGTGTGCGTGGTGATCGCGTTTGTGCTCTCCAATGTGCTGTCCGAACGGCTTCTTAGGCCTTTGTACAAGCTGCAGGGACTCATGCATAAGGTGGAGCGGGATAATGCGTTGGACGTTCGTTTTGAAAGCCAGTTCAACGACGAGGTCACCAAGGTCGGCCACAGCTTTAACCGGATGCTGACGGAACTGGCGGCCTTGATCGAAGAGGTGAAGCTGTCGGAGCAGGAGAAGAGGAAATCCGAAGTTAAGGCGCTGCAAGCCCAGATTGATCCGCATTTTCTATACAACACGTTAAATACGATTCTCTGGAAGTCCGAGACGGCCGAGCAGCAGGATGTAAGGGAAATGATCATTTCCCTCTCGAAGCTGTTCCAGCTCGGGTTAAACAACGGGAATGAAATGACGACATTGGAGAAGGAATTGGAGCATGTCAGACAGTACCTGGACATTCAGCAAAAATGTTACGAGGGTCTGTTTACTTATATTATCGAGCTGAAGAATCCGGAGCTGGCCCGGCTGCCCATGATCAAAATTCTTTTACAGCCCCTGGTGGAGAACAGTATTCTGCACGGCTTTCAGCAGATGGAGCAGGGCGGGTTTATTCATATCTGTATTGAACAGGAAGGCGGCTATGTGAAGCTAAGCGTAGAGGATAACGGGTGCGGAATGGATGCAGAGGAGGTCTATAGTCAGCTTACCTCTCCCGGCACGGCAAGGTCATCCTACGCATTATCCAATGTGTACAGCCGGCTTCAGCTGTATTACGGCTCCGAGGCGAGGCTGAAGCTTGCCAGCGAACCCATGGTACGCACGGTGGTTACGATATGGCTTCCACTCGATGGAAAAAAAGCGATTTCATCCTCTATGGATAGTTGATTTGTCCTTCCTGCGGTTCGTCCGGAATGAACTATAATAAACAAGCAAACCTGACTTTAACCTGCATGGGGGAGGATTTTAGATGAATAAGAAAGTGTACGTACCGGCCTTAAGCATGCTGCTGGCAGTATCGCTAAGCGCTTGCTCGACTCAGCCGGACAGTTCTTCTGCAACGAACAGCGGCGCCAAAACCGGAGGCAAAACCAAGCTGACGTATTGGACCAATGACCGTTCCGATGCCGACTATATTAAACAAGTGATTGCGAAATACAATGAAACGAACAAAGATAACGTAGAAGTTGAGATGACGGTAATGGCCGATAATTACGACCAGTCCGTAGATATCGCTTTTGCCAGCAAGCAGGCGCCTGACATTCTGCGTGTTGACTTTAACAAAGTGGTGCCTTGGGTAAAGAAAGGCTTCTTGACGCCGCTGGATCCTTATATGAGCGAGGATATGAAGAAGAAGTTCTCCAGCACGTTAATCGAGGAAAAGAACCTGTATGAAGGCAAGATTTACAGTCTGCCTAACGTAGGCCAGATGTGGCGTTTAATTTATAACGTCGATCTGTTCGAGAAAGCGGGTATTAAAGAACCGCCAAAAACGTTGAAGGAGCTGGTCGAAGTCTCCAAAAAGCTGACGGAAGCGGGTAAAAGCATCGGAGCTTACGGATTCGCGGGCAACTTCAAGAACACCTCGGCTATCGACCGAGTCGCTTATCCGATTGCAACGTTGAGCGGTACGGGAGTAGTCGAAGGATACAATCTGAAGACAGGACAATTTGACTTCGGCGCTTATAAAGAAATTGCAGAAGCTTTGCGCCAAATGAAGGTTGACGGCAGCATGCTGCCAGGTTCGGAAGGGCTGGATATCGACCCGCTGCGCGCGCAATTCGCTCAAGGCAAGATCGGTATGTACATTAACCACTCGGCGGAGCCGGCTGTATACAAGAGCCAATTCCCTGCCCAAATCAAATGGGCTGCCGCACAGGTTCCGACCATTGACGGTACGGTGAAGGGCGCTTCGCTGGTTAACGGGGGCGCGTACTTGTCCATCAGCAAGGATTCCGAGAATAAGGAAAAAGCTTGGAGATTCCTTGAGTACATGTACAGCGACGAGGTTCAATCCGGTTACCAGGAGAACGGCTTCGGCGTATCCATTCTGCCGCATATTACTGCTACGGCCAAGAAAGCTAATATTCCGGGTATCGAGGGCTTTAACCCTACGAAATATGACGCTCTCTATCCTGCGGCCCCTACGCTGATTATTGAAAGCAAGGTCGAAGGAATGAAGAAATCGGATGCGCTGACGAAATATATGATTCAAGGCGGAGACCTGGATCAAGTGATCAAAGATTTGAATACGCGATATAATGCGGCTCTGGACAAAGCGAAAGCTTCCGGAGACACGCAGGCCAAAGCAGACCCGAACTTCGATTCGGCCAAGCTGCAGGGCACTTTGGCGAAGTAAGCCGAGTCACGGAACAACCCTTGAAAATGGAATTATTCCTTTTTAAGGGTTGTTTTATTTTGAAGCTGAGCTGGCAAGCTTTTATGCTCCCGGTACTGGGAAGGGGTGACGCCGAACAACCGGCGGAATAGACGGGTGAAATAAACGGCCTCCATCCCGACATGCATGGCCGCCTGCTGAACCGTCATGTTCGGATTCTGCTCCAGCAGCTGAACTGCCGTCTGGAGACGCAGCTTCTGCAAATATTGAAGCGGTGTCGTACCCAGCGTTTCTTGAAATAATCGAGTAAGCTGCTTAGAAGAATAGCCGACATGAGCGGAGAGCTCAGCCATCCCCAGGTTCCGCTGCAGATGATCCTGTAAGAAGCGGGTAGCTGTGTGGACGACTGCATTACGATACCGCATCGGTTTGGGCAGGCTTGTACTTGGAGGGTTTCCTGCCGCGGCTGCCTGTTTCTTGACCTCAAGGCAAAAGGAGAAGAGCAGCTCCGCGGATTGCCAAGGATCATAGTCCGGTCCGGAGTGGCTCCAAATCGCATAGAGCAGTTCGTCCAAGCGAGTTATTTCCTGAAGCTGCATACGGGAAAACGTGGAACCGAACCCCCAATGAGACAAGGGTCCGGACTCTCTTTCCATGAACGTAACATAGCCCACGAGCCAAGGCTCGGCATCCTGCGGACGGTACTCATGAGGGAGCCCGCCAGGGATGTATAGCAGCGTACGGGGTGGTACAGTGTCCCATTTGTCCTCACCTGTCAAGCGAAAGAGGCCTGTCCCCGAGAAGGACAGCAGCAGCTGATTGGCGGAGAAGCCTTCCCAGCGGTTCATAGGCTTCTGTTCATCGGCACCAACGGTATAAACGGCAAAAGGGATCTCTCCCTCAAGTGAGGAGAACAAGCTGCTTCGAAGCTGTAAATGCTGGATCATATATACCTCTGAATGTCCATTTTGTACTAGATGTTGTCCGCTTTATGATCTTAGCGGCAGGGCGATACCTTTATATAATATAGGTAATTATATTGCTTTGACAATGAAATAAGAAAAGGAGCTCATCACTATGTCATTTGTGAACAAATATTGGGAAGACCCGAATGTCCTCCATGTTAATCGCAAGAAGGCGAGGTCCTACTATATCCCCTATTCCGGCAAGGAGGCTGCGAAAGCAGGCCAAAGGGGAAGATCGCCTTTTTATCAGACATTGAACGGCAGCTGGAAGTTTCAATACTATCCGAGTGTGACTCAGGTGCAGGATGGCTTTTATCAGGAGCAGGCTGACATTAGCGGCTGGGATGATCTGCTGGTGCCGTCCTGCTGGCAGGTGAACGGATACGACCAGCTTCAATATGTGAATGTCCGGTATCCGATTCCTGTGGACCCTCCATACGTTCCGGATAGGAATCCTGCAGGCGTATATGTCCGTGAATTCAATCTGAAGGAACAATGGGGTGAGAAGGACAAGTACATCGTGTTCGAAGGAGTCAACGCCTGCTTCTATTTATGGGTGAACGGCGTATTTGTCGGCTACAGCCAAGGCAGCCGGATTCCTTCGGAATTCGATATAAGCTCCCATGTGAAGCGCGGCCGCAACCGCATAGCCGTTATGGTGCTGAAATGGTGCGACGGCACTTATCTGGAGGATCAGGATTTGTGGCGGTATACAGGCATTTTCCGGGACGTGTACCTGCTGGCAAGGGATGCCTCGCACATTCGCGACGTATTCGTCAAGCAGCAATTAACGGAGGATCTCAGCCAAGCGGTTCTGCAGGTGGAGCTGGAAGCAACGGGAAGCGCGGAAGTGAAGCTGGAGCTTCAGGACGCTCAAGGCAAACCGGTGGTTGACGGCGTGACGATCGTTGATGGACGGGGCCGCGTGCAGTTAACCGTGGACAATCCGCAGCTGTGGAACGCGGAGCAGCCTTACTTGTATCAGCTGTACGTGTGCTCCGGTAAGGAAGTTCTTCGTTTTCCGGTCGGATTCCGGCGGATAGACATTGTGGACGGCGTATTTAAGATCAACAATCAGGCGATCAAGCTGAAGGGGGTCAATCGTCATGATTCCCACCCGGAGCTGGGGCAGACCATCCCTATAGCTCATATGATTCAGGATTTGCGTTTAATGAAGCGGCATAATGTAAATACGATCCGCGCCTCCCACTACCCGAACGATCCGCGGTTTCTTGAGCTCTGCAATGAGTTCGGTTTCTATGTTATCGATGAAGCTGATCTGGAATGCCATGGGATCGGAAGAGCGGAGGATTGGGCGGAAGGAGCTTTTCACAAATTGTCCGCTAATCCCGAGTGGAGAGCGGCTTTTGTAGAACGGGCCGAACGCATGGTGGAGCGCGACAAAAACCAGCCTTGCGTGATCATGTGGTCGATGGGGAACGAATCCGGGTATGCCGAAAATCATATGGCTATGGCAGAATGGACCCGCGGACGCGACAGCTCCAGACCGGTTCATTACGAAGGAGCGGCGCCGGTTTATAAAGGAAATCCGAATGTGGAATGTCTCGATCTGGAGAGCCGCATGTATGCTTCGGTAGATGATATTCGCGGGTATGCTGAGGATGAAAGCAATACGAAGCCGCTGTTCCTATGCGAGTACAGCCATGCGATGGGGAATGGCCCCGGGGATTTGAAGGACTATTGGGAAGTGATCTACCGCTATCCCAAATTAATGGGCGGCTGCGTGTGGGAATGGTGCGATCACGGCATCAAGACCGAGACGGCGGATCGCGTTCCGTTCTTTGCTTATGGCGGAGACTTCGGCGAGGTGCCGCATGACGGCAATTTCTGTATCGACGGTCTTGTCACACCCGATCGGACTCCTCATACGGGGCTGCTTGAGCTCAAGCAGGTGATCGCACCTATTCGAATCGAAGCGGATGATCTGAAGACAGGCTTAGTGAAGGTAACGAACCTGTATGATTTTGCAGATTTGTCGCATCTGGCTCTGCGGTGGAAGCTGGAGAAGGATGGAGAGATCATCCAGCAAGGAACCGTATGGGAGCTTACAGCTGCTCCGCATGCAGCACAAGTCTTGAAGCTTCCTTATGAAGTACCGGCGAATCAGGCAGGAAGGTTTTTCCTGACACTATCCTGCTGGCTCAAAGAGGAAACGCGTTGGGCGGAAGCAGGCTACGAGATCATGTTCGAGCAGTTCGAGCTTGAGCAGGATTCGATCGATGCTCCAATTGCGGGAGGCGACGGATGGGGTGCTTCCGATATTCAGGTACGGGAAGAAGCCGGAAGGCTTGTTGTGGAAGGCTTTGATTTCCGCCATGTATTCGACCTGAATGCCGGAGCTTTTGTTGAGATCAGCAAGCAAGGAGTTCCTATGCTCGCCGCTCCGACCCACTTCCAAATTTGGCGTGCTCCCATAGACAATGACATGTATATGAGGAAAAAGTGGCAGGACAAGGGGCTCGATGGGGCCAAGACCAAGGTATATCGTGCCGAATGGAAAGCTCAAGGATCCCAAGCGGTAGAAATTGCCGTCAGCTTTTCGCTGACGGGGTATAACCGTTATCCGTATCTGCATGGGGAAGCCAGCTGGATCATCGCTGGAACGGGAGCGATCGAGCTGGATGTGCAGGTGAAGGTTAGAGAAGATCTGGAGTTTCTACCCCGCTTTGGACTGCAGCTGACGATGCCTAAAGGGATGGAGCAAGTCGAATATTTCGGGAACGGACCTCATGAGAGCTATATAGACAAACGCCAGAGCGTGAAAAAAGGCCGTTATCAGCTAACGGTAGACGAGATGTTCGAGAATTACATTATGCCGCAGGAGAACGGCTCGCGGTTCGGAACGGAACGGGCGGTTGTCTCGAACGCACTCGGTATGGGTCTAGCTTTTCAGGCTTCTCAACCGTTCTCCTTCCAAGCGTCCCACTATACGCCGGAGGATCTAACGAAAGCGGAGCATACCTTCGAGCTGGTCAAAAGAAAGGAAACGATCGTCCATCTTGACTATAAAATGAGCGGGGTAGGGTCAGCCTCATGCGGACCTGAATTGCTCGAGCCATACCGTTTCAACGAGAAAGAATTTCAATATAAGCTTAAGGTGCAGCCAGTCTTTAAAGAGGACGGCTATGATGGGATTTGAAGAACGGTGTGAAAAAAGCGAATTCCTCCGCCACGGATAGTTGATTTGCCCTTCTTTCCTGGAATCGAGGCTGGTCTATAATAAAACCAGTACTTGTTAACGAAAGCAGCACAAAAAGGACAGTCCTAGAAAATGAACTTGATTCATTGGAAGGACTGTCGTTTTTTGACAATGCAGCGTTTATAGATTTAGCTTCGAAGCCATGGCCCCACTTTGTGGAGGTATTTTGTCATGGCAGATACCATCAAGGGAAGGGTGACAAGGCATGTTATGGACGAAGGAAAAGCTGGCCGCGCGAATTAAGGATATCGAGGGCTTCCGGTATCGTGAAAGCATACAGATCACCGGCATGAAGATGAAGCAGGACGAGGAGGGACGGATCGGTGCTTACCCGACTGAAGACGGCGAGTGGAAGGAGGTATCGATAGGCGATCGGTGGACAGGCCGGGACCTGTACAGGTGGCTCGCCTTCACAGCGGACGTTCCTGCAAGCTGGCAGGGAAAAAGAATCGTCGGCCGGTTCGATTTCGGCCGGACGGGCGGTGGCAACAACAGCGGCTTCGAATCGCTATTGTTCTTGAACGGCCAGCCGTATCAAGGAGTGGATTCCAATCACGAGGAAGTATTCCTGGCTCCGGAAACGGCGGGAACCAAAGTGAAATTTCAGTTTCGCCTTTGGTCAGGGCTGAACGGGTACGGCAAAGCCGAGCCTATCGAAAACCAGCTTCAACGCGCTGAGCTGAGCTGGCTGGACGAAACGGCGGACGATCTATATTATACGAGCCGGGCTGTGCTTGAAACGGTGGAGCAGCTCGAAGAAAACCGTCCGGAGCGCCATGAGCTTCTATCGGCTTTGGACCGCGCCTATCTGCTCATTGATTGGAGCGATCCAGGCTCAGAAGCGTTCTATGCTTCGCTGGCGGAAGCGCTGGGACTTTTGCGCTCGGAGCTCGATCGGATGCCCAATAACCATCCGGTTCATGTATACTGCATCGGACACACCCATATCGACGTGGCCTGGCTATGGCGCTTAAAGCATACGCGTGAGAAGGCGGCGAGGTCGTTTTCCACCGTCCTTAGATTAATGGAGCAGTATCCGGATTATGTGTTTCTGCAAACTCAGCCGCAGCTGTATGAGTATATGAAGCAGGATTACCCGGCCATTTATGAGCAAATCAAAAAGCGTGTGGCAGAGGGGCGTTGGGAAGCCGGAGGGGCGATGTGGCTTGAAGCGGACTGCAATCTGGCTTCGGGGGAATCGCTTGTGCGGCAGCTCTTGTACGGCACACGTTTCTTCCGCGATGAGTTCGGCGTAGAATGCCGCTACTTGTGGCTGCCCGATGTGTTCGGCTACAGCTGGGCGCTGCCGCAAATCCTGCGGAAATCCGGTATCGACATGTTCATGACGACCAAAATCAGCTGGAACCAATATAACCGGATGCCTCATGATACGTTCGTCTGGAGAGGCATCGACGGCAGCGAAGTGCTGACCCATTTCATTACGACGCCGGACCCGGGGACGAGCGAGGGAGCCTTTTACTACACTTATAACGGCAGCATCACTCCGGCTTCCATTCAAGGAATCTGGGACGGTTACCGGGATAAGGAAATCAATCAGGAGCTGCTGCTCTCTTACGGCTATGGAGACGGAGGCGGCGGGGTTAACCGCGAAATGCTGGAGATGCGCCGCAGGCTGGAGAGCATGCCGGGGCTTCCGCAAGCCAAGACGGGACGGGCTGATGAATATTTTGACCGGCTGAAGGAGGAGATAGCCCTCACGGACCGCTATGTTCATACGTGGAATGGCGAGCTGTATCTGGAGCTTCACCGCGGCACTTATACGAGCCAGGCCTACAACAAACGCGCAAACCGCAAGCTGGAGCTGTTGTACCGGGAGACGGAATGGATGTCCGTTTTGGGAAGCGGCCTGCAGTCCGTCTGGAGCCTCTATCCGCAGCAGAAGCTGTACGAAGGCTGGAAAATCATCCTGCGCAATCAGTTCCACGATATCATCCCGGGCTCTTCGATCGGCGAAGTGTATCAGGACAGCAGGGAGGAATACGCCGAAGCCTTTGCCATTGCCCGTCAGGCGTGGCAGGAAGCGGGAGAACGGCTTGTTGCAGGGGATGAAGGGGCGGAAGAGAAGCACTTCACTTTATTTAACAGTGCTTCTTGGCAGCGCAGCGATGTAGTCCGTATTGAAGCTCTGGCCGGAATGGAACAAGGAATATGGACGGATACCGAAGGGAATGCGCTCCAGGCTCAGCTTAGCGGCGGGCAATGGCATGTTTACGTGCCGGATATGCCGGCGATGGGGTATACAACGGTGAGATTCGCCGTGGCCTCGAGCAGTGATGCGAGCCAGCCTCGTCCGTTCTGTGTTACGGAGAGCGGGCTTAAGACACCATTCTATGAAATCGAGTGGAATGAGAAAGGGCAGCTGACAAGGCTGTACGATCTCGCGGCAGACCGCGAGGTATTGGCGAAGGACGCTCGCGCCAACGTGCTTCAAGTATTCGAGGATAAGCCCAAGGGGCGCCACGAGGCGTGGGACATCGATATTTTTTATCAGGAAAAAATGCGTGAGGTCGAGCAGCTGACGTTCGTGGAAGTGGAGGAGGCTGGACCGGTTCGCGCTGTAGTCCGGATGGAGTGGAAGTATCGAAGCTCCAGCATCTGCCAAAGGATGATCGTCTATGCCGCGCATCGGCGGATTGATTTTGAAACGAAGGTTGACTGGCACGAGCAGCGCCAGCTGCTGAAAGCGGCTTTCCCCGTCCAAATTCATGCTGCCGAGGCTACCTATGACATTCAATTCGGTAATGTAAAACGGCCGACACATTGGAATACAAGCTGGGATTATGCCAGATTCGAGTCGGTAGGGCATCAATGGGCGGATTTATCCGAGCGCAGCTATGGGGTCAGCTTATTGAACGATTGCAAATACGGCTATGATATCAAGGATAACGTGCTTCGCCTGTCGCTGATTAAGTCGGCGATGGTGCCGGACCCTAAGGCGGATCAGGGAGAGCATGAATTCATCTATTCGTTATACCCGCATGAGGGCGATTGGCTGCAGGGCGGCACCGTGCCATCCGCTTGGGCGTTGAACAATCCGGTGCAAGCGATTAGCGGCAAGCCGGAGAAGCCGCAATTTTCTCTCTTGGGACTATCTGCGGACCATGTGATGATCGATGCGGTGAAAAAGGCGGAGGATAGCAATGCCGTCATCGTGCGGATGCATGAATTCGCAGGGATGAGAGGCAAGGTAACGCTGACAAGCGATGCCCGTATTGCAGGCTGGCAGGAGACGGACTTGATGGAATGTCCTGTCGACGGGGTGCAGGAAGAGGGGACGATCTCGTTGGAGATCAGCCCTTATGAGATCAAATCGATTTTGCTCTATTTGAGGGATTAACCTTTGCATCAATGGAAGAAGCAGGCTGTCAGCATCGCTGACAGCCTTTTATATTCATGAGCGGATTTGCTTAATGAAAGTCTGTAGTTGTGTTCAATATGTAAGGCTATGTCAGGATCCCTTATCTGCTTCGAAGCCAACGAAGCTGTTCACCGCTGACCGGAATGAGCCGCTTGTTCAAACGCTTTGTATGGAAACGCGGGATTAGCGCTTGCGCCGGGACGGGCTCCAGATGGTCGAGCCAGCCTGCCAAATAGCCGATCAACCCGCTTAATCGCTCCGGTGCAACCCCTTCGGCACGCAGCGCTGTGAGAGACAGGCTTTTGTCCCGTTTGGAGAATCGGTTGCCATCCGCATCGACCAGCAGAGGAATATGTGAGAAACGCGGAGGCTTCCGGCCGAGCGCCCCGTACAAAGCAAGCTGTCTCGGCGTAGAGTCGAGCAGATCGCTTCCCCGCAGCACATCCGTAATCCCCATCGCTGCATCATCCACCGTTACGGCCAGCTGATAGCTGAACATCCCGTCGGCCCGCTTGACGACAAAATCCCTTAACGTTTCAGCTCCATACGTTTGCGTACCTGTGATGCCATCCACGAAGCTGATCGGGTCATCAGGCATCCTAAACCGAAGTGAAGGGGTTTTAACCGCCTCCTTCGCGCGTCGCTCCTCGTCCGTTAAATGGCGGCATAGGCCAGGGTATGCCTCCCCTTCTGAAGAGAGGCCATGCGGCGCGCTGGCAATTCGGGCCAGGTCCGCGCGGCTGCAATAGCACGGATAAGTAAGCCCATCCGCTTTCAGCCGATCCAGAGCCTTGTCATAGAGCAGCTCGCGGCGGCTCTGTTCATAGGGGCCGAAGGGACCGCCGATGCCAGGTCCTTCGTCCCAATCAAGGCCGAGCCATTGCAGATCCTCCTGCATCTGCTCCGCCAAGGCGGGGCGGGATCTTAGCTTGTCGATATCCTCAATCCGCAGCAGGAATTGTCCGCCGGCTTGGCGGATTTGCAGCCATGAACACAGCGCCGTGAAAGCATTTCCGATATGAAGCTGTCCAGAGGGGGTAGGGGCGAACCGTCCGCGTCGAAGCATATAGATCACACTCTCCTGGTAATGCTGACCTGGAATGCAAAAAAAGAGCAGCTAGGCCGCTCTATGCTTTCGATTGCTTATGTACCAATTGAAATCGGATGTGATAAATGGCGGAGCCGACGGGATTCGAACCCGCGGTCTCCTGCGTGACAGGCAGGCATGTTAGGCCTCTACACCACGGCTCCGCGTTGCAAACCAGTGTTCTTAGTACAAATAGTATACTATCATGAAGCCGTGCCGTCTGACAAGCTATTTAGGAAAATTTCTACAGCTGCATCATTCCCTTTTGCGGCCTGTATCGGATCATTAGAAGATAAATAGGGCTCGCAGCCTTTTTCATAACAGAGGATTTTACTTGTAATAAGAACTTATGTTTGGTAAAATAGGGATAACTTACAAATAATAGGGATTTTAAGCGAATCTTTCATGTGGGAGCGATTGAGCGATGGAACCTGTTTTGGTTAAGAAAGAACGATTGGTGATCGTTGGTTTCCAGCAGCGTGTGCTTCCCTACGATAACGCGATTCCGCAATTGTACGGTCAATGGGCGGAGCGGGCTAACGAGGTTGATCAGGTGATCCCTGGACGAACCTTCGGTGTGGAACTGGTACCATCAGGTTCAACAAGGGAAGACGGTTTTGAGTTCGTAGCGGGAGCCAAAGTCATGACGGAGAGCTTGGTTATACCTGAGGGAATGATTACATTTGTTGCGGAAGCGGGAAGCTATGCCGTTTTTACATACAGAGGAACATTAGGTTTTATTCGGACCTTTATCGACCGCATATATAGGGATTGGTTGTCCCCCAAGTGGAGCGTTCGGGCAGGGTATCATATGGAAGTCTATGATGAGAGGTTCCTGGGACCTTTCAACGAAGAATCGATAGTGGAAATCTGGGTCCCTGTCACCGTTAACGAAGCGGCCTCTATAGCCTGACCTATATGGCATTACCAGAATTGCAGCGGAGATGATGCGGCGAATGAAACCAATAACCCGAGAACCTTATTTGAGACGGATAGAGTTGATAAGGGAAAGTGTTCCTTCCTTTGATCATTATCCATTTCATCTAGGCTCTATTCAACGATTGCATACGTTATCTTTTCATCCCAAAGTGACCTACATTATCGGCGAGAACGGAATGGGCAAATCGACATTAATGGAATCCATTGCCGTTGCCTGGGGCTTCAATCCGGAGGGCGGCACGAAAAATTTTACATTTTCAACGCAAGCCACCCATTCGAATTTGCACGAGCATATTCGGATAGTCAGCGGGGGACGTAAGCCGCGGGACGGATTCTTTTTCCGTGCCGAGAGCTATTATAACCTGGCTACTCATATCGAGGAGCTGGATAACGAATTCTCTTTCGGGCCGCCGATCAAAAACTCCTATGGTGGGAAGTCGCTGCATGAGCAGTCCCACGGAGAATCCTTCTTCGCCGCATTCCTGCATCGATTTGGAGGACAAGGCTTGTACATTCTGGACGAGCCAGAAGCAGCCCTGTCCCCGTTCCGGCAGATGGCGATGCTATCGCGTATTCATGAGCTGGTCGGGCAGAGCTCCCAGTTCATTATCTCCACGCATTCTCCAATATTAATGGCGTACCCCGACTCCATTATTTATTATTTGACGCCGGAGGGAATTGAGGAGCGGCGGTTGGAAGAGACCGATCACTTTATTATCATGAAGCAGTTTCTCAATAACAAGGACCGGATGATCGATGAGCTTTTTAATGGCTACGGCGAGGAGTAAATCGGCTGATTTAGCCTGAGACAGACCATTGGTTTTCTTCTGATGTCCGGCCTTTAATCATATTTCTCGTCGTCGATTCTGCTCCTATTCTCCATAATCAGCTCGGCCTCCGTTTCGAAGTTCAAGTAAAGCGGAGCAGGCAGGCGATCCGTGATGTCCCGGATAAAGGGCATCTCCAACAATTCATCCAAAGTTTGCGGACGAGGGTTTAGTGCATAGACCCATTCACGCAGCGCGTCGATGAAACGATAGAAGGCTGCTTCAAATGCATTCGCCATCTCTTCCGCCTCTTCCTGATCCGATCGGGACATGGCATTCCAATGGCTTAAAGCGGTGTCCAACTCCTTAGTTACTATATCCTTCATTCTGATACCCCCTAATCCATTCATAATACATCTTCTATTATACTTGCAATGAGCTTCAGAATCTCCCACTATGCAGATTTATAAAATACGGAACGAGGTGCTATGTTGCTTATTAAGGATAGCCGAGTCTTGATTCGTTTGATGAAGGATGCCGATGAAGATTATGCAAGTCTTTTGAGATGGCTTAACGACGAGCAAGTGCTTCGTTTCATTGAGGGGCCCAGTGCCCGGTACACACTGGAACAGATTAAGGATAAGTATGGCCCGCGGGCAAAGGGCGAGCACTATGTAACCCCATGTATGATCGAGATGGAATCGACATCAATTGGATATATTCAGTTTTACCCTCTGCAGCAGGAAGAAATCAAGGCTTATGGTGCTCAGGAGGATAGTCGGACCTTCGGGATAGATCTGTTTATCGGAGAAAGCATGCATTGGAATCAAGGGATCGGGACAGCAGCTCTGCGATTGGTTACTTCCTATTTGTTCGATGTAAAGGGAGCAGACGAGATCTATATCGACCCTCAAACCTGGAATACCAGGGCCATTAGAAGCTATGAGAAATGCGGCTTTGAAAAAGTGAAGGTGCTCTACGGACGCGAATGGTTCGACGGGGAGCGGAAAGATAATCAGATTATGCGCCTCTCATCGAATCGAAGACGGATTGAAGGAGGGGAGTCTTGAATCCCAAGGAGATTCCGAACGCTAGGGCCATGCTGGAAGCCGGCCGATGGCAATTTACTTAGCTTGCGGTTCCAACCCGACGAAACCTATAATGAAGCTAACCATTCCAGCGATATGCTTGGAGATAAACTAACAAACGAATGAAGGTACATCTTATGACTACAATCAGAGAAATGAAGCTGCAGGATTATGAGCAAATGATCGAATTATGGCAGCGGATCGACGGGCTGGCTTTAAGCGAGGCGGATTCGAAGGATAGTATTGCGGCTTATTTGCACCGGAACCAGGGGCTTAGCTACGTATGTGTCGATAAGGAGACGGTAGTGGGGACGATATTGTGCGGGCATGACGGAAGGCGGGGCTTTATTTATCACGTTGCGGTAAACCCGGAGTATCGCCAGCAAAGAATCGGCCATCGCTTGGTAGAAACAAGCTTAACCAAGCTGAGGGAGCTAGGGATCGATAAATGTCATATTTTCGTTATCGAGGATAATGAGATCGGCAATCGCTTTTGGAAGGCGGCAGGTTGGGAAAAGAGAAGCGGATTTTTAGTCTATTCGAGAAACACCGGGGAGCAGTAAACCTCATCACTATATTGTCTTAGGAGGTGAGTGCGGTTGATCTTTTTTGATTTGGACGGAACCTTATTAGATTTCAAAGCTGCGGAATTCATGGGAGTTCGAGGCTTCCATCAGCAATTCGGAGAGAGGCTCAAGCTCCAAGACGTGCCTTGTGAATCATTTTATGAGGAATGGTGCCGCGTAGCGGTAAAGCATTATTCGCGTTATTTAAAGGGAGAGCTGACCTTTGGGCAGCAGCAGGCGGAAAGAATGAAGGAGCTTGTAAAAGGGGAAATCAGCGATAAGGAAGCGTCAGCTTTCTTCGATACCTATATTTATCATTTTGAACAGCACTGGAAGCCTTATGATGACGTACTCCCCTGCCTCCAAAAGCTCTCTGGTTACAGATTGGGTGTCATTACGAACGGGGATTCCTGTCAACAAAGGATGAAGCTGGAGCGAATGGGGTTGAAGGATTACTTTGATGTTGTGGTCGCCTCGGGAGACATCGGGGTATCGAAGCCGGATGCGGCAATATTCACATACGCTTGTCAGTGTGCAGGGGAAGATGTTATGAAGGCGACCTATGTAGGCGATGATGTTCGTACGGATATTGTTCCTTGCGAGAAGCTCGGGATTTACGGCATATGGCTTAATAGAAAAAATGAATCTCCGGTTGTGCCAGTACAGCGGGAGATCCGTTCCTTGGACGCATTGTTCGACTATTTACCTTGCTAAGGGGATAAGGAGGGACAAATATGAAAGCATTTCAGCTTCGTCCGTTTATTCCTTCCGGAAAGGATTATGCACTGGCCCAACGATTTTTCGAAGCACTGAGCTTTGAGAAGGTATATTCGGATAATGGCTTGAGTATTTTTCGAACGGAAGGTCAGGACTTCTACCTGCAAAATATCCACAATCAAGAGCTGCAGGATAATTTCATGGTTGAATTACTCGTCGATGATCTTGACGGCTGGTGGACGCATATACAGGAAGCGGAGCTTGCCGAAAGATTCCCTATTAAGGTTAAGGAACCGACCTTATACCCATGGGGGAAGCGGGAGATCCATCTAATCGATCCGGCCGGTGTTTGCTGGCATCTTGCCGAAATGACTGTACCGTCCGGATAAGTGAGAACGGGTGAAGATTTAAATCGTTATTCCCTAGGTAATAAATTCCATTTGGTTTAGCCGAAAAAAAGTTTGGGCTCATGTCAGATTAGCACCTTGTGATGGCATCCTATTGTGATCAGGCATATTGCCCTGAATCAATAAAATATCAGGAGGCTTATGATGAGCGTACAGATGAAGACAGAGGACCCATCTCAAAGAACAGCATTTGAATGGAAGGGGCTCGCGTGTGTCTATATTCCAACCAGGGATGTAGTTAAAGCTGCTGATTGGTACGATAGGATGCTGGGAATGAAATCCAGTATTCTTGAACCCGGAAGCCATGCAATGCTATCGATGCCCGGAATGGGCTTATTCCTGGTGCATACCGATCTGGAATCGACAGTCAACTTTTATAAGCAAGAAGGCGGGGAACCGGAAGCGGCATGGTGTTTTAGCATCAAGAACATCGAAGGGTTATATGAGCATTTGAGAGCCCATGGCGTACAGGTAACGAAATTGCGGCACCGTGACGATTGCGGGATCAACTTTCAGTTCTACGATCCGGATGGCAACTATTTTGATGTTAATGATGATCACCGGATTTTTGTTCCTTTGGATAGAGTGAAGAAGGAAGAGGATCTGTTTGTTCTGCTCAAGCGCAAGGTCGGTTCTAAGGAAGCAATAGCCGATTGGGATGCTGTATCGGATACGCTTGGTAATAACAAACGTCTGCCTTGCCGCGTTGTGCTTCACGGATGGGATGAATTCCGTGCCAACTGGCCGGAGCAAGCAATGGAACTGATGCAAAGGCTTGAGAAGCATAATGAAGCCCATACGGACAAACGTGCGGAAATTATAACTCGTTAATTTAACAATTTGCAAAGAGAACGGTTGCTTCGGCAGCCGTTTTTTAAACATTTTAGGGTTTGCAAATAGAGGTTCCCCGGAAGGTACCTTTAATTAGATTTCAAGCCAAGCCCACTTTGTGGGGAATGTACGACTAGCGGTGGAATGTTTGTATATAGATGATTTTTATCATCCACTTTCCAGAAAAAAATTGTATTTTTGTATGGTAAAGGGTTTGGAAATGCAACGAAAAGGGGGGATCTCGGTGGAATTGTACCTATCACAAGAAATCGACAGCGAAGGCAAAGCCTGGGTAAGAAATAAGCTGATCGAGTTTAACTGGCGTCATTTTCCTGCTGAGCTAAGGAACCGATATCAAGAGGTAAACCTGTTTCTGAAAGATGGCGAGGGTCATATTTTGGGAGGACTAGTAGGGGAAGTATGCTGGAACTGGCTGGAGGTCCACTATGTGTTTGTAGAGGAAGCATACCGTAGATCGGGTTATGGTAAACAGCTGCTCGACCAAGCTGAACGCATGGCCCAAGAGCAGCAGTGCGATTTCATCAAGCTGGATACATTAAGCTTTCAGGCGTTGGGATTTTATCAAAAGCTCGGTTTTGATATTTAAACGATTCCTAACGCGGGAGGACACACTCATTATTATTTAAAAAAAGACCTAACGTGTTAGACGCGGATTACGCTGGGGGAGTCTTGAATTATATGAATTATATGGACAAAGCTGACGGAGAAATACCAAATATGGAGGTAAGTGATATGAAGACGCCGAGAGAAAAAATATCTTTTCGGTTACATACGCCGTCCGATACCCATGCTATCGTATCCTTGATCAGCCGCGAACCGTATCATTTCATGTACGGAGTAACAGCAGAAGAGTTTGAGCGTGATCTGGATGAACCGGGCGAACGCATTCGCGAGCATACTTTTGTCGTTGAGGCTGGTGCAGACATGGCTGCGTATTTTTCCTTGTGTTTCGTCAAAAGGAACTCTCATACGGCGGTTTATTGCTACGGAACGGTTGACCCTGATTGGCGCAGACAGGGTATTGGCACTGCTATATTTGACTTTATTTTCTCGAAACTTGAAAAGATTGCATTAGAAGAGTCGACTCCGATTCATTTCATTCATCGCGCCATAACACGTATTCCTGGTGAAACTGCACTGGGCATTCGGTTCCGCATGCAGGAGCAGCAAAGCTTGGAGGTTCTTCGTTGGAAGGCCGTTGAGGATTTGAGGCACAGAGCTCCGTCAAAGGAATGGCTGTTCCGTGCCCCGACCCTTGCAGATGCCCAAGCCTGGGCTGAAATTTATAACGATGCGTTTGGAGGTAATAAAAGTACGGCAAGCGTTGTCCATGAGTTCGAGGGGACAGGATTTTCACCGGAACTGTATCTGTTGTGTACTACTCTGTCAGGAGAGCCCTTGGGCTTCGTCTCAGCTACTCTCAGAGGGACCCAAGGGCGAATACCTACCATTGCGGTACGGCACGAGCATCAAAAGCGGGGTATCGGTAAGGCGATGCTATCCCAAATTCTTCAAAGATTAACTGTCCAAGGGGCGGAGGATGTTCGATTGTCTGTTGATACTGCTAACGCAGCGGCCAGGTCGCTGTACAGCATGTTTGGTTTTCAGCAGGATTACAGAAGAATCCATTACGCGACAAAGTTCTTGCCATAGTCTTAAGGAATGCATTTTAACGAATGAAAGGTGAAAATTTCATGACCAAAAAGAGAAACGATAGCAAGGAAGTGCAGCGCGCGGTGCCGGAATCTGACCTTCCTGCGGGGTTGGCGAAGCCGGCTGTAAGAGCTCTTACAGGTGCCGGTTATGTACGTCTGGAACAGTTCGCCAAGCTGAAGGAATCCGAGGTTCTTCAACTTCACGGCATGGGTCCCAAAGCGATGGAGCTGCTTCGCCGCGCCTTGGCAGAGAAGGGGCTCAGCTTCGCTGACGGCTCCTGAAGATTTAGGTTATTTTAACTTCATGTTAATCTGCGTATGGATAATTAAGGTATATCGACTACCTGGATGGAAGTGATGTACCTTGACGATCCGTATGAGATTAACCCTGCTTTATTCGGGCATTTTGACCTGCGTTTTATTATTTTTTAGTGCTGCTCTCTACATTTTTTTGGAGGCTTCCATATACAATGACTTGAAAAAATCGTTGAAGGCTCAGACAGCACAAATTCATCAACATATTGCTTACCAGCTGGAAATTTCCCCGCGAGGCTCGAATTTGGTCATCGGGCTTGATGATCTGGATACCGTCAGCTCGGGAATGTACATTCAGATTACCAACTTCCTTAGCGGCACCAAGAGCAAGACAGTCAATTTGAGCCATGCTGAGCTTCCCTATTCTTCACAGGCTTTGACGAGAAATCAAGAAGAGGAGTATTCCGTCGTTCCGATCCATAATACGTCCTTTTTGATCTATAGCGAGCCATTAGTTTGGAATGGAAGCACCGTCGGAGTGCTGCAGGCCGCTTATAATGTCGGCGTAATGGAAAGGTTCCTCGCGAATTTGCGTTGGATTCTTGGCCTCTTAGCCATCATTGTAGTGACCCTCGCCGCTTATATAGGCTGGCTCTTTTCACGCAAGGCGCTTAAGCCGATCTATTCGTTAGCGGCTGCGGCCAGGAAAATCCGGCATAGCGACGACTTTGGAACGCGAATCCAATATCAGGGGCCAATAGATGAAATAGGTCTTTTAAGCGAAACCATGAATCAGATGCTTGAACGCATTCAGAACATATATGCCCAGCTGGATCAATCGTCGATGATGCAGCGCAGATTTGTAGCCGACGCATCGCATGAGCTGAGAACCCCGTTGACGTCCATTCAAGGAAATGCCGAATTTTTGAAAACCGTATGGGGAGCCTCGAACCGCAAGCGGCCTCATACTCCTGTGGAAATTGAAATCTCTTTGGAAGCACTGCAGGATATTACGGATGCTTCCGAGAGGATGGGGAGACTCGTCAACGATTTGCTGTCTCTAGCTAGAGCCGATTCCGGTTTACAAATGAGCAGGGACGTATGGGAGCTGCGGTCAATTATTGAAACCGTCCTAAGCAAAGTCGAGTCCATTCCGAAGCATGTCAATTGGGCTGTAGAGAAGGCAGAGCTCACGCAGGGGATTCGTATCGTTGGAGATAGAGATTATTTGCAGCGGATGCTGCTTCTTTTTATCGAAAACGCCTTTAAGTTCACGCCCCAAGGGGCAGTCAAGCTGATTGTTGAGAAAGAGGACCAGAGAATAGGATTCAGGATAGAGGATACAGGAATCGGCATGAGTGAGGAGGAGATTGCTCATATTTTCGACAGGTTTTACCGGGCGGACTCCTCCAGAGGAATGACGCCTGGCAGCGGATTAGGGTTATCGATCGCCAAATGGATTCTTGAAGAGCACGGCGGGACGGTTCACGTTAGAAGCACGAAGGGTGCGGGATCGGCTTTTTCGATCTGGCTTCCTATTTATGGCGGCAATGATTGCGGTTCGGCCGCACTGACGGAAGGGGATAGCGTATGAATGCCCAAATAAGTAGGAAACGCTGCGCCATCTGCAGTTGTCTGAAGTGAACGTAAAAGGCAACAAAGGCTTGAGGGCGAGATATATCTATAGGTTTATGGCGCAGCCGGAGTTTCAAGATGTGCAGGATGACGAAGCGTTTATTTGTATTTTGAAAAATAACCGATTACTCTGAAGAGCTATTTCGTCAAAATCTTCATAAGAATATCGATCTGGCTAGACCAGCCTTGTTCCGGCGCTTCCTGAAGCATCAATCCCGTGATAACGGAGAAGTAGAGCATTAACAGCTCGGAAGGATCCCCTGCGCAAAATTCCCCGGACTCCTGTCCCTTTATCAAAATAGGAGCCAGCTGCTGGATCGTTTCTTGAGGCGAATACTGCCCTAGGATTTCTTTAACCTTACCGGGTACGTCATCGGATTGCCGCGCATGCTGCAGCAGAAGAAAGCTGTATTTATGATTGTCCTCCAGCATTTGAGCCGTCAATGTCCGGATTTGCTCCAAGGGAGTGCCGGGCAGCTGGTGCAGGCTGTGAATAGCGGATTGGGCCGCCTCCATCGCTTCCTGTACAAGTAAGGTAAAAATTTCCTCTTTGGATTCAAAATACCGATAAGAAAGCCCTTGGCTTACGCCGGCTTCGGCGGCGATCATACTCATCTTTGTACCCGAGATGCCCCGTTCTGCGAATACTTTGAGTGCGGCTCTTTTGATTTGTTCCTTTCGTTCGTCTGGAATAGGTTCTGCTTTGGTTTCGCCTGTTGGTAACACAGTCATACACGCTCCCATGAATAGGATGTTTGTTCTTCACTGATGCTCCACAATTTCTCGGCTGCAGCTCTGTTAAGACCTGATGCTACCGGTGTCTTTTGCTGCATATCTGCGTAGTAGAGCCCGCTTTGCCCCGTAACGTCGTTGGAGTCGGCCAGCCAGACCAACGTCTCAGCACCCTTCTCGGGAGTACGGGAAAATAATTTCATCTCGCTCATCGACAGGCGAACTACCGCCCCGTTATTTTGGTTGAAATTGGTGGCCACTAGGCCGGGATCGAAACAGTATGAGGAGACCCCCGTTCCTTCCAAGCGTCGGGCTAATGCAGCGGTAAATAATATATTCGCCAGCTTCGTCTCGGCATAGCGGAGGGTAGCTCCGCCTAACAGATTGAGCGGGAAGGTGAACAATTGTTTTGCGCTAATATCCTCGAAACGGATTCCACGCCTAGCCATCTTGTGCCCGTGGGAGGCGGTTGTAATGATACGGGCATTCCCGCTTTGCTTCAAACGGTCAAGCAGCAGGCCGGTTAACAGAAAAGGGGCCAGATGATTAACCGCCCAAGTCATTTCCAAACCGTCCACTGTAAGCTGGCGCGTCTCGTACATAGCCCCGGCATTGTTGATCAACATATCCAGCCTGGACCACCGGCTCAAAATCTCGTTCGCCGCCTGGCGTATGGATGCTTGAGAAGCCATATCTGCAAGGAAAACATCTACCGTATTATCCTTGGCGATAGCACGGAGCTGGGCTGCCACCTCATTCGCCTTGGCTTGATTACGAGCCACAATGCCCAAGTTAGCGCCGCGAGCGGCCAGCTCCTTGGCTGCCGCCAATCCGATTCCGCTGGTAGCTCCGGTGATCACAATATATTTGCCTTGTGCTGTCCATTGATTATTATTCATTATTTTGTTCATCATTACAACGCCTCCATTAGTGAATGAATGATTCATTCATTTTTCTTCATGATAACTTCGAGTACCAGTTGTTGTCAATAGACTTTTATCAGACACTATACCGAGCAGCTCGGAAGTTTCTTTGAGGAGAGTATAATCGTAGTTGTTTTTTCACACCGGGACATGGATGGGTGTGGTAAAATAATGAAAATAAGAGTGTGCTTAGTAAACGCAACGGCTGATTTTAAGTGAAAGAACCCTATAACATAAGATGTGGAGGGAATAGCTAATGCAAATCGTGGACTTACGCAGAGAAGACATGGCACGAATACAGGGGGCCGCTGCCCTCTTGATGGTAAACTTCACAGAAGCCTGGGCAACCATGGAGGAAGCCTTGCTAGAAGTAGAGGAGAGCTTGGAGGAGGACAGGATCAGCCGAGTGGCGGTTGATGAAGACGGCACTGTCGTAGGCTGGATCGGCGGTCAGAGCAGCTACGGCGGCCATGTGTGGGAGCTGCATCCGTTGGTGGTAGCAGAGAGCTATCGGGAACGCGGGATCGGAAGGACGTTAGTGACTGATTTTGAGGCATGCGTCCAAGCTAGAGGAGGTATCACGATTTACTTGGGAACAGACGATGAGTCGAACGGCACGAGTTTATACGGACAAGAGCTTTATCCGGATGTGCTGGGCAAGGTGATGCAGCTGACGGATCGGAACAGACATCCTTTTGGATTTTACATGAAACTGGGGTTTGAAGTGGTCGGTGTCCTGCCGGATGCGAACGGATTCGGCAAGCCGGATATCTTCATGGCCAAACGAGTCGGACCCGGAGAGGGGCGGGGATAGTGGACTGCTTGGGCTGCCGAATTGCCAATGGGACGGAGCCGGACGTGAAGATCGTTTATGAGAATGAGTATCTAAGCTGCGTTCTGGATATCGCTCCGTTTAACGAGGGCCATCTGCTCATTCTTCCGAAACGGCATGTGCTGGATGTCGATGAAATGGACATGGAAACAGCACACCGCATTATGGAGGCCTCCATGAAGCTATCCTCGATAATCAAGCGAGTATTTCATCCTGATGGGATCTCGATATGCCAGAATGGCGGCATATTCAACGACCTGAGGCATTATCATATGCACTTGATCCCGAGGTATAAGGATGATGGATTCAGCTGGAGCGAGCCCTTATCCCCCCATAACGCAGGTGAACGGTTAAGCGAAACCCGTGATAAGATCGTAGAAGCCTTGATCAGGAATGGGAGCGGGACCTAACCTGAGATGAATAAACAGAAGGCACCGCAGCCGGATGTATCCAAGGGTATCGTGGGTATAGTATTTAGGCTTACACTATCCCATTCATTCATGGAGATTTGGAGGATTCCCAATCTTTCATTAACAAGGTGAATATACTGAAGTGATTGATTTTTGGTGAAATGGAAGGCAGCTAACGGCTGTACAAATTTGGATTGGAAAAAAACGTACACTTGCTCTATGAAAGATTCAACGGTTTATTTTCAAATGGATGCACCTCATTGAAGGGAGTAATTAGTACACCCCCGCAAAGCGGCGCATTGATTTCGAGGCTAGTTCAATTACTTTGCAAGGAGCCACTAAAGTCATCATGTTAAAAAAAGCCTCTGCTGCATATAGCAAGCAAAGGCTTAGAAGGTCCCTTCCAAATGAAAGGTTTGCCCGATAAACGTTTGACGGTGTACTTCTTAATGCTCGCCTTCAGTGAAAACCTGGAACGAGACGCCGAATTTATCGGTCAGGTTGCCGTAAGCAGGGCTGAAATGGGTTTCCTGCAGCGGCATATGAACTTGTCCGCCTTCCGACAAAGCTTCGAACATTTGCTTCGCTTCGCTCGCATCCTTGGTGGAAATGCAAACGGTAACCTGATTGCCGCTTTGGTGGGGCTGACCAGGGAACGTATCAGAGAGCATAAGGTCCGTCTCGCCGACCTTCAGCAAGGAATAGGCGATCAGTCCTTTGGCCGCGTCAGGCAGCGGGAACTCCGGATTAGCGGGCATATCGGCGAACGTAAGGCTGTGGAGCAGCTGGGCGTTCAAAGCTTTTTCATAAAATGCAATAGCTTCCTTGGCGTTACCGTTCATCACAAAATAAGGCAGCAATCTAACTGTCATTATCAATGTCAGCTCCTTTGGTTGAATGGTTGGAATTCATGATGCTTCCGTGACGTGGTTTCCTTGTCGGCGAAACAGCACCACCTCCCAGTATTACCCATAATCAAACTATATAACAAAGAACATATGTTTGCAATCCGAAAATTGGTTATGTCCGGTCGTTCCTATTATTTTGTGATAAAATGGAAGTAAGTTGGATGCTTACATGGAGAAGCGGAGGTGATTACGATTCGTATTTCAGAATTGGATCCTGATCGTCTGACGAGACAGCAGATGACGACACTATTGTTCGAGGGCATTGCAGACGATGGAAGTCACGGCGACTGCATCTTTGTATTTGGCAGCAACAAAAGCTTGCGGTACAGGCTGCCTGCGGCAGTTGAGCTGTATCGTCAAGGCAGGGCTCCGAAGCTTCTCCTGTCGGGGGGAACCGTATGGCCGGCGCAATCCAATCAATGCGAGGCAATGCTTATGAGGGAGAGAGCTATTGAGCTTGGGGTTCCTCCTGAGCATATTTTGACGGAGACGGAATCCAGGCACACGAAAGAAAATGTTCTCGCCTCCCTGCTCGTCCTTGATAGAGGCCTAATGCTTCAGAATGTCCGCAGGCTATTGGTCGTTACTTCAGCATATCATGTGAGAAGAGCCCATCTGACTCTGAAAACTTACATGCCCCGGTGGGTCCAATATACCCTATGTCCAGTAGACGACCAAACGACCAAACGGGACAACTGGTGGCTTAGTGCTGAAGGGGCCAACAGAGTGGAAGCCGAATCCCGTAAAATCATTATGTACATCAGAGCGGGCGCCATTGAAGACGACGTATTGCCGCAAGCCAAACCATAGGAGGGGACTCAGCATGATAAAGGCGGTCGTATTTGATTTTGACGGGTTGATCATTGATACGGAGACCGTTTGGTACGAATCGTATAAAGAAGTTTTCGAGGCGTACCAAATCGATTTTCATTGGGAGCTGTTCGTAAATTGTGTAGGGACGGACGATTCGGCGCTGAACCAATATATCGATGAGAAGGTGGTGAACCTGGAGGTATGCCGGGATGACATTAAGCGGCAGGCAAAAGAGCTGCATAAACAGAAAATGAAAGCGGTTCCTATGAGGGATGGAGTTCAGGATTATTTGAATGAAGCGAAATCATTAGGATTGAAAATAGGGCTTGCTTCTAGTTCAAAGCGGGAGTGGATCGAGTTTTTCTTGAACAAGCTGCAGATCGGCGAGTACTTTGAAGCTATTTCAACAGGGGATCAGGTGGAGAAGGTGAAGCCGGATCCTACTCTTTATTTGAGAACGCTGGAGCTTCTTGAGGTGGCCGCTAATGAATCGGTTGCCTTCGAGGATTCCTCTAATGGCGCCAAGGCGGCGACAAGGGCGGGCATGAAGTGCGTTATCGTACCTAATGAGCTGACGCAATTTCTTACGTTCGAGAAGTATGATTTACGGATATCTTCCATGAGTGAAATGAGCCTGGAGCAAGTCATTCAGCATTTCAATTAACGGATGGCCGAGGTGGGGAGATGGAGGTAGAGCTGCAGCGAGTCGCTTATGAGGAAAAGGGGATTCTGCGCAATCTGCTGGAATTTTATTTATATGAATTAAGCGTTCATCTGGATAGCCTGGAGTTAAATCCATACGGACAATTCGAATATCGGATGCTGGACCACTATTGGACGGATTCGAGCCGGCATCCGTTTTTCATTCGTGAGTCGGGAAAATTGGCGGGGTTGGTGCTGGTCAGAGAGTGGGAGCGGGCTCCCGATCAATCCGTCACCTGGCTGATGGCGGAGTTCTTCGTCCTTCGCAAATATCAGAAGCTGGGGATAGGCCGATCCGCGGCATTCAAGACCTTCGACCGGTTTCCGGGACGATGGATCGTATCCCAAATCGAACATAATACGGCAGCAAGGGCATTCTGGAACAAAGTTGTCGCCGAGTACACGAACGGTGTATTTCAATCTATACAGTTTGGAAATCAGCCAGCCCAGCATTTTGAAGTAAAGGCCAAATAAGAGGGGTTAACGATGCTGAAACGGTTTTTACATACCGTTCATTTTATCGAGTAGGTTAGAGGAATACATCAAATACAGGAAGAGGCTTTCCATTGGAAGGCCTCTTTTTTACAACTCTTTTTCCACTTCTATTTATGGATATATCATCTTGTGATAAAAGCTTTAGACGGAGACCATCTCTGGCTAGGGCTCTTGGTGTTGAGCTAAAAAGCGGTTGACCTTTATCTGTTAATGAACTGTTTTCTAACAAGGAAAGGATGAACAGCTTCAAATACAGCACAAGCTGCAATAATGTCCAAGAAAGTCAAAATTGTACCAAAGAAAGACTATCCATAACAACGGCTTCCCCCATGAAGCAAGTCAATAAATCCAAGCGTACCAAGGGTTTCGGAATTCGGATAATACCCTGAAATAAGTCTATTGTGCTGTAAACAGCAGGCCGCGTATAGTTTGGGATATCGGCCCGAGCCGGAACCAATAGGGCTGTAGATGCTATAGTTTTGCATGATCATGATATAGCAACAAGTACGTCACAGGAAGAAGGGATGCACATGGACCAAAGTTCTACACAAAGCAAGCCGCAAATATTGCAGACAGCCGTCAGGCGCCGGCAGGCAACGGGGTTTTTGCGGGATTACCAGCTGTACTTACTGCTTGTTCTTCCTATTTTGTATTTTATTGTCTTCAAGTACGTTCCGATGTATGGAGCGGCCATTGCTTTTCAGGATTATAGTATTTTCCAAGGAGTAACCGGCAGCGAGTGGGTCGGCTTCGAAAACTTCCGGCAGCTGTTTGCGATGAGCCAGTTTTATCAGGTTGTACGGAATACGCTGATCCTCAATTTCCTGGATTTATTCTTTTCGTTCCCCGCACCTATTGTCCTTGCGCTTCTGCTTAATGAGCTCAGGGTCATTTGGTTTAAAAAAATGGCGCAGACCATTTTGTACCTGCCCCATTTTATTTCGTGGATCATTATCGGCGGTCTCGTGTATCAGATGTTTTCTACCAACGGAGGTCTCGTCAATAACCTGGTCACGAGTCTCGGCTTGCAGCCCATTCCATTCTTAACGGAAAAAAACAACTGGGTGCTCGTGTACCTGGCAACAGGAATATGGCACAGCGCCGGCTGGGGGACTATCATTTATTTAGCAGCGCTAACAGGAATCAACAAGGAGCTGTATGAGGCAGCGGAAGTTGACGGCGCCGGAAGAATGAAGAAAATATGGCATATTACGCTTCCAGGTATCCGCTCGACGATTGTCGTGATGCTCATTATGCAGCTTGGCCATATTATGACGATCGGCTTTGAACGGCCGTATGTGATGGGCAACCCGCTGGTTATGGATTATGCGGAAGTGATCAGCACCTTCGTATACAAGGCGGGACTCCAATCGGCACAATTCTCGCTGGCGACGGCGATGGGCTTGTTCCAGGCATTGGTTGGACTTGTTTTCGTCATACTGGCCAACACGATCGCCAAACGCTTCGGGGAGCAAGGAATATGGTAGGAGGGAACGATATGACAACTGGATTGCAGCGGAGAGCGCCAAGGATACGGATCACAGACGTCGTCATTATGCTGATCGTAGGAGCAGCCATGCTCCTGTGTCTCCTGCCGTTCCTGCATATTATCTCGATTTCATTAAGCTCCAAGCATGCCGTCTTGTCCAATCTGGTCACGATTTTTCCGCGGGAAATCGATTTTCATGCTTATGAGATCGTGTTTCAGGATTCAAGAATGCTGTGGTCGATGGGGCTGACCATCATCCTGACGGTTGCATATACAACAATTAGTATGGCGATGAGCATCTGTGCGGCGTATCCATTGACGAAGGAGCGATTGAAGGGAAGATCGGTCTTCATGATCTTGATCGTCTTTACGATGTTCTTCAGCGGCGGCTTGATTCCCGAATATTTGCTGGTGAAGCAGCTCGGTCTGCTGGACAATTTGTTAGCGCTCATCGTACCGGGAATGATCAGTGCGTTTAACTTGATTATTTTGCGGACCTTCTTCTCGTCGATCCCGGCGAGCCTGGAAGAATCGGCGTATCTGGACGGCAGCTCTCATATCGGCACGTTACTGCGTATTGTTCTGCCGCTTTCGCTGCCGGTGCTGGCGACGCTCAGTCTGTTCTATGCGGTCTCCAGATGGAACGGCTTCATGGACGCGCTCTTCTACATTACGAACGCGAATTTGTATCCGATTCAGCTGAAGCTGTATCAGGTCGTGATGAACAGTATGGTAACGGACTTAACGGCTCAGGAGGGCGCGGTTCAAATCGATGTCGTCCCGGAAGGAATCAAGGCGGCCAGCATCATGTTCGCTACCACGCCGATCTTAATCGTGTACCCATGGCTTCAACGGTATTTTGTTTCCGGTATCATGATCGGAGCGGTCAAAGGCTGATCCGTTCCTGCGGATTTGGATTCATTTGGAATTAGCAATTCCTCTGTTCCTTAGAGGTGAAGATAATTTGAAAGTCGAAAACATAGGTGAAGGGGAGTTCTGAACATGAAGGCAAAGCAAAGAAAGTGGTTAGGAGTTTCAACGGCGGCACTAATGCTGACCAGTATGCTGTCGGCATGCTCCGGTCCGGCCAAAGATTCTGTACAGGGTCAATCCAACGGTGCAGGCAAGGAGCCTGTCACCTTGAAGGTGGAGATATTCGATCGCGGCAACGCGCCCGCAGGCGCCGGACCGGTCGACAACAACTTCTGGACGCAGTGGATTCAGAAAAACTTCGGCGATCCGAACAATATCAAGCTGCAGTTCATTCCGGTTCCGCGCAATCAGGAGGTAGATAAGCTTAACGTGCTGATGTCCACCGGCGATGCACCCGATCTTGTGTTTACTTATGACATGAACACGATTTACAATTATGTCAAAGGCGGCGGCTTGACCGAGCTCGGCAAGCTGATCGACGAGAACGGGCCGAATCTGAAGAAGTTCCTGGGTCAGGAGGTTCTCAACTACGGCATCTTTAGCGGCAAGCAGTATACGATCCCGGCGAAGAGACCGCTTCAATTCACTCAATCCTCCTACATCCGAAAAGATTGGCTGGATAAGCTGGGATTGCCGGTTCCGAAGACCACAGAGGAATTTTACCAAACTATGAAAGCGTTTAAGGAGAAGGACCCCGGGCAAACTGGCGGTAAAGTCATTCCTTACGATTTCAGCGCTTCGAACGGCACGAATATTACGACTCCCGGCGTTTTGATCAGCTCATTCGTTAAAAAGCTGTCGGAGGAGGATTTTTACGCGATGCCGGAGCTGCTGAAGCCGGGCTACAAGGACGGCGTCCAGTTCTTGAATAAGATGAATCAAGAGGGCTTGATCAACCCGGATTTCGCTCTGGACAAAGACGGCAAAAGCTTCGAGAGGGACGTGGCGAACGGTTATGTCGGCGCCTTCACGGCGCTGGCGGCTCACCAAAACCTGATGGGGCCAGGGAACGTATTCGATACGCTTAAAAAGAATGTTCCTGGTGCCGAGTATGTGGCTATGGATCCATTTACGAATGAGGAGGGCAAGCATCCGAAAGTAATTTACGACCCGATCGGTATGCATATCATGATTCCGAAGTCGAGCAAGCATGCGGTGGAGGCAATCAAGTATTTGGACTGGATGTCGAAGCCGGACGTGCTGTTTACACTGCAGAACGGTATCGAGGGCCAGCATTATACGCTGGAGAACGGCTTCCCGAAGGCCATTACGACCGATGAGGCGAAGAAAACGTACTATAACAACACCGATATTGCGATTATCAGCAACGGAAGAGATTTTGGTTCCAAGGATAAAAATATCGAGGCAGGCGCCCTTCAGTTCCCGAGCTACAAAGAGCTTGCCAAGCAAACGATGATCAATGCTCTTAATGACGGATACACGAATCCGCGCTTCGAGCGGCCGATCGATTCCGAGATCAAGTACAGCAAAACGCTGGGAGACAAATCGCAGGAGGCTGTAGTGAAGAGCATTCTGGCCAAGCCGGAAGAATTCAGTAAGCTGT
This sequence comes from Paenibacillus sp. OAS669, assembly GCF_014873645.1. Classification (NCBI taxonomy): domain Bacteria; kingdom Bacillati; phylum Bacillota; class Bacilli; order Caryophanales; family Paenibacillaceae; genus Paenibacillus; species Paenibacillus sp. OAS669. The sequence goes on from NZ_JADBDR010000003.1 coordinate 306,410, forward strand.
TTGACTCGAAAGTCGAGGAATATTTGAAGCTGGGCGGGCAGGCTGTGATGGACGAACGCAGAGCCGCCTACAAGGAAATGAAAAAGAAATAAGCAGGATGCACGGCAATCCCTTCTAATGAAGAGGGGGTTGCCTGAATGTTTACTATAAAAGGGTGGGGAATATGAATATCAACAACAACTACATTAAGCGGATGCTGCTGTCATACCTCCCCATTCTGTTTGTTACTGTCAGTGTGCTGATATTTATTTTTATTTCCATCATCAATGAAATTAATGTTCGAAATGCTATTCAGGCGAACCGGCTCACGGCTGCGTATATTGTGAATATGGTGGACAGCTCGTTAAAAGGCATCTCTTTTGATGCTCAGAAAATGATAGAAACGAGCGGTGAACTGCAGCAATTCCTCGACGGTCCCTCCGACAGGGCTCGGGAATTCGATGTGTCCAATATGCTGAGCGGTCTCATGGTACGATATGGGCTCGTCGATTCGATTTACTTATATCGGGCCAAGGATGGCAAGGTTCTTGATCAAAGCACGATACGTTCGATAGAACAATTTCCGGACCAGAGCTATATCCGCAGCTCACTGGACCGCATGCTGGCGGGAGTCTGGTCTTCGCCACGGCTTAAGGAGAACGAAGGGCTGAACGCATCGACGTCTGTGAGCGTTACCTCCTTGGGGTTGAAAATTCCGCGCGATTCCGGAAGTCTCGGCTATATGATCATTAATATCAAGGTTTCCTCGTTAGATTCCTACATCCGTCAGATGATCGATCAAAAAATTACGGAGACGCAGCTGTATGATGCTCAGGGAAAGCCTTTCTTCGAGGATAGCCATCTGGTTTCGTCCAATAACAGTCTGAATGCGGATATCGTCTCGGATTACACGGGCTGGAAGTATCGAATGAGCATTAAAGGCGGCAAGCTGTTCGATCTATTGTTCCACGGAAGCACGGTGTGGGTCATGCTGGGCCTTGGGGCCATCGTCTTTGCAATCGGGTCGACCTTCTACGTGACACGGAGAAGCTACAAACCGATTGAAGCCATTTTGCATCGGATCGACCGCTTTTCAACGGCTATCAAGCCTTCCGATCAAAGGGATAAGAGCAATGAGTTTGCGTTTATCGATCATGCGATCGAGCGGTTAATAACGAACAACATGGCGTTTCAGGAAAAGCAGCAGGAACATCTGGTCATTCGAAGACAGCAGTTTCTGCAAATTTTGTTAAAGGGCGAATATGATGACGACCGGGCTGCGTGGGAGCAGGAATGGCATCATTTCGGGTTATCGGCGGGTCACTTTATCGTAGGGCTGCTGGAGCTTGATCATTATGTGCAGTTCGGTCTGAAGTACAGCCCTAACGATCAATCATTGTTCAAATTCATTATCAGCAGTGTCACTGTCGAGATAGCCGAACAAAACAGCCAGAGCATCGTAGCGGAGTGGATTTCGAAGCACCAGTTTGTTATTCTTCTTCTCTCGAAGGAAGGCGAGGCTTTGGAACATCACATGCTTCAGCTGTCGGACCAGATCAGAGCCTGGGTAGAGAGACATCTGGATTTTACGGTTACGATCGGCATCGGCTCGGCAGCCAGTCAGGAATCGGAGATAGGGCGTTCGTTTGATGAAGCGGCGGCGGCCGTCAGCCGAAAAGTGACGCTTGGTGTGAATCAAATTATCGATGTGGTTGAAGTCAAGGGGAGACCTGACGGAGAATGGTTCGCTTATCTGGAAATGATCCGCACGATAGTACGCAAGCTCCGTATGTCGGAGCCGGAATGGTTGAGCGAGCTGAAGCAGTTATTCAACGAGATGACCGTTCACCGGCTTGGCAAGGATGATGTTGTACGGCTGCTGCATTATTTCATCTTTCATCTGGAATACGAGGTGGAGGGCACGCTGCCTGAAGCAGCCAAGTTATGGCTTCAGGATGCCAAGCCGGTCCTGCTTCTTGCGCTGGAGCAATCGGATACGCTGGCTCAGCTCGAGTCCTGCTTCCTTGAGGAGCTGGAGCAGCTATCCGGGCGCATCGGAGAACTTGTGCAGAGCAGGCGTTACAATGCACAGATGATAGAGATACGCGACTTCGTGACGAAGCACTTCATGGACCCGAATCTTTCGCTCACAATGCTGAGCGATCGGTTTCAAATCGGCTCCAAGTATTTAAGCCAGCTGTTTAAGGAAAGCATCGGCCAAAACTTCTCGGATTTCCTGATCGGCTTACGAATCGAACATGCCAAAAAACTGCTTCGTGAGTCGGATGTTTCGGTACAGGACATCTCAGACCTTATGGGGTATGCAAATACGACGTCGTTTATAAGGATTTTTAAGAAAATCGTCGGAGTGTCTCCGGGGCAATATCGGGAGTCTCAGCTTCGTAACGAAAGTAAATAAAAGATGAAAAGGAGGTTGGCTGGTGAAGCATCATGTTAACGGCCCGCTTGTTATAAAAGGGCGTGTGCGTATCCAAATTCCCGAATTACGGACTTCTCCGGTCGAGCATGCGATCCGGATGCTGGTCAGAGACTTTGAGGCAGTGCTGGGAGCCAAACCCGAGCTAGTGACGGAAGCAACGGAGGCAGCGGAAATCGGTATCCGTATAGCTGGGGAGAAGGGTGGCTGCCAGCAGCGTCCGGAAGCGTTCGGCTTTCGTTTCTGCAGCAATGGCGGCACCCCTCGCATGGAAATAATCGGCTATGATGATTTGGGCCTTCTGTATGGCATATTAGCATTCAGCAGGAAATTCCTGGGCATCCAGCCGTTCTGGTTTTGGGCGGACCAGCCGTTAACCAAGCGGCATGAGCTCGTGATTCCATGCGTCGATTATGATGCTCCTGAGCCTAGGGTTCGGTACCGGGGCTGGTTTGTCAACGACGAGGTATGCCTGATCGGCTGGAAAGACCCATATCCGCCTTCCAGAGAAGTGTGGGAGCCCGTATTTGAAGCGCTGCTCCGTTGCGGGGGGAATATGGTCATTCCCGGCACGGATTTGCCGAAGCAAGGAATCCATTATGAGCTTGCTTCCGAGATGGGGCTATGGGTAACGCATCATCATGCGGAGCCGTTGGGGGCGGAAATGTTCCTTCGTGCCTTCCCGGGCAGAACGGCCAGTTATCACGAGTATCCGGAGCTGTTCGAAAGCTTGTGGCAGGAGGCTATAGAGAAGCAAAAGGACAAGAAGGTTCTCTGGGTGCTCTCGTTCCGCGGGCAAGGAGATAAGCCGTTTTGGATTGATGATCCTGCTTTTGACACTCCCGAAAAACGCGGGGCGATGATAAGCAAGGTGATTCGCAAGCAGTACGACATGATCGGCAGCGCTGTCTCCAATCCGGTTTATTGCGCAGCACTATATGGAGAAATCGCTGAATTGTACAAGGGAGGGTTCGTGGAGCTTCCGGAGGACGTGATCAAGATATGGGCCGATAACGGGTACGGCAAGATGGTTTCCCGCCGGCACGGCAATCACAATCTTAGGGTACCGGCGCTCCCGGCAGCTGACGATGGAGGCAAGCACGGCCTATACTACCACGTGACATTCCATGACCTGCAAGCCTCCAACCACCTGACGATGTTCCCGGGACCGGCGGAATTTTTGAAGCAGGAGCTTGAGAACTCCTTCTCCTCCGACGCAGATGAATACTTGCTGCTCAATTGCGGCAATATTAGGCCTCATATCTATCCGTTGGATGTGATCCGAGAGCTGTGGAGCGCCGGCACGGTGGATGTTGGCAAGCATTTAACTGAATTCGTACGCAGCTATTATGGCTCCCATCATGGTGAGCTGGAGGAATTATACGGCAGCTATGCGGAGGCGGCATTGTCGTACGGACCGCATGACGATGATTGGGCTGGAGACGAATATTATCACCATCCGGCCAGGGTTATCATCGGCCATTGGCTGCAGGGGAAGGGAGATCAACCGAATCCGAGATTATTCTGGGCTGCGGAGGCGGATTCTTTCCTGAAGCAGGTGAAGGGGTTCGAGGAACGGCTGGAGAGCGGCATGCAGAAATGGGGCGCATGGCTCAAGCGGTGCGGCGAAGTGCTGAATCAGCTTGGAACGGACGATAGGCGCAGAGCCGGCGATCAGCTGCAGTTCCATGGTGCCCTTCATTTGTCCGGCTGCGAAGGGTTTTATTGGCTGTGCCGCTCTTACAGAGAGTATAGCGAGAAGCGTTACCCGCAAGCGTTCGTCTGCGCCTCCGAATCGATGTGGAGCTATCAGAAAGGACTCGACCAATTAAGAGCTTCCGAGCATGGCAAGTGGGACCGGTTTTACCGGGCGGATTGGCTTACGAACATTCAGAGCACCGTCCAAAATGTGGATACTGTAAGAAGGTTCCTTCGCATCCATGGCGACAGTCCCGACTTTTTCTTATGGTATAAGGAGTTCCTGATGCCGGAAACGGAAAAATACATTTATTTGGAAAATACCCACCGCAATCCCTTATCCAATGATGAGCTGGCTCAAAGGCTTAAAGCTTATTTTCAGCAAAGGGACCTTCTGTAGAGCCTGCGGTCTGTGAGAAGGGTACATGCAATAAAAAAGTCCCTGAGCGAGCGATTCTGACTGCACCCAATTGTTAGACACCATCCAACAGTTGAAGGTGCAGTTTTTTTGTTTGCTGCCACTATGGATGCAGGACTGTATGTTAAGAACGGACGATTTTTTGCTGCCTCTGTTCTATGTTTGTAGGCTGCCCATGATTTATTATCAAAGAGATATATGCAAATATGACGATTCCTATAGGAGCGATAGAGATGACAGGAAAACATTCCCCTATAAGCAGTAAGCTGCCCGTCCTGATGCACGGCGCGGACTATAATCCCGAGCAATGGCTGCAAGATCCGAAGGTGCTGGAGGAAGATATCCGGCTTATGAAGCTGGCCGGCTGCAATGTCATGGCCATCGGCATATTCTCCTGGGCTTCGCTGGAGCTTCAGGAAGGCGTGTTTTCCTTCGAATGGATGGATCAGGTGCTGGAGCGTTTTGCACAGAACGGGATTTATGCCTGGCTTGCCACGCCGAGCGGGGCGCGTCCCGCCTGGATGTCCGCCAAATATCCGGAGGTGCTGCGCGTAGGAGCCAATCGGGTCCGCAACCTGCATGGAATGCGGCATAATCACTGCTACACGTCGCCGGTCTATCGGGAGAAGACGGCCATCATCAACGGCAAGCTGGCTGAACGCTACGCCAAGCATCCGGCCGTACTCGGCTGGCATATCTCCAATGAATTCGGCGGAGATTGCCACTGCGGCCTCTGTCAGGATGCCTTCCGCAGCTGGCTGAAGAAGAAGTACGGGACGCTGGAGGCTCTGAATGCGGCTTGGTGGACGACCTTCTGGGCACACACCTACACGGATTGGTCTCAGGTGGAATCTCCAGCTCCCCACGGGGAGAACATGGTTCACGGCATGAATCTGGACTGGCGCCGGTTCGTAACGGATCAAACCGTCGATTTCTGCCGGCATGAGATAGAATCGGTGAAGAGAGCCAATCCCGAGCTCCCGGCCACCACGAACATGCATATGATCGAAGGCCTGGATTACCGCAAATTTGCCGATGTACTGGATGTGATCTCCTGGGATGCGTACCCGACCTGGCATCAAGGGACGAACGATATCAAGCTCGGCGCATCCATAGCGTTCTACCACGACTTATTCCGTTCGATTCTGAAGAAGCCGTTTCTTCTTATGGAAAGTACGCCGAGCTTGACGAACTGGCAGCCGGTCAGCAAGCTGAAGCAGCCGGGCATGCATCGTCTGTCCTCGCTGCAGGCGGTAGCCCATGGATCGGATTCCGTGCAGTACTTCCAGTGGCGCAAGAGCCGCGGCTCCAGCGAGAAGTTTCATGGCGCCGTGGTGGATCACGTGGGCCATGAGCACACGCGAGTCTTCCGGGATGTGGCGGAGCTGGGGAGGTCGCTGGCGGCCATCTCGGAAGTCACGGGCACTTCGACTCCGTCGGAGACGGCGATTCTGTTTGATTGGGATAACCGTTGGGCCGTGAAGAATGCCCAGGGTCCCCGAAATATGGGGATCCATTATGAGCAGACGGTCCTGGACCATCATCATGCCTTCTGGGAGCAGGGAGTGCCGACGGACGTCATCGGCAGCGAAGACGATTTCGCACCGTATAAAGTGATTATCGCCCCCATGCTGTATATGTGCCGTGAAGAGACAGGCAGGAAGCTGGAGCGATTCGTTGAGAACGGCGGTACCTTGGTGGCTACCTATTGGTCAGGCATTGTCGATGAGCATGATCTATGCCATTTAGGAGGCTTCCCCGGACCGCTTCGCAAGGTGCTCGGTATCTGGGCGGAGGAAATCGAAGGACTGTACGAGGAAGACCGGAACGGGCTGGCGTTGTCTCCGGATAACGCTCTTGGTCTGACAGGAACCTTCGAGGCTCATGAAATTTGCGAGCTGATTCATGTGGAGAGCGCCGAGGTGCTGGGGCTTTATACGGACAGCTTTTATGCCGGGCGCCCGGCTTTAACAGTGAACAGTCTGGGCCAAGGACGCGCGTACTATATGGCTGCCCGGCTGAAAGCGGATTTCCTTTCCGCTTTTTACCAACGGATCGTTGAGGAAGCGGGGCTTCCCCGCACATTAAATACCGACCTGCCGCGGGGTGTTACGGCCATGTGGAGGACGGATGGGGAAACGGACTATGTGTTCGTAATGAATTTCAGCGGGATGGAGCAGCAGATTCCGCTTGATGGGCGCGAATATACCGATCTGGAAAGTGGAGAGCCTGCAGGGGATAGTTTAAGTCTGCCGGTTCACGGTATAGCGGTGCTAAAGCGAGAGGCGTGAAGTGTGGAGCGGGGTGCCGGAGAAAAGAAAAACCGGAGCGCTATGCTCCGGTTCCGGCATGCTGTTGAAAAAAATGTTTTGTGGGAACTATGCTGCCTACGAAGGTGGGTAAGCCCGGAGGAGGTTACGTCCACCATTGAAAGCTGTGAAATACCGGTGCATAGATTTACTCGCACGAGTTTCAATAGTGGCGGCTGGAGGGGCATACCCACCGGAGTATATTGGCAAAGTTCGAGCTCTATAAGTTTTTCCTCAGATTCACAGGATCAAACCATAGCCTGATCACATTGTATGAATAAACCGTTCCAGCTCGTTCGCTACGGCATAAAGGCTGGCGCGATTTTCGAATTCATGGCGCGTTTCCGGCAAGGGAAGCAGCTTATGGTATTCACGGATGGCACGCAGCGTTTCGCGCAGATGGGCTGTTGAGCTTCCAGGTTTCAGGCTGCTGACCTCAAGAATAAAGTCTCCTATCCGAATGCCCTGGTCCATCTTAACCGAAATTCTTGAAATATACGGGAGCATTCGTTCCAGGATTTCGTACTGCTGGCGTTTTGTATCAAAATAACTCTCGTAGGAGTTCGTTTTGCGCAGTAAATTATTCTCCGCATCGAGCACTGCGAGCCTCTTGGCTTGCTGAAGCTCGTCGCCAAGCTGCAGCAATTCCTTCCCGTCCCACAGCGTATAGCCTTCCTTGAGATAGGCGGCCATCTCTTTCAAAATAACGGAAATGAGCCGGTCCACTTCCTCCTTACGGCGGTTTAACTCCTTATCGATGCTGGGCATGTACCAATTAACAAGCAGGGCGACACCTAAGCCGATTACTATCACCAAAAACTCATTAAGGAAAAAGGCCGGTTCAATGCCTCGATGCATATAGACATGCATGACGATAACCGAACTGCTTGCGATGCCTTCCTGCATGCGAAACCGGACGCAGAACGGGATAAACAGCAGCAGATAAACGAGAAAGGAATACGGATGATAGCCGATGATAGCAAACAGCAGGCTCGAGAATAAAAGGCCGGATAGACAAGCAAACAATCGGCTGACGACGGCTTGCGTTGATTGCTTGCGCGACTTTTGAATGCACAGCAGGGTCAGTATCCCCGCCGCAGAGTAGTATTCGAGCTGCAGCAGCTGGGCAAGCAGAATGGAAATGCTGACGCCGACGGCAGTTTTTAGAGTACGGAAGCCGATTTTCATCTTCGTCATGCTGTCACCACCAATAGCATTTTGCTATATTGTATAGCGCTCGGGTTGGAGTGTAAATGTAATTCACACAAAAAACAACATCATTCAACAGCATTTTTGAATAATAATTGAAAACATTGTCGTTGCAGTGAGAAGGTTCACGAAATACGAAAAAAATGTTGTATTACATTACATAAAAATGGGCTGAAAAGCAGAAAAAAAGGCGTTCCACAGCGGAACGCCTTGAACCTGTTTGCTTCTAAGATGCAGCAGCCTGTGCAGCTGATCTGCGATTGGATACGGCTACGCCAACCAGAATAAGAATCCCGCCGACGATTTGAACCATCTGGATCGTATCCCCAAGAACGAGATAAGCCACGATAATGGCGATGAACGGGGGAATATTCATAAACATGGAGCTGGTGGATGCACCTACCTCGGAAATGCTCTGATTCCACCAAAAGCCCGCCAAGCCTTGGCCGAAAATAGCGGCGCAAGCCAGCAGCAGCCACATCGTGAGGTGAAGGCTGAAGTGCATATGGCCTTGACTCGCTTCCCATAGGGCTGCGGGAGTCATCAGGACGGTTCCCATGACGGTTGCAAAAATAGTGATGTCATAGGATGGCATGCTAGTTGTTAATTTGCGGATGAACAGCAGGCTGACGGACAAGGCTAGCATAGCCAGCAGCAGCAAAATATCGCCTTGCGAAATGCCGATAGATTTGCCTCCGAACAGCACGATAAGAACGACGCCGACAAGCGCAAGGCCGGCCCCGGTCAGCTTGTTCACCGTGATGGCCTCCCTCAAGAATATGCGGGCAAGCAAAGTAGTAGCGACAGGAGAGAGCGCAATGATGAGTGATGCATTACCGGCCGTAGAGTGCTGAAGACCGATGAAATAAAAGAATTGGTTGAACAGGGTGCCGAACAGACCTGCAAACAGCAGAATAAGCCACTCTTGCATAGTCGGACGCTTCATCCTCCGGTTAATCAATGCCACCGAAAGCAAGAAGAGCGAGGTTAGTACAAGACGGGAGTAAGACAAGAAAATAGGAGAAAAATCTCTCAGCAAATAGGCGCTTGCGACATAGTTGCACCCCCATAGCAGGGAGACGCCTAGCAAACGCAAAAAAACAGCCTGATGGGCCATGACAGCAGAATTCCTTTCGATTTCACACATGATTCGTCCATTATAATCAGCGGCCAGTTTTATTGTAAAACCAGAAATAAGCTAAAAATAACAGAAATTCGGGCGTATGCCTTCGTTGCGGCGGTAGAGCATCGGCTGTTCTTACGAATAGTGGCAATCGATAATGCTAAGCCAGCTTTCCCTGGAAAAAGGTTGAGCGGGATACTCGTTAACAGGCGATTTTAGAAAAGGCTTTGACGGATAAATAAATATTTGATACACTCCTTATATGTAATTATTACGTTTAAATAAAGGCAAGAGTACTTAAATGATGAAAATCATAGGAAATGATAAATGGTAAGAAGAGGGGCTGCTATCTTGGTAGATGGTTTTTATTATTTTTGATAATCGTAAAAATTACATATAAGTAATTGAGTTGTCTGAGTGTTAGCAAAGTTCCAATGAAGGGAGGTGATCGCATGCGAGTCGTTGTCACATTGGCGTGCACAGAAACGGGTGATCGTAACTACACCACAACGAAGAACAAAAAGACGCATCCGGAACGTCTGGAATTGCGCAAATACAGTCCTCGTCTAAAAAGAGTAACGCTTCATCGCGAAACGAGATAATACATCATCTTGATGGGTAAGGCCGGAATCTGGGTTCCGGTCTTTATGTTTCGCTCAGATGAAATAAATCCATGATACCTATCTCTTCGGGAGGAAAGAAATCAATGAAAGCTTTATCCAAATGGCTAATGACCAGCCTTGTTTTGATTATCGCAGCGGGATGCTCCGCGAAAGCGATCCCGAATAGCGGGAATGCCTCTACCGAATCACAGCCAGCTGCGGACACGACGAAGTCATCTCCTGCTCCGGATCACAAGGGATTTATGAGCTTTAAAGACGACATAGGACGTACGATTGATCTGAAAACGCAGCCGAAGAGAATCATCGTGCTATCGCCGCAGCTGCTGGATCTTCTCTATGCTGTTGATGGAAGCACCATCGCTAAGACTACTTCACCAAGCGCAGCCGTCCCCGAACAAGCAAAGGGCATCGAAGATGTAGGGGGAATGACAACCGTCAATACGGAAAAGCTCCTGGCCTTGAAGCCGGATCTGGTGATCGGTTCCACCTCATTTCATCGTGAATTAGCCAATGTATTGGACGCAAGCGGCATTCCGTTTGCTCTCTTCAGCCTCAGCACTTATCAGGATTTAAAAGAAAAAGCCCCTCTGTTCGGTCAACTTGCCGGTAAGCCAAACAGAGCGGATGAGGAGCTTGCCAAGCTGGATGAGAAGATCAAGCTTCTTACGGCCAAACTGCCGGGACAAAAGCCGACCTTCATTATGCTGAACGTCACGCCGACCAGCATCTCCGTTCAAAGAACGAATACGGTCGGACTTGAAGTCGCAGGAATGCTGAAGATGAAAAATGTCGCTGAAGCGCTCGATGCTTCTTCCAAAAGCCAGTCTACGGCTCCCTATAGCTTGGAAAAGGTGGTGGAGCTGAATCCTGATTACTTATTTATCCTGATTCATGGCGCCCGTGAGGACGGTGAGAAGAAAATAAAATCCGAGCTCGCCGCACAGCCAGCTTGGTCTTCCCTGCGAGCGGTCAAGGAAAATCACATGACCGTCCTTCCATCCGACCTGCTGCTATCCAATCCCGGTTTCCGGTTGAACGAATCCGTCGCTTATTTAGCCGAATATGTGTATCCGGAGATTTATAAGAATGCCAAATAAGGGAGAACGAATCTCAGGCCGAAGAAGTACGATTGTCCTTGCGTTGCTCCTTGCAGCAGCTTGTCTGTCTATTGCGTTCAGCCTTAGCTCCGGCGCGGTCTCGATATCTTTGCCTGACATATGGGGCTATTTGTTTCACGATAATGCGGGTCCGATGAAGGAGGTCATCTGGAATATCCGGCTGCCCAGAACACTGATTGCTGCTCTTGTGGGGATTCATCTGGCGTTGTCCGGGGCGCTGCTGCAAGGAGTTATGCGCAATCCGCTGGCGGATCCGCATATTATCGGCGTTTCCTCCGGTGCGGGGCTGGTCGGCGTCGTGATTCTGATTTTATTCCCGAATTTGCCCTGGCTGCTGACTCCGATGGCTTTTCTCGGCGCCTCGGGAGCGGCCGTCGTTATTTATTTGCTGGCCTGGAAAGGCGGTATTCAGCCTGTACGCATTATTTTGGCCGGCGTAGCGGTATCTGCTTTTCTCGGTTCCGGCATTTCGGCACTGCTGACCTTCTACAGCGACCGAGTCCACGGGGCGTTAGTGTTTCTTGTGGGAGGGCTGGCAGCCAAAAGCTGGCCGCAATTATCCATCATGCTGCCTTATTCGGTTATTGGCGCAAGCTTGGCTTTGGCAGGTGCCGCCCACATGAACATTCTTGGGCTAGGCGATGCGAATGCCAAGGGATTGGGGCTTCGCGTCGAGGCGACCCGTCTCGTCATGACGGCCGTTGCTGCGCTTCTGGCGGCAAGCGCGGTCAGTGTCGTAGGCCTGCTCGGTTTTGTCGGCCTGATTGTTCCTCATTCGACGCGGCTCCTTATCGGCAGTGATTACCGGTTTCTGCTTCCGGCGACAGCTCTGATGGGCGTAATCGTCGTTACATGCTGCGATACGTTGGCACGTCTTCTTTTTGCCCCGATAGAGCTGCCTGTCGGTATCCTGATGGGAGCCTTGGGAGGGCCGTTCTTTTTATATTTGTTGAGGAGAGAAGCGGAATGATCTCGATGGCGATGCACGATATATCCGTCCAGTATAACGGCCGAACGGTCATCAACAAGCTGAATTGGCATGTAGACTCCGGGAACATATACAGCATTCTCGGACCGAACGGATGCGGGAAGAGCACCTTGCTGAAATCTATTTCCAGCCAACTGAAAGTACAGACCGGCTTCATTCATCTGGATGGCAAGGCGCTGAACAGCATCACACCTCGCCAGCTGGCCAGGCAAATGGCGGTTCTCCAGCAGAGTCAGGAAAAGCTGCCTGAGCTGACTATAAGAACCTTGGTCGGCTACGGGCGGTTTCCCCATAAGCCGGTTTGGGAGCGGCTCGGTAAGGAGGATGAAGCGATCATTGACTGGGCACTGGCACAGACAGGCACCGAAGCCTATGCAGGGCGCAAGCTTGCTTCGTTATCAGGGGGAGAACGGCAGCGGGTCTGGATCGCGATGGCGCTTGCCCAGCAGCCCGGTATTCTGCTCCTGGATGAGCCTACAACGTATCTGGATGTCAGCCATCAGCTCGAAATTATGGAACTGATAAAAGAGATTAACCGGTCGTATGGAGTCACGATCATCATGGTGCTTCATGATATCAACCATGCGGCTTCTTACTCGGATGAAATAGCGGTCATGAAGCAAGGCGGTTTATATGCAAGCGGTACCCCGGAGGAAGTGATCACGGCTTCCATGCTCGCAGACGTCTTTGGCGTCAGAGCCAGAATGGACTGGGATAGCGAGAGCGGGCGTCCCTCCTGCCTGATAACGGGGCTGGTCGAGAAAAAAGCGCCTGATCGCAACCGAGAGGAGCTGTTTCAACCGTTTTCCCGCTCGCAGGGATAACCATTATCGAAGGAGGTTCAGGATCTATGCAGGACATGTTTCCGTTTACGGCAATTGTTGGCCAGGAAAGAATGAAGCAGGGGCTGCTTCTCAATCTAGTGAATCCAAGGCTTGGAGGCATATTGATACGCGGAGAGAAGGGGACAGCCAAATCGACGGCGGTTCGCGCGCTGGCCGAGCTCATGCCGGATATCCATGTGGTTACGCTGCCTGTCAGCGCTACCGAAGACAGAGTCGTAGGGACGCTGGACATTGAGCATGCCATCAAACAAGGCGAAAAGCGTTTCGAGCCTGGGCTTTTGGCAGCCGCCCACGGACATATTTTATATGTGGATGAAATCAATTTGCTGGATGACGCCATTGTGGATGCGCTGCTGGATGCGGCGGCTATGGGAGTTAATACCGTGGAACGGGAGGGGGTGTCTTATTCACATCCATCGCGATTCATCCTAATCGGCACGATGAATCCCGAGGAGGGCGAGCTTCGTCCGCAGCTGCTGGACCGGTTTGCTCTCTCCGTCGAAGTGAACGGAGAGAAGGAGGTGGACACCCGAATGGAGGTCGTTCGCAGAAGGCTTGCGTTCGAATCGGCCCCCGATCGGTTTCGAGGACGGTTCGAGCAGGAGCAGGCAGCGCTTCAAAAGCGGATTATGGAATCGCGCCGGATGCTGAGCCTGATGGAGCCTACGGATTCTATGCTGGAATGGGCTGCTCATATCGGAATCCGATTAGAAGTAGACGGCCATCGAGCAGACATCACCTTAATCAAGACGTCCATGGCGATAGCTGCGTTTGACGGAAGATCGCAGGTTACAGCGGAGGATATGATGGAAGCGGCCATGCTGGTCATGCCCCATCGGATGCGCAAGCAGCCTTTTGAAGATCATGTTCATGGAGCGGAATCCATCCGCATGCTGCTGAACAATATGCAGATGGAGAGCCATTATGTTTCCTAATGAGGCCTCGGCTCCTTTTCCATTTTGTGCGGTGGTCGGACAGGAACGGGCACAAAAGGCCCTGCTGCTTCATGCCATAAATCCCAGGATTGGCAGCGTGTTGTTGTGCGGAGAAACCGGGACAGCCAAGACGACGCTAGTGCGTGGTCTTACTGCCTTGCTGCCGCAAAGAAGAAGAGTCGTGGTGCCGATTCATGTTACCGAAGATCGGCTCTTCGGGTCAGTAGATAGTGCTGCGGCTTTCCGTCAGGAAGGAAGAAGGCTGGCCCCAGGCTTACTCTCGGAAGCAGATGAACAAATGATGGCTGTAGACGATGTGCAGCTGATGTCCGAGCCCCTGCTGAGGTCCATTCTGCAAACGGCGGAGAACGGTTCCTACCGGATCGAACGGGAAGGCTTGTCGGAGCTCAAGACGGCCCGGTTTCTTCTGTTCGGAACGATACATGTGGATACTCTGCATAGCCATGTGCTAAAGCAACCATTATGGGATCAATGGGGGCTTTTTGTCCAGATGGAACCTGTTCGAGGGCATGAACAGAGACAGCAAATCATCCGCCGCTGCCTGGCTTTCGAACGAGACAAAGCCCTTTTCGTCAGTGAATATGAGTCGGAAACAAGAGAGCTGCTTAACAAGGTGACGAAGGCATCGCTGCTTCTTTCTTCAGTACATGTAGGCAAAGATATGCTGCGGTTGGCAGCTGAAATATCGCGAGAAGCAGGGTGCCAGGGGCACCGGGCGGAAATGATACTTGTCCAAACAGCCACGGCTATAGCCGCTTGGGAGGGCCAGATGGAAGTGAAGTCGCATCATGTGCAGGAGGCGGCACCATACGTGATCCCGCATCGGATGCGAGACGCTAAGGCTCCTAATGATTTGTCCGAAACTCCGTATAATGGCCATGTAATGAATGGCTCCGACAGACAGGACGAGATGCCTGGAGTGCCATCTCGTCCTGAACGCTACCCTCATGCACCATCCGAAGCCCAGCAGCAGGATGCAGAGGATGAGCTTTCGCCGCCCAAACATTCTGGGATGGATTTCAAAGCGGATGCTCATAACGAAGCCCCTGTCAATGAAAGGAACGGGGAATCACCGGATACGGTCGGTGCGCGGGAAATCGTAGAGGCGATCGGGCGAGATTACGAAGTGTTCCGCTATAGCTTTACCGCTATATCCAAGCCTGGCAGCGGAAGATTCGGTAAGCGCAACAAGTCCGCAGCGGGAGTGCGTTCCACATCGGGCCGTTATGTTCGGGCTATGCTGCCCAAGGGGCCGGTTCGGGATCTGGCTCTGGATGCAACGCTACGGGCGGCGGCCCCATTCCAACGTCTTCGCCATGACCGGTTACTGAGGAGCAAAGGGACACGGGTCAGCCGGCTGCTGATCGAAACAAGCGATCTTCGGGAAAAAGTACGGGAAGCCCGATTGGGAACGGCTCTTCTATTTGTAGTGGATGCCAGCGGATCGATGAACGCTTCCAAGCGGATGAAGGCCGTTAAAGGAGCTATCGTATCTTTACTGCGCGATGCTTACCGGCAGCGGGATGGTGTAGGCTTGATTGCATTTCGCGGGGAGAAAGCCGAGTTGATGCTGAACATAACCCGGAGTGTCGAGCTTGCCGAACGCAAGCTGAGAATCATGCCTACAGGGGGCAAGACGCCTCTGTCTGCTGCTTTAAGGAAGGGCGCGGAAACGCTAGAAGCCTGGATGAAAAGAAAGAGCGGCCTAGTACCCGCCATGATTGTTATCACCGACGGTAAGGCGAATGTAAGCCTCAAACCGGATAGCGATCCATGGAATGAAAGCTTGAATATCGCCCGGCGAATCGCCGCCTCCGGCATTCAGACGATGGTGATCGATACGGAAGCCGGTTTCGTTTCCCTAGGGTTTGCGAACAAGCTGGCAGAGGGGCTGAGGGCAGCCTATTATCGTCTTGAACAAATAGAAGCAGGTAATATCGAACGGGCCGTACGCAGCATGCTTACATAATTCATGGGGGGAGATACAGCATTGAACATCATCGTTTTGACAAGCAACGAAATGATTCAGGCCCATCTGTCGGAAGCGTACAGGTCTTTGAACGACGATCAGCGAAGTCTCTTGAAGCTGAGCGTGATGAACCTGGATGGACGGCAAGCCTTTGTCTTGGATAGTGAAAAAGAACGAAGCTTCGAGGAAGCAGACTTACTGCTCTTTGACGCCCACGGAGTCCGCAAAGAAGTGGTCGGACGCCTCTCCCGGTTTATTAGCAGCCTGACCGCTCATGTTGTGCCGGTAGGTAGCGATTCTTCCGATATTCGGGCATTAACGAGGCTTGGCAGCTTGAGAGCAGATGATCTGCATGTTCCGGCGCTGCGAAGCAGAGCGCATTCGATTGCTGAAGAGCTGCGCCAAGATTATTTGAGCTTCGTTTCCTTCAACGAATACTGGCGCGGCGGCGGAGCGGCCAATATGCTCGGTCTTCTTTGTATGGCGGGACGGGAATACGGCCATTGCGACATACTGCCGGAACCTGCCGAGCCGAACGTGCTGCAGGAGCTGTGCATTGTAGATCCGGCAACCAGAATCGCCTATTCCTCTGCCTCCGCTTACTGGAGCAGCCGAACGGCCAGCAGCAGGCCTGTTGTAGCTCTGTTCTTTCTAGGTAACGGCAATCCGGGGCTCGTTTCGGATTGTATCGGCCCGATCAGTAGTAAGATCGAGGAGTTCGCTGATGTTCTGCCGATTGCTTTTCCATCGGTTATGAATATTTCTGTGACAAGATTGCAGGAATTGCTGCAGGATGCGGAACGTCGCGTCAACCTGCTCGTCAATTTCCTGCCGTTCCGCCTCGGTTCCGGGCCAGGCGGCGATGCTAACGGTGAAGCCAAAGAGCTGCTTACCGTGCTTGGAGTGCCGATGCTTCATCCGTTTTTTCTATCAGGGATGATGCACGAGGAATGGGAGCACTCAGCTCGCGGTCTGAATCCTTCCCAGCTGCTTGTTCAAGTCATGCTGCCGGAACTGGACGGCAGTATTGAAACGTATCCGGTAGCGGCATTGCAGCGCGAGAGCACGGATCGGGAGCTTGGCATTGAACGGACCCGCCTGGCGTTGATTCCCGAAAGAACCGATAAGCTGATCGGCCGCATCCGAAGGTGGCTTAATTTGCAAAGCACATCAAACCGGGAGAAAAAGCTGGCCTTGATCGGTTACAATTATCCCCCGGGAGAAGGGAATGTGTTTGGCGGATCTTTTCTGGATACGTTTGAATCCTTATCCCGCCTGCTTACATTGCTTAAACAAAATGATTACGATGTAGAGGAGATGACTGCCGAGGAGCTGCATGCGAGCTTCGTAGAGGGCGGGCTGGTGAATTCGGGGGTATGGTCCGGCGAGCATGCAGTGTCTTCGATGATCCGCTTCCATGATTCCGATTTTCAGCGTAAGCTTCTAAGCAGAGTCTGGGGAGAGGGGGCTGTGGCACGGTGGGGAGAACCACCTGGCGACGTCATGTCGGAGGAGGGAGCATTTCTTCTGCCGGGGATCATCAATAAGAATGTGTTTATCGGGCTGCAGCCTTCGCGCGGCATCCATGAGCATCCCGAGCAAGCGGTCCATGACCGGACGCTGCTGCCGCCGCATCAATATACTGCATTTTATCAATGGATCAGGGAAGAGTGGAAGGCGGATGCGTTAGTCCATATCGGTACCCACGGAACGCTCGAGTTCCAGCAGGGCAAAGAATCCGGAATGTCTGCTCACTGCATTCCTGATGATTTTATCGGGGAGCTGCCTCACTTATATTTTTACTATGTCGGCAATCCTTCTGAGGCGATGATCGCGAAGCGGAGGAGCCATGCGCTCCTGATCGGCTATCAAGCCCCGCCTTTCATGGAAGCCGAATTGTATGGAGAATGGTCAGACCTTGAAGCGCTGCTTCACGAATACCGAGCTGCCGAGCAATTGGATCCTGACCGGTGTACCGCTATCCTCGCCAGAATGCTGGATAGTGCCAAGCAGCTCCATCTTAATGCCGGCGAGCCCGAAACCATCGAAGAAGAGCTGTACAGGATGAAACGATCGCTGATCCCAAGCGGACTTCATGTATTAGGGGAGGGATACTCTTCGGAGGAAGCCTCTGCGCATATGAGGTTCGTCCTGCGTCACGAGCGCGGTAGCATCCGTTCCTTGCGCGGGCTGCTGGCCGATCTTCAAGGCCGGAATACAGAAGCAGGGGCAGCTGGTGGGGAGACCGAACTATGGCATGAGCTTGATCAGCAAGCAGAGGCGGTTGTCCAAGCCTACATAGATACCAGAGAGCTACCAGAGTCTTACCGGGGTGCGCCAGCCGAATGGCGGGCAGCAATGCAGGAGTCGCTCGAATACGGTTATACATCTTATCAAGCCAGCAAAAGCAACAATGAGCTGCAGAGCTTGCTTAGAGCGCTTGAAGGCCGATACATTCCGGCGAAGCTGGCGGGGGATGCCCTGCGCTCACCGGAAGTGTTGCCCTCAGGGTACAACTTGGTTCAGTTCGACCCGCGAGCGGTACCAAGCCAGACGGCAGCAGAGAGGGGAGCTGCCACAGCGGAAAATTCCATACGGCGGTATTACGACGAGCATGGCGAATACCCGAATACGACGGCAGTCGTATTATGGGGACTGGAGACCTCACGTACCCAGGGTGAAACCATCGGGCAAATCCTGCATTATTTGGGCGTCCGAATAGCTGGCGGGACGATGCGCACTTCCTATGACATCATTCCGCTTGAACAATTAGGACGTCCCCGCCTGAACGTTGTCGTTCAGATTACTGGAGTCTTTCGCGATATGTTCCCTAATTTGCTGGAGGATTTAAACCGTTTGTTCCAGCGCATATCCGAGCTGGATGAGCCGGAGGAAGAGAACTACTTTAAAGCCCGTACCTGCGAGACGGCGGCATCGTTAAGTCAGAACGGCTACAGTGCAGAAGAGATGGCGGATCTGGCGAGCGCTAGGATTTTCGGTCCGGCTGAAGGAGCATACGGCACTTCGGTGACCCGGCTCATCGAAACCAAGCATTGGAGCGGAGAAGATGAATTGGGCAAAGCTTACGAGGACAGCCAGCATTATGTATACAGTCTGACGCAGCGAGGCAGAGGAGAGCCGGAATTGCTGCGCTCTCATCTGAAGGCGGTCGATATCGTATCGCAAATCCGCAGCAGCCATGAGCATGAAGTAACGGATTCGGATCATTATTATGAATATTTCGGCGGCTTATCCAAAGCGGTAGAGATGGCTAAAGGCGGCAAGGCTGACATTCATATTACGGATACTACCGGCGAGCATGTTATTACAGAGGAAGCGGAGCGTGCTATTGCACGTGGTATACAAACCAGGCTGACCAATCCGAAGTGGATAGATGCGCTGCTGCTTCATTCTTATCATGGAGCGCAGCAGATCGCCAGACGATTTGAGAATGTGATGGGTCTGGCTGCAACGACAGGGAGTGTAGCTCCATGGGTATTCGAGCAGCTGAATGATGTGTATGTCAAGGATGAATCAAGAAGCCGACAGATGGAACAAAATAACAAATGGGCTTATCATACCATGGTGGAGACGCTGCTTGAAAGCCATCAGCGCGGCTATTGGAAGCCGGATGAAGAAACGCTGGATAAGCTGCGCAGGAAGTACATCGAGCTGGAAGGAAATCTGGAATAGCTCCGGTCTCTTCATCAACGATATTTCGGCCACAAGAAGAGGCCGACTTTTGCCAATTCGCAAAAGTCGGCTTTTTTGCCGTTTCGTTATATAATAGAATGGGTAATGTACTAAAATGCCTTCTTCTTCGCGCGCTAATTGTTTTTTTCGAGCATATCAACGAAAATCCGGACTAAAGTCCGAACTATATGAGTAAGATGGATAGGGTATTTAAAGAGAAAGGGGGCTGCTTTGATGGAAGATCGCATGGAGCAGAGATATGTACCCGAGCAACCGATCCTGCCGCTGGAAGGCGGGATGGTCTATATGGGAAAAGATTTATCCCTAAATCGAAAGGTTATTCTGTACTCTCTCGATATTCCGGACGAAGAGTTTGTTCGGACCTATACGCAAATGATAGGGGAAGCATCCCAGTTTACGGACAGGGCGTTTATTCATATTCTGGATACGGGATACAGCCGCGCAGCGAAGCGTTTAACCGCTGTTCTAAAGCCTTGTAACGGTACGCTGCTGATTACGGAAATCGACAAAAAGACGCTGGCTTTTGCAGAAATGATATCCATCGTGCACAAGCTGGCGTTAGGCATGCAAAAAGCGCTGGAGGAAGGCATTGTCGGTTTTTCCGTACGCCCGGACAATATATGGCTCGATTCGGAGCGTTATCCGGTGATTATGAATTATTGGGAGCAAGGAAAAGACAATGAGCGCGGGACATTCGGATTAAGCAGCTTGCTGCTGCAGATGCTGACAGGCTCCTCCACGGCACAGCTGCATTTGGAGGATGCTTCTGTTCAAGAGGCTTTAAGAGCGGTGCCAAGCGAGCAAAGAAGCGTGCTTGTTCCACTGATTCAGCAGGCGATGACGGAGGATGTTTCGTTAAAACTTTTCATTACTCAGCTTGCCCGCATAGTTATAATGAGAAGCTCGCAGAGCGCGGCAAGTACCGCGGAGCCTGACACGAGAAAACGGCCTGTGTCGACGATCATGAAATCGCCGGCAGATGAGATACCGGCACCAAAGAAGGCGGCCCAGTACGACGAGCCTGTACGAAAGGCGACCCGAATCGTTGAGGAAGACGACGATGAGGAAGAAGAAGAGGAAACCCGAAAGCTGACGGTAGGGAGCGTGATGAAAAAGCTGCTCTTTATCGGCGGGGCGATCGTCGTTATAGGGATATGCTCCGTGCTGATCCTGATGGGCTTGCTCGAGGCCTTGAAGCCGGATAAAGGCTATAGTCCTCCGAGCAGCAACGCCGTTTCGGAGACGACGCCGACACCAACGCCGGAGCCTAAGGCAACACCGAAGCCGGATGCGCCGAAGGAGACGAAGCAGCCTGATAGCGGTAGCGTGAAGACTCCAGGCAGTCCGACTAAAGTTCCTAATTTCATCGGAATGACAGAGAGTGAGGCTCATCAGGCCGCTCTGGCTGCCGGTCTGCGTTACAAATTTTCTCTAGAAAACAATGATATGGAAAAGGGGAAAATATTTAAGCAGGATCCGCAGCCAAATGCTGATGCCAAAGCAGGCGATAGCGTCGTTTTTTCGATAAGCAAAGGGCCGTAACATTCGTTTAGAAGCCGTAACATTAGATAAAATGAATAAAGCCCGATAAACCGCTGCGAGGCGATTTATCGGGCTTTGTCTATAGAATTTATAGATTTCGGGGATCCCCGCAAAGTACCTGAATCAGCTCCGAAGCAAGGGCCACACTTTGTGGGGCTATTTTAAGTATAAGAAAGTCCGTTAAGCTGCGGCAGCGGGATGGCGGTCCAGCCCGGCAGCTGCTTTGCATGCGCCGATTCCGGGTCGAACAGCAGAGAGACCAGCTCCTCTGCGGACAGCTCCAGGCTGACGCTTCCATCCGGGAGCGTCACGCAGTATTGGCCCTCCTGCAGGGCGGTGACTGCAGGAACAGGGCTGCCGCTCGCGCGCAAATAGGGAGCGGCTTGCTCGAGCAGGCGCTCGGCGCTAACGACGAACACGGTTCCGCTGTTCGTCCCCGGCGTCGAGGCCAAGCCTGCTTCGCGCAGCAGCTGCATGAGCTCGTGCTCATGCCAGCCGACCGCAACCTGGAGCTCCGCAAGGTTGAAGCGCTCTACCGCGTCGGCGAGCATCGCGCCGACGGCTTCAGCCGGCCCGGCCCACTCGGTGGCCGCCGGCTGTCTCTTGCTGTGATAGCGGCCGGGGGCCTCGATCACAGCATAGCTGTCCACGCCGCCTCCCGCCGGGGCGGCGACGAGCACCTGCTGCGCCAGCTTCGTGCAGCTGGCGTGGGCTTCCGCACCGAGCAGCCGCTGCAGCTCGGTGACGCTTTGCGCGAACGCGACCTCACGGGCGTTCGCGGCAGCCTGCATCGCGAACGCGTCCGTCGGCGCGTGCGGGCGGACCGTGCGGCCGCTAATCCCCGCGGTTAACGAGCGCAGCCGGGCTGCGCCCTCGGCATCCAGCGTGAACCGCTCCGTGCGGCCGAAGTGATAGCAGTGCGCCCGCGTATACAATGAGCGGTCGCCCGAGATAAACACCAGCGAAGCGCCGGCCTGCTCGGCGTGCTGCTTGCACAGATCCAGCAGGCGGCCGGCGGTGCCTTGGCCGCGGTAATCCGGATGGGTGCATACCGATCCCATCGAGAATACGTTCAGCCGCGCGTCGCCTGCTTGCAGAACGAACGGGACGAAGCCCATGAAGGAGACGAGCTTGTCACCGACGAAGGCTCCATAGGAATGGCTTTGCCCTGGCGAGAAAATAAGCGGGAAGGCGGTGCCCATCGAGATTTGCTCGGCATCGCGGAAAACGTCGTCCGCCAGCTGGACGGCCTGCTTCAATTCACTGCTTTGTACCAATCGAAATTCCACTTCTAGCGCCTCCCATACGGATCATGTCCATTGTTGTTAAGTTAAGTATGCGATCATGGATGTCTCTACTTGAATGTATACTCGCAAGGGATCGCTTAGTCGCGGATTTCCACGATGATTTCGATTTCTACCGGCGTATGGAAGGGCAGATCGCTCGTTCCGATAGCGGAGCGGGCATGGCGGCCGTTCTCTCCGAATACTTCGACCAGCAGGTCGGAGGCGCCGTTCATAACGTAGGGCTGGTCTCCAAAACCGGGCGCGCTGTTCACGAAGCCGAGCAGCTTGACGATTTGAACGACGCGGTCCAGATCGCCGAGGTACCCTTTTAGTACAGCCAGGCAGTTAATGATAACCTGACGCGCTGCTTCTTGGCCTTGTTCGATGGTGAGGTCGCTTCCTACCTTGCCTTCATACATCAGCTCTCCGTTGATCCGGCAATCCTGCCCGGATAAGTACAGCAGGTTGCCTGTGCGCTTGCATGGAACGTAGGTGAAACGCGGCTCCGGGGATGGGGGAAGGACGATGCCCATGTCCTGTAATTTTTGTTCGACTTTGTTCATAAATGATGACCTCCATTGGCATTAGATTTGATCATGTAATGATTCTTTGTATAAAGGAATAAGGGCTAATGACTGCAGCAGTGATGCGCCCGGATCAGAGCGCCTTCTCTGGCCTGGGTATGACGATGGCCGAGCAGCGTAGGCTTTCCGCCGACCAGCACATGCGAAATACCTGCCGGGTACTGGCGCGGATCCTCGAAGGTTGCGTTGTCCTGAATCGTTTCCGGGTCGAATACCGCAATGTCGGCGGCATAGCCGGGGACCAGCAGGCCGCGTTTGCCGAGCTTGAAGCGCTGCACCGGGAATGATGTCAGCTTGCGCACGGCTTGCTCCATCGTGAGCACCTTGTCCTCCCGCACATACTTGGCAAAGACGCGCGGGAAAGTACCGTACAGCCGCGGATGCGGCTTGCCCGTCTCACAGGTCAGGCTGTCAGACGCAATCAGCGACCGTTCGTAGCCGATGACCTGCTTCACATCCTCATCGGCCATATGGAAATAGACGATAGAGATGCGGCCCTGCTCTTCAAGCAGCAGATCCATCATGCAATCGGCCGGATGCTGGCCACGTTCCTCGCTGATCTCAGCCAAGTGCCTGCCTTCGAGATGCCGGTTCGCTTCGTTGTGCACGGCGGAAATAAAGACGCTTTGCCAGCCGGTGGAGCACACCAGGTTATCCCAGTCCTGCTGCTCCTGTCCCAGCTCCTCGCGGATGCGTTGGCGTAAGCCGGGGTCCCGAAAGCGTTCAAGCACGCTCTCAATGCCTCCTTCCAGCGCCCATGGAGGGAGGATGGTCGTCAGCGTCGTAGAGCCGGCGTTATAAGGGTACACGTCGCAGGTAACATCGAGCCCGCGGGAGCGTGCTTCCTCTATGAGCTCCATCGCTTCCAGCACTTTGCCCCAATTGATTTTGCCCGCTGCCTTTAA
This sequence comes from Paenibacillus sp. OAS669, assembly GCF_014873645.1. NCBI lineage: Bacteria > Bacillati > Bacillota > Bacilli > Caryophanales > Paenibacillaceae > Paenibacillus > Paenibacillus sp. OAS669. The sequence continues at coordinate 330,113 of NZ_JADBDR010000003.1, forward strand.
ATGGCTGATGTGCAGGGAAACGCCGGCTTTCTCGGCAATCCAGATGACTTCCTTGACGGAAGGAATCAGATTGTTCCCCTCGCCGCGGATATGGGTAGAGAACAGTCCATTGTACTTGGGCAGCACGGAGCATAGCTCGGCGATTTCCTCCTTGGACGTATAGCTTCCCGGTGCATACAGCAGTCCGATAGAAAAGCCGATGGCACCGGCCTTCAGTCCTTCCTCCAGCATATGCTTCATAAGCTTCAGCTCTTGGGAGGTCGCCGGGCGATTGGCAAAGCCCATCACCGCGATACGAAGCGCCCCATGAGCTACGTAGGTAGCGATGTTCTCCGAAGGAGAAGATTTAGAAAGCGTTTGCATGTACTGCTCGACGGTTTCCCAAGGCCATTCCCAGGATGTTCTCCCAAGCACCGGCTGAACATAGCTTTGCAGCAGCTCTGCCTGTTCCCGGACGAATGGAGCGGGAGCGAGCCCACAGTTGCCGACCACTTCCGTCGTTACGCCCTGGCGGATTTTTATTTCACTGAACGGATGATCCAGAATCATAAGATCGGAATGACAGTGGCCGTCAATAAAGCCGGGGGAGATCACCTGCCGATGGACATGAATCGTCTCGTGCGCCTCCATATCCAGCTGCCCCACAGCTGCAATTTGCCCGTCTTTGACGCCTACATCCCCGAAAAACCAGGGGTTGCCTGTTCCATCGACAATACGTCCGTTTTTCAAGATTAGATCCAGCATGCGCTATATAGCCCTCCTTAAGGCGTAGTTTATTTGGAATATTCAAAATTTTCCGACGATAAAAGGCGAGGTCTATGCAAGTAAAACCTGAAATGTGTTAAAAAGCCTGCAGAAATGGAAACATAGCATCGGTATCCCGGTGGGGTATCGCTTCCGGCCAAGCTTCCGAAGCAGGCTTTGCTGCGCAAAGCCCTCAGCTGTTGTTCCTGGGAAATTTGATTCTATTCGCTTTACAGCGGGGTTCCCGAGAACAAAAGCAGACGCTTGAAAGATTATTAAAGGATAACTTACTTCGTAAGCAAGAGAATACCCCACCTATCCATCGTATGGACCCGTTACCAAAGGAAAGTGATTCCTTCCATGCTCTACTCCAGCATTCCCCGCCCCAGTACGTCGAATGGTACAAGCTGGTCTCCTTGCTGGAAAAAGACGCGATTATGCAAATTAACGGTACTGCAAATATGATTAGGAATAATATGCAGCCGGTCTCCAACCTTCAATTCGGCACGCTGTGCGTCAGGACCGAGCCGCAGCATGCCGTGCTCTTCGGACATTCGCTCCAATATGGCATCCTCCAGGCCGACGACATGGCCGAAGCCTTGGAGCAGGAGCGGCTCGGTGTTTGGCTGCACATCGGTCGCGAACGTCTTGCTGCCGCCGTCGATGACGGCCAGATCTGCCGATGGACGGCTCACGACCGTGACGAGCACGCTGCCTGCACAATCCTCTATCCCGCAGACGCCAAAGCGGGCCTGCATCCGATCCTGAAATACGTAGGTGCCCGGGCGAATTTCGGTAACGCCTTCAACGGCTGCAGCGTATGCGCCTGTCGGGGTGGAGCCGACGCTGACATCGGTAATAGGAATGCCTTGGGCACGAATCCGGTCTGCGAGCCCGACCATCAACCGTCCTTCCTCCTCACCGGCGCTTTTCAAATCCAGAGTGGGCTTCTTGTTCATCAACGCACCGCGGAACGTGTAAATACCGGTAAGGCGCAGGGCTTCCATCCCATGGATGCGGGCAGCCAGAGTCAGGGCATCCTCGTACAATACCCCCGTCCGCCGCAAACCTGTATCGATCTCAAGCCGTACGTTCAGCGTATGGCCAAGCCTTGCAGCCGTTTGCGACAGCAGCAGAGCGCCTTCCTCGCTGTCTACGCCGAGAATCAGGTCGATTTGCTTGCTCAGAGCTGCGGCGCGCTCGATTTTGGATTCGGTGACAAGCGGGTAAGCAATGAAGATGCTGGTGATTCCGTGCTGCGCCATCACTTCTGCCTCGGAGACTTTGGCTACCGTAATGCCTACGGCTCCCGCTTCAATCTGCTGGTGCGCAACGTGGGGCATCTTGTGCGTCTTGGCATGGGGCCGCAGGCGGACTTGATGCCGGCGGGCTGTATGCGCCATGCTCTGAATGTTGTGCTTCATGATCTCATCCTGGATGATGATACAGGGCGTTTCCGGTACAAAGGACGAAGCAACGGTAGGGCTCATGCTTCCTCATTCCCTTCTGTTTCCAGTAGTGTTTTGCCTTCCTCCAAATAGTTGTACAAGGTATACTTGGATATATTCAAATAGCCGCAAATTTTTTCTCCGCCTTTTTTAATCAGGAAGGCTCCTTTGCGGTCGAGCAGCTGAATCATCCTCATCTTGTCTTCCTTGGTCATAACAGCGACAGGCTTGCCGATCTGCTCCTGCGCTTCTTGAATCAAGGCATCCAGCAGATCGCTGACGTTGCTGACGAACGACTCCTTTACTTCAGTCTGCAATCCGGTGGAGGTGAGGGATTGAAGTGTTTTCTCCGCTATCATCAGCTCGGTAATATCAAAATTAATGCACAGCGCTCCGACCGTCTTGCCTTCGCTGTTCTTCATGTAGATGGAGGTGGAGCGAAGAATGCGGCCGTCTTTGGTCTGGGTCACATAATTGAACTTGTTGCCGTCCACATGATTGCCGCGGAGCAGCTCCAGGCCAAGATTCGTGCCGGGATCTCCGACCTTTCGGCCGGTAATATGACCGTTCTCGATCGCTGTTATTGTGCTTTCATACGAGCCCGTCAGGTCGTGCAGCACGACCTCGCAGTTGTCGCCGAATTGAGCGGCAATTCCTTTCACCAGGCTGTTCAGAAATTCGGCTTCCTCGCGAATATGCTCCATAACGAAGGGCGTCTCCTTTCTCCCGGTCATCCGGGGACCTTTCTGAGAACGATAGTATCACAACCTTTTCAAAAGTCAAACAAAAAGTTTGTTTAAAAGAAAAAAAGTATGGTAGTATACGATGGAATGATGTATGCGATTACAAAATGAAGATGCCTGGGGGAATCTATGATGTGGCGCTGGTTCGGGAAATCGTTAAAACGAAAAATGTCCCTGTTTTTGCTGCTGGCGATTCTGCTGCCTTTGTTATTAACCGGGGTCGTCTCTTATACGATCGCCACCTCCATTACGGAGGACAAGGCCAAGCAGTCCGGGATGAACACGCTGCGGCAGATCGGGGGCAAACTGGATTTTATTATCGAGGATGTGGAGAGCATGTCCCTGTTCATTATCGGGCAGCGGGATATTCAAGCCTACCTGGATGATGAAAAAGAGGATGTCGTCCGGTTCACCTTGAACGTCGGCTTTTTAACCAATCTGGCCTTTTCCAAAAAGCATATTTCGAACATTACGATTACAAGCGACACAGGAAAGCCACCGCTTTCCAACACAACCGTACTCCAGTCCGGGCTTCCCGAGGTGCTGAAGCAAAATGAGCAGATTTACCACAGCAGCACGCGATGGTGGACGCCCCTGTACGAGAATCAGACGACGGAGGGCTTGAAGAAGGTCATCTCCCTTGTGCGGCCTGTTCGTAGCACCAACAATTTTAAGAGTCTCGGAATGATTTCCATCAGCGTTGACGAGGCTGAGATCGCCCGGTATTTGACGGAAGCGGGGTGGGAATCGAGCGGCTTCGTGCTTCTGCTGGATCAGCAGGGCCGGGTATTATCGAGCGGCAAGCCCGAGTGGCTGAATCATATGATTACGGATCTCTTCCCGGATATAGGGGAGATGGAGGAAGACAGCGGCATTCTGAATTACGGGACGGGGAAGGAGCAGAAAACCATTCTGTATTACACGATCCCCGGACAGCGGTGGAAGCTGGTCGGTTTTATCCCGACCCAAATTTACATGAAGCAGAACGGCTATGTGCTGATGGTAACGGCCGTAGCGGTTGGTCTTGCTTTGCTTATGGCGGCCGGACTTGTCATTTATTTTCTGCAATGGGTGACACGTCCGCTGACCAGGCTGACCCAAAATATGAAGGACATCAATCCGGATGAGCCGATCCCTCACTTTGAGGTGCGGAGCACGGATGAGGTCGGCTTGCTGCTGCGCAGCTACAACAAGCTGAGCGACCGTATCCAGCGTTTGAAGGAGCAGGTGCAGAAGAACGAGGCAATGAAGAAGGAAGCGGACATTCAAGCGCTGCAGGCGCAGATCAATCCGCACTTTTTGTACAATACGCTGTCGTCGATCCATTGGATCGCGCTGATGAATAAGGACCGGCAAATTGCCGAAATGGTAGGCGCCTTGAGTGATTTTCTCCGATTCAGCCTGAATAAGGGGGAGGAGTTTTGCCCCGTCCAGCAGGAGGTGGCTCACGCGCAAAACTATGCTTATATCCAATCGATCCGTTTTCCGGAGCAATTCGAAATCGAGTTTTTCATTGATCCTGCCATGCTGCAAACCCCGATGCTGAAGCTGCTGCTGCAGCCATTGATCGAGAACAGCGTCATTCACGGGATTCAGAAGCGGAAAGAAAAAGGCCACGTATACGTTCACGGCGAGCTGCTCGGAGCATCGCGGATGAAATTTGTGGTGGAAGACACGGGAATTGGCATGGAGCCGGCCAGACTGAGGGAAATCCGCAGAAACATAAAGGCGGAGGATACCCGAACGGGGATGCTTAAACCAAGAGCCAGCTACGGACTGCGCAATGTCCATCAGAGGCTGCTCCTGCATTACGGCCATGAATCGGGGCTAGAGATAGACAGCGAGCCTGGAAAAGGAACGAAAATCTCGTTCACCATTCCGATAGGGGAGGAATTGACATGAGAATTTTGATTGTAGATGACGAGGTGATCATCCGCACCGGATTGTGCACGGTGATCGACTGGAAGGAGCTCGGGATGGAGCTGCTGCCGCCGGCCTCCTCTGCGGAAGAAGCGCTTGAGCGGGTTCCGGTGGAAAAGCCGCATATTATACTGACCGATATTCGCATGTCCGGTATGGACGGAATCGAATTGGCGCATAAGGTAAAGGCCATACTGCCTGACACGGAAATTGTCATTCTAACCGGCTATGACGATTTTACTTATGCCCAGCAGGCGCTAAGAGAAGGGGTTACAGATTATTTGCTCAAGACGAGCCGTCCTGAGGAAATCATTAAGGCTGCGTTGAAGGCAAAGCAGCGCATTCTGGAGAAGTGGGAGGCGCTTAAACAGGAAACGGTCCAAACGGCGGCACTGCGCAGCCAGCTGCTGGAGCAGTTGATTATACAAGGGCTGGAACAGGAGAGCGTTCCTGAGCAATTGCAGGTCTGGTTTTGCAAGAACGGCTTGCAGCAGCCGCAGGGTAAGACTGCGCCTATGAGGGTTATGCTCGTATCTGCTTTGGGCTGGGGGGATAACCCGCTCGCAAGACTTTTACTTGGTGCCGCCGAAAATATGCTGTTCGAGCTGCTGCCTTCCGTCACGCTGCTTAAGAAGGACCGGATCATGCTTGTGCTGCCTGCAGCGCCTGACATAGCGGACCGCGAAGTGCTGGAGCGTGCGCTGCTCCGGGTGGAGCAGACGCTGAAGTGCACCGTCTATGCAGCGGCGGGCTGTGCCGTCAACGACTACGCCGGGCTCAAAATGTCCTATCTGGAGGCGGAGCATGTGTTTTCTTTCCGGGGATTGGCTGGGGAGCGAGGGCTGTATACGATCGATGAAGTGAAAGAGCGCAAAGGAGGCAGGACCGTGTGCTCCCAGAAGGAGGAGGCCGAGCTTTCCGCCATCCTGATGAGCAATAATCCAACGGAGCTGCGGCACTGGGTGAATCAGAAGGTGCGTTCCCAAATGGAGGACGTATCCGTGACGGCTCTGTCTTTGCAGGCTTATTTGCAGTCGATCCTTTTATCAGGGCACCGGTGGCTGGAGAGGGCTGGTTCGTGTGCCGGGGATTTGGCAGGCGGTCAAGAGCATGGACGTTCACAGCCTGCCGCCCATTTGTTTACCTGGGAGTCGCCTGGCCAGCCCGAAGAAGATGTGTTCCGGCTGCTGTCGGGAATGATGTCCGCTTATCATGAGTCCTTGGCGGAGAGCAAGTTCTCTTACATTCATAAATCCATCGCCTATATCAAAGCTAATCTGGATAAGAATTTATCGCTTCAGCAGGTGGCGCAGTTCGTCCATTTGAACCCGAACCATTTCAGCGAAGTGTTCAAGAGAGAGACGGGTCTTACCTATATCGAGTTTGTAACCCAGGAACGGATGAGGCAGGCGGCCGAATGGCTGCAGGGCTCTCAGGCCAAAATCAGCGAAATCGCCAACCGCGTCGGTTATGAGGACATCAAATATTTCGGCCAGCAGTTCAAGAAATACTCGGGGCATACCCCTTCGGACTATCGCCAGCTGTCAAAAGGCTGAAAAAATTCCCCCATCACTCCGAAGTCTCTCCCGTTTTGCATGCCGGGACTGTCCCCTATACTTAAAGCTGTAAAGAGAAGACCAAGGAGGGTATAACAATATGAAAAAAGCGGCGGCGGCAGCACTGACAGCGGTTATGGCAACGGCTCTTCTGGCCGGCTGTGGTTCAACCGGTACGGACGGCAAAGCGGCTGGAGACAGCGGCAGCAAAGATAAAGCGCAGGCCAAGGTAAAGCTTTCCTTATGGCATAACTACACGGGCGACGATCTTCGTGCCAAAAACATGAGAGCCATTATGGAGCAATTCAAGAAAGACCACCCGAACGTGGACCTGGATATTCAGGGGATTCCGCCCGATGGCTATAGAGCCCGTTTGAAAACGGTTGCTGCAGCAAACGAAATGCCGGATTTGTTCGTCATGTGGCCTGGGGTTATGACCAAAGAGTTCGTAGGCGGCGATTTGCTCCAGCCGATCAATGCGCTGCTGGACAGCAAGCCGGAGTGGAAAAATGGCTTCCTGCCGAATTCCTTCGACGATTTCACTATCGATGGCAAGACGTACAGCGCTCCGATGGGATTGTCCCCGACGTCGATCCTTTACTATAACAAATCAATCTTCGATAAATATGGCGTGAAGCCGCCAAAAACATGGGATGACATGATGAGTCTCGTGGAAACGTTCAAAAAGAACAATATTACGCCTATCGCGCTGGGGAATAAAGCGGCTTGGCTGGCCCAGTCGAGTATTTTAAGCTCGCTGGCCGATCGTGTCACCGGCTCCGAATGGTTCTTGAACGCCGCCAATCAAAAAGGTGCGAAGTTCACCGACCCGGAATTCATTCAAGCATTGACCTACCTGCAGCAGCTCGGCAAAGCGGGAGCGTTCCAGGAGGGCTTCAACAGCATCGACAATACGCAAATGGAGCAGTATTTCGCACAGGGCAAGGCGGCGATGATGATCGACGGCGGCTGGGCGTTGACCAATCTTGCGGCGAGCGCATCCAAAGAAACATTGGATAACATGGCCGTCACCGTACTTCCGTCCGTGCCAGGCGGCAAAGGCGATCCGAACTCGCTGTCCGGCGTTGTCGGCACCGGTCTCGGCATGAGCAAGAAAACAACCGGCGCAGCCAAAGATGCGGCTTATGAATTGATCTATGCGTTATCCGGCCCTGCCGCTCAAAAGTCCACTCTGGAGAGCAATCAGCTGGTCAGCTACAAGGTAGAGCTGGATAAGACGAAAGTATCTTCCTTGTTTGCGCAAGTCTATGAAATGCTCGGCAAAGTGAAAAGAACGCCGGTATACGACGGCGTGCTGAGCTCTGCGGCAGCGGATGTAGTGAACAATGGCTTGCAGGAGCTGCTGATGGGCGGCAAGCCGGAGGATATCGCCAAGAAGATTCAGGAAGCGCAGGCGAAATCGGTGGGAGTCAAATAATGTAGCAGGACAGCAGATGGCTCCAGTCTTGGCGAAAGGCTGGGGCCATTGGTTTCGCTGGGGTGAATCAGCTGGCGAGAAGCCGAGTGTGGGGCAAATTGGCTAATATATCTCCGGTGAGATATGCCCCTCCAGCCGCTGTTGTTACCAGGAAAATTTGAATTAATTATTTTATAGGTTTTTTTCCTGGTAACAAAGGCGGACGCTTTCGCTCTTCCGAGGCATATCTCACCTCCGTTTTAGCCAATTTCGCGGGGAGGCAGGCTTCTCTGGCCGAGTATCGCCCACACTTGAAACTACATTTATATTTAATAGGTCAGTTTCGCGTTAGCGAAACTAGGCTTGGCGGTAAGCCCTACTTTATTTGAAAATTTAAGGTAATAGGTGGGGTATCCCCTGCAGGAGCGATAGCGACCGCCTTTGTTATCGGGAATTCACCGCTAAAAAGGCGGATTAATTAAATATTTCCCGATAACAACAGCGGCCGGAGGGGGATACCCCAGCGGAGTAAAATTAAATTTCATAAATTAGGGTTTCTCACCGCCCACGCCAACATAGCCAGTTTCGCTAACGCGAAACTTTAGGAGGGAAGTCATGACATCAGCGGCACGCATACGGGGGTTCATAACAGTTGCGCTTCTTCCGGCCTTTGTGCTATACGCTTTTTTTGTTATCATACCGGTGTTTTGGTCCGCTTATTACGGTTTTTTTGACTGGAAGGGGATCGGAGCTGCGAAGTTTATCGGCTTCGACAATTATGCGGAGGTCATCAAGGATCCGATTTTTTGGAGGTCGTTCAAAAACAATATGCTGATCGTGGCGGCATCCGTATTCGGCCAGGTGCCCATTGCCTTGGTGCTTGCCATTGTATTATTGAAAAACACGCTGTTTCAACGTATGATCCGCGCCTCCATTTTTATGCCGATGGTGCTTTCATCCGTAGTGGTAGGGATTATTTGGGGCTACATCTATCATCCGCAAATCGGGATTCTGAACTTTTTGCTGGAAAACCTGGGTCTTGCCTCGTGGAAAAAAGCATGGCTCTCCGACCCGAAAATTTCGATGTATGCCATCATGGTGCCGATTATTTGGAATTATATCGGTCCGTACATGATTATGTTCATCGCTGCGCTGCAAAACATTTCCCCGGAAATTGACGATGCTTCGCAGATCGACGGTGTCGGTCCGGTGCGCAAGCTGTTCGTCATTACACTGCCGATGATTTGGGATACGATCAAGGTTGCGGTCGTTCTATGCATTTCCGGAAGCTTGAAGGCTTTCGACTTGATCTATGTGATGACCGGCGGCGGTCCTGCTCATTCCACGGAGCTGCTCGCTTCTTATATGTACAATAATACGTTTAACGTGTTCCGTTACGGCTACGGCAGCGCCGTGTCGACGGCGATCATTATTCTGAGCTTGGCCTTGATTGTGGGAAGCCAATATTTGATGAAGCGGGAAACGAGATAAACGAATGGGAGGGAATACGATGGAATCCGGATATGTAGTGAAGACGACCGCCTTCCCTCAAGGGCAAACCGGGCAAAAGGTAAAGAGGGGCTCCATCAACATCATGCTCACGCTTTACGCTTTAGTTACGCTTTACCCGTTATTTTGGTTATTCATGAGTGCGTTCAAAAACAATGAGGAGTTTTTCTCGGCTCCTTTTTCATTACCGTCGCAGTGGCATTGGGATAATTTCAGCCGCGCTTGGGAAGTATCCGGTATGGGCGTTTCGCTTATTAATTCTACCATTGTTACTATTGCTTCCTTGGTGCTTACTCTGGTGCTTGGAGCGCTTGCAGCTTATGTATTGGCAAGATTCGAGTTCAAGCTGAAGCCTTTGATGATGGGACTTTTCCTGCTTGGCATGCTGATTCCCATTCACAGCACGCTGGTGCCGCTATTTATTATTATGAAAAAAATCGGGCTGCTGGACAGCTACGGGGCGTTGATTTTGCCCTACACCGCGTTTGAGCTGCCGCTTGCTATATTCGTAACCGCCGCATATTTGACCTCTGTTCCTAAAGAAATTGAGGAAGCTGCGCTAATGGACGGAACCGGGTACTGGGGCATCTTTTTCCGTATCATGCTGCCTCTTAGTATTCCTGCGCTGTCTACCGTCGCTATTCTCGCTTTCTTACGATTCTGGAACGATTTTGCGTTTGCACTTGTGTTTATCAGCAAGCCCGCTCTGAAAACGCTGCCGCTCAGTCTCTCAGTGTTCGCTACCGGCTATTCCACGGATTACAAGCTGACGATGGCCGCATTATCCATTGCCGTGCTGCCGACGATCATCGTGTTCCTGCTATTTCAGGAGCAGATCATGAAAGGAATGACGGCAGGGGCCGTAAAGGGGTAAAATAGAATCGAAGGAAAATAAAATCAAGGATAAGCAGGGAGGAACGGAGCATGGCATTGTCCAATCGTATCGGCGTTATTGTCGACAGCTTTGGTATCGGTGTGCGTGAAGGCTTGAAAAAGGCGAAGGAGGTTGGCGCCGACGGCGTGCAAATTTATGCGGTGAGCGGGGAGATGGACCCGGCTGCTTTGTCGGCGGATGCGCGAAGAGAGCTGAAAGCTTATATCGCTTCTCTCGGTCTTGAAATTTCTGCTCTATGCGGCGATCTCGGCGGACATGGCTTCCAGGATCGTACGGCTAATGCGGCCAAGGTGGAGAAGTCGAAGAGGATTCTGGATTTGGCGCTTGAGCTTGGTACGAACATCGTGACCACGCATATCGGGATTGTACCGGAGGACGAGCTAAGCGAAGTCTACCACAGCATGCAGTCCGCCTGTGAGGAGCTCGGGCAGTATGCCAAGAGCTTGAACGCCTATTTTGCTATCGAGACAGGACCGGAGCGTGCGGCCCATTTGAAGCATTTCCTCGATTCGCTCAGCACGAACGGTGTTTCCGTCAACTTCGATCCGGCGAACATGGTCATGGTGACCGGCGATGACCCGGTCCAAGGGGTTCATTTGTTGAAGGATTACATTGTTCATACGCATGTCAAAGACGGCATCCGTTTCCGTGAAGTCGATCCGAGAGAAGTGTACGGTGCACTTGGCTTCGAGCCTATGGATCACGGCAAAATCGCGCAGATGGTATCCTCCGGCGAAATTTTTAAAGAAGTGCCGTTAGGGGAGGGCAAGGTACCGTTCGACGCTTATTTTGCTGCCCTGCAGGAGATCGGCTATCAAGGCTATTTAACGATCGAGCGGGAAGTCGGCGCGCAGCCAGAGGCCGATATTCGCAAAGCGGTGGAGTTTATCCGCCGTTATAAATGAAGCTTTCATTAGTGATAGGTAAGAGATGAATCGTGTATGGAGCGCCAGTTTGGCTTTGATGCCGGGCCTGGTGCTTTTTTGCGACGGATACAAATACCTTTCACCGTATAAATGGATATGAGAAGAGCTTGAAAGGAGCGTTCTCATGGATATGACATCTTTTTTGATTTACTGCGTGATTGCTACTTTTACACCGGGACCTACTAATCTCGTCATCTTGTCCACCGTTAACCATTTTGGGGCAAAGCAAGCCATGCAGTATTCGTACGGTGCAGCGGCCGGTTTTGGCTTATTGCTTGTGATTTCTGCTGTTTTGAATAACTTGCTACTAACGGTCATACCGAAAATAGTAATTGCGATGCAGGTTGTTGGGAGCATATACATGCTATATCTAGCTTATCTCATGTGTAAATCGGATTCGTCCAATCCTGCAGGAAACCAGACGGCTACCTTTTTATCCGGCTTTATGATGCAGTTTCTAAATCCAAAGGTAGTACTTTTTTCATGGACGGTCGGGAAGAAGGGGATTGTGCGCTTTTCCACTCCTATTGTGTACGATCATAGACTAGGAGAACGGGTGGTTAGCCTTTCTAAAGCAATATTAGGCGATAAAGACGAGGCGTTATGCAGCGAAATGCCAACTTGGAACAAGTCCTCAAGCTGGATGAGATATGTACAGAGCTTACTTTATCCAAATTTCAATTTATCCGGTTATTTAAGGCTCATACTGGAATTTCCCCTTACCAATACTTCCTTAATTGCAAGGTAGAACGCGCCAAGCAGTTAATTGAACAAAATAAAGATATTTATTTAGCGGTTGCTGCATGTGGTTTTTTCGATTTAACCCACTTAAATAAACACTTTAAAAGCGTATATGGAACAACAGCCCTAGAATATATTTCACATCTTCACTAAGACGAGATACCCCCACCCGCTGTTGTAAGCAAATGAGGGCATGGTTTATAACCCTAACGATTGCTGCTGATAAAAATACCTGAGGATTTCTGAATGTGGATTTGGCCGTAGGACTGAGCCATCTTTTGATCAATAAATTGTTTAAACCGATCCGCCATCCCGGGGTCCAGAACAACCTGATCTGGGGAAAATCCATTCATAGACAATACATAGTTCACAATGGCATCGGACTCCGTTACCAGCAATGAATCCTCATACAAATGAAGCTCTACATCGCTGAAATACTCTAATAGCTGCTCTCTCCCATTCTCAAGAGAAAAGCGGCTCTCAATGGAGCCGAGCACTTCATTGTACTTGGAGTGGGGATCGAACGCATTGATGATCTCTCTCATCTCCAGCATGTTCCGGTTGCCTACCGTACTAGCGTAGAAGGTGCCGTCCTTTTTTAAAACCCGCTTAATCTCCGATAGGGCTTTTCTTCTGTCCACATGATACAGCATATGATTGGCGATGACGATGTCGAAGGTACCGTCAGGATAATGGAGCTGCTCGGCATCCATGACCTCGAAGTGAAGTCTGCCTCTTAAAGCATCCAGTTTTGCCCTGGCATCCTCCAGCATTCCTGAAGAAATATCCGTAACGGTAATATCCCAGTGTGCCGGAATCCGCTGGGCGTTCGCCATCCACAGTAACCCGTTGCCTCCCCCGAGCTCGAGAACCTTGGCAGGCTCCTTTAGCTTGAACTGATCGAATATCCAACACGGCCACGGGTATTTGTTCGTGCTGAACATACGGTGCATATAGATTCGTGCATTGAAATTACCTGGGTTCGCATACTGTTTTTGCTGAAGCTTTTCCTTATTCTCCATGATCTTTAACCCCTTCCTGGGTGTTGGCAGTTGATGTCCGCCATGTTTCCATTGCATCGGCGTAACGTGTCAAACGATCGGCAAGTACCCGAATCTCATCATCGTTCCATTCCATAAGAATATCGGCCAGCCCATCGACACTTCTTTCGAAGAATTCCTTGAGCATCTCTTCGCCAATTTCGGTTAGGCAGATGAGACTTGATCGGAGATCATTTGGGTCGGAAATCACGGAAATCTGGTTTAATTGTTTCAAACTCTGAATTCGTCTAGTAATTGAGGAGGGATTCATTTGCAATTCTTTAGCTATATCCGTCAAGCGAATTTGCTCGCGGATTTTAACGAGCATCAGGATTTCGAACGTCACTCGATCCAGATCGGACCTTCGATCCTGTGCATGCTGGAACTCTTTCACTAGCTTTAGAGTTCCTAGAGCCAGCTTGCGCAGCTCATTGCGGCTCTTCGTCAAAATAAACACCACCCTAGTAAAATTAATTTATGTTGGTTGCTCTAAGTTTAATTTATTTGCTTGCACAAAGCAAATAATATTTTTGAAAAAAATGGAGCTACGGGATATATCAGGCAGCTCCATTAACAACGTAATACAATTAGTTACCATATTTTGAGTGTACCCACCCGAAAAGATTGATGTTAAGGTTAAAACTAGGGAGGTATTACATTAAGACTAATACGACTTAGGAGGTTACAATGAAGAAATCTGTCATCTTGAGTTCCGCGTTAGCCATAAGTATTATGTTTTCTAGCGTTGCATCTGCAGCTACATATGATCAGTACTCGGCTAAAGACGGTGATACGTTCTGGACAATTGCCGATCGGCAGGGCGTAAGTTTATCCAGTTTAGTGGAAATAAACCCTAACATTGATCCGAATAATATTTATGAGGGTCTGGTCCTAAACTTGCCCAATGGACATAAGCAAAACTGGGAAGCACAGGCAGATGCAATGATTGCCAAAGGAATGACGCAGCTAGGAGTTCCCTATGTATTTGGAGGAGATCAGCCGTACCAAGCATTTGATTGTTCCGGCTTTACTCAGTATATGTTTAGAGAGATTGGAATGGAGCTTCCTCATTCATCCTCCATGCAGAGCGAGCTAGGAGAGTATGTTCCAGCCGATCAGTTACGCAAAGGCGACTTGGTGTTCCTAAGTGGTACCTACCAAGCAGGGGTGTCCCATGTGGCCCTCTATATTGGCGATAACAAGATATTACAAGCTGGAACCATGGGAACGAGAGAAGTAAAAATCAGCACCTTATTCGGTACACCCTATTATGACTCCCATTATTGGGGAGCACGCCGTCTAATCAAATAGTTGTTGTATCCTATAAACTAACCGTTGGTTCAAGAACGGTCAAAGTATTATTATAGGTGTTTAAGTTAGCCACAGCTCCAATAGGTATGGCAGCCTTATAGATTCCGTGAGCGGACGTCAGGTTGGTCATAAGCGCCTTACCTATTGGAACTAAGACCTCGTCTATCAGATCATTGTAAGATGTGCCATAGGCCGTTTGGCATTCTGTACATTCCCCCATGACAATACCGGCACAGTCATTAAACTTCCCAGCAATTTTTAAATGATTGATCATTCGATACACTTTGTTTATGGGCTCATGTGTTTCTTCTAGGAACACAATTTTTCCTTTCGTATCGATTTCATATGTGGTACCAAGTGTATCCACTATGGAGGAAAGATTACCTCCGACAATTGGCCCTGTCACATTGCCAGCAACTTTACTGGAAAGTACCCGATTGGGAGGGTTTCGAATAGCCCTAGGGGCGACGACTTTAGAAGTGGCCTCAAAAAATTGATCGAAATTATATGCTGGAGTCGTTGCCCTAAAATCAAAAAGCAGCAAGCTGGAGAACGTAACCAGGTCAGAAAATTGATATAAGGCATTCATTAATACGGAAATGTCACTGTAACCGGTAAGTATTTTTGGATTCGCAGCAATGACTTCGTAGTCCAAATAAGGGAGAATTCCCAGAACTCCAACCCCTCCTCTAGTAGGAAGAATCATGTTCACTTTTGGATTCTTAAACATATCCATTAGATCGGATGCTCTTTGTTCATCCGTCCCCGCAAGAAATCCATCATCTGAATAGACATAGTTGCCTACAACAATTTGAAATCCCATGTTACGTAAAAAAGAAATACTAGTATTGATCGTGTCAGAATGAAGAGGACTCCCCAAGGTTACTATTCCAATGGTATCGCCACGTTTCAAGATAGGTGGATGTACTGGCACTAATCGACACTCTCCCCTCCTATACCCATTTTGTATATAAATTTATGTTTGGTAAGCAGGGATAATGCGTGGCCATCTGGTCAGACCTATAAGCGAATAGCCCTATCGAGTCATATTCAGCAAAGGGCCGGTTTGTTATGATTATATACGGAGCTTTTAGCTGCTAATTTGGAGAAAAAACCAACCTTTACCTGGACCATAGTCGTGGAAAAATATAGTCCCTAGCCGAGTTTATTAATTAGTCTTCTCACACTACACTTAAATTGTTAAAGTTAATAACATTTAATAATTAACTAAAAAAGGGTGAGAAGGAAATTGAAAAAAGTATGGCGTTTCATCGTGTATGTGTGCGTAATGGTTCTAGTTGTGGGAGGGTCTGGAGCGATCGGTTTTGTAAGCACGATGCAGGAGGCGATGTCAGCCTATGATAAGCCGGTTCCTGCTTCTTTACAAAGCGTCCAAGCTCCTGTCTATGATTCGAAAAAGCAGACCGTGGCTGTTGTATTAGCAAACGAAGTGACCGAGGTGTTCGATTTTCTTGTACCCTACGAAATGTTCTCCATGACGGGGGAGTACAATGTATTTGCGGCAGCTCCCGACAAAAACATCAAATCTTTGACTGGCGGCCTAGATGTCGTGCCGCATGTCACTTTCGATGAATTGGATCAATTAACAGGCAAAGGTCCGGATATCATCGTAATTCCATTCATGCCGATCTTGGATGAGGATAAATACAGGCCTGTACGTGAATGGATAAAGAAGCATTCCGGCAAAGAAACGACATTGCTGTCGATCTGCAATGGGGCGGAGAATTTGGCGGATGCCGGCCTTCTTAACGGAAAATCTGCAGCAACACATTGGGGAGATATCGGGAGATTGGAAAAGAAATATACCGAGATTTCTTGGAAAAGGGATCAGCGTTACGTGCATGACGGTAATGTAATCTCTTCGGCGGGACTTACTTCAGGGATAGATGCTGCGTTGTACGTCATATCGAGGCAAAAGGGAGAGCCGGCAGCTGCGAAAGTGGCGAAGGAAATGAATTACCCTTCCTATCATTTTGTTCAGCGTCCGCAAATGGAGCCTTTCACGGCCGGATTAAGCGATATCGTCTATGTATTGAACAACGCGTTTCAATGGAGCAAGAAAAAGAACGGGGTTCTGCTATATGACGGGGCCGACGAGCTGATGTTATCCTCGGCTTTTGATACGTATGGGGCCTCCGGCACGACGACAACCATAACGGTATCAAGCAAACGAGAGCCGATCGTTTCCCGGCACGGACTGAATCTGGTCGCCCGATATCAACTAGCGGATGCTCCGAAACTCGACAAAATGATTTTCGTAGGTCCGGACGTTAAGAAGCTGGCTGCGAGCGATATCCGAAGCTGGAACGAGAACGGCGGGAAGGCTGAGCAGCTTTACCTGCATAGCGATTCACCGGAACGGTTCGCGATGGAGCCTGCGTTTGAGGATTTGGCGAAGCAGGAAGATATCCGGACGGCGAAATTCGCCGCCAAGCGGCTTGAGTACCGTTCCACAAGTCAGCTTCAGTTGGAAGGGGCACCCTTTTCATACGAAGCATTCGGCATACTGGTTTGCATCGTCTTGCTGTCTCTGTTCGTTCTTTATTTGGCAGACAGACGTTTCGTAAGGAGAAAGACCGTTTCCGCATGAGGCAATAAGCCAAAGAAGCATCGCAGACGCCTGGTCTGGATGCTTCTTTACCGTTAGAGAACTTTGTTATAATCATCGAATAAGGCTTATCCCTTGGCTTGCGTTTGAATCTTTCGGGCGACCCGTTCCCCTAGCTCGGCAGATGCCTGATGCAGATAGCCAAGCACGATGCGTTGCGTTTCGGGAGATATGCTGGCAAGATCGGCGGCCAGGTTATCTGCCAGGTGCTCCTGCTGCACTGGTGCAAGAGCATGATAATACTGACCGGCCTGCGCGAAGTCGTCTTGTTTGGGCAGGTCGGACCGCTCGAGGCGACCTTCCACGAATCTCCCGCTGCCGCTGGTCGCAAGGGAAGCAGGCGTCCAATTGTGCTGGTGATTGATCGGAATTTTGCGGAAGTCCGGACCGAGCCGCCGGCGCTGCGAATCCCAGTAAATGTTGGCGCGTCCCTGGAGCATCTTATCGTCTGACAGCTCTGCGCCTTCCAGCAGGTTCGAAGGGGAGAAGGCCAGCTTCTCTACTTGCTCCATATAATGATCCGGATTGCGGTTTAATACTAATTTCCCGACCGGGTGCAGGGGATACTGACGCTCATCCCATACCTTGGTATCGTCCAGCGGATCGTAGGGGAGGGAGGATTCGTCTTGGGGGTTCATCAGCTGTACATAAAGCCCGTACTCGACGAGCTTTCCCGCTGCTAACGTATCGAATAAGTCCTTGCCGGCATAATCCGGATTCTCGCTGGCGAGCCGGGCCGCTTCATGACGGTCAATATATTGAATGCCCGCAAGAGGCAGCCAATGGTATTTCACATAGGTGCGGACACCTTGTGCGTTTTTCCAGACATAAGTGTTGACGCTGTGACCCGGAATGTGGCGGAGGCTTTTGACAGTACCCGCATCGGAATAAAGCCGGACGAGAAAATGGGTTGATTCCGGCGCTCGGGCGATGAAGCCCCAAAAGCGTTCAGGATCAAGGAGATTGTTGACGGGTGACGGCAGGAAGGCCTTGATTGACTCCGGAAAGCGGATGGGGTCCCGGACCAAGAACACGGGGAGATGGTTACAGACAAGATCGAACACGCCATGATCCGTATAAAATTTGGTGGCGAATCCGCGCACGTTGCGTGAAGTATCCGGCGTGCCTTTGTTGCTGACGGCCAAGGAGAATCTTACCGCGACAGGGACCTGTTGCCTTGGATGCTGCAAGAAGCTAAGCTGCGTATACGCCGTCATGGCATTTACGGTCTGAAAGTAGCCGAATGCGCCATAGCCTTTGACATGCACGGGTCTTTCCAGCAGCTTCGCATGTATGAAAGTCTCCAGCGTCTCATGCAGAACGTTGTCCTGCTCCAATATGGGGCCGCGTTCGCCTACCGTCTGCGAATGAAAAGCAGAAGGAGCCTCTCCCGGCCCGTGGCTAGGGCGATTTCTCTGGTTCTCGTTCATTTCTCAACCTCCATATCGGCATGCGAGTGGTTTGGATATAGTAAAAGGTATGAAATGCTTCTATGTGAATATGACTGACAGTACGGCACTCCAGGACGAAGAACTAGAGATGACAGCTGCAGCAAAAGACAAAAAGAATAGAAAAACGCACTGCCCCGGTCGCGGACAATGCGTTAACTACTTTACTTCCTATCGGCCAAAATCTTCTTGATGCTGGTGATTTGAACACAAATGCACACGACCTCGATCGCTAATTGGAGTTCATGGATGGAGGGAAAAGTAGGAGCGATTCGAATATTCCGGTCTCTCGGGTCTTTTCCATAAGGATAAGTAGCTCCTGCATTAGTCAAGGTCACCCCAAGTCCG
The DNA here is from genome assembly GCF_014873645.1 of Paenibacillus sp. OAS669. Classification (NCBI taxonomy): domain Bacteria; kingdom Bacillati; phylum Bacillota; class Bacilli; order Caryophanales; family Paenibacillaceae; genus Paenibacillus; species Paenibacillus sp. OAS669. The sequence continues at coordinate 348,788 of NZ_JADBDR010000003.1, forward strand.
GCTGCCATGCTTACAACTTCCTTCGCACAATGATCCAGCGTGTTGAGACTGATGAAATAACCCCCATTGGGTTTGCTCCACTCGGCAATCTGTTTGCCGCCCAGCTCAGCTTCAAGATGCTTCAAAACCAAATCAAATTTCGGCTTGATAATAGCCGCCTGCTTTTGCATATGAGCCTTGAGATGATCCAAACTCGGTAAAAATCGAACATGGCGAAGCTGGTTTATTTTATCCGGACCAATTGTTTGAACCCCAAGCTGTTTTCTAATAAAATTAATATTCTCTTCACTGGATGCCAGCATCGCAACGCCTGAGCCCGGAAACGTTATTTTGGAAGTAGAGCTGAATAGATAAACACGGTTGGGGTTTCCGGCAGTTTTGCAGGCTGTCAGGATATTTTTGAGCTGATCCGGTGTATCCGATAGATGGTGAACCGTATAGGCATCATCCCAAATGATCCGGAAATCCCTTGCCTTTGTCTCCATGCCGGCGAGTCTATCCACGGTTTGATTGGAATAGGTGGTTCCTTCGGGATTGCTGTACTTGGGGACACACCATATCCCTTTAATGGAATCGTCCTCTCTAACAAGAGCTTCAACGGTATCCATATCCGGGCCATCCGGATTCATGTCTATTGTTATCATCTCGATGTTCAACTGCTCGCATATCGCAAAATGCCTGTCATAACCGGGACTTGGGCAAAGAAATTTCACTTTGGGGAGCCTTCCCCAGGGGAGTTCGCCTGCACTGACGCCAAGAAGCATGGCTCTGGTCAGAGTATCGTACATCATATTCAGGCTGGAATTACCGCCGATAATGATCTCTTTGGGACTCACTCCGAGCATTTGAGCAAATAGCTCTTTCGCTTCGGGAATTCCATCGACTCCTCCATAATTGCGGTAGTCCGTACCATCAGCTGCTCTAAAGGATTCGTCTGATTTCAAAATATCCAGCATTTCCATAGATAGCTCAAGCTGCTCAGGGCAGGGCTTCCCCCGGGACATATCCAATTTCAGATTCATGCTCTTGTATTCATTGTATTTCCCCAGTAATTCTTGGTGAATAGTGTTTAATTCATGCGTCTCCAGTTTCAAAAAATCGGTTTGCATCTCCATTTCCCCGCTTTCACTCCAATTTGAAAAGAAAAACCAAAAAACTCCCGCCTTCAAGATCATGGATCTTGAGGACGAGAGTTATTAGCTTCGTGGTACCACCTCGGTTTATTGATATGTCGCCATATCAACCTTTTCGGGTACGGCAATTTGGAAGCAAATTGGTTATACCCTATCTCTATAACGGGAGATCCCGTCGCAGCATCACTAAGAAAAGAACCTATCCTAGATCCGTGCGAGGCTCCGAGCCTTTGTTCATTAAGATCCTTATTACTCCTTTCCACCGAACAGGAGCTCTCTGTAAATAACGATTCCTAATTACTGTTCTCTTCATAGCCTTGTATTTTGTTTGAATTTTGAAAATATAGTAGCAAAGGTACGCTTGTTTTGTCAACGTATAACTTCTTCTGACCGGATTCTTTTTTTGCACAAGAAAATGGCGGCAAGCAACCAAACAACAGCCCCCATACTAAACGGTAAAAATCTAAAGTTATAATTAATGACATCATCGATTCCAAGCAGCAATTTAAAGACGAATTGAAGGTTGGAAATCAAGTTCGCGCAGATTTGGTAGCTTCCTTCCGTTACTCCCTTTTTCCATCCTACCTCGTCGATGAACCAAGCGAGAAGGGTTAGTACTGTATACAGGCCCAAAGAAATCATGCACCATTTTAGATATCTCATTAGAAACTCCTATAAAAGTGTTCGAAAGTATTTTTTTAAAGTTATAAAAAGTATCGCTTGTAGTTTTACAAGTTATTCAAATTATATCATGCGAGTGATCATGCCTAAAAGTAGAACAAGAGAGGAATCGATGTGGGGTGGAGGAGCGGAAGCGTCCGCCTTTGAAGCTCGTGTTCCAACCGCTGCAAGCCTATAATTCAAGGAACACGACTTCAACAGCGGCCGGAATCCCACATCGGTTCCTCCTCACGCACAAATGTACGGGTTTAACCGAATAAGGTTTTTATTTTTACCGAACACTTACCCAACCGACAAGGTTCCCGCTTTTTTGCGTACAAATAGGCTATAATAGTGTCTGAAATGACCATGATGGAACTCCATTATTACCGTATGATAAGAGTAAAGGATGCAACTCCTGAGGCCGTTCGGGAACAACTCCGACCTTGTGCCTTAAGAAAGACGGTACAGCTGCTTTCCAAGCTTGTTTTACTTTGTAAAACTGTTAGGAGGTTTTCCAAGTGGAGAGACAGTTACACAGCAGCCAATTTATTAAAGAGCAGTCGTTTCCGTTCTGGATCCGGCGTTTTTTTCATGACCATGAGCATGTTCCGCTGCTGCACGGGCATGACTTCGTCGAGCTGGTCTATGTCGTTCGGGGCGAGGCGCAGCATGTGTTTGAAGGGAGCTTTTACGATATCCGCTCGGGGGACGTGTTCATCATCAATCCCGGGGAGGTTCATACTTACAGCATCAAACCCGGCAAGGAAATCGAGATCATCAATTGCTTATTCCTGTCCGATCTGATTCAGGGCAAATGGCTGCAGGAGCTGGGCGTATCGCAGTCGATGGACTATTTTTACGTGCATCCTTTTCTGGATAAAAGAGAGCGTTTTCATCGCTGCCTGAATTTGAACGGTCAGGATGCGACGCGCACCCAATTTTTGCTGGAGACGATCATCCATGAATTTGAGAACCGTCAGCCGGGCTTCGAGCCGCTTATTCGGCTTCAGATGGTAGAGCTGCTTATTTTGCTGTCCCGGGCATACCGTCATGCGGAAGGGCAAAGCGGCAGAGAGCATGTGCGCAGCAGCGCAAAGCAGCTTCTTGTCCGAAGAATTTGCGGCTATTTGGAACGCTATTACGATAAAAAAATTAGTATTTCCGACCTGTGTGAGCTATTCAATATCAGCTCGCGGCAGCTGAACCGGATTTTTAAGGAGTCGCTCGGCATGACGGTGGTGGATATGATTCACCGGATCCGCATCGAGAGGGCGAAGCATTTATTGCTGGAAACCGATGAGAAGGTGATTACTATCGCCGGACGCGTCGGGTATGAGGACCCTGCCTTTTTCAGCCGATTGTTCCATCGGGAGGTAGGCTGCTCACCGGGCAAATATCGTGAAACCTCCTAATCCCTTATTCGCGGAGGCCGCTTATGCGCTATTGGAATGATCAGCTGCTGAAGACGAAGATGTTTATTTCCTATTCCGTCGTCTCCTTGTTCATTGTAGGGATTACCTGCGGTATTTTTTATTATAAGAATACGAGCGATATTAAAGATCAGACGTTTTCCTTGTCGAAGATCATCTCCAAGCAGTTTTCCGAAATGATCGATCTGTACATTCAGAACATAGAGGAGCTGTCGCTTGCCATCTCTATCGACCCGTCCATTCAGGGGATTTTGTTCGACTTTTACAAAGCGACCGATCCTGTGGAGAAAGAGGTTGTGGGCTACAAGCTGAATCCGATTTTGTTCAATTTCTCTTATCCCAAAGCGTACGTTCAGCGCATCTCCATCTACTCGCTCGATAACCATTTGTACCAATATTCCAAGCGGGTGGAGCCGAGCCCGAGAAACCAGCTGACACCGGAGCAGTTGAGCGCACTAACCGTGTCCTTAAGCAAGAAGCCGTTCGTGAGTCTGCCTTCTTACGAAATCAACACAGATGAGCAGCATGCCGAGAAAGGGATTTCGTTTATCCGTAAAATTACGAAAATCCCAACCCAGACCATTATCGGCTTTGCCCAAATCGATATCAATGTAAATGCATTTAATATGGTGCTGGCGAACACCAATGCGAATGAAATGCAGCATACGATGAATGTGCTGATGGTTAACGACGAGGGCCGAATCATCTACGAGAATGGGAGCGATGCCCCAGAGAGTGCCCAGGACATGTTCGAACCTGGCGTGCTCAGCCGAAATGACACGGAGGGCGAGCTGAACTGGAGGCATACCGAGTATTTGTATACCGTCGTCAAGTCGGGCTATACCGGGTGGAATACGGTCATCCTCATCCCCAAGGATGTGCTTCTTCAGAAGCAAAAACGCATTCAAGACATCGTCCTTCTGGTCGGTGTGCTGACGATGCTATTGATTGCTGCGGTTTCCTACCTGCTGTCTCATCAAATCTTGCGGCCCCTTAACAACCTGATGCGCAACATGTCGCGAGTTGAGCTGGGTGATTTCAGCCACAGAATGGATTATTCCGGCCGCAACGAAATCGGCAAGCTGAGCCGAATGTACAACCACATGCTGGAGAGTATTTCCAGGCTAATCCACGAAGTCTATGAGTCGAAGCTGGCGGAGAAGCATGCGCAGCTATCGGCTCTGCACGCACAAATCAACCCTCACTTTTTATACAACACCCTGAACATCATGAAATCGATCAGCCGGCTGAGAGGAATCGAAGAGGTAGCCGAGATTTCCGAGTCGCTGGCCGGACTGTTTCAATACAGTATGAAAAATATGCAGCATCCGGTAAGGCTGCAGGAAGAAATCGAGCATATTTACAATTACTTCAACATTCAACAGCATCGGTTCGGCAGCCGGGTTCAGCTCTGCTGTGACATTCCGCCTGAGCTGCTCGAAGCCCGGATACTGAAGCTGACCGTCCAGCCCTTGATCGAAAACGCCTTTAATCACGGCCTCCGCAGAACCAAATCGGGAGGCTGCATTACGCTTCGTGCAGCGGAAGCCCAAGGGATGCTCACGATCACCGTTCACGACAACGGAGAAGGAATAAGTGCCAAGACCTTAGCCCAGCTGCAGAAAGCGTTCCAGATGTCCAATGCGCTGAATTTTTATGAGAATGCCGGCCACGGCATCGGATTATTGAATATTCGCCAACGGATTCAGCTGTATTACGGCAAAGAATACGGGTTAACCGTTGCCAGCAAGCCGGGTGAAGGAACCTCTGTTTCCTTGGTCTTACCGTTCGTCACGGAGGTCAAAGAAAGCCGCAAGGCAGAGGAGGCTGCGCTATGAATATTTTTGTAGTGGAGGATGAGCGGTGGGCTCTGGCGGAGCTGGAGCAGATGATGCTGGCCAAGTATGGCACCAGGCATCGGATTCACGCCTTCGATAATGGGGATGATGCTTTAACGGCAGCAGGCCGGCAGCGTCCGAGCCTCGTGCTGACGGATATTAACATGCCGGGAATCGATGGACTGGAGCTGATTGAGGAGCTGGCCAAGCTGGATTCCTCGATCAAATGCATCATCCTGAGCGTTCACGATGAATTCGAATATGCCCGGCAGAGCATGAGGTTCGGCGTGGGGGAGTATTTATTGAAGCCGGTGAAGAAGGAGGCTTTGTTTCAAGCCATCGACCATGCCCTTGTTCATATCGAGGAGGAAAGAAGAAGAAGGAGCGAATGGTTCGCAGGCTCACTTGCCCAAATGCTGCTGTCGGAGGAAGTCAGGCTTGAAAGGGCAGAGATTGAGCGCGAAGTGAACCGCTCTGTGTACGGGATGGTACTGCTTTCGATAGGTTCAAAAGATACGCCGCCTATCTGGAGGCAGGTAGATCAAGAAATTCATTCCCTGGAACAACAGCTGCAGTATGTCGGCGACCCGGAGAGAACCGTGGTCAGCGTCGATCTGGATGCCAGGCACAGATTGCTGCTCCTTCCAATGCTTCCGGCAGAGGAGTCTCTGCTGCGGTCCGCCTTGTCCCATCTCTTTGATCGTCTTAAGCGGCTTCCCGCGCATCTTCAGATGGCGTTCGCCGTTAAGAAGGAGAAGGAGCCGGTTCGCAGCCTGTTTTTGCAGATGAAGCAGTGCATAGAGGAGCAGGCGGTATTCGGTATGTCAGCTTACCTTATTCCGGGCATGAAACGGCAGGAGGCCGATCTGCTGAAGGTGTGGGATAAAGTCCGCGCGATGGACGTTCATTACAGAAAAGGCGATTTGCTCAAGGGACATCAGGTGCTGGATTGCATTATTGAGGAATTGACTCAAAAGCGTGTGACGAGGCATCAGCTGAAGCTGTTCGTGCAGGATATGCTGTTCTCGCTGCATTACCGTCTTGCGGCCTCGAGCGGCGGGCTGGTGAGCTGGACGGATTGGCAGGAGGATTTGCGCAGCTTGAACGGCTGCAGCAGCTATGCCGAGCTGACGCAATGGCTGCAGGAGAAGCTGGTTGATTTGTATTGCGGACATGAGTCTCAAGACGAGAATCCCAAAGGGCTTGTTCCCATGCTGCTGCAGCATATTCATCAACATTATCAGAACAACATCTCGCTGCAGCAGTTCGCCTGCGATCATCACATCAGTCTGGGCTACTTGTCCCGGATGTTCAAGAGTCAGACCGGCACGACCTTCTCCGAATACATCACCGGTTACCGCATCCGCAAGGCGAAGGAGCTGCTGAGCGGGGGCGTCGACCGGCTTCAGGAGGTCAGCCAGCTGGTCGGTTATGAGGATACGAAGCATTTTAGCGCGCTGTTCAAAAAGTATGTCGGCCAGACTCCTATGGCGTATGCAAGAGAGCATAGTGCCATTAGGAAAAATTCCCCCCTTTAATCCGTACAAATCACCTGTATTCGCTGAACACAGGGCCCGCTTACAATAAACCTACAACAAGTTAACGTAAAGCTCGGTCGCCATCGGGTGTGCTCTTCTCAATAAGCGAATGCTTACGAAGCAGGTATTCCTTCAGACAAACACTAAGGGAGGAAAGAAAGATGAAACGAACCCAATTGTTCACGGTTGTTTCCTATGCGGCCTTGATTTCGGTGCTTGCGGCTGGATGCAGCTCTTCAGGTCAGCCTTCAGGCGGAGGGACCTCAGCCCCCGGCGGCGGCGCGCCTTCCACAGCCCCCTCGGCAGGCAAAACGAATGAACCGACTACACTGACCCTTCTCATTGGCTCGACCGGAACAGCCTATCCTGCCACCCAAGCGGTCGCAGCGGAAGCGGAAAAAAAGCTGAACATCAAGATCAAATTCGACATTAAGCCGGACGGCACCGAAGGGGACAACCTGGTTAAAACTCGATTGGCTACGGGAGAAATGGCGGATATTTTGTTCTATAACTCGGGGTCGCTGCTGCAGGCGTTGAATCCGGAAGAAAATTTCGTCGATCTGTCAAAAGAGCCGTACATGGCGAATCTGCTGGATTCGTACAAGGAGACGATCAGCTCCAACGGCAAAGTATTCGGGGTGCCCGGCGGTTCCTCCAATGTCGGCGGCATTTTGTATAACAAAAAGGTTTATGCCGAGCTGGGGCTGTCCGTTCCCAAAACATGGGCTGAATTTATTGCCAACAGCGATAAAATCAAGGCTGCTGGGAAAACCGCTATCATCGGGTCCTACAAAACGACATGGACCTCACAGCTGTTCGTGCTCGCCAACCAATATAACGTGCAGTCGCAGGTACCGACGTTTGCCAAGGATTATACGGAGAACAAAGCCAAATATGCGACGACGCCGGCGGCGCTTCGCGGGTTTGAGATGACCAGTGAAGTGTTCAAAAAAGGCTACTACAATAAGGATTTTCTGGCTACTACCTATGATACGGGGCTCAAAATGCTTGCCGAGGGCAGCGGCGTCCAGTATCCGATGCTGACCAGCGCTATCGATGCCCTGGCCCAAAACTATCCGGATAAGGTGAAGGATATCGGCGTATTTCCGATTCCGAGCGATAATGAAAGCCTGAACGGGTTCACCGTATGGATGCCGAATTCTTATTACATTAATAAGAAGAGCAAGAACATCGACGCCGCCAAAAAGTTCATCGAGTTCCTGATTTCACCCGAAGGCCAGAAAGCCTACATGTCCAAAAGTAAGGCGAACGGCCCTTTCGTCGTCAAGGGCATCCAGGTTCCGGACGACGCGTACCAAGCGGTCAAGGATATGCAGACTTACTTTGATAACGGAAAGACGCTGCCGGCGCTGGAATTCATCTCGCCAGTTAAGGGCCCTAACCTGGAGAGCATATTGATCGAAGTCGGAACCGGGCAAAAAACAGCAGCCGAAGGGGCCGCTGACTACGATAAGGATGTCAAGAAGCAGGCGCAGCAGCTTAATCTTCCAGGGTGGTAAGATTCATTGATTGGGATACAGCTGCTTGCTCGCGGGGTTCTCTCACCGCAGCCTATCCGGCCCTGCGCATCACGGCAGGGCCGAATTTTATCCACATGAAAGGAAAGGATCCAGATGACGCTTACTCAAAAGAAAATGTACTCCTACTTGTTTCTGCTTCCGGCCGGGATCATTTACTTCGTCTTTTATCTGCTTCCGACCATCATGTCGTTGTTTTTCAGCTTGACCCGCTGGACACTGACCAAATGGCAGTTCATCGGGCTGGACAATTACATCATGTTTTTTGACGAGTCCTCCTTAAAGATCGGCTTCAAAAATACATTGATTTTCGCCGTCGTGACCTGCGGCCTCAAGGTGATTCTAGCCCTGCTGCTAGCAACGCTGCTGACGTCGCGTATCTGGTTTAAGGATTATTTCCGGTCGATGGTGTTTTTCCCGACCCTGCTCAGTACGATTGCCGTCGGGATCGCCTTCAGCACGATGATGCATCCGACGCAAGGGGTTATTAATACCGCACTTGCCGCCATGGGCATCAACGGGCCCGACTGGCTGGGGAATACCAGCATCGCGCTTCTGTCCGTAGCGCTCGTTGACGTCTGGAAGGGCGTCGGTATCGCAACGGTCATTTACATCGCCGGCATCATGTCCATCCCCCAGCATTACTACGAGGCTTTGAAAATAGACGGAGGAAGCGCGTTCCGCGGCTTCTGGCATATTACTTTGCCGCTCAGCCGGCCCGCAATGAACTCCGTCATCATTCTCGCGTTCATAGGCGGATTACGGACGTTTGACCTGATTTGGGCCATGACGAAGGGGGGACCCGGCTTCTCGACCGACCTTATCGCTTCCATTATTTACAAGCAGTATCAGGCAGGCTTCTACGGATTGGCTACCGCAGGGAATGTCATCCTGTTCATTGCCATTTCGGTTTTGGCGTTTCCGCTCTACATGTTCTTGAACAGAAGAGAGGTGGACCTGTGAATCGTGTCGTGCAAAAGACGGTCGTCAGCATCATCATGCTCGTGATATCGACCGTTATATTCTGGGTGCCCTTCTACTTTGTCATTATTAACTCCTTCAAATCTCCGACCAAAGCGGCGGATATGAGCATGGCTTGGCCCGATTCCTTTCATATTGTCGAGAATTATAAAGCGGTGCTGCAGGCGGCGGATCATATGCTGGTTCGGGCGTTTTACAACAGCACGCTCCTGACTGTTCTGTCTATTGCCGGGCTGGTCATTGTCAGTTCGCTGGCAGGCTTCGTCCTACAGCGGAGGGAGAAAGGGAGGGGAGCGGCGACGCTCAACTTCCTGGTGCTGGCCGGCTTGATGATTCCCCCTGCCGTCGTGCCTACGATATGGGTGCTCAACTCCGTAGGGCTGTTCAAGACGCTGCCGGGGCTTACCTTGGTCGAAATCGCCCTGCATTTTCCGTTTTGCGCCATCCTGTATAAAGCTTTTACCGCCACGATTCCCCGGGATATTGACGAAAGTGCGTTCATCGACGGCTGCGGCGGCTTCAAGCTGTTTACTCATATCATTTTTCCATTACTAAAGCCTGTATCTTCGACCATCATCATTATTCAATCCGTCAGCGTGTTCAACGATTTCGTCAATCCGCTCTATTTCTTGCCCGGCTCCGAGAATGCGACCGTCCAGCTTACGCTGTACAACTTTATGAGTATGTACATCACGTCCTGGAACCTGCTGTTTGCCGATGTGGTGCTGATTTCCATCCCTCCTCTGGTTCTGTTTATTTTCTTCAACAAAAAGATCGTCGCCGGTATGACGGCCGGCTCTGTTAAGGGCTAGCCTTCAGCGGATTTCCGGCCGCATCGACCATTCGAATGGCGTAATGCACAATGAAGCCTGCTCTGGAGCGAAGTAAACTGAAGGAGATAAAGAGGCTGGTTTTCGTTAGAACACTTTATGCAGCTGCTTACTAGGGAGTTTCGGAAGAAAACTCTGTGGAGAATCCAAATCTTCGAGAAATTTGCTAAATAGGGAAGTGGGGTATGCCTCGGAGGAGTTTACGTCCGCCTTTGAAATTCGTGAAAATCCCCCTAAGTCTAATCAAATTCACGGATTTCAACAGCGGCTGGAGGGGCATATCTCCCTGGAGTATAGTAGCAACATTTCAAGTGCTTTGGGTTACTAGGAAAAGTTGAAGGCGGAGGTGGGGTGTCCCCTGGAGGAGCGATAGCGTCTGCCTTTGTTATCAGGAATTAACCTCTGCAAAGATATAATTAACAATTTCCTGATAACAACAGCGGCCGGAAGGGGATACCCCACCGGAGTACACAACCACTTTAAAGTATGGGAATTATTAAAACGAAGTCAACGCTTACGAAGCAAGTTTTCTTACGAAAACGAAGTCAACGCTTACGAAGCAAGTTTTCTAACGAAAACTAAGCCAACGCTTACGAAGTGAGTTTTCTTACGAAAACTCTGAGGAGGAGAGTACATGGAAAGCTCCAGCGGTAGTGTACTTTGGTTCACAGGCCTTTCAGGCTCCGGCAAAACGACTACAGCGCAGCAAGTATGTGCGAGGCTGAAGGAGCTCGGCCGCCCCGTCGAGCTGCTGGATGGCGATGCCGTCCGAGCGTCCATCGGTAGAGGATTAGGCTTCAGCCGGAGCGACCGGCTCGAAAATATTCAGCGCATAGCCTACATTGCCAATTTGCTGTCCGGACACGGCATAACCGTCCTTGTCTCAGCCATCACGCCCTATAAGGAAATGCGCGATTATTTGCGGAGCCATGTGAGCGGTTATGTCGAGGTGTATGTAAGCTGCTCCCTTGAGCAATGCGAAGCACGGGACGTGAAGGGGTTGTACGCCAGGGCTAGACGGCAGGAGATTCCTCAATTCACAGGCATTTCGGATGCTTATGAGATACCCGAACAACCGGATCTCACCATCGATACGGAGAAGCGTTCGGTAGAAGCGAATACAGAGCAGATCCTGGAATGGCTGCGGAGAAACCGCTGGAAGGCCGAAGCATGGACCGTGCAGTCGGCCATTGCTGCCGGGAGGGAGCAGCCTGGCGAAGGCAAGGCGATCGAAGAGGTGAGGAACATCCGATGAAAATCATCCTGATTTCTCTCGATACGCTGCGTGCCGACCGTCTTGGCTGCTACGGATACGACAAACCGACAAGCCCGCATATCGACCGGATTGCCTCGGAAGGCGTGCTGATGGAGCGGGCCTATGCTGCGGATATCCCTACGGAGGTAGCACATACGGCTATTTTTACCGGAAAAATAGGGTTATCAAGCGGAATCGTCTCCCACGGCTCCGAGCTGGCCTACTTGCCCAAAAGCGTGAAATGGCTGCCCTCCTTGCTGAAGGCTGCCGGGTTCACGACCTGCGCCGTAGACAATTTGTATAACCTGAAGGAGTGGTTCGCCCGAGGCTATCAATACTACTTGAACAGCTCCGGGCCCAAGCGATGGATTGACGGGCGTACCGTCAACGATCTGGCGCTGCCCTGGATTCGGGAGCATCAAGAGGAGGATTTCTTTCTGTTCCTCCATTACTGGGACGCCCATACGCCCTATTTGCCTCCGGAGAAATATATCGAACCTTTTTACGGCAAGAACAGGGATCCCTACCGGAAGGACGGCTCGGGCATGGCTCCGGTTTATGAGCATCCGGCGTATCCTTTTTTCAAGCATCATCATTACAAGCTGCTGGGCCCAGTGACCGATGCGGAATATATGAACGCGCTGTACGACGCCGAAATCCGCTATCTGGACGATTTGCTCCGGGAGCTGGATGATACCTTGGAGCACTTGGGGATCAAGGAAGAGACACTGCTCGTTCTGTTCGGCGATCATGGGGAAAGCTTGACCGAGCATGAGATTTATTGGGACCATTGCGGGCTGTATGAGCCAACGGTTCATGTTCCGCTCATTATGCGGTGGCCCGGACGAATACCGGAGGCGGTGCGGGTTAACGGCTTTGTCCAGCACGCGGATATTATGCCGACCCTATTGGAGGCGGCGGCAAGCGCGGCTTCATCGGGTATGAGCCCATCTGTGCTGGCCGTACCGGACGGGATCGACGGAAGAAGCTTATGGCCTTCCATTCGGGGAGAGGCGAAGGGGACGCTTGACGAAGTCTTTTTGAGCGAGTGTGCCTGGCAGGCGGCAAGGGCGATTAGGACGGAACGGTATAAGCTGATCCGGTATTACGATCCGGGGCTTTTTCAGCGTCCGGTGACGGAGTTATATGATCTGCTTCATGATCCGGGAGAGCTTGTCAATATAGCGGATGCGGAGCCGGAATTGGCCGAGGAGCTGGAGATGAAGCTGAATCACTATGTGAGGACTAAATTAGCCGGTAGAGCGGACCCGATGATGAGACAAATTCATGAAGCGCAGCTGCCGTTTCGCAGGAGAATCGAAGCCATTCTTGCCGAGGTAGGCTTAACGTGGGAGGAGTGGATTCAGAACCCGCAGAGGGAACGTTACGACGCTTTGGAGAATGCGGCCTCGAAGCACGGGGGATAGACCATCATCCGGCTTACGATTGACACAATCGACTCTAAGGATGTCGGAATCGGCAATGCTGCGGAATCACAGGTGGAATATAATGGAAACAGCTATAGCACCTCAGAACCGAGAGAGCTCAGACACACGGCAAAAAGGCTCGCAGAAAAGTTTCGCACACTAAATCAGGAAAGGTGGTGCAGTCCCCGCTTGCAGATTCTAGGTGACGAAGCAAGTGGAGGGGCGCGAACGATGGCACTGAAAATCGGAATTGTCGGAATGAACGGGATTGGAATGCGGCATGCGGAATGCTATGCCTCCGACCCGCTGGGCGAGGTCGTTGCAGTCTGTGACGTAGTCAGGGAAAGGGCCGATAAAGCGGCGGAGAAGTACGGTGTCCGGGCTTACTACAGTCTGGAGGATATGCTGCAGCAGGAGCCGGAATTGGATATCGTCGATGTAACGACCGGCGGGATCGATAACGGAAGCTGGCATTTTGAACCAGCCATGCAGGCCATTGCTGCCGGGAAGCACGTGCTGATAGAGAAGCCGCTGGCGAACGACATCCGTGAAGGCAGAGAGCTGGTGCGCTTCGCTGCCGAGAAGAAGGTGACGCTGGGCTGCAACCTGAATCACTATTTCTCCACTCCCGCTGAACGGGCAAGACAGTATATGGATTCCGGAGATATTGGCGAAACCGTCTACTGTCTGGCCAAAATGGGCTTCAACGGCGGGGAGGAGCTGTACTCGGCCCCGAAATCTCCCAAAGATAAAGGTCAGCCCTATTTTCATATGAAAGCGTTCTTAACCCATCCTTTAAGTGTTATGCGCTATTACTGCGGGGATATCACTCATATCCAGACGTTCTCCAACCAGGCGGGCTTCCGCAAAAGCGCCGGGGATATCACGGTATCCATCAACAGTATTCATGTGAAGTTCGCCAGCGGAGCCGCAGGCTATCTGCTCAGCCAAAGGGGCGACGCGACCTATGGGCTTGGCGGCTGGTGGACGATGGAGGTCGGCGGGACGAAAGGAACCTTCTGCATTGAAAACTGCGTGGAAAAGGTATCCTACTGGCGCGCGCAAAAAGGTATTCCGGCCATCGGGTCCCATCCGCAGCCGGAGGTGACGTCCTCCGGTGTAACGGAGTTCAACACGACCTTCAACAATAGGCTGCATGCCTTCCTCGAAGATATTACGAATGGAGTGCCTCGGGAGCATATCCGCGCCTCCGGCCGGGATGCGCTGGCTGTGCTGGAGTATACGTATGCGGTGATCGAATCGTATGAGCAAGGCGGCGCAGTAGTCCGGCCTCATCCGCTGCCGGCCTTCCACGGCGATCCGCTGACTATGAAATAATCTTTAGTTACATCCCGGACTATATACGAATGCTAGCCATCGGAAGAGAGCGTGGTTCGTTCCGAAAATCCATAGACTTATGAAAAAAAGGGAGCGTGTAATCGATATGATAAAGCTTGGCGTCAATTCGGTACTGTTTAAAGAGTTTACTTTTGCCGAAGCAGCACGGCATATTGCGCTTAGCGGTTATGATGGCGTAGAGATCTCAGCCATTCAAGGGATGTGCGAGCATCTGGATCTGGCCCGTTGGAGGGATCAGACGGCAGAGCTTCGTTCGATCGTTCAGGATAACGGCTTAAGCTTTCTGTCGATGGAGTTCGGCAGCGTGAAGGAAGAGGAGCGGCTTCTAACTGCATTCGAGGCTGCGGCGGAAATCGGAATCCCTATCGTCAATATCGGTCCCGGGGGCAAAACGGGCGTGGAGGAGGATGTGCAGCGCTCGATCGACCAGCTCCAGCGGATGTCGGAGAAGGCAGCTGCCTTGGGAGTCACGTTGTGCGTGAAGGCACATATCGGCCAGGCGATCCATGATACGCCGACTACGTTGAGAGCGATGGCCGAAGTATCTTCCCCGGCATTCGGCATTGATATGGACCCGAGCCATATTTACCGGGCGATGGAAAATCCGGAGGATGCGCTGCCTGCCGTGATCAGCAGGGTGAAGCACGTGCATATCCGGGATTGCCGGGGACGTGAGCAGGGGCCCGGGCCGATCGAGCTGCAGGCATGCGGACGCGGAGACATTAACCTGTTCGCCTACTGCAAGGCGATGGTTGACCATCAATACGACGGCCCGGTCGTCCTTGAAGTGATAGGAGCCAAGCCGGAGCATTCGTTGGCTCAGGTCTCCATCATTGCAGCCGAAACCTACGGCTATCTGAATGCTTGCCTGAAGCAGCTGGGCGCCCGATAAGTGCCCCCGTTAACCATCTCAACGGATTTGAAGGAGCGTGCAAACCTATGTCCACATCCCCCAAAAAGCCGAATTTGATCCTTCTAGGCATCGACAGCCTGCGAAGAGATAGAATGAGCTCTTATGGTTATTCCCGGTTAACGACACCGCATCTCGATAAGCTTGCGGGTGAAGGAGTGCTGTTCGAGCAGCACTTCAGCCCGAGCATCCCTACGACACCGGCCTACGCTGCGATGCTTACCGGCCGGGACTGCTTCGGCACCGACGTGGTCGCCCTCCGCCATAAAGGGCCGCTGGAAGGCCGAACCTTGGCCGAAGTGCTGAGCGAGCATGGCTACAACACGACCTGCGTAGGCTTTACCGGCAATCCTTCGTCACGGGGCTTCGACAAGTACTTGGACTATGAGGCATGGATGCCCGATGAAACGGGCCGCTGCCCGAAAGCGGACAATTTGAACGCGGTAGCCATCCCTGAATTGAATCGTCTGGCGCAGGACGACAAGCCGTTCTTCCTGTTCCTCCGGCATATGGACCCTCACTCCCCTTATTTGCCGCCGAAGCCGTACGAACGGATCTTTTACGGAGGCGATGAGCGCGACCCGGACAATCATTCCATGGAGCCGGTGTATGATTTCAAGCCGTTTGCGGATTTCTTGAAGTCATGGATTCCGGAAGGGGTCACGGATCAAGAATATGTGAGCGCCCAATACGACGGGGCCGTAGCCTATATGGACGCCGGCATTCAGAATATCCTTCAGGCTGTCGATTCCTTGGGATTGACCGAGGAAACGCTGATCGTTGTCACCTCCGATCATGGGGAGACCTTGTGCGAGCATGATTGCTACTTTGACCATCATGGACTGTATGACTGCACGCTGGTCGTACCATTAATCATTAAATTTCCGGGAAAGGTGCCTGCCGGAAAGAGGGTGTCGGAGGTCAGCGTAATTCATGATATTATGCCGACGGTTCTGGAGCTGCTGGATATCGATGAGCCGTTGGAGATGGAAGGCCAAAGCCTGCTGTCCTTCATCAGCGGTCAGCCGGAGCGTCGAATCAGCGAGCTGTACATTACGGAATGCACCTGGATGCGCAAGCACGGCTGGCGAACCCCTCATTGGAAGCTCATCCGGGCGCTGGAGCCCGACTTTCATTTCAAGCCGGAGGTCGAGCTGTACAATCTGATTGAAGATCCGCTGGAGAATCATAATGTGGCTGATCAGGAGCCGGAAATCGTCGAGCTGCTGACCGCAAGGATGGAGGCGCATATCGCGCGCCGTGAAGAGGAGACCGGCCGGACGAATCCGATGTACACGAACCTCGGATGGCATGGCAAAGGGGATGCTCCGTTCACCTCCTCCCAGCAAGCGTATGACACGCTGCATATAGGCAGCTCGCTTACGGCCCGTTCGCTCCAGGCGAACAAGAGCAAGTAGATCCGAGAAACCGTATAGGAGGCAGCCGCAATGATACGAATTGCTGTAGTCGGGGTCAACAATATCGGCAAGATTCACTGCCGTTATTACCATCAGCACCCGGATACCGAGCTTGTCGCCGTTTGCGACATCATGGAGGACAGAGCGCGGGAAGCAGCCCTCGCTTATGGAGTGAAGGCTTATACCGATCTCCGGCGCTTGCTTGCGATCGAGGAGATCGATATGGTCTGCGTGGCGACCGGAGGCGAAGAGAAGGGCAGCCATCACTATGATCCGGTGATGGCTGCGATCGAAGCGGGCAAGGATGTGCTTGTCGAGAAGCCCATCTCGAACAGCATCGAGGAGGCCCGCTCGATGGTGAAGGCTGCGGCCGACAAGGGCGTGCGATTCGGCTGCAACCTGAACCACCGCTTCACTCCCGCAGCGGCCAAGGGCAAAGAATGGATCGGCCGTCATATGCTCGGCACGCCTTTATTCTTGAACATGCGGCTCACGATCGACAACAAGGCGGATTTCACCGAATGGTTTCATATGAGGGCGCTGCACCCGCATTCCATCGATGTGATGCGCTACTTTTTCGGCGATGTGAAGCGGGTCCAGTCCTTTATGACCAAAGCGCCGGGACGTATGACCTGGTCGACGGCCAGCGTCAACATGGAGTTCGCTAATGGTGCGGTCGGTCATTTGACGGGGAGCTACGATATGTCCATGCTGCACCCGATTGAGTGGTGCGAAGCGGCGGGAACCGAGGGCAGGTTCATCATCGAGAACGTATACGAAAGCATTACGTATTATCCGCGTCAAAGCAGCGAAAAGCTGGTGATGCAGAACTCGATCATGCGCGGCATGCAGGGCTTCAACGACACGTTCGGCAACCGGATTAGCCGGTTTATCGAGCAGCTGAAGGAGCAGGCTTCGCCGGAAGACATCGAAGGCTCGGGTGCCGAAGCTCTGGCGGCACAGGAAATTATCGAGGCGGCGATCCGCTCCCATCAATCCGGAGGAGCCGTAGTTGAGGTGCCCGCACTAAGATAAGGAGGATGGACGAATGGCAAACCGGACGCCTATCATGAATCATCCCGTGAAGGCCCGATCAGACGGCATCCGAACTGGACGGCTAGGGAAGCATCTGAAGGCCTATTTATTTCTGGCTCCAATTCTGGTGTCGATTGGGCTGTTCAAATATACGCCGTTCGTCCATGCTTTCCTTCAATCGTTCTATGAATGGAACGGCGCTAACGTGAACCGGTTTATAGGCTGGGATAATTTCAACCGGTTGTTTCATGATCCTGCTTTATATGTCTCTCTCAAAAACATCGCTTTGTTCACCGGAAGCTTTCTCTTGATTCAACTGACGTTTCCGCTGCTTGCTGCTATCGGTGTATTCCGCATCCGGCAGGCGGGCGCGAGATCCTTTTACAGATGCATGTTTGTGCTGCCGATGGTGGTGCCGCAAATCATTGTCTATTTATTGTGGAAATGGATTTATGTAAGCGGAGGTTTATTGGACCGCCTGCTGGAGTCAATGGGTCTTGAACAGCTGATTCACGCCTGGCTTGGAGAGAGCGGGACGGCGCTGTGGTCCATTGTGTTTATCGGCTTCCCTTGGATATCCGGCATCTTCTTCCTGATTTATCTGGCCGGACTCATTGCGATTCCTGCAGAGCTGTTTGAAGTGGGCAGCATGGACGGAATGAGCGGCTGGCGGCGGTTCTGGCATATCGAGCTCCCTCTGCTTCGCAATCCGATCAGGCTGGTTCTCATCCTTGCCTTTATCCAGCAGTTCCAAAGCTTTGAGAATGTGCTCGTCCTGACCAACGGCGGCCCGGGGTTCTCGACTCTGACGCCCGCCCTGTACTTATACAAAAAAGGCTTCGAATATAACGAACTCGGCTACGCATCCGCTGTCGGAGTTGTCGTGTTTGCCATATTGCTGCTATGCACTCTTGCGGCAAACCGTTTTATCAAGCAGGCAGATCAGGCCGAATAGGGGGTGAACCATGAGAAGGCTGGGTGCTGCAGTGAACTACTCGGTTCTGACGCTGCTCTTGCTCTTGACGCTCGTTCCGTTTTACATGCTGGTTATTTCTTCACTGAAATACCGAGATCAAGTGATCCACCACTTCTGGTCGCCGTCCTTGCCGCTGCACGTGAACAATTATGCCCAAGCGTTCGTTCAGCTGTGGCCTTATTTATGGAATTCGCTGCTGATTACATCGGGCATTATTATCTGTGTGCTGGTCAATTCGACATTGGCGGGGTATGCGTTCGCCCGGTTTTCTTTTTTTGGAAAGGGCGTGCTCTACTACCTGATTATTATGCTGATGATGGTACCTGCCTTTCTCATCCTGATCCCGCAGTTCATCCTGTTTAAAAATTTGGGCCTGATCAATACGTACTGGGCGCAAATCTTCGGGCCGATGGCCGGCGCTTCCGCTATGGCGACGATGCTGATCCGAACGTTCTTTGAAGGGCTGTCCAGAAGCGTGCTTGAAGTCGCGGAGGTTGATGGGGCGGGGGATGTGAGAATTTATTGGCAAATCGCGCTTCCTTTGTCGGTGCCGATTCTCTCAACCGTCGCCGTCATCAACGCGCTGCTAGGCTGGAACAACTATGTGTGGCCCTTGGTCGTGACCTCGGGGGATAAAGTCAAACCGATCATCCTGGCGCTAGGAAGTGTTCACGGTCCGATGGATCAAGTACAGGGAATGCAGTTTGCAGGCTATGTTATAGCGTCCTTGCCCCTGCTGCTGCTGTTTTTGTTTGCCACGAGGACGTTCGTTTCCGGTATTACGGCAGGTGCGGTGAAGGGTTAGCACTTATGCAGCGATTTGAACAGATGAGGTGATGGGATTGAATGCTCGCAAAAGCTGGACGATTCCGCTTATTGCCATGAGCTCCGTTATGCTGCTGCTTAACGCTTGTACGTCCAACGATACGTCGGCTCCTGGCGGTGAAGCTCCAAACGGGGGAGGCAAGACGATCGAGTTGAACGTCATGGTCATGCTGGAGAGCGATGGGGATGAAGCGGAGCGCAAATCATGGGAAAGCATTGCAAAGACATACTCGGATTCGCATCCGGGAGTGAAGGTGAACCTGCAAATGCAGAGCTTCGCCGGAGTCGAGCAGCATCGGACCTGGGTGACGACCCAATTGATCGGCAAGACGGCCCCGGATCTATTTACAACCCGCTATATTTGGGATCAGGAGGATTTGAAAAAAGGGCTGCTGGTCGATCTGACCCCCTATTATAAGCAAAAGACGGCCTATTCCGGCGATCAGACATGGGAGAAGCTCTTCCCTCCGACAATCCTTCAGCAGCTGATAGGGGATGATAAAACCTATGCCAGCGTCCCTAACTATGTTAACTCGGTCCGCGTTTTGTACAACAAGGATTTATTTGCCCAGGCAGGCATTACGAATGTACCGAAGACATGGAACGAGTTCCTTGATGCGCAGGAGAAGCTTCTGAAGATCAATGTCGTGCCCTTCGCATTCCCTAACTCCAAGCCTGGCGACTATAACTACAACTGGACGATCCGGATCTTGACAGAGGAGCTGCTGGCCGGCTCGTACGATAAGCTGGATATAGACAAAAGCGGCTTTATCGAAGTGAACGAATACGTGAGAGGCGTAGATCAGGGCATCATCGATATTGAAAAGGCTCCGTTCAAGGATGTCTTTCCCATCGTCAAAAATTGGAGTAAATATTGGCCCAAGGGCTACAACGGGCTGGATTTTGAAACGGCGGGAGATTTGTTCCTGCGCGGCAAGGCCGCTATGGTCATGCGCACATCGGGGCAAAGCAAGGCTCTGTTCGAAACGAGCGCCCGCAAATTCGAAATGGCAGCCTTTCCGCTGCCTTATTTGACCAAGGAGAATCACCCGGATGCGATAGGCAAGCTGATGGAGATCGGAGGCGTACCAGCGGGGAACATGGCGATCCCCAAAACCATTGCACCTGAAAAAATGGAAGCTGCCGTCGATTTTCTCGCCTATACAACATCACCCAAGGTGCAGGGACTGCTGGCGGAAAGCTTGTACCGCACGCCTGTCATTGCCAATGCAGCGCTTCCGGATAAGCTGAAGGGCTTCCAGTTTGTCGGCGAACGGATGCAGCTCAATATTTATGCCGGCGAGGTGGATAAGAACGTGACCGAATATAATCAGAAGCTGGGCCAGCTGTATCTGGAGGGCTCGAGTACCCTGGATAAATATATAAGCGAGCTGAAGAAGCTGATGGTGGACGGAGCCAGGAAGAAGATGAGCGACAACAACTGGACCAAAGAAAATAATTACGGGATCAAAATGCCATGAAGACGCCCAACCTGCTAGTGATTATGCTGGATCAGCTGCGCTTTGACTGCGTGGGGCATCATGGCTTATACCCCGTTCAGACACCGAATATCGATCGGCTTGCCTCGGAAGGCATCCGATTCAAGAATGCATTTACACCCATTCCTACGTGCTGTCCTGCCAGGCAGTCGTTCATCAACGGCAGAAGGCCGGAAACTTTTGGGGCGTTATGGAATTTCAAAAACGGCCTGCCTGTTCCGGCTCTTGCCCCAACGGAGTACGCATGGCCACGGGAGCTTCAGCAGCGGTCCTATCGCAACGTGCTTCTCGGCAAATGGGATGTTCATCCCGAGTATACTCCTCTGGATTATGGCTATGACTCCTTTGTCAGCTTCACATCTTACAAAAGGATGATCGAACAGAAATACCCCGAGGTGCAGTTTCAAGCGGGATATGCCGGGGAGCGAAGCCCGATTCCGCTGGAGGATTCACAGACGCATTGGCTAGCGGCTCAAGCTTGCGGTCTTATTGGGGAGATGGCCTCGGGAGAGACGGAATCTCCCTGGTACATACAGCTGAATTTTACGGAGCCGCATCTCCCCTGCCGGCCGTCGGAGCCGTTCGCATCCATGTATGCGCCCGAGTCGGTACCCCAATGGGGCGGATTTGAGGAGACGTTCCTCAACAAGCCGTATATTCAAAAACAGCAGCTGCTTAGCTGGCAGGTGGACGCTTTTACATGGGAGGACTGGGCGCCGATCGTTGCCAGGTATTACGGGATCATCAGTCAGGCGGACGACGCTATCGGCAAAGTGCTTCAAGCGCTGGAGGAGTCGGGTGCGGCTGAGGATACCCTCGTCGTGTTCACAGCCGATCACGGAGATATGTGCGGCTCACATCGAATGATGGATAAGCATTATATTTTATATGACGATGTCGTCAAGGTTCCGTTCATTGTGAGATACCCTCAAGTCATACATCAAGGCGGAATCCGATGCGACTCCTTTGTAAGCAATCTGCTGGATTTGCCGCCGACTCTATTTGAGCTGCTGGGCATCCCCGTACCTTCCTTTTTCCATGGATGCTCTCTTGCGCCTTGGTTAAAAGGGGAGGAGGTGCCGGATTGGAGAAAGGACATCGTCTCCACGTATAACGGACAGCAATTCGGACTGTACACCCAACGAATGCTGCGCACGGAGCGCTGGAAATACATCTGGAACACGACGGATGTCGATGAGCTGTACGACCTGGAGCAGGACCCATATGAATTGACGAACCGGGTTAATGATCCCGGCTGCAAGGAGCTGTTGATTCAATACAGGGCCAGGCTGTACGAGCAATTGATAGCGGAAGGCGACGGCCTGGTGCAAAATGAATGGATGCGCAACCAACTGCTGCATAATGCCATATTGTGATCCCGGCGCACATCAGAATAATAGAGCAAGAAAAGAAACAACCCGCGTGCAACGGGTCAGGTTGTTGAAAAAACCTTATTTGTGCGAATTATGCTGCATAGGGTGGGGAGGTATGCCTCGGAGGAGTTTACGTCCGCCTTTGAAACCCGTGAAAATACCGCTAAATCTAATCCACTTCTCGGGTTTCAACAGCGGCTGGAGGGGCATACCTCACTTGAGGTATATTGGCAATAGTTCAGGCTCCATGGGTTTTTCAACAGACACACCCGCGTATTGCGCGGGTGTATTTCTTTGTATAAGAAAACCCCCAGTTCGACTGGGGGTTCAGGAAAGCTTATAGCTATGAGTAGTCAATCCTTTGAACTCGATGATAAGATGTTAGCCGGTCTGCCAACCGCTAAAACTTATCGAAGGAGAACAAAGGATGGACAACAGCAGTCTAGCACACACGAAATGGAACTGTAAATACCATGTCATATTTGCTCCTAAATATCGGAGGCAAGTGATATATGGAAAACTAAAAAGAGAGATCGGAAAGATCTTACGAGAGCTATGTGAACGAAAAGGAGTCGAGATCATTGAAGCAGAAGCCTGCCCGGATCACATCCATATGCTTGTAAGTATCCCACCGAAGCTCAGTGTATCGGAGTTTATGGGATATTTAAAAGGGAAGAGCTCACTGATGATTTTCGATAAATTTGCCAATATGAAATAGCGTTATGGGAATCGGCAATTTTGGTGTAGAGGGTATTACGTGGATACGGTAGGGCGAAATAAGAAGATCATCCAGGAGTACATACGCAACCAACTGGATGAAGACAAGAATTATGAGCAGCTAACGATGAAAGAGTTGATCGACCCGTTTACGGGTGAGTCGGTGAAAAGGGGCAGGTAAAGAGGCCCCTTTCAGGGGCTAGCCCGGGGCAATTCGCGGTTGGCAGCCATTTCAGAGCGCCTTTAGGCGCCGGCTAGTAACATGCCCTTATAGGGCTAATGGAAGCCACCGGCTAAGCCGGTGGTTATGACTTTCCTCTGAATTTTTTGCTAACTTCCAGTATTTACTCAACTATGACGCATTGATATTCCATTGCTTCAACTTTCTTGTCGAAAGCCCTCCATTTCATTACGGAAGCAGGCGGCGGGATGTTCGGGCTGTTCGGTGTGGGGACTTGTCATCGGCATCGTCCTACTTGATCTGGGCGTTCAGAGAGCGAATTCCGCTAACGGATTTATAGCCTTATAAGTCGCTTGAACATGGTTTACATGACATCTCTTCCCTCGCTTGGGGATGTGGGGTTGGGATGGGGTTTGCGCGGTCGAAGGGGGCCTGTCCCTAATCGGATTCGCCGCATGGGGAATCGGACGAATCAGGGAGCGAAGGATTATTGATTTCTCCTAATGTAAGCTCCTCGATCTTATAGTGCTTCGGCCTTTAAGTTTACTTATAAGGCTTCCGAAAAAATTAGAATCCCACCCATGAATTTAAATGATTGACTGTGCAACTATATCATGTTATTGTATGTTCAATAATTGTATGCTCAATTGTTGTGTATGCAATAATTATATTACTGCAAAAGAGGAGTGATTTCTGTGACAACAAGTCAAATTTCCGTCGCTATTGTGTACCACAGCGGTTACGGTCATACGCAAAAACAGGCAGAAGCCGTTGCAAAAGGGGCGCAAGAAGTAGACGGAACGTTGGTGGAACTATATCAGGTGGCCACTTTAAACGATGAATTATGGGAGCGGTTGGAACACGCGGACGCAATAGTCTTCGGATCTCCGACTTATATGGGCGGGCCTTCTGCCGTGTTCAAAAAGTTCATGGAAGCAAGCAGTAGCAAGGTGTGGGGAAGGAATTTAAAGTGGAAAGATAAAATTGCCGGAGGCTTTACCAATTCTCAGAATATCAATGGAGACAAATTAAACACTTTAACCTCTTTAGCGCTTTTTGCCGCTCAGCACGGAATGCATTGGGTCGGGCTCGGCATTTACGGGGGTTGGAATACGAAGTCGGCCAGTATCGACGATGTCAATCGGTTGGGGAGCTTCATTGGAGCGATGGCGCAGTCGAATGGAGATGCCTCTCCGGAGGAAGCGCCACCGGCATCCGACTTGAAGACTGCTTCGATTTTGGGAAGACGGATAGCGGAGACGACGCATCAATTTGTCTACGGTCGGCGCATATGGAATTCCCGATAACCGTCGTTGAAACTCGGTGAAAGACTGTTTTTCTCTTTCGTGCACATAATGCGACCGTCAGTTCCGAAGAAAGTGGGGTACCTACATGATACTCAACCGAATCGACAGCCCGTCGGACCTTAAAAAGCTGAGCGTGATCGAATTATCGCATCTCGCCCAGGAAATCCGCCAATTTCTGATTCAACAACTATCCGCGGCGGGCGGCCATTTGGCGCCGAATCTCGGCGTCGTAGAGTTGACGTTGGCTATGCACTACTTGTATAACAGCCCGAGCGACAAGTTCATCTTCGACGTCGGTCACCAAGCTAGGTTCATAAGATGCTGACGGGACGGATGGACCGGTTCCATACGCTGCGCCAGAAGGACGGCTTGTCCGGTTTCGTCAAGCGCGCGGAAAGCGAGCACGACGTCTGGGAAGCCGGCCACAGCAGCACTTCGCTCTCGGCCGCGCTCGGTATGGCGCTTGCCCGCGATCTTAAGGACGATACCAACAAAGTTTTGGCCGTTATCGGCGACGGGGCTTTGACCGGAGGCATGGCGCTTGAGGCACTCAACCATATCGGCCACGAGAAGCGCAACCTGACGGTCGTTCTCAATGACAACGAGATGTCGATCGCGCCGAACGTCGGCGCTTTGCACAACTACCTCGGGAAGGTCCGCTCCGACAAGACGTACCGTAAAGCCAAAGAAGAATTCGAACGGCTGCTGCGCAAAATCCCGGCCGTCGGGGGTAAGTTGGCAAAGACTGCAGAACGATTGAAAGACGGCTTCAAATATTTGGTCGTTCCGGGCATGCTGTTCGAGGAATTCGGACTTAAATATTTCGGCCCGGTCGATGGACACGATATCGAGAATCTACTTGATACGTTCCGCCAAGCCGACAAGGTGGACGGCCCGGTGCTGATTCACGTACTTACCGTTAAAGGCAAGGGGTATTCGCCAGCGGAAGCCGATTCGCTGAAATGGCACGGCATCACGCCGTACAAGATCGAATCGGGCCAAGTCGTCAAGCCGGTCGGTCCTCCTATGTACACGGAAGTGTTCGGCAATTCGCTGATCGAGTTGGCCGAGCAAGACGACCGAATCGTTGCGATTACGCCCGCCATGCCGAGCGGTTCGGGGCTCATTCCTTTCGCCAAGCGGTTTCCGGACCGGATGTATGACGTCGGAATCGCCGAGCAGCATGCGGCGACGATGTCTGCCGCACTGGCGCTGGAAGGGCTCAAGCCGGTGTTCGCCGTCTATTCAACGTTCTTGCAGCGCGCTTACGACCAGGTCGTCCACGACATTTGCCGCCATAACGCCAACGTTATCTTCGCCATCGACCGTGCCGGGTTTGTCGGCCCGGATAGAGAGACGCACCAGGGCGTTTACGATATCGCGTTTCTCCGTCACATTCCGAACCTGGTGCTCATGATGCCCAAGGACGAGAACGAGCTGCGTCGTATGATGAAGACAGCGGTCGATTATAACGACGGTCCGATCGCTGTTCGTTACGCCCCGCATTAACGGGCTCGGCGTACCGACGGACGAACAACCGCAGTCGATTCCGATCGGCAAATGGGAGGGCACGCTCTGTTCTTGGATGAAAGGGGAGGAGATGGGAATGATATATGGGCTAATTACCGCGGTTTGCTTCGGATTATCTGATTTTATGGTTACCCAAGCAACCAGGAAAATTCAGACGCTGCCTGCTCTCATGTGGATTCAATTGATCGCTTCGATCCTACTCGGTAGTTACGTTTGGCTGCAATCCCCGCAAGTAAATGGAGATCTTTCAATATGGGGAGCGGCAGCAGCCATCAGCATCGTGAATTTTGCCGGAACACTTTTGCTCTATCGGGCATTTGAGAAAGGGACTTTATCTATCGTCTCCCCAATCGGATCTGGATTTGTTGTCGTAACTGCCGTCCTTGCCTTCGTCGGAGGAGAACGGCTTCCATGGAATTCGATTGTTGGTGTAATGCTGTTGGTAATCGGGGTTATGACGGTAACTTGGTCGAAAAAGAGCGACAGCACGCAAGCGACATTGTCCGGGGTTCCGGAAGCGGCAATCGCCTCACTATGTATCGGCTTTTACTTCTGGGCGGTCGGATATATTACGCCGTATCTTGGCGTTCTTCTTCCCGTGCTCATCACTCGGGTTGTCCAACTGCTCTGCGCGCTTGCATGTTTGCGAACTCGAAAGATCACCCTTCCTCGGATATCCTTTTCCACCGGGTTTATCTTGATTTTGGCGGCACTGCTAGATTCTGGCGCGTTGCTCTCCTTCAACCAGGGACAATCTCTTGCCTATACGACAAGCACGACGGCACTTACTTCATTATATAGTGTCGTCACTATTCTAATGGCATGGGCAATCTTAAAAGAACAGCTCGCGAGAACCCAGTGGATCGGAGTTTCCGTCGTTCTGCTCGGCGTCATTGCGGTAAGCCTGTAGAGTATAGCGGATGGGACGATGGTTCATTGGTCTGAAGGAGGGGAGAAATCAGTGAGAAATCATGCGTTCCGAAATGGGATCATGGCATGCTTGTTTACAAGCTTGATTTGGGGCGGGCAGTTCCCTGTTGCCGGAAGCGTATTGCGGCATATCGATCCTTTTTATTTTACTTGCATTCGGTATACGATAGCTGCTATCTTGTTTGCTCCGCTGCTTTGGTTGAAGGAGGGGCGCGAGGCGTTCAAGCTGGAGGGGAGATTCGGAGAACTGTGGTTTTTGGGAAGCATGGCCTTTACTGCTTTCAACTTTCTCGTGTTTCTCGGACAGCAAATCGCGGGACCAACAGGAGCGATCATGACTTCCGTGATGTTGAGCTTTTTGCCCGCAGTCAGCGTGGTCGTTTTGTGGATCTGGAAAGGGTTGAAGCCAGAGCCAATGACAATGGGATGTGTGTTGTTTGCGATCATGGGCGTTATATTGGTTGTAACTGAGGGGAAAATATCCATCCTAATCGACAACCCCGACCATCTTACGGCTGCGGTGCTTATGTTATCAGGCGTCATTTGTTGGGCGTTTTATACGATCGGTGGCAAAGCATTCCCGGCCTGGTCGTCCTTGCGCTATACGACTTTAACATGTCTGTTCGGAACGTCCACCTCTCTTTTTATCGTTGCCGGAAGTACCGGAATCGGACTGCTGAAGATCCCGGATGCGCAGTCATTGCAGGACACTTTATGGCAACTTGCTTATATGAGCATCGCCGCCGGCGTTGCAGCTGTTCTTAGCTGGAATGCCGGAACCAAGCTCTTGAACCCGGTGAACGCCAGCCTGTTTAACAACCTTGTTCCTATCGTATCCGTAGCGATTACCGCGCTGATGGGCTACAAGATACACGCTGTTGTCATTGTAGGGATCATAATAGTTCTGGTTGCGTTATTGGTTAACAATGCGTTAATGCGTTTCAGAAGACCAGGAGCAATACCAAGAACAAGACCAGATCGGACTAATGATGGGGCATGAATGTCTCGAAACTCAAGTTTATGCCAATTTATCACTATTTCCAAGAGGAGGATGGTGAATGAGCTCTCAAAGTGCAGCCGTCTCGATAGAAGAAGGTCTCATTGAAAGGGTGTTGCAGCTGGATGTCATTAGCGGGTCGTACAAGTCGTCGGTAACCCCGAGAAAATCGACGCGATGGTCGATCTCCTAAAGCCATATGGCTTGCGCGAGTTGACCTGTATCGGCATCACCGCAATGACGCGCGGCATAGTGGAGTAACAATTGCACTACCCGTGTCTAAACGCATACGCTGCAATGCTAACGATTATTATGGGCATACACGGTTAACTGGCCGGATTTGGGACTTATTTGACGTGAAGAGGGGAATAAACCGTGAATATTATGGTTACGAATGCCGCAGTTGACTGCTTTCAAAACGACTGGGAATACTGCGCGGGAGACTTTATTCGTGTTTTTGTCCGATACACCGGCGGTGGAAAAGATGCATTCGCTTTTGGCATCACGAAAGACGATCCGCAGAATATCGCGGCCCACTATATCGAAAGCGGTATTACTTTCTTTATGGAAGAAGTAGATATATGGTACTTAGACAACCGTAATCTTACGATCGATTGTCGAAACGGTGAAATTGTGTTTGACCGTGGTTGATTCCTTCGGGGTACTTTCAATATTTGAAGAAAAACCAAAGCATGGAGCATTTGAAGGTTAATCTGGATGTGCAGTCCTCTTTCAATAACGAGCAATCGGTGGAGTCAATAAGTGATGGCATGGGTATAATTGGATATTCGTCATCGGTGAGCTAGTCTTGATTGGTATACATCAACAATTTCCATCCAATAATATAGTTGCGCAGTCAAACACCCTGATGTATAGTGGTAGTAAAATTTAAACTGTGGGGATACGATGATCAAATTATCTGAAGATGAATTGGCAGCCTGGCGTTCGTTTATTAAAACGCATGCACTGATTATCGAATATATTGAAAGAGAGCTGGCAACCGAAAAAAAGGTACCTTTAACTTCATATGATGTGTTGATCGCCTTGTTTGAAGCGCCTGGAAAACGATTACGGATGCATGAATTGGCGAGCAAAGTAGTGCTTAGCCGAAGCGGATTAACACGGTTGGTAGATCGCCTTGAAAAGCAAGGGCTGATTGTCCGGGAACGAAGCGATACGGATCGGCGCGGTGCCTATGCAGTTCTTACACGTGAAGGCAAACGTGAATTGCTAAAAGCTTGGCCGATTTACGCAAGAGGAATTCATGAGTGCTTTATATCCGGGATGAACGAGGAGGAGGTGGCTACGATTCATCACATCCTTGAAAATATTAAGGGGCGCTTGGTGGAAAAGGTCTGACTTAAATCAGTATATGGATCAATACGGATTGAGATTGTAAAAGCCTAATCCGCGATAAGCGGATTTTGTTCTTTTACCGTATTTGATGTTTTTAATGCGATTAAAACGGCATTCTTGAATACATTGACTATCTGGTTTTGATATAGCGGAGGCTGAAATGGTATGGAATTTTCAAAAATTTAGACGTTTTTTATTAGCTTATACTTTAGTTATTATTATGCTTACAGGTGCTGTACTTTTACAACAAAGGGATATTCTCTTCCCGGAAATTGCCGGGATAGCGATGGGTGTGATGGTGTTTGCAGTACCACATTGGATAAAGAAGCCCGTTCATGTGTGGCTTTCGCCAACATTCGCTGCACTCATAGGCACTTCGTTGAACATTTTGCCTCTAACACCTCTGCTGAAAATATGGATGGGATTTGGGATTATTGTTATTCTAATGCACATCTTCCGAATCCATTTTGGACCCACGATTCCTGCTGGATTGCTGCCAATCTTTTTGAATCTGCACGATTATGTTTTTGTAGTCACAACGGGTATCTTTACATTTATGATTATGCTGGCCGCTTTTCGATTGAGAAAACCAGACAAGATGTCTGGGGAGACATCGAATTTTCGTAAGAAAATGGATACGGTCGTTATAACTATTGTTTTAGGCCTCAGGATTGGTCTGGCATTCGTAACAAAACTAGAAATTTTCGTGGTTCCGCCTATTTTTGCTCTTATTTTCGAAGTTTTTCATGCCAAAGGGTTTAAATGGAGTTTAATTCCTTCCCGTTTAGCGATATTGACGATCACAGCTATTATTTCAGTCGGAGTCTATCATTTGTTCGCAGGATCGACCATTTGGGTTGGTGTTATAAATGTATTGATTACAATCATTATGTGTACTTTGTTTAAAGTCCCTGTCCCTGTCGCATTTGGTGTCTCCTTAATGCCGCTTATTGTCCCGGCATGGGGGTCCTGGGGGTTTCCGATAGGTGTCTTTGTCACAACCGGAGTTTTGATGTGTTTTTCTGCAGCCTACCGCCAGTTTAGGAACAAGCGAGACGTAACTGTGTAAACCGTATTCCGAAAATTTTGTCTTCACTAGTTTTTAAGTTGAAAAGCTCAGTACATGTATAGCATAAAAAGAAAGTAGTGAAGATGATGCAGACAATGTGGTTCCGGTCCTGTATAGTCATGTGTTGATATAGCTCCTGTTGTTGCTCCAGTTCCTACCGGGTGGAGTTTGGCTTGGTCTGGTTTGAGGCTGTCGTTGTGGCGCTGATGTCCTTACTGCTGTCTGTGCTGATTCGTTCGAAGGCCGCGGGAATGGGTGTGATGCTTGCCGTATTTATTTTGGAAACAATTCTTTCCAACATGGTTTCATCTTCGGAATCGGCCAAATATCTTTTTATGGTAAGTTTGGATTTGACCAAGTATTTAACGGGAAACCTCCCAAGGGCGGTCTACCGCACTTGCACGCTTGCTTCCCAATCCCTGGAAGTCGCAGTTTGATGAGCCTAATGCTGAAAACATATTCGGACAGCGGCTGTCGTCAGCCATAACGGCAAATTCCCGTGTGCTCGATATCGGCTGCGGCTCAGGGGATTTTCTTAGCCAATATGCTCTCATAGCCCAGGAAGCCGTAGGGATTGATAACAAGGATGCTTTTATCGCTACCGCCAATCGGCGTAAACCGACAGACCGCTTTTGCTATACGACGGTCGATGTGGATCAAGGACTGCCTTTTCCCGCTCATTATGTTGATATTGTTTTTTCAAAAGGCTATGTTAAATTTTATTGTTGTTTCTCGACCACAAAAAACCGCCTACTCTGAAAAGGCGGTAACGTCTTATTTACTTTAACTCGTTAGTCCAAACATCTTGTAAAGGCAGTCCTTTTTTAGTTCTTGCAACATCAATTACATGTTGTATAAAATCCGTTTTAGAACGGGTATATTCATCCAAGTTCACATTAAAATTTTTAGCGGAATTTCTCTTGAGTTCCCCATATTTTTGAACTAATTCAGGGTGTTCTCTCAAATAATCTCTTAATATCAATTCATTTCTGTTATAGAACTCATCATTGTAAGGGATGATGTGTATGTTATGGGTCCAGACTCCATCTGTGTATTTATAGAATAAATATCTACTACTCATGCCCGTTTGAATGTAATGGTATAACTCTGAATCAAGTATAGATCTATAGTAAGCTAACTCTGAAAAAGGTGACACTCCAACGAAGATATCGATTATTGGCTTTGCTTCTTGACCAGGAATGGACGTACTTCCAATGTGTTCAATGGCAATAGCTTGATCACCAAGAAGCGAGGATAGGATGCACTTCTCTTGTACAAAATCAATTGTCCATTGTGGATTATATTTAACAATTTTTATTTCTTCACTCATGCCTATACATCCCTTTCTTTTTGTTTTTCCCATGAAAATGAAGATTCCAGAGTTCACTATTACTTCTAATTTTCGCTTTACCACTATTTGAGATAAGATTCTCCACGTTTGATCGATATTAACCCGTTAGGAAGAAAAAGAAGTTCTTCGAAGTTTGGTGTTTGTCTCTTTAACTGTAAACAAGCAAGATGTAACCAGCATATTTTTCTTATTCGACGTTGTGTTCTCATACTCCTTGCTGTCCAAATAGCGGAACCACGCCAGATAATGTTGTAGATACTTGGTTGCAACACCATTGAAACGGTCTAACCATCTTTTCAGACGACTGTGGTAACTGTTGACATTTTGGATGTGGTACACGCCTTTCAAGCGTTGTTTCCCGTCGGACTTGAAACGGTAATGAGCCAACCCTTTTGAATTCGCATAGGAAGTGAATGCTCTCCACGAATCGGTGCAAAGAACATTTGAGTCGGATAAGTGAGTACCAATCACCTCATCCAATTTCGTAGTCCGAATACGCCCACGTCCAAGAACGCTTGAGTACGTCATTTTCTGACGGTCACGGGCAACCAGCACACACCCTTGGTCGTTGCTAATGCCACGATATTTGGCTTTGCCGCCACGTTTACGTGGCTTGCGTTCGGTGATTTTCCGTTTACCTTTTTCAGAGTACAAGAAATAAGTTTCGTCCATTTCGACAATACCTTGAAAAGCTTCCGTTGGAATTTGCTTCAAAGCGGCGAGAATCTTATGCCGCCAGTAAAACAAAGTCACATGTGTGACCTCTTCATGCAGTATTTCAGCACACTTACGTAATGAAAAGCCCTCCATCATACATTCAAAAAACCGAACCCATAGATGAGGTCTTCTCGTACGTTGGAGAGGGGTATTCGTGAGGTCGTTAAACGTTTGACGGCAAGACTTACAACGGTAGCGTTGACGTTTGACCTCTCCAATACGTGTTTTTACAACGTACTTCCCAAACCGCACGACGGAGTGATTTTTGCAATGAGGACAAACAAGCCCATCTTTATGCTTCTGCTCTTGTATTTCATCTATCGCACGTATTGGAGTCGCCATCCCCTTGGTACGGGACTGCAAAAATTGGATAAGCTCTCGCTTTCCGCTACCGTCCAAGGTATCAGCAAGCTTTTTCAGTTCCTTCAAATCCATGAGTAAATCATCTCCGAAACAATGATGTTACCCTAAATATAGAACAAACGTTCGTAATTATCAAATATCAACAACATGGTTTAACATAGCCTTTCAAAAAAAGGTCCATGGCTCTTCAAAGACCATAATCGGGAAGCCGGGGCTTGAAGCAAAAAGCTTGGAAAGAGTACTTGGAACGTGTGGAGCGAACTTTCAAAGAAAATGCGACTTCCCGTGGGTTAAAGGTAACAAATTACTACTTCCTCATAACCGGAAGATCCAATTACTAGATAAAACCGTAAACGGCAATCCTGCTAAAATCATTTCCACAATATGCTATCGGTGATAAACTAGAGCTATAGTAGATTTGCACACTATGGATATCCATATAGGAGGCTGTTACGGGAATGCCTAAAATATTGATGACTTATCCGCAAGGCAAATTCAAAGTACTGACGATGAGCTATGATGACGGGAGAGCGGCGGACCGCAGGCTTGTCCAGATTTTCAACGACTATGGAATCAAGGGCGCTTTTCATATTAATTCCGGTTTGATGGGTACCGGTGACAGAATCACGAAGGAAGAGGCCGCGGAGCTGTACAAGGGGCAAGAGGTGTCCACCCACACCGTCACACACCCGACGATCGTGAGATCACCGAGAGAGCAGCTGCTTGAAGAGGTGCTGGAGGACCGCAAGGCGCTGGAAAAGATGGTAGGCTATACGGTTCGCGGGCTGTCCTATCCTAACGGCTCCTTCAACCGCCAGATTAAAGAAACGCTGCCCTATCTGGGCATCGAATATGCCAGGGTCGTAGAGACGACCGGGGGCTTCGGTCTTCCTGACGATTGGATGGAGTGGAAGCCGACCTGCCACCACAAGCGGAATTTAATGAGCTTGGCCGAGACTTTCGTGGAGCTGCATAAAAATCAATACCTGTACATGATGTACGTATGGGGTCATAGCTATGAGTTCGACACGGATAACAATTGGGATTTGATCGAGAACTTTTGCCAATATATCAGTAACAAGGACGATATCTGGTATGCAACGAATATCGAAATCGTTGACTATTTCAAAGCGTTCCGCCAGCTTCAATTTTCCGCTTCAAGCGAATTTGTCTACAATCCTTCTGCTAAATCGGTATGGATCAGTGTTGATGGGGATATCGTAGAAATTCGCGGCGGCGAGCAGGTATCCTTGGTCTAACCCGGAAACATGGCAATGTAGGGAA
Source organism: Paenibacillus sp. OAS669 (assembly GCF_014873645.1). Lineage (NCBI taxonomy): Bacteria > Bacillati > Bacillota > Bacilli > Caryophanales > Paenibacillaceae > Paenibacillus > Paenibacillus sp. OAS669. The sequence continues at coordinate 382,618 of NZ_JADBDR010000003.1, forward strand.
CGATTGGGTACAATAAGCTTAAAACTGCCAAAGGATTAGGAGATGCTGTTATGGAAAATGCCAAATGGATTACCTATTTCGGATCCTATGCGGGGAAACAATCGCCGGGGATTCACGTTTATATGCTGGACGAGCAATCGGGGGAGCTTTCGAGTATAGAAACCGTGTCGGGTCTGATCAACCCTACCTTTTTGACAGTCAGCCAGTCCAAGGGACTGCTGTATTCCTATACTCAAGCGGATGAAGGGCAGGACAGCGGAGCCGTGCTGACGTACCGGATTGATCCGGAGTCGGGTGCCTTGTCTTTGGCCGGGCAGGAGCCAAGCCTGGATAAATCGGCGACGCATATCAATCTCGATCATGCGGAGAATTTTGCGATGACCGTCAGTTATTCGGAAGGGACCATTAACCTGTTCCCAGTTCAACCGAATGGTCAGCTCGGCCCGTTATCGGATAAAGTACGGCATGAAGGCTCTAGCGTCGTGCCTAAGCGGCAGGAGAGCGCGCACCCTCATTCGATCTATACCGATCCGACCGATCAATTCGTGATCGTCCCTGACCTGGGATTGGATACAATCAAGGTATACCGTCTGGACCGGGAGCAGGGCAAGTTCCTGCCGCATGACGATGTGAAGCTGGCTCCGGGGTCCGGGCCGCGGCATTTTGCTTTCCATCCATCCCTGGCTTACGCTTATGTTATTAACGAATTGAATTCGACGATAACTGTATTTACCTATGACGGGCAGGCCGGCAAATTGCAGGAAATTCAGACGGTATCCGCTCTGCCGGAGGACTTTAACGGTACCAGCAGCACCGCTGAAGTGCAGATCTCCGCTTGCGGATCGTTCCTGTACGGCTCTAACCGGGGACATGACAGCATCGTCGTGTTCGCTATCGATAAGAGCAGCGGCAAGTTGAGCCTGGTTCAGCATATTTCCACCGGGGGCGAGCATCCGCGCCATTTCAGCCTGACGCCGAGCGGGCGTTATTTGCTGGCTGCCAATAAAGATTCCGATTCGGTTCACGTCTTTAAGGTGGACCCAGACAACGGCAGACTGTCGGCAACAGGGCAATCGATTTCGATTCCGCAACCAACCTGCGTTCGCTACTACAAGCTGCCTTCCCAAGGAAGCATAAAAGAGGTCCTTTCCCTTTGATAGGGAGAGGACCTTTTTGGCGTTTACGTAAGCCGCTTCCGTCGACGATACTATTGAAACTTTTTGTAGTCGGGATCGTCGTTGATCGGATCGTAATCCAATTCGGTAATTTTGGAATAGGAGTAATGACCGTATTCATCATAGTAATGAAACGGGTTATCCAATTGATTAGGCAGGAAATAGTCTTTGAGAAGCGTAAGGAAATTACGGAGCATAGTTCCACCTCGGCTTTATCATTTATGTAAAGTATTTACAGTTTGGGGGATCCTATGCATCCTTAGCTCATGAGATCGTAATCCTGATGGCGGAATCGCGGCTATTCCCGTCCTCGGGTTCCCAGATTGGCGAAGCTGCATAATATCGTGAAGACACCTAATGCCGCGCCGAGCCATAGCTGCTTATGGTCATTTATTCGTTGCAGGAAGGGGGCGATAGCCATGAAGAAACCGGTGACGGCCGTGATGAGGTTAGGAAGCGAGTCTCCCGTTGCTTGGCTTATGGACCAGAGGGATGCTGCGATCTGAATAAGCCCGACACCCATGCTGAACCAGAACGCTGCCCCGGATTCCGTATAACTGAATACCCAAGGCGATACTATTAACCAAAGTCCGAAGAGTAAGATCAAGACGCTTCTCACTTTCATCCAAAGCACCTCCCATTACAATCATATGTAGCAGATAGGCGGTTGGTTACTAAAAATAAAGCGATTTCATTTTTAGGGTTGACAGAAATCGCGGATTATTTTACAATTTTGGTAACGTTTCCGGTAACGTTACCAAAAACCTGTGCTGCTTATTCGAAGCTCCTGACGAATCTATTGGGAGATATTTTTAACAGGTAAGGTTAAGCGCTTTCCCTTTTATTTCGTTAAGAAACACTTTGAAAAAGGGGGTGTAATCCCATGATGAACATCCTCATCATTACTGTGGACCAGCTGCGGTGGGATGCCCTCTCTTGCGCAGGCAACCGAGAGGTCCATACGCCGAATATGGATCGGCTGGCGGAACAGGGAGTCCGGTTCACCCATGCGTTTACGAACGCTCCGGCATGCATGCCGGCAAGATCCTCGCTCCTTACAGGACGGTTCCCCCATGCCCACCGGGTAAGAGGCGGAGGCGTCCGGTTGCCGGAGGAGGAGGTGACGTTCCCGCATATTCTGAGCCAACGCGGCTACCATACCGCCCATATCGGCAAGCTGCATGTGCAGAACCATACGTACCGCGATCATACGGCACCGCATCCGAGCTACGGGTACCGTACTCTGCAGGTTACGGATGAGCGGGGCACTTATCGGGATCCGTATACGCAGTGGGTGGAGCGCAACTATCCCGAATATGCGGAGGCGGTCCGGCTGGAGCCGGGAGCAACCCGCGTGAGAAGCCGGACGGACCATCTGTCCGCCCGAGGCCGCTTCCCGGCAAGGGCTTCTCACAGCAAGTGGGTCAGTACGGCTTCCATAGAATTCATGGAGCATTACGGGGACACTCCTTTTTTGCTGTGGTCGAGCTTCTTCGATCCGCATTCCCCGTTTATCATCCCGTCCGATCTGGCCGACCGGTATGATCCCGCCGCAGTTACTCTGCCGAGAAACTGCGAGATTACGGCGGACAACGAGGAAGCGATTCGGCAAAAGAAAGCGGCTTACTACACGCTGGTCTCCCATGTCGACGATTGCGTGGGAGAGATCCTGCGATATCTCGATGAATCGGGATTGTCGGACCGAACTGCAGTGCTGCTGTCCAGCGACCACGGGGAATTTCTGGGCGATTACGGACGCTGGGGCAAGGGAAGGTCCGAGGATGAGAGCATTCGGATCCCGATGATGATACGAACGCCGGGGATGCTGCGGCAGCCTCCAACGAAACCTGTAGTGGAGGATATCGTTCAGCTGTTCGACCTGGCACCTACCATCTGCGATTTGACGGGCAGCATGAAGCCGCATTCCATGCAGGCGAGAAGCCTGCTCCCGCTGCTGAAGGGAGAGAACGACCCCGGCAGGCCGCCTTTCGCCCTGATCGAGCATAACTTCGAGGTATCCCGTATCGATACGGCCGAGGTGTTCGAGAAGACGCTCCGCAGTCATGACTACCGCCTGACGGTTTGGAGCGACCGGGAGGAGGGGGAGCTGTATGATTTGCGGAAGGACCCCCTTCAATCCGAGAATGTTTGGGACGCCCCGGAATACAAGGATGTCCGTGCGGAGCTGGTCTGGAAGCTCCTTCATAGACTTATGCAGACGGAAACGACGCTTCCGGTAAGGACGAATCCGTTCTGACCCGGCTGGGCTTGATAGAACGATTCCAGTGAGGTAAATGAAAACCCAAAAAAGGAGAGGGACAGAAGTGCAAAGTCAAATCGTACATCGCATCATCGACGTGGACAATAAGCGCGCTCTGCCGAAAAAATTCCGCATGACCAGTCCGCTTGCGGAAGGCTTGAGCCAACCGCCGGATTTCACCGGCCTGACTGACCTGAGAATTTCGGGCAGCGGCCAATTCTCGCAGCAAGGACTTCGGCTCATGCAAGTGACGATTGGCCAGCCGCGTATAACGATTGTCGACCTGAGGCAGGAAAGCCACGGCTTCGTTAACGGGATGGCGGTCAGCTGGTATGGACCTAATAACGGCTGCAACATGCATCTCACCCAAGAGGAGATACGGGCGGAGGAGGGCCGTCTTCTGCAGCAGCTTGCGGATGCGCAGGAGCTTGTATTAGACCGGCTGGAGAAGAAATCTGTCGATCTGGATAGTCCGGTCACGGGCCCGAAGCTCGTGCAGACCGAGGAGGAGATAGTGAGGAGCGAGGGGGCGGACTATATCCGTTTCTTTGTGACGGATCATCACCGGCCGTCGGACGGAGAAGTCGACCGCTTCATCCGCTACGCCGTAGGATTGCCCGAGGGCACGTGGCTTCATTTTCATTGCCGCGGCGGTGTCGGGCGGACGACCAGCTTTATGCTCATGTATGACATGCTGCATCACGCAGGCCGGGTAAGCCGAGAGGATCTATTCGAAAGACATGTCCGAATCGGCGGCAAGGATGTAAGCAGCGCTGATCCTAAGGATGAATTCAAGTACGGTCCTGCCTTGGAACGATTGGACTTTCTTCATCGATTTTACGATTATTGCGCAGGCAACCGGGACGGCTATGCTACGACATGGTCGCAATGGCTGGCGTCGAGCGGCTCGCCTTCTTAAGGAGCGAAGCCGTAGCTTATGGTTGACCGCGAGCTCCTGTAAGAGCCGGGCTTGGAATCACGAAACGCTTCTTTTCGGGAACGATTGTTGACCCGACAAAAAATATACCGCAAGGCAAAGATGTTTTCGTTGACAAAGAAAGCGGTTTATTTTACACTTTTGGTAACGTTACCGGAAACGTTACCAAAGGAGAATCCCAACTATGCTAACTATTAAAGATATCGCCAAACAGCTCGGTGTTTCCGTCTCAACCGTATCACGGGCGCTCAATAACCATCCGGATATCCGGGAAGAAACGAAGCAGGAAGTGCTGGAAGCCATGAAGCGGTTCAACTATACGCCGAACGCTTTGGCGCGAAGCCTGATTCAACGCAAGTCCAACACGGTAGGCCTGATGATCCCGGATATTACCGATCCCTTTTTCTCGGCTATGGCCCATGATGTAGAGGAAGTGTTGTCGGAGAACGGATACCAGGTCGTTTATGTGAATACGTCACGGAGACCGGATAAGGAAAAACGCTTTTTGAACAGCGTGATGGAGAGGAAGATGGACGGCATTATCGTGACGCCGGACTTCCTGGATGACGACGCGAAGGAGCTGCTGCAGCGGTTGAACATCCCGGTGGTCTTCCTCCGCAGGCGGCCTCCCGAGGAGCTGAACATGCCTTTCGTTGACGTCAACCATTACGAAGGCGCGTGTCGCGCGATGGAATATTTGTTCTCGCTAGGGCATAGGCAGATCGGGTTTATCGGGATGCCCCGCTATTCGTTTACCGGTCAGGAACGGTATCGCGGTTATATGGACAGCTTGAAGAAGCAGGGGATTACCCCGGACCCCCGAGGTATCTCATGGAACGGCAGAACGATTGAGTGCGGGTACAAGGCTATGGAAAGACTGAGGGAAGAGCTCCCGGACATGACGGCCGTATTTGCGGCGAACGATCTGCTCGGTGTAGGCGCTTTGGAATACACGGCCAGGAACGGGGTAGCCGTACCGGACCAAATCAGCATTATCGGCTTCGATAATTTGGAGGTCACTGATCTGCACTGGATTAAGCTGACCACGGTAGCCCAGCCTCGCAAGGAGATGGGACGCAAGGCGGCGGAGCTGTTAATGCAGATGATGACAGACAATCTCCTGACGGCGGATTCGATTACGCTGGAGACACAGCTGATCGTACGGAACACTTGCTCAGGGATCGCCAGATAACAGCACAAAGCAATAGAGACTTCGCATTGACAAGTCTCTCTATTTTTAGCCTGAATGATAACGCTTACTTCATGGTTTTTGATCATTGCAGGGAGGTCGGTTTGGATGTCAAATCCGGATGCAGAGGCAAGGATTCAATTGGTTGTGGAGAGAGAGAATATAGATCGGCCGCCCAAGCGCTTCCGCATGGCAGCTTCCCCGTTATCCACAGATTCGGGCGAACCGGATCTTACCGGATTCAGGGAGCTTAGAGCCTCCGCCAGCGGGCAATATTCCCATAAGGAGCTCCAATATCTCAAACGCATCATCGGTGATGTGCCGATTACGCTGGTGGATTTGCGGCAGGAAAGCCACGGCTTTGTCAATGGGATGGCAGTCAATTGGCTTGGGGCGCATAACGGGGCTAACAAGGGACTGAGCAACGAAGAGGTGCTGGCTGTGAACGACCGGCTGCTTCACAATTTGCGCAGCGAGGCGGAGATAAGCTTCGACTATGTGGAAGGCAAGTCGGTACTGATCGAGCTTCCGCTGAAGCAGCCTGTACGGGTGGTGAGCGAAGAGGCACTGGCCCAAGAGGAAGGATTAGGGTATCAGCGGTTTTTCGTGACGGATCATCACAGACCATCAAATGAGGAAGTAGATCGCTTTATCGCTTGGGTTCAGCAGCTTCCTGAAGGCATGTGGCTTCATTTTCATTGTCGTGGAGGCGTAGGCCGGGCCAGTACGTTCTTCTGCATGTACGACATGATGAAGAATGCAGTCAACGTAAGTCTGGACGATATGCTGCAGCGGAATACCGCTATCGGCGGAAGAGATTTTCACCGGATGGATCCGAACGATGTTTACAAATACGAGGCGGCGCTGGAACGGCTGGATTTTGTCCGTCGATTTTACGAATACTGCGTTCAAAACGCGCGTACGGGATACGAATTATCATGGTCCGAATGGCTGGAGCAGCCTGCAAGATGATTCCGGCTAGGAAGGAATGCATGGTTCCTTACAAGGGTAAGCGCTTAATCCAACAGCTGTTGGCACAATATAAAAAGGGGGTTATCCCATGGGGAAGACAGCAAGCCGAACAACCATCGCTTTGCTGCTGAGCTCGGTCCTGTTAGCCGTAAGCGGCTGCGGGGGGACGACGGGCAGTAAAGGCAATGCTGCAAACGGAGATTCGGGCAACGCAGCCGGTTGGGCGGAGAAGGCGGGACTGAATAAGACAGAGACTTCGGCAGAGCTCTACGCCAAGGCAAAGGAGGAAGGCTCGGTCGTATTGTACTCCATGTCGAGCCGTGTCAGCGATGTCAAGGACTCCTTCGAGGCCAAATATCCGGGCGTGAAGGTAGAGGCCTATAATATCAGCTCGGTCGATATGCTGGAGAAGCTGGTTCGGGAGCATGGCGCCGGCATTTATAATGCAGACGTTATTTTCACCAAGGATACGGGCGGCACGTTCACGATGGAGCTGCTCAAAAAAGGCATCGTCCATAAATATATGCCGAACGATCTTGTGGGCAAAATGGTGGAGCCTTATAAAACGCAGGTCGACGGCTTCGTTCCTTATGTCGAAGTGAGAGGAATCTTCTATAACTCCGAAGTATACAAAACGCCTCCGATCACGAACTGGTGGGATCTTACGACGCCGGAATGGAAGGGGCGCCTAATGATCAGCGATCCGATGAAGTCGGCGGATACGATGGACCTGTTCCTGGCCTTCGTCCAGAATGCGGACGACATGAAGCAGGCTTACAAAGAGAAATTCGGTAAGGACATTGAACTGAACGGTTCGCCCAATGCCGGATATGAATTCATTCGCCGGCTAGCCAAGAATGACCTGATCCTGACCAATTCAGGAGGGGATATCGTCAAAGCGGTCGGCAAAACAGGGCAGACGAAGCCGCCTGTCGGGCTGGCGGTCTCCACCAAGCTGCGTGAAGCGCAGGGCCAGGGACTCAAGCTCGGCGTCTCCTACGATATTAAGCCGAAGGTGTCCCATGTGGAGCAGGCGCTCCTGTATGTTGGGGATCAGTCGAAGCATCCGAATGCGGCGAAGCTGCTCATCCGTTGGATGGCCGGAGAAGCGGACGGCAATGGAGATGGCTTGAAGCCGTTCAATATTTGGGGAGCCTGGCCGACGCGGTCGGACGTCAAGCAGGTGGAGGATTTGCCGCTTGCGAAGCTGAACGTATGGAAATACGACCCGGTCTTCTACTATGAGAATTCGCCTAAGGTTCGCGACTTCTGGCTGAAGCAGCAGTAATAGGGTACAAAAATCCTTTCTGAAAAAAGTAATTATTGCAAACGCTATCATCGATGAATATGCCTGCAAATTATGAAACGGGAGGCTTCATCATAATGAGGACAAAGCGCAAAGCGGTTACCGCGCTGCTGGTTTCGTTTACGATGCTGTTCATGCTTGCTGCCTGCAATTCAGGCAACGGAACCGGAGGTCAAGGCTCGGGCGGAGACGGGAAGCAGGGGGCGGCAACGAATATTCAGGCAGCCAATGAATGGGCGGAGAAGAACGGGCTGAACAAGACGGAGACTGTCGACGAGCTGTACGCCAAGGCGAAGCAGGAAGGGAAGGTTGTCGTCTATTCCCAATCCAGCCGGATTAAGGATGTTAAGGCGACCTTCGAGGCCAAATATCCGGGTATTAAGGTAGAGGCCTTCAACTTATCGACCAATGATATTGTCGAGAAGGTCATTCGAGAGCAGGCGGCGGGTATTTACAATGCGGACGTCATCTTCGTTAAGGACGCCAGCGGAGCCGTATCGACGGAGCTCACGTCCAAGAAGCTGGTTCATAAATATGTGCCTTCGGATTTATCGGAGAAGATGGTTGAGCCTTACAAAAGCAAGAGCAGCGGGCTTGTGCCGTACTTCAGCCTGCGAGCGATCTTTTACAACACGGACGTGTACAAAACATCCCCGATTACGAACTGGTGGGATTTGACCCTGCCGGAATGGAAGGGCAAGGTGCTGCTGAACGATCCGATCGATTCGGCCGATATGATGGATCTGTTCCTGGCCATGGTCCAGCACGCCGACGAAATGAAGCAGGCCTATAAGGACAAATTCGGCAAGGATATCGTGCTCGAAGGTACGGAAAACGCCGGCTATGAATTTATAAAGCGCTTTCTGAAAAATGACCCGGTCCTGATGAAGTCAAGCGACGAGGTCGTGGAAGCCGTGGGCGCAACAAACCAAGGCAAGCCGCCTATCGGGATCGGCGCCTCCAGCAAGCTGAGGGATGTCGTGGAGAAGAACCTGAGCATTGCCGCCACCTATGACGTGAAGCCCCGCATTTCCGTTGTCGGGCCGTCCTACTTGTATGTGGCTGATAAAGCGCCTAACGTCAACGCCGCCAAGCTGATGATTCGCTGGATGGCAGGGGAAGCCGACGGCAAGGGCGACGGGTTCAAGCCCTTCAATGTTATGGGCTCGTGGTCGACCCGAACCGATAACGGACGGACCGACCAGCTGCCGATTGATAAGCTCCATGTGTGGGATTACGACTCCGACTTTTTCTATAAAAATTATGTGAAGTTCAGGGAGTTTTGGCTCAAAATGCAGTGAGTAAACTCATTTAGGAAAGCAGGGGAAATCCATGAAAAAAGCGAGGACGACTTGCGCTCTGCTAGCAGCCTTCAGCATAGTAATCGCAGCGTGCAGCACTTCAACCCCCAAAGCTTCAACAGATCCCGCAGCCAATAGAGCAGCAGCAGCCGCATCAGGACAGGGTAAATCGGAGTGGGCGGAGCGGAACGGCTTGTACAAGACGGAAACGGTAGATGAGCTTTATGAGAAAGCGAAAAAAGAAGGCAAGGTGACGGTGTACTCCACTTCAGGGCGCATTAACGATGTAGAAAAGACGTTCGAGGCCAAGTACCCCGGCATTCAGGTCGAGGCGTTCGATCTGAAATCCAACGTCATCATGGATAAGGTCATACGGGAGCAGGCTGCAGGCATCTTTAACGCCGATCTGGTCTTGACCAAGGAAGTGGGCGGCGGCATCGAAGAGGAGCTGGTCAAGAAAGGCATGCTGTTCAAATACCTCCCGGATGATATCGCAAAGCATATTTATGAGCCTTGGCGCAGCAAGGGAATCGCCTTCGTTCCCTACCTGGAATTCCGCACGCTGTTCTACAACACGGAGCAGAATAAGACGCCTCCAGTGAACAACTGGTGGGATTTGACGACGCCGGAGTGGAAGAACCGGGTGCTGATGGTCGATCCGATGCAGTCACCGACTCAAATGGATATGTTTGTAGGGTTCGTCGTCAATTCAGATGAAATGGCCAAAGCGTATAAAGAAAAGTTCGGTACGGACATCGTCTTGAACGGGACGCCTAACGCCGGCTACGAATTTTTGCAGCGCTTCTATAAAAATGTCATCCTCGTAAAATCAAGCGGCGACGGTCAAGATGCCGTAGGCAAAGCGGCGCCGAATAAGCCGGCTCCCGTGTTCATCGGGGTGTCGGGAGATATTCGCAAAATGGCCGACAAGGGCTTGAAGGCCGACATCATTTGGGATATGAAGCCGAGGCTGTCGGTCGTAGACGAAGGCTTGCTGTTCGTAGGCAACAAGGCGCCTCATCCGAATGCGGCGAAGCTGCTGCTGCGCTGGATGGCCGGGGAAGCAGACGGCAAGGGAGAGGGGACGGCGCCGTTCAACGAAGTCGGCTCCTGGATGACCCGCGACGATGTGAAGCATAAGAACAGCAAAAACATTAACGAGCTGAACGTATGGCAGTACGACAGCGAGAAGTTCTACAAGGTCTATCAGGACGTCGTCAATTTCTGGATTAAAAATCAGTAAGTTCACACCATCGAAACGGAGTGTTGCCCATGTTAGGTTTTTCGATTCAAAGCCCTGTATTTCTTGGAAAAGCAAGCAAGGACAGTCCCAACGATCTGATCGCCCATTATGACCGGGTGGAGCATTTGCTGGATGCGCTCAAGTCGAGCGGAGTCGGCTCTATCGAAATCCGGATTCTCCCGCGGGGAGCGGACGAGTGGGCCTATCGCGATCTGATCCAGACGATATGGGATATCGGGCTTCAGGTGACGATTCACGGACACGTAGCGGGGGAGCATCCAGGCTCCCGGTTCGCGGAAATTTATCCTTCGATGAGCTATGTGCTGAAGCATTTTCACAAGTATCAGGACAGCCTGACGATGGCGCTGCACGCCTTCGATGCCAAGACGGGCTCGGAGGATGAGCTTCACCGCCAAACGGTTGAGCTGCTGCGCGATTGGGTCGGCATGATTGACGCCGAGCAGCTTCCGCTTCGCATCGGCATTGAGAATAACCGCAAAAAATCGAGCAAGGTTGACCCCGGCGATTCAATCGAGGGTGTCCTCCGAATCGTGAACGAGGTGAACAGCCCTCATGTCGGCATTACATGGGATATGGGCCATTTCTACTCGAATCTGCTGGATGTCCGCGGCTTGAAGGAGCTGCCGGAGGAGCCGCTGCTGGACCTGCCTCCCGCCGAATTCCTGCAAAAGGCTATCCATACGCATATTCACGGCATGGGAGCTACAGGGACCCATAATCCTCTGACACGCAGGAACAGCCTTCCTCTGGAGTATTATGTCTCCGCCCTTCAGCAGGCGGGATACCAAGGGATTTATAACCTGGAGCTCACGATGAACAAGTTCGATCAAGACCAGTCGCTGTGCGCGCATGTCCTTGATTCGGTCAGACGACTGCAGGCGGCAGCATTACTCGAATCGACAACATAACAGCCATGGACTGTAAAGGGGTGTAAGTGGTGAACAATATCGAATATTCAGGCACGTCGGCTCCCAAGTACTCGATGACCCGCGCCGTCAATCTGGTAAAAGGCTTTTTCACGAATCCGTTATATTTGATCAGTACCATCGCCATTCTGTTTCTTGGCTACACTATTGTCATTCCCATGTGGGAAATTGTATCGCACACCTTTACATGGCATCCGGAGGACATTCGGTCGAATCCGGGAGCCGTGCCGGGCGAACTGACGCTGAATCACTGGCTGCACGTGCTGTACAGCGATATCAGTCAATCGATCTTTTACAAGCCGTTATTGAACTCCTTCAATATCGCCGTATTCGTCTCGATCTTCTCGATGATCATCGGTGGCGGCCTGGCGTGGCTAGTAACCCGGACGGACCTTCCGTACAAAAAGGTCTGGGCGTTTCTGGCCATTATTCCTTACATGCTGCCGTCCTGGATCAAGTCGTTCGCCTGGCTGATCGTGTTCAAGAACGACCGGGTTGGCGGGACACAGGGGATGCTCCAGTATGTATTCGGCATCAATCCTCCGGATTGGATATCGTACGGCTTTCTGCCGATCTCTATCGTGCTCGTTGCCCACTACTACACGTTCTTTTATCTGCTTATCGCGGTATCGCTCAGCTCGATCAACAGCAGTCTGGAGGAGACCGCCGATATATTGGGAGCAAGCCGGTTTACGATTCTCAGAAAAATTACGTTTCCGCTGGTGCTTCCGGCTATTTTGTCCGCATTGATTCTAACGTTCTCCAAAAGTATGGGTACGTTCGGTGCGGCCGCATTTCTCGGTCTTCCGGTCAAATATTACACGATCGCTACGATGCTTTACGGCAGCATGAAGAACCGGATGATCTCCGACGCATACGTCTTGAGCTTGATCCTGATCATCATCTCGTCGTTGACTATCTATTTCAACCAGCGGGCTATCGGCAAGCGCAAAAGCTATGCGACGATCGGGGGCAAGGATTCGAGGAAAAATCTGAATCCGCTCGGTCGCTGGAAAATTCCAGCCGTCGCCGCCGTCTTCCTGTTCATGTTCTCTGCGGGTATCTTCCCGCTGCTGCTTCTCTTATGGCAGACCTTCATGCTGCAGGACGGAAATTACAGTCTCAGCAACCTGACCACACACTATTGGTTCGGGGATTCTGACTTCTCCATCGCCTCCGGCGAGGTCGGAATTTTGAAGAGCGACACGATCTGGCTGGGCTTAAAAAATTCTTTACAAATCGCATTGCTGGCAGCATCAATCGCGGCTATAATGGGTTTAATATTCGGATATGTCATCTCCAAAGGGAGAAAATCTCTTTCCGGAAAATTGGTAGAGCAGCTGTCCTTTATGCCTTACCTGATTCCAGGCATATCCTTTGCCGCCATTTATTTATCCATGTTCGCACAGCCGCACTTACTGCTTCCTGCCTTGTATGGAACCTTATCTATCGTCATTTTGATTACCATCGTCAAAGAGCTGCCGTTTGCAACCCGGTCGGGTACGAGCACTATGCTGCAGATCAGCGGTGAGCTGGAGGAAGCGGCCAAGCTGCACGGAGCCTCCTGGTTCCGGCGATTCTTCAACATCATGATGCCGCTGAGCCGCAAAGGCCTTATAAGCGCTTTCCTGCTCCTGTTTATCAGCGCCATGAAGGAGCTGGATCTGATCATCCTGCTCGTGACGCCGAAGACGAGTACCTTGACGACACTGACGTTCCGTTACGCGGAAAAGGGGTACCAGCAGTTTGCAGATGCCATCGTTATCATTATTATCGCAATTATATTGATTACGAATTTTGTTGCGACGAAATACGGCAAAGCCGATCTTTCGAAGGGCATAGGAGGATAATATGAGCGGAATCCAACTGAGCAAGATTAATAAATACTTCGACAACAATCATATACTGAAGGATCTGGATTTGTTTATCGAGGACGGCGATTTCATGACGCTGCTCGGGCCTTCCGGCTGCGGCAAGACGACGACCCTCCGCGTCATTACCGGATTGGAGAATCCGGAGGGCGGGATCCTGACGATCAACGGCAAGGAAATGGTCAACGGAGCCAAGGGCTATTATGCGCCCCCCTCCAAACGCGGCTTGAATCTTGTATTCCAAAGCTATGCTTTGTGGCCGCATATGACGGTCTTCGATAATGTGGCCTTCGGCCTCAGCATTAACAAAACGCCGAAAGCAGACATTCGCGGCAAGGTGGAAAGCGCGCTGGAGAAGATGCGGATCAGCCAGTACAAGGACCGGTATCCGTCCGAGCTGTCCGGTGGACAGCAGCAGCGGGTCGCCATTGCAAGAGCGATTGTGACCGAGCCGAGAATTTTGCTTCTCGATGAGCCTCTCTCCAATCTGGACGCGAAGCTGCGTCTCGAAATGAGGGCGGAGCTGAAACGGCTGCACCGCGAGTTGAAGACGACGATTATTTACGTGACTCACGATCAGGTAGAGGCTCTGACCATGTCGACCAAGATCGCCATCTTTTTCGAGGGCAATCTCGTGCAGGTCGACACGCCAAGGAATATTTATCGTCATCCGGTCGATTTGCGGGTGGCGGATTTTATCGGCAATCCCAAGATCAATTTCATTGATGCCGACGCATCGTATCATAATGGCAATTTGATGGCGGATTCGGAGCTCGGCACCATGGTGATCCCCGGCGTTCAGCCTGTCTCGGGCAAGGCCGTACTGGCCGTATATCCTGAGGACATCCGCATATCGCCGGACAAAACCGATGGCGCGTTTCCTTTAAGCATCTATTCGGTCATGCCGGCCGGTTCGGAGACGCTGATTCAACTGACGACCCGCGGAGACAATCTTCTGCTGGCCAAGGTGATTGGCGAGCTGGACTATCCCGTCGGCAAGACGGTGTGGGTAACCATCCCCCAGGAGAAGGTCAACGTGTACGACAAGGAGACGGGAAGATTGATTCCCCGAGCAAGCGATGCTGTGCCGAACAATGAACTGAAGCGTAATATTATTTAGAGAAACATAAATTACAGGGCTGGGAGAGAAAGACATTGACAATGGTAAGCGGAAGCGTATGGGAAATTACCCATTGGGAGCTGGTGCTCCGGATGATATTAGCCGTAGTATTGGGCGGTCTGATCGGAATAGAGAGGGAATACAGCAATCATGCAGCAGGGTTTCGTACCCATATTCTGGTTTGTGTCGGATCAGCGACGATCATGCTGCTGTCCATCTACGGCTTTTCCCAGTTTGTCAATGAAACGAATGTTCGTACGGACCCTGCCCGTCTGGCGGCACAGGTCATCAGCGGCATCGGCTTCCTGGGAGCAGGCGCTATTCTGCGCAACGGCAACATGATCAAGGGCTTGACGACAGCCGCTTCGGTATGGGTTGTGGCGGCCATCGGCCTGAGCGTGGGAGCGGGCTTCTACACAGGCGCGTTCTTCTGTACCTTTCTCGTGCTGATCAGCTTGTTCTTGCTGAACAAATGGGAGAAGCATCTGATGAGAAACCGCAGATATCATGAGGTCGAGATCCAGATCATCGATAAGCCGGGGACGCTGGGCCGCATAGCCTCTATCTTCGGAGATCATGATGTGCAGATTGCCAACTTGAAAATGATGCCCGACGAGCATACGTCCAGCGACAGCTCCGCTTCGCCGCCCATGAACCTGCATTTTAGCCTGAAAATGAAAAAGCAGGAGCAGCTCATCTCCGCAATGGAGCATATTGCTGCTATGGACGTTGTTATTTCTTTGGAATCCCAGCTGCTTCAAGGCCTGAAAACGAATGGAAGTAAAGAAAATTCGCTTTCCATATAAAACAGACAGGGTGGCTGGAACATGTGAAAAAAATACTACTCATTTCCGATTTGGACGGAACCTTATTGAATCAAACGCATCAAATCAGTCCCGAGAATGAAAATGCCATCAGGCGATTTAAGGAAATGGGCGGTCTGTTTACTTTAGCGACCGGACGGATGGAGGCTGCAGTAGAGCCCTTCATACAAAAGCTTGGTATCGACGTGCCCGTCATCCTATATAATGGAGCCAAGATTGTGGATCCGGTAACCAAAAAGGTACTGTATGAAAAGCAGCTGACCATTCCGCTTTCGTTATGGTCCCGATTCATGGCTTCCCTCACGGAGGCCGACGATATGGCGCTGCTTGTGTACCGGGACGGCCAAGTGTACGCGCCGGTACGCAATGCGGTACTGGAAAAGCACGAGAAGAAGGACGGGGTCGTATGTCTGCCCTTCACTGACGACCTCATAGCCGGTCCCGTCACCAAGGTGATGATCATCAGTGACTCGGTCCAGAAGGCCAATGAGCTGGAGCAAGCCGTTCTGAACAGCGGTTTGCCCTGCGAGATGGTCTATTCGGAATCCAATTATTTGGAAATTTTGCCGCAGCATGCGACCAAAGGAACCGCTCTGGAAGAGCTGGTCAGGATACTGCAAATCGACCAGCCGTACACCATAGCGGTAGGTGACAACCTGAATGATCTGGCGATGATCCGGCAGGCCGATCTCGGCTATGCGGTTGAAAATGCCCACCCTCAATTGGCCGCCGCCGCTGATGCGGTGACCGTGCATCATGAACGGCATGCCATTGCCGCCATCATTGGAGATTATATCGAAAAGAGGAGAGAGCTGGCATGAGCTATGTGGAAACGGCAGGCAGAATAGCGAGAGAAGCGGGACGAATGATCCACTCCCGAATGGATACGGACTTCTCTACCGAGCAGAAGAGCTCCGTCTTCGATGTCGTCACGGAAGTGGATAAAGCCTCGGAGCAGCTCATAAGGCAGCGCTTGAAGGAAGCTTACCCGGAGCACGGTTTCCTTGGAGAGGAGGAATCGTTCGCTCATGCGGGAGAGCTGGAAGAGCGGTTGGAGCAGGCCAAGAAGGAGCCCTTCGTCTGGATCGTCGATCCAATTGATGGAACGAATAATTACGTGCAGGGCATCCCGGGCTTTACGGTTTCCATAGCGTTGGCTTGTTACGGCGAGCTTAGAGCCGGAGTCATTTACGATCCGTGCCGGGACGAAATCTTCTGGGCGGAGAAGGGAAAAGGCGCCTTTAGGAACGGCAGCCCGATAACGGTATCGAATGCGGCAGAGCTGGCACAAACGGTAGTAGGGACCGGTTTCCCGTCCAAGGCGGCAAACCGGCAAGCGGTGATGACAAGCCTCCAGGAGATAGCCCCTCAATGCCGCTCCATCCGGTCGCTGGGCTCGGCAGCCCTGCATCTGGCGTATGTGGCTTCCGGCAAGCTGGGCGCGTTCTGGGAATACGGACTTAACGCGTGGGACGTTGCGGCAGGGGTGCTTATTATAGAAGAAGCCGGTGGAAGAGTCACGGATACCCTGGGGAATCCGTATCAATTGAGCGTGAAGCATATTGTCGGAAGCAACGGCAGCGTTCACGATGCACTGTTAAAGTCGTTGATTCCGCTGGGAATATAATGGGCCGACCTGCTGGGAGCAGGTCGGTTTTTATAAATTTCGGGGTTCCCCCGCAAAGTACCTGAACCAGCTTCGAAGCCAAGTCCCCACTTTGTGGGGTTATTTTATGGGGATCCTAGCCCCACAAAGTGGGGATGGAGTCTGTTGAAAAACCTGAAAATCTGAAAAATTTGCTTTGGTACTCCGGTGGGGTATCCCCTTCCGGTCACTGTTGTTCTCGGAAAATATGGATTATATTCGTTCCACAGCAGGTATTTTCCGAGAACAAAGGCGAACGCTATCGCTCCTCCAAGGGATACCCCACCTATTACCTTTCACATTTTTCTAAATGAACAGGCTTTTCAACAACCTGAAGCCCACTTAGAGGGGCTATTTTTGTGTTTATGTAGTAAGCCGTAACTTGTTGCCAAATTTTATACTTTCATGTATCTTATAGTATATTAATTATTTCCAAATTCCCCATCTAGAGGAATACACCGCAGAGAATATTGGAAGCGCTTTTAAGAATGGGGGCGATGACATTAATATCGTGTAATTCGTGTAATTCGTGTAATGCAAAATGAATCTTTGAGGCTGATTACTCTATGAGGAGGGACTACATCTTGATTAAAAAAATCTTAAGCAGTATGGCGTTAGGCAGTTTACTGGTAACTTCATCTTTCGTTGGTGCGGGCGGCACAGCGGAGGCGGCGGTGATCACTTCCATACCTAACTCGACTAAGGTGGAGAAAAACTATGACAGCAGCTTTTTAACGGTTCCCGGCTATGCATCTCTAGGAGTTAAGGATAGAAGCAGCTATATAGGAACCTCTTATTATCGTACGGTCAGCAATGGAAGAGAATTTTTGCAAGCCATCTCGGATGCGAGCAGCGGCGCAGTCAAAGTTATTGAAATTACTGATGATATCCACCTGGGATGGACTGAATTAGCTCTCGATTCAACGGAAAGGTCTAAATACAGTTTTATTACAAAATATCCGAACCCGTCGAACGGATTTACAAATCCGCTATTAATCGAATCCGGGGTATCCAAATTAAGCATAGCCAATATAGAAGGACTAACGATTTTCTCTACTTCAGGCAAGACAATTAAGCATGCTGAACTGAAATTACAGGCGTCCGTCAATGATATCGTAATAAGAAATCTCAATTTTGACGAGATGTGGCAGTGGGATGACTCCGGAAAGCATAAGGAAGTAGGCTGGTCCTTTATCAAGGTCAATGGCGCTAATAACGTGTGGATAGACCATTGCAAGTTTTCTATAGCGGCCGATGGAATGATAGATTTGGAGAATGGCGCATCCAACGTCACTTTTTCCTGGAATGAATTCGGACTAGCAGCTGATCCGAATCCAACGGTAAGCAGCTCTGTTTATCAATCTATCGATTATATGGAGCAAAAATATATAGCAGGCACATTGGACCTGATAAACAGCGTTTATTATAAAATGCGTAATGAAGGCGCTACCAAAAATCAGATTATGGCTTATGCCGCATACCACTCGAAAGTTCATTTGTCAGGCTCCGGCGATAAAGATTACACGAACTACGTCGGTCCTAACGGCGTTGAAATTAAAGACGGGAATCAAAGAATTCGACTGACTTTAGCGTATAACAGCTATAAGAATGTCGGACAACGCTTGCCCATGATTCGTCAAGGCACCGGGCACATCTTCAATAACTATTTTGATAATTCCACTCATCAGAATGCATTGGATAGCGTTGAGGCTATTGCCAAATACGGCGGGGATAAATTATCTCGCGGAGTCAATGCAAGGAACGGTGCTTCCATAGCGGCAGACACGAATGTATATAATGCATTTAACGAACCGCTGATTGGTGCCGAACGCCAAGGTGACGATACGGCTAATATGAACGCACCTTTTGACATGCTATTCCAAAATGCAATGAACCATAGTCTCATTGTCAATTCAACAGTAACCAACAGCAGCGGCACTTATACAGGCAGCAGCTGGGATAATAATGGCGATAATGCGTTTACCAAAGGAATAACCTGGTATGACAAATCTACTATCGGGAAATGGGCTTGGTCTTCTCATATCGACGGGGTAGAAAACATGAGTAAAATGAACCCGCCGACTACACCGTTTACGTTTACCTACCGGTATGACGAGCAATTGCCTTATGTTTATCAAACCTTCCCTCTGTCCAGCGTTGTACCGACAGTCAATCAAAACGCGGGAGTTTCCAAGATTACTCTCAGTAAGGAAGCCTGGCTCAAAACAAACTATAACACGGATGCCTATTCGACGATAGAAGCAGAAAATTACAACGACATGTCAGGCATTAAGGTTGAATCAAGCACTAAAGGTGGCCAGATTGTTGGAAATATTCATGAGGGGGATTACATCGGATTTCGTAATGTTCAATTTGGAATGACAGGACCAACCCAATTTGTTGCAAATGTGGCTTCCAAAAAAGAAGGAAACATTGAGATTAGACTGGATAGCCCGACAGGCACTCTGGTGGGCACATGTCCCGTAACGGACACCGGCGGCTGGGATACGTGGGAGGCACAATCTTGTACCATCAACGGTCCTACAGGCACTCATGATGTTTATCTGAAGTTTACAGGTAAAAGAGGATTTATATTCAATATCGACTGGTTCAAGTTTATACAGTAACATAACAGCCAAACTAAGCCCCCGTAACCGTACGGGGGCTTTAGTTGTCAGAAGAATTATACCTTTCTAAACCAGGCAAGAGCCAGCAACAGAAAATTCTAGTTTAGACGTACTTCACATGATATCTTTAGAGTACATCATAAACGATCTCGTTCGTAATTATTTACTACATGCTCACCACCTCCCCTGGGAGGCCCTGCAATACCAGTCCTATTGGTTAGAACCTATCAAATTAGTCGGAATTATTGGATCTTTTAATCAAAATATTTGAATAAAATGGAGATGCGAAACGATGAAGATGCTAAATGAAAATTCGCTTCCAATGGCGCAAGGTAACGCCGACGAGTCGCTGGATGCAGAAATCGGCCGTCTGGCTCGCATGATCCACACCTATACTCCTCATGACGGCACCTTTAGCCAGCGCATCCCCGGTTTGCACGTCTGTCGCTATTCACGAGTAAACGTTGACTGTGTGAGAACCTTCGATTCACCCTCTCTGTTAATCGTTGCACAAGGGGCAAAGGTCATCACTGTGGGGCAGGAGGTCTATCAGTTCGGCCGGGCGCATATGCTCATGTTCCCCGTTGCCCTGCCGATTGCTGTGAAGACTACACATGCCAGTTATTCCGAACCATTCCTGAGTGTTAAGCTGAACCTTGACCCGCAAAGGATTGCTGAATTGGCACTGAAAGTATATCCCCAGGGCCTGCCTATCGTTCGTAATTGGAGCGCCGGTTACGTCATTAACGCCGACTTAGGCATGGTCAAAGCTGTGACGAGGCTAGTGGAGTGTCTCTCCAATCCCAGCGATGCTGAATTGCTTGCCCCTCTCGTGATGGATGAGATTTTGATACGAGTCCTGCGCAGCCCCTTCGGTGTTCATATCGCTGAAATTTGTTTTGCGGATTCGGTCGTGCAGAGGGTTGTGAGGACGATTGCCTGGCTCCGCGACAACTTCTCCCAGCAGATGAAGGTTACAGACTTGGCCAAGATGGTACATATGAGCGAGTCCTCGTTTCACGAGCATTTTAAGGCAGTCACTTCAATGAGCCCGCTGCAATACCAAAAAGCGCTGCGCCTTCATGAAGCGAGGCGTCTGATGGTTTCCAACTCCATGGATGCGAACACCGCTTGCCGGCTGGTGGGGTATGTGAGCACCTCTCAATTTAGCCGGGATTACAGCCGTTTTTTCGGAAGCCCGCCAAGGAAGGACGTCGCCAGATTACGTCAACAAACGCAAATGTCGGAATGACCATAACTGGCGAGAGCTCTGCATTCCTGCAACAGCCTTAATTGGCCGAGGCATTTACGGCCTCCTACTTTTCCTGTGCAGCCCGCGGCCGTAAGGCTTGGCGGGCTATCTTTTTTATCACCTGAATACAAGTCTTATCGGATGATCACACCTACAGATTAATCCATGAGCGGCCAGAGGTCAGGGTGTGTTCTGGAGGATTAGACAAGAAGTGACGAGGAACAGGCAAAGATCCGGGTGGGATGCAGACTATAATGGGTTTATTCTTGGGGCTGGCGGTGTCAATCGTTTTGCTCGCCGCGGGTGATCCAAGTAAATCTACAGCTCAACAACTTAAGGAGGGCTTCATTATGCGTATTTTTGTTACAGGGGCGACGGGCTTCATCGGTTCCGCCGTCGTCCGCGAACTTATCGATGCAGGGCATCAGGTAATCGGCCTTGCCCGCTCAGATAAGGCTGCCGAGTCGCTGACAGCAGTCGGGGCTGAGGTACACCGTGGTGCCCTCGACGACCTCGACAGCCTGCATAAGGGCGCTGCCGCAGCAGACGGCGTCATTCACTTAGGCTTCAAGACGGACTTCTCGAACTTCGCCGGTGCAGTCGCAACCGATCTGCGAGCCGTAGAGACGTTAGGTGCAGCGCTCGAGGGCTCCTACAAGCCATTCGTGTTCACCTCGGGAACTTTGTTGGTCGCATGGTCGACCCCACCGGGGCTACTCGGAACGGAAGAGATCGCGGTCAATGCCGAAGTGCCTCGGGGAGCAGCGGAGAACGCGGTGATCGCTCTGGTGGAGCGTGAAGTGCGATCATCGGTTGTCCGTCTCGCACCGTCTGTACACGGCCCCGGCGATCATGGTTTCGTCCCGATGCTGATCGACCTTGCTCGCAACAAGGGCGTCTCCGCCTACATCGGCGACGGTTCCAACCGCTGGCCGGCCGTTCATCGCCTCGATGCGGCGCGTCTGTACCGCCTCGCCGTTGAATCTGCACCGGCCGGGTCACGGCTGCACGGGGTCGGCGAGGAAGGTGTGCCATTCCGTGACATCGCAGCCGCCATCGGCCGTCACCTAAACCTGCCAGTGGTCAGCATACCCCGCGAAATGGCAGAAGCCCACTTCGGCTTTCTCGGCGCCTTCACGTCGTCCGACAACCCGATGTCGAGTGCGCTGACCCAGTCACGATTGGGCTGGCGGCCAATGCATCCCGCATTGATCCCGGATATCGAACAGGGACACTACTTCAATAACTGAACCCATTAACACTATCTGAGTCTAAGTGGAAGGAAGTCCGTTTGACGGTAGTTCAAAAAAATATCAGGTACCGTCTAGAACTTATTTTCCTGTTCTAGACTGTCCCTGATTTTATATTGGAGTCAGTGCATAGCCATTTTCCCCAATAGAGTCAATCAAACGATTCAGGAAGGAATTTACTGGAGCACAAAGAATAGGAAGGGTATAACTCTCATCATAAAGGAGATTTCATCTTACCCATGAAGAAAACATACGCTTTGAAACTAACCATTGCGCTAACAATAGCTGCTATCGGTTTATCGGCTACGCCGGCCATGACAAAAGCCAGTGCAGATAACAGGGCAGAGATGGGGGCGCTTCCGAGCATTTCCTCCGAAGCTATAACCGTACAAGTAGATGGCAGCCCGTTAGTGCTTGAACAGCCGCCGATCATTAGGAACGGAAGTACACTTGTTCCGCTCCGAAGCATATTCGAAAGACAGGGAGCGGAGGTTGAATGGGACGGCAATACCTCGACGGTGACGGCAAGGAAGGGCCAGAATGTCATTCGCCTTACGGTGGGCTCGAGTACGGCTGCCTTGAATGAAAAGGAGATATTCCTAGAAGCTCCGCCTGTCATTGTTAATGGAAATACGATGGTCCCCGTTCGTTTTATCGCAGAGTCTCTTGGTGCGAAGGTCGATTGGGAGGCCGATACAAGAACGGTCCGGATCACACAGACCGAAGGAGGTACGGCCAAGCCGCCAGTCTCACCCCAAGTCTCCGTCGAGAAGATCGTCACCGGCACCTTTACGTATCCTTGGTACAATCCGTTAAACAGCGGCACGGCCGAAGTGACCAGACTTGATGACGGACGTTATCATCTGCATGTTTCGGTCGTTCACGGGTTCAGCCACAACTTAGGGGAGTTGGACTCCGATTTCACATATGACGGCAAAAATTTTGTGTTTTCTGACCCCGAATACAGCAAGGTTACGATGACGTTTACGGAAAATTCCATTACTATCGATTATCCGGGCTATGGATTCGGAGGATTTAATGCCGAACCTAAAGGAACATTTTACCTGCACAATTCGGGTATTCATGATGCTCCTTTTCTAACGAAGCTGTACACCCGTTTACAACTTCCCGATGTGTATCGGAACGGCTTCTCCGATGTGTTTACCTATTATATAGACAGCACGAAGGAAGCACTGCTTGTCCGGTCTTACAGCAGCATGGACCGCAACAAGGTCATTAGCGAGAATTTGGCCATCTATGATATGAACACGCAAACGATTGAGCCCCTTGGGGAAATCCAAAGCTATAACAAGCAGGAGCTTGGAAAAAAGCTTGCCGCTCTTTCCTTGAGCGAGGAATTCATATACGAGGTTCTGAACAAAGAGTACGCCGATCGCTTCATTGGATTGCAGATGGAGAGATTTGACAACGGGGACCTGACATTAGGCGACCCCGATCAGTTTCAGCTAACGGAGGAAGAAGCTTTCTACATCGTTACGGGGGAAAATAAGACAACCGCTGCCTCCCATAATGTCGGCGACCAGGATAACAACGGATCTTTATATCGGTCAGAGGTTGATCATTCCGATGCTGATAGCGTCACAATCCATATATATGAGCTGGTTCGCCATAATCCAAATGACGAACATACCGCAACTATCGACTGGCTTGAAGTGAACCGCTCCAACGGCAGGGTGAAGAGCATCTTATTTGAGTAAATGAACGACTCACTCAGAAGAGTACAGAATGAGTCAAGAAAGGATGTATTTTGATGGACATTCAAATTGAAAGAGCCTTTGTATCGGATGCTGAAAAAATCCTCTTATTGCAAAAAGCGGCTTATAGGAGCGAAGCTGAACTATACAACGATTACAGTATTGATCCTCTTGTTCAGACTCTCGAACAGCTGCAAAAACAGTTTGAAGACCACGTGGTACTCAAAGCTGTAGTTTCTGATACCATCATTGGTTCTGTTAGAGCAATTGAGCAAGACGGAACGTGTTACATTGGCAAACTCCTGGTGGATCCGAACCATCAAAATAAAGGTGTAGGAAAAAAGTTAATGTATGCTATAGAAGGGTGCTTCCCCAATTCCCGTTATGAATTGTTTACGGGGAGCAAGAGCGAAAAGAATATCGCCCTATACGAGAAGCTAGGATATAAAGCCTTTAAAGAGCGCTTGATATCCCCTGATTTCAGCTTGGTCTATCTCGAAAAGAAAAGCACTTAGGCTTTTGAACTATTGGGGTATAGTTGAGTATATAGGGAAACAAGCCGCCGCGGTGAATTGTTCCCATTCGCATTTAAGGAACAGGGGGCAGCAGTTTTCAAGATCATACGCGGTGAACCGTATCACAAATGACGGCAAAAAGTTCTCATGTATTCATTGTTCCACCTCCTCATTGTGCGCTCCGGTCAGCGTGAAGAACATCATCATGTAGTTGTTGTCGTACAGCACCGCGATTTTGTACGTCTGGAGTCCTTCATGTCGAGCAGCTCGACATACTCAGGGCAACTTCCCGGCAACCCGCCTAACTTTTTTTTCATTAAAATCCCCTTATTTTGTGATATAATCAGGCACCGAATTTTGAGTTTTAACATAATTCCGGCAAATGATCCAATTAAAAGGAGATAGATGAGATGATAGAATTATCACAAGTAGAATATGATAACGTTCTACCGCTATTAAATAATCAAGTGTATGAACCTGTGTTTGCATATTCTATTATTGATCATAATCAGTCTGGAAAAGTGTTTGTCGATCAAATCGAAAATCCTGCCTGCAGTCTTATTATTAATTCTTATGGACAGTATCTATTGGCTGGGAGTGGCGAGAATGAACGCTTCTTGAACGATGTAGCTGAATATTTGCTGAATGAGAAAAACCATTCAAATTACTATGATCTTTATGCTTCTACTCCAGAACTGATATTTCAAATGAGTGGAAGGTTAGCGGGAAAGACAGTAATATTGCACCGATCTTCTTTTGCATTCGATCTATCCAAATATCAATATCTAAAAACTATTCTTAACGAATTGCCTGAACGATTTGTCATGAATAGAATGGATGCTTCTCTCTTCAACAAATATCGGCATGAAATGGACTCTTCTTACAACTCGCTATGGAATTCGGCGAATCACTTTATGGATCGAGGGTTTGGTTATTGCATATTGAAGGACGATCATTTTGCAAGTGTTTGTAATTCTTTTTTTGTTGGTAGGGGGTACGCGGATATCGATATTGTAACTGTGGATGAATACCAGAAACAAGGGCTAGCAACTCTTACAGGTGCAGCATTTATCGAACATTGTTTGAATCATAATCTTGTGCCAAATTATAATTGCGACGCAGGCAATGAACGATCGATCAAATTAGCAACAAAGTTAGGGTTTGTAAAAAATAATGATTATCCAATGTTGTGGTGGCATCAGGACCAAAATATAATAAGTAATTATTTGAGAAGATTCAATTATTCAAACAGCGTGAACTCGTAGCACAAGGAGTTTGTGTTAACGGATAAGATAGATCTGAGGTTCAGAGTTATCTTCATTTTCCTACATTGAAAAGACCATCCTATGCATAAAGATGGTCTTTCTTTAAAACTTGCAGTTACAGACAGCGCGGTGAACCTTATCATAAGTGACGCAAATTTTTAGTCTTCCTTAAGGTTTTAATTTTTGCTCCCGCCCGACAAATGGACGATTAATTGCTTGAAGATCAAGAGACGTTTATTCAAAATTGATTATGGAGACTTGTGAAAGTAAAATATTTAATATCAAGCATCAAAAGGAAGGGATTGCGGGGAGAAAATGATTTGTTTTTTGATATTTTTATTTGTTTTATGTGCTGCAGCATTGTTTATAAATATGCACCCAGTATTCGGTGGAAACCCAAGCAGCGAGCAGAAAGAACGATACACTAAGTTTGATAATTATGTTAATGGGAAGTTTGTCAATCAGGTGCCTACCAAGATGGATATAAGTGTATATGATTACTACTCAATGATTAGGGATTCTATTTCGGGTAGTAAAGACCGCAAGCCTGCCGGTCAATTGCCCGTTTCCAAAATTGATTGGAACCGAATCCAAAGCGAAGAAGATAGTTTAACTTGGTTTGGGCATTCCACTTTTTTACTCACTCTCGATAATAAAAAGATACTTGTCGATCCGATGCTTGGGCCAGTAGCGTCACCTGTTTCTTTCGTAGGAAGCAAACGCTACAGTGAAGATATGCTGCATATTATTGATGAAATACCACTTATTGATGCGGTTTTTATTACCCATGATCATTACGACCATTTAGATTATCCATCTATACGTAAGTTGAGGGACAAGGTTGGCCATTTCTTCGTTCCTTGCGGCGTGAATGCACATTTGATCCGTTGGGGAGTTGCAAAGGAAAGGATCACAGAATTCAACTGGTGGGACGAAACGGAGTTCAAAGGTTTAACCATTGCTTTGACTCCATCCAAACACTTCTCGGGAAGAGGGCTTTTTAACCGAAATACAACTTTATGGGGCGGTTGGGTCATAATTGGAAAACGAACCCGTTTCTATACTAGTGGAGATGGGGGGTATGGTGCACATTTTAAAGAAATTGGGGAAAAGTACGGGCCATTTGATATTGCGCTAATCGAAGGAGGTCAATATGACCGGCGCTGGCCTTGGGTTCATATGACACCCGAAGAGGCTGTAGAGGCTCATGTAGATGTAAACGGGAAAAATATGATGCTCATACATTGGGGTGCCTTTACTCTTGCTTATCATGGCTGGAAAGAACCTATAGAACGTGCATTGGCAGAGGCGTTAAAAGCAAATGTGAGTCTTGTTGCCCCTCCAATTGGCGAGAGTATCCATTTAAACGGAGAGCTAGCAGCTGCTTATCCATGGTGGAGATGACCCCTTAATCTATAACAGTTATATACGGTCATGGCAGCTGGCTCCTTTCGCTGTTTTCCGGACATTAGTTTAAAGAGAGATCTCCTTATGGCGATCTCTCATTTTTTTTGTTATTCAATTCTACCCAGTCCTGTTTAGGTTGCGTTGAAAATTTAGAGTGATCAATAGTTTCGTTGTCAAAAACTATTTTTTCCATTTCCATTTTGAAAACTGGATTGTTATCTTTATCTAGGAGATTCATCTTTAACATCACTCCAGTTTTTGACTCAACCCAGTATTGATAAAAGCTTGCATGTTGTTTTTCAGCTACATAAGTATTAAGTAGGCCAATTAAAACCATTGCTTCCCGCCCAGCAATCGTTTCTTTCCCTAGTATCGTATAATTCGGCAGAAGACTTTGCTCATCGATCGTCCAAAATGCATAGTTTTGGGGAAAGACCATTTCAACTTTATCATAAGCTGAAGCTACATCTCCTCTTGTGATCCAATTCATATCTCCATTTTTATCCTTATAAAATCGTGTCTTTGGAGTATTTATTAATGATGATTGATTATTAATGGCTTCTTTTCGGTAATTTACTTCGCTTTTCCCAGAATATACTTCCAATCTAGTGCTTCCATCCGTAATAGTAGTAATGCTCTTGCTAGTTACTCCATCACCTTTTCGAACAAAGATTACTTTTTTTAAGAAATTTTTCCTTTTATAGTCATAAGCAAGATTACGGGCAATCTTAATTAACCAAGTCCTAATAGAACACTCACCGCGAAATTTCTCGATATTATAGAAAGCTTTAATAAAAGTATCTTGCGAAATCTCATCCGCTAAATCTGTACTTCCGGTTAAAAAATAAGCATAATTCCAAATATCTTGCCCGTAGGTTTGCATAACATCACGAAAGTTCTCTATCTCCAATTTTGATACATATCTTAATGTTTGTTCCAAAAGTTTAACACCTCCTTACAATATATTAGACTTATCGAGAATTGATGAGGTTCCCTTAAATCCACATTCATAGAATATTTTGTTTTCCGTAGAAGCAGATAAGAGAGTAATGATCTGAGAAGCTCCACCTTTAGGTAGGGGAAGTTGACCGAAATCAAACAAATTCAAAAAGGCAGGCAAAAGATTCTTGAATCATCACGACTTTTTCAGCTAACGGCATACAATAGCCCTATAAAAAAAACACAACACAGCTGCCGGTATGGGTTGGAGCCGTGTTGCGAATGTGTAGAATGGATTCAATTAGAGCCAACGCCGGTAAACTATTTGGTTGCAAACCGCCGTGCGACCGCCACGCACAGTACGACCCCCATATTTACAATAAAGATGGGCCAGCCAATCGATTCATGCAGAACGAGAGCTGACAGCAAGAGGCCGAAGAAAGGCTGGAGAAGCTGCAGCTGCCCGACCGCTGCTATTCCCCCCTGGGCAAGACCGCGATACCAGAACACGAAGCCGATGAGCATGCTGAACAAAGAGACGTAAGCAAGGCTCCAGAGTGCCGGACCACGGATATTGGCCCACGAAACCGGCATGAAATACAACGAGAGCAGCAGCATAACGGGAAGCGACAAAACGAGCGCCCAAGAGATGACCTGCCAGCCCCCTAGCCTCCGTGAGAGGCGAGCCCCTTCCGCATAGCCGTAACCGCACACGATAATAGAAGTCAGCATGAACCCGTCACCTACCGCCGAAGCTGCAGCCCCTTGGGTTAGGGCAAATCCTGCCACGAGAAAGCTGCCTAAAGCGGATAAGAACCAAAAGATGGGCCGTGGACGTTCACCGCCCCGAAGCACGCCGAAGATTGCTGTCGAGAGCGGCAGAAGCCCGATGTAGATCATAGCATGAGCGGATGTGACATACTGAAGTGCCAAGGCGGTCAGCAGAGGAAACCCTACTACTACGCAAAGGGCTACTAACCCTAGCGGAACGATGTCGCTTCGTACTGGACGCTGCTGCCTGAAGAGGAGGAGCAGCAGTCCTGCTAATATCCCGGCAGTGGCAGCGCGGCACACGGTAAGGAACAAAGGATCAAAATCCATCACGGCCAACCGTGTTGCCGGCAGCGAGCCGCTGAAGATGAGCACCCCTAGAAAACCATGGATCCAGCCGCTTGTTGTTGTCTTCATTACAAACACCTCAAATGCATCTTTTTTGAATACAAAAATGCACCGACACATGGAAATACAAGGTACGGAGAAAATGAAACTACACTTTTGTATGGTATTTTGTATTATAATAGGTACAGAATTGTATGAATATCGGAAAATATCCCATCTGTAAGGGTACAGAATTAGAAGATCTTTTTTGTGGCTGGAGGAAAAGGTATGACAAACAAAAAGGAATCCATTAAACAAATCATCCGTTCGGATATAGTCAATGGTCTGCTAAAACCTGGGCAGAAGCTGCCCTCCATCCGAAAGCAGAGTCAAGAATTCGGCTGCAGCCTCAACACCATTATTAGTGTTTATGAGGAGCTTGAACATGAATACCTGATTTACTCCCGCCCGAAGAGCGGTTATTTTGTCGTAGCCAAAGAAGCGCTTCTTCCCTTGCTGCAAACAAAACGAATCGATTTTGCATCGGCGGCCCCCGATCCCGCGTCCATACCTCAAACCGAATTTCGTCAATGCTTGAACAAAGCGATGGAATTATTTGAGGCGTCCATTTTCACCTATCCCGATCCACAAGGTTTGCTTTCTCTGCGCGAGGAGATCGTGAAGCTATTTCAGCAGCAGCAAGTCTTCTCTTCGTCACGGCAAATTTTTATCTTTTCGGGCGCTCAGCAAGCTCTTCATCTTCTATCCGGGATGCCTTTTCCTAACGGAAAAACGAACATTCTGGTCGAGCAGCCAACCTATTGGGGAATGCTTGCTGCGCTAAAGACACAAAAACAAACCGTCATCGGCATCGAAAGAACTCCGAACGGGATCGACTGGGCAGCACTGGAGCGTCATTTTCAAAGCAATATGATCAAGTTTTTTTATACCATTCCGCGCTTCCATAATCCGTTAGGCACTTCTTATACAGCAGAAGACAAACAGCGGCTGGCGGAGCTTGCCAAAGCGTACGACGTTTACATCGTAGAGGACGATTATTTGGCTGATTTGGAGAGCAACAGTAAAGCAGATCCTATACGCGCTTACCATGGTGCTAGTCATGTCATTTATCTCAGAAGCTTTTCCAAAGTCATGCTGCCTGGACTAAGGCTTGCCGCAGCAGCAGTGCCTGATTCATTGATTCCTTCGCTCCAATTGCATAAGCATACGGCGGATCTGAGCACTTCTGTGCTTTCCCAAGGGGTACTGGAGATTTATATGAAGTCCGGGATGTATGCTCATCATGCGAAGCAAATGAAATCGTTGTACCATCATCGCATGAACCATCTAAGGGAAATTTCGCAGCGATTATTGCCTGAGGAGTGCCTATATTCCATCCAATCCAGTGGCGGGCTCTTCACTGCCGTACGCATTCCGCCGGATTCCCATGCAGAGGAATTGGTCAAGCGATTGGAGGATCGGAGAGTGGACGTATTTCTGTCCGATCAGCAGTTCCTGTCCTCCTTCCCCAAGCTGAACTTGCTGCGTCTCAGCATCATTCGGACTGATGAGCGTGATATAGAAGAAGGCATCCGCATCATTGCCGAAGAACTGGAGCATGCCCGGCATACAAGCAGTTCCCTTAAGCCAATCTTTCGTCTATGATATTAATTATTACGGAATGAGAGGGAAGCGACCATAATTAAGATCAGTACTTTTACCAAACCAAGCTAGGTTTTAGCCTAGCAAGATGGGTTTGTGTAGCAAATAGCTTCAACAAATTTATTGCCGATGGTGAATTTCCAGCCCCTTATTCAAAGCAGCTTCTTAATCAAGTTAATCCAAACCTAATGCAGGAGGAACTTATGAGTGGAATTGCAAAAACTCCCCAGCCGCCTTACTATGCGGTTATTTTTACATCCGAGCTTACAGCCGGAGATCATGGATACGGAAAAATGGCAGACAAGATGGTTGAACTGGCTTCCACACAGCCGGGTTTTTTGGGTATAGAAAGCAGTGTCCGTGATCAAGGGGGGCTGGGCATCACAGTTTCCTATTGGGAATCCCTAGAATCAATAAAGAATTGGAAGGATCATGCCATGCACAAAGTTGCGCAGGAAAAGGGAAAAGCGGTTTGGTATCAACGATTTGCTCTAAGAGTGTGTAAGGTCGAGCGGGATAATTTCTTTGAAATGTAATCTGTCATCCAGCAATAATTGCAGCGAAATTGATTGCAGCGGCAGTCTAGGACTTAGCTCTCGTCCATGGCTGCCGCTATTCTTTGTCCGGAGGTTAGCGGTCGGGGAAACTCTATGAATCTCATAAAAACTACTTGCTAGAAGTAATATTTTCCATTTATAGTAGGAGAGATCATAGATGAAGAGGGGGATGACATTGATGTATGGTTGGAGCAAGAGGGGAATCGTTGCACTGTTGGTCGCGCTGCTTGTGCTGGCAGGCTGTCAACCGGTCGACGGATTTGACCCGGTGAAGCTGTTTGATCAGGAAATGGGGCTTGAATCCTATGAAGGGTCCACTTCTCTGAAGTTTGAATTTGATATAGACTCCGATAAGTTCAGCAAAACGGATGAGCTCGGGATTGGCTATCCGAGGCCTTATCTGGAGGGCTACGAGCTGTTAAACGGCTTGGAGCTTCGCTTGAACGAGCTGAAGGTGAATAAGAAGTCTGGTACCGTTTCCGGTAAAGGCTTGCTGACCAAGGCTCAGCTTCAAATCCCGTTTGAATATTCGGTGCAAGGGGATAAGGCGGTTGTTCAAGTGGAGGGTGCACGGCATCCGATTACCTTACAGCTTGGAACGCTTTCTGATGAGTTGCCTTACCGCGTGAGTAAATGGATGCAGTTGGGCAGGGCATCGACGCCGTTATCTGAAGCGGTCAGCGAGCGGGAACGCGATTTGACGAAGAAGGGGCTTCAGCTACTGGTCCGCAATCTGCCGAATACGGATAGCCTGTCTATTCAGCGCAATCAGGTAGTTGAGGTCCATGGCAGCCAAGCGACAGGAACAACTGTGGCTTTTGATGTTATGGGTACCCAGATGCCGGACCTGTTCAAGAAATACTTACGCTCACTAACCTTGGATGATAAAGGGCTGCGGGAGCTGGCGGGCAGCTTGTACGACTACCTCAAGGATGAGGAAGCGCTCGGGGGCCGGTACCAGGAATGGTTTACCGATAAAGAAATTTCGGTAGAAGGCATTTATGGTGCCGAGAAGTTTCTACTCGCTACACTGTCTTCCATCGTAACAGCGAAGCAGCAGGAGATTCATATTTCTCCGGATACGAAGGTGCATCTCGATATGTTCGTGGACCCGCAGCAGTTTGTAAGAAAAGCAAGCTTGAACGTCCAGTTCAAAGATGAGATCGGCGGACTTAAGGGCGGGAAGGTGCAGTTCCAGATGGAGCGTTGGAATATGAATGGCTCGGTTCAGCCTTCGGCTCTCGCCTCGCAGGATGCGATAGATATCGCCCAGCTTAGTACTCCGGAGGCGTTCATGGAGCAGGTGGATGAAAACTCCGCATTGTATACGTTCTTGAAGCGTGATTTGAAAATAACGCGCAAGCAGTTCATCCTGTGGCTGACGGAAAAGACCGAATTCGATACGATGGCAGAAGAAATGTACGATTATGATTATTTACCGTCTTATGGCTTTACCTCTGACGATGTAGCTTATGGACAAGCGCGTGAAATAGCCGAGAAGCTGGGCTATAAAGCGGAATGGGATAGCGAGAGCAGCAGCGTCGTGATCCATACAGGCAAGAAGGAAATCCGCTTTATGCCAAATAGTGCGACGGCTCTTGTCAACGGCCAACAGGTCGATATGGGTCATGAGGCGCTATTCATCCATGGAGTCTATTATGTGCCGGTTCGTTTCCTCGTCGAACAGCTGGACGGAGAAATTCACTGGAACCCGGATGAGCCTTTCATGCTTACAGTGACCAAAAATTGATGGGCTTTCCAGTGGCCAGCATAATGATGACAGCGGGACCTTAGGGTCCCGCTGTTTTTGTTTGCCGGACAGAAGTCGGCCTTCCTACGTCGCGAGTTATAAGCCTTTTTTAGCAATGTACTGGGTAAGATTAACCACACGATTGGAGAAACCCCATTCATTATCATACCAGGAGAGGACCTTTACCATCGTACCATCGGTTACTAATGTAGACAGGGCGTCTACAATAGAGGAGCGGTCATCCCCTTGATAATCAATAGAAACCAAAGGAAGCTCACTGTAACCGAGAATACCCTTCATGGAGCCTTCAGACGCTTCCCTGAGCGCATGATTGACATCATCGACAGTAACCTCTTTGGATACTTCAACGTTTAAGTCTACAATACAGACGACTGGAGTGGGCACGCGCAGAGAATAGCCATTGAGCTTCCCTTTGAGCTCCGGCAGTACGGAACCAATAGCTTTGGCTGCGCCTGTTGAAGTAGGAATCATGGAAACGGCCGCCGCCCGCGCGCGTCTTAAGTCGGAATGAGGCTGATCCTGAATATGCTGATCATTCGTGTAGGCATGGACGGTTGTCATCAGGCCATGTTTAATTCCAAATTGATCATGGAGCACTTTAACGAGGGGAGCTAGAGCATTTGTCGTGCAGGAAGCATTTGCAATGACATGATGCTCTTCGGAAATGTACTTTTCTTCATTTACGCCCATGACGATGGTAATATCTTCATTCGTTGCAGGTGCCGAAATAATGACCTTTTTCGCTCCTCCCCCCGTAATATGCCCTTCTGCCTTGGCCTTATCTGTAAATCTTCCCGTCGATTCAATGACGATTTCAACTCCAAGATCTCTCCATGGGAGCTGTGAAGGTTCTCGTTCAGCCAATACAGTGATTTTGCGGCCATTCACATAAATATGACCGTCCGACGCAGTGACCTGTGCCGATAATTCACCTTGGTTGGAATCAAATTTCAGCAGATGGGCTAACGTTTCAGCGTTAGTCAGATCGTTTACAGCTACAACCTCAATTTCCGGATGATTTAATGCTGCCCGAAACACATTACGACCAATACGGCCAAATCCATTAATTCCAATTTTGACTGTCATACCATTACCTCCATTTTTTTTTATTATTTCAAGGCAAATACGGTGATTTACCGAGAAAACAACTAAAGGGACTTATTTAGTCCATATAAGACAAATTACGTCCCACTGTGGCGTGAAGTGATCCATTCAAATGATCCGAACAATTGCATAAGGGACAATTATTGTCCCTATAAGACAAATTACGTCCCGGTTAGCTATGAACAAATCACTAAAGCAACTGCTTTATCCAAATGTAACTTAAAATTCATCTGTTGTCTACTCCCATCTGTACCGTTTTTTTTAAATACCATTTCCTTAAAAGAGCAGGTGGCTTTCAAAGGGCAATTTGTAAATAATGGATAATTTGCGTCGAAAGCAGCAACTATCTCCCTTGTCTGACGTATTTTAAAGAGAATAAGGTGACCATAGAGGAGGCGTGAACAATAGGAGCAGCGGCGATAATCATGAACGGGCTTGCACTCATTTTAGGAGTCATATTTGGAGTGCTGCTTTATAATTGGAAAAGTAAAGCGGTAAGCAAAAGGGCCGGCTGGATCTGGGCTTGCTCTGTTTTTGCTGGAATTATGATTTTCTTCAACGCCATTATAGGAATCTCCAACCATATGGACGAGAAAAGAATGCAAGAGGCATTTTCCATGCTGGACCAGCAAATGATCAAAGAAGGCAACCCTAACAAGGAATCAGGGGAAAACCTGCGTTTAACCATCAAAATGGCTACAGTAACTAGAACGATCGATCATCATGTGTATGTCGGTAATTTTAATAAAGCTAAAGCCTTCAAAGGAAAAGTACATGTCATGCTTTATAAAGATAATAAAATAATAGCAGAAGATACGTCGCTCGAATTTACGCTTATGCCGGGGGAGAAGAAGAAAGTCAACATTTTCAGCGGCCCCAGAAACTATGACTCGTTTAAATGGGAGTGGATCGGTGAGTTGAAATAAGCCGGGCTTGTCGGTAAAGTGGGTCCATATTGTCGTAAAAAAAATCAAGTCAACGAAATTGTCCTTTCGATAAAATCATTTCTAGCTGGTTAAGGAGTGATTCTACGTTTAAGGAGGTTGAAAAGGAGGGGGGTGGAGTGCAAACTTTTGATACGAGTCAAATCAACAACTTATTAACTGGAGTTGGTCTAGCTTGTGAAATCGAGTCTGTCTGCGAAAAGAATCGTGCTTTTATTAAAGTGAAGGTTATAGATCAACAAAAATATTTGAATAGGCACGAACCAGACTTGGCTAGATTTTTTTTTGAGAAAATAGATAACTTTGGAAGGTTGGCAAGTGAGTGGAAATGCGATAATCCGTTATA
The DNA here is from genome assembly GCF_014873645.1 of Paenibacillus sp. OAS669. Lineage (NCBI taxonomy): Bacteria > Bacillati > Bacillota > Bacilli > Caryophanales > Paenibacillaceae > Paenibacillus > Paenibacillus sp. OAS669. The sequence continues at coordinate 417,860 of NZ_JADBDR010000003.1, forward strand.
AGCGAAAGGAAAGATGACGGGTAGATAATTTGGCAAATACCTGGAGTTTATTCGGTATTAAATTAAGGGCGGTTAGTGTTGAGGGGGATTTCATTACGGGGACGATAGCGTAATTCCGGGCACAGAGCAATAGAATTATAAAAAGCATCTGTTCTCCAAGGAGAATATTCAACTCGTTGCCAAGGAGCTTATTCATAAACTGGTGGAGCTAAATGATTTGCGAAGTGAGATGGCCTTCAAACTTATTATGATATTGAAGCCTTCAGAAAAAAATGGAAGCATTTCCCGAATAAACTAGGGGCTTTTTATGCCCACGTGATAAATATAAGAGGAACAAAAAACGCCACATAGATGTGGCGTTATCTTTTTTTGACATAATTTAAGCAAGGGGGCCATTTTCAGCTCCTTACAATAGTATTATAAACGACAGAAAAATATAAGTCTACATTATTTTGGGAATTTTTATTATTCTTTGTTTACGGGTGAGCGTTAATTTGCCCCCAATGTTGAACAGACAAAGGAGCGTGTAACATGGACGAAAGTTTTTGGAGTATGCCAATGGAATATCTCCGTGATAATGAAGGGAGGAGCCATGCATGATTACGCTCAGGAAAATCACACTGGATAATCGGCGTGCCATATTCAACCTGGAAGTTTCGGAAGACCAACGCCGCTTCGTTGCCTCCAATCTCTCAAGCGTGGCCTCATGCTATGTCCTTGCAACCAATGGGGGACATCCATTTCCATTCGCCATATATGCGGGTGAGCAGCCGGTTGGTTTTGTTATGTTGGTTTATGGAGTCACTGGATATGATGAACCATCAATTGCTGAAAGCAGCTATTGCATCCTGCGACTGATGATTGACAAGCAATACCAGAACCGGGGATATGGTCGGGAGGCCATGAAAAAAATCTTGGAATTTATCCGCACCTTTCCGGCGGGGTCGGCACACTATTGCTGGATCCCTTATAAACCCGATAACATCCCTGCCAAAAAGCTTTATGAAAGCTTCGGCTTCCTTGACAACGGTGAAGTTTTCAACAACGAGTCAATAACGGTATTGCGGCTCTGATCCGCTGCCAAACTTCTACAGGTACCGAATCAGTAGCCTTGTTATATTACTAGGCGATTGAGAGCCAGTAGTTCATCATAATTTCACTATGGAGGATAAGCTTTAATGGTCCAAGTACCGGAACCGATATGGAAAAGAATCGGGCTTCCAAGTCCACCAAATTACCAAACAGCCGGGCAAGGTATAGGGATTATTATTTTGGATGAAATTACACCAAATTCCCTTGTTAGTCATCTCGGGAATCGTTTAATCCAAGTTTGCGTAGATGATAATTTTTTGGTTACGTACCAAGAACCGGCCATGCTTCCGGAAATCCCCTTAACTAGGTCGACAGAACATGGAATGATGGTGTTACAATTGTTAAGTCATCCGCCTTTGATTAAAGAAAATATAATTTATGCCGGGTTGGCTCCCGCAGCTACTTTTATTTTTCTTTCCACTACGTCTCCTGAAAAAATGGAAGCAGGGTTGAACTGGATCATGCAACGTAAGGGGAAATGGAATATTAAAATTCTGTTGAATTTGTTCGTTCCTGATACGACGGATATAGGAGCGATGAGACCAACGAATCAGGATTTGAGAGTAAAAGCAATACAATCATGTATCGATGAGAGTGTACTAGTTGTGGCTGCAAATGGCAACTCAAAGGCACATAATAACTTACATCCTCTAAGTTTTTTTACTATCGGGGGTTACGACGATCAGGGGAAGTCCGACTCACAGTATCATAGGCCTCATCCTTCAGTGCCCGTGGGACTTAATGGGGATGGACATTTTAGGCCGGATCTTGTTGCTCCGTTCACGTTTTTGCCTGTCCCCTTACATAAAAGGGAGGCAAGTAATGCCGCTTTTTCTTACTTTGGCGGAAGCTGTGGTTCCGCTGCAATAGTAGCTGGACTATGTGCAAGCATGCTCTCTAATTTTAAAGAAATGGATGTTAGGGATCTTCGGAAAACACTGACAGATTCTGGAGAGTTATTAACCCAAAATGTTCCACTACGGAAACTAAATGCCTTAAAAGCAATGATGAATTTACAGCGAGATGCTGGCCTGCTTGATAAAAATGATATATATGATGGAACCATTGATAGGGCAGTAGGATTAACCCGGCTTATTGACGACCATGAAATAAAACGAGAGGACTTAAAAGAAATCTTGAAGGACCCGTCACCAGTCATTAGGAAAGTTGCAATATACGGATTGGGGAAACCAAAAAACGAAGAGGAGAGAAACGCCTATTGGTATAGGTTTTGGGATTCCCCAAAAGATACGGGAGAAAGCATATTATGGCTAAACCATTTATTGATTGGAGCCGATAGGAATGAGCTTGAGAAATGGATCAATTTACTCCAGTGTAGCTTAGCAGACGTTACGATAGTGGTTAATCAATACCTGGAAAGATTTTATCCTGACGCACCCAAAATACAAATTGGCTCCGATTTGAATATATTTGATTGTGATTTGAAGGAAGTATATCGATGGTACGATGCTTTCGTGAAGGCAAAGAAGTGATAAGGAGTTCGACAAATCACTCATGGTTTGCAATAGGCAAGCAGATCTTTAGCAATCTTGAGTCTGTTCAAGGTTGCTTTTTGCTATATACTAATGGGAGAGTATGGAATAAAGAGGAGACAGATGGACGTAATGGATGATGACAAACAGAGACAAGACCGTCGTGCGGAATCGATAGATCAAGCTGCAGAGGATGCGGTAACCCGTTATTTGGAGAAAAAACGACGCGCTGAGCAGGCTACTAATGAGGTGTTCGAACGGTATAGTGCAAGAAAAGAAGAGGCTCGTCAAAGAGCGGAAGCCGTCATTCAGCGGGTCGATGAGACTCGTCGCAACACTTATGAGCATATGGAACGCCAGGCTGACCGCATCCTGGAACATCGTGAGGCGGAGAGGCTTGCCCGTGAGCAGCGCATGGAGCAGTTAATTATTCGAGTACGCGAAGCGGAGCAGCGGCTGAAGGCAGAGATTGAGCAGAGGGCGGCACTTACGCTGGAAACCGTACAGCTGGCCAAGAGACAATCGCTAGAGCGAATCGAGCGTGAGGCCGAACAAGCAGCTATGCGTTATATCGAAGCGAAAAAGTCATCGGGCGGAAAGGAAACGGCCTGGATCGATGAGGCGATGGAACGGCTCGAAATGAAGCGGCAGCAGGCGAAGGCGGAGGCAAACCGGTTGGCTGATGAGATTATTGCCCGTGTCAGGGAACTTGAGCGGTTGACGCAGTTTGATGTGCGCGATCGGTCGGCTTATTTGCGGGGAAGAACAGCAGGGATACTCAATGATGCGGACGTAGCGCAGTATGAACCTGGAATTATTGAACGGTTTGGTACCTTTTTAAGTGAAATTTTGGGAAGGCTGGTCTGCGTGCCGTTCGAAATCATAGAAGCATTGACGGGAAACAAAATGATCGGCAGGATTGGCAAAGCTGTCGGCGGCTCCGTTGAGCGTTCCGGTGTAACGGCTGCCAAAGCGGTCCAAGGTGCAGTTGACGTCATTCATGGCGTTATTGATGATGACGACGAGATGATAAGACAAGGTGCCGATAACCTAAAGGAAGCGGGCTCACGCGTCCTGCAAGGGGCGGTGAATACGATTGAACATACAGCCCGCAGCATCGGACATGTTGTCAGCGGCGATCCATCCCGTATGGGTCGCGGGGCGGAGGGATTGCTTACGGCAGCCGCCGTTATTGCAATTCCAACGGGACTAGCCCTGGATTTGGGCGACTTCGACCTTGATCTTGATGGTAACGATTCCAGCGAGGCAGGCATACATCATGTAGATCCGCATGAGGTAAGTGGTTATACGAGAGCCGATGGGACGGAGGTAGAGCCGTATCACCGCGGCGGAGATGAAGGGTATGACAGAACGAACCCTGACGGAAATCCGGATAATAATTTAAGTTAAATTCACAATACCTATGTATTTGCAAGAAAAAGGTGTCCGAATAACCAACTTAGGTGAAGATAGAATTTATAAAATTTCAGGGCTCCGCACAAAGTACCTGAATCTGCATTGAAGGCCATACATAGCCCCACTATTGTGGGGTTATTTAAGTTAAGGGGGCATTCTTTTAAGCGAATGGAAGGTACAGGACTGATTTAGCTTCAAAGGAGTATGTTGCTAAATTACACTCCTCCGGGTTCCTGATCCGATAAATTCTCCAATAATCATTACTGAAACCGATCAATTGCATCGGAATTTCGTGATTGTTGCTTTGGGGTGGCAGAGGTATGCTTTAGATGTGAACAGAACATCCCATATGAGGAGGATTTAACAATGACACAATCAATTATCCATACAGGAAAAGTGCTTCGTCAGATCGTCATCGGCCAGCTACAGGGAGTAGCGGAGACACAGATGGACATTCAACCGGAGGGCTTCTCTAATACGGTACGCTGGAATATCGGACACATGGTTTATTGGATGGATAAGTACGCTTCGCTAAGCTTCGGCTTCCCATCTGACATTCCGCCGCAATACGAGGCATTGTTCAACTCCGGAACGAAGCCTTCGGATTGGACAGTGACACCTCCATCGAAGGATGAACTGATTGGGTTGTTAACGGCACAGCTGTCCCGTCTCTCCGAACTGACACTTCAAATGCTCGAGCAGGAGCTGCAATCCCCGTTTGCGATGGGGCCGTTTCAATTCAATACGGCCGGCGAATTGTTTAATTTCGCTTTGATGCATGAAGCCATTCACCTTGGGGTTATTTCCAGCCAGCTTAAGCTCGTCAAATAAGCGAATGACCTAACAAGACCCGAATCAGGAGGCGGTTTATGATGACAAAATCGAACGTGAATACCGGTGAAGTACTACAGCGGGTTTCTTCCTTGCAGAAAAACGAAGGATCGGTACCATCCCGAACCCTGGGAGTATTTGATGCTTTTAAGAAGGCTTTCGAAACAGGAGATACCGCAGATTTTCTTAATCAGGTTACGGAAGATTTTCATTTCTCCGTTCCGCTCCCGTTGGAGGGATGGAATCACGAGCAGCAAGGCAAAGAACGGTTCGAGGAATTGATCAGGTTCGAGCGCTCGGTATTGCAGGTGCATATGACTCCGCTCATTGAGCTTGAGAATGAGAGCCGGGGGATGGTGGTGTTTCGTGCAGAAGGGGCTCTGAATGGTCTGACTTATCGCAATGAGCTTGCAGTTATCTTTGAGTTTGAGGCGGATCGGATCCGTTCCTTCCGCGAATACGTAGGCATGCCGTTAAAAAACTACGAGACCGCGTAATAGCTTAGGAGAGAAAGAAGGTTGCTGCCGCAGCTGTACGGGTCCTGGTCACATGCCATTCAAGGTAACGCGACTTCTTCAGTGAAAGGAAACAGCGACAGTCAAGGATGGGTACTCATCTATGACCGTTGCTGTTTCCGTATTTTGTTTTAGTCTGATCCTGCTATTACGACTCGTCTAACGGGTCTATGTTCCAATTCGGAATACAGCAAAGTCTGGAGAAATAGATGCGGCATGTAAAAGGGTGCTGCGGTATTAAGCGAGGCGGTTGATTCCATATAGAAACAGGACTGAGCAAGCGCCGCTTTTGACCTGACAAATCAGAAAAGAGGAGGGGACCATGTGCTGAAGATTCAATATGCTGATGTCACTGATTATGATTACATCAAGGAACATGACCATCATGTGCTGGAGAGTCTGATCGCAAGGAAAATAAAAGAAAATGAAATATTGATCATACGAGATCAGTCGAACGTAAACATGGGCTGGTTAAGGTACGGTTACTTTTGGGATAGCATTCCTTTTCTGAATATGATATGGCTTGATGAGCAGTATCGAGGGAAAGGCGCAGGGAAAGAAGCAGTGCTTTTTTGGGAACAGCGAATGAAGGAAAGAGGAAGCGGCAAGGTCATGACCTCTACTCTTGCTAATGAACAAGCGCAGCATTTTTACAGGAAATTAGGATATAAAGATTCGGGCTGCTTATTGTTAGAAAATGAGCCTTTAGAGATCCTGCTTGTGAAATCCATTTAAGGAAGACGTACACATAGAAGCTGCCGCGGGCGATAAAGCCAGCATAAATATTCTTCCTACGCATCTGTAACTAAACCTGCATAGGAACGTCTAAGGATATAAACAGGAAAAGAGGTCCGTTTATGCTAAAATTTGTATCGGGCTTGTGCTGCGGTTTATTCGTTGCAAGTGCTTCTGTTGCCTTCGCGTCAGATTCTATCCAGGCGGTACTATTTCCTGCCCATTTCGAAATCAATGGAAGTCGGGTTTCTTTAAACGATGATTACAAGGTGCTGAATGTTGACGGCCATGCGTACGTACCGATTCGATTCGTAGCGGAGAATTTGGGTGCCACGATCGATTATGATCAGGATACGCAAAAGATTTTGGTTAAAAATCGTAGCCTTGACTTATCGGACCCGGATCACAAAGGGATATGGGCTGGTAATTTAATCCTAACTAAAGACGGCGGCAGCACCAAGGTTACCGGTCAATTGAAAATGGAAGGTGTAGGGAATACCACAAATACTGTTGGGGCGACCCTTACCTTTTACAATGATAACAATGAAAAAATCGGTGAGGCTTCCATTCATGGAGATGATTTTGGGGTAGACGCCCAAACTTTCGTCTCCGAGGGCTTAGGGGATTTTAGATCGTATTCGACAGTGAACCTCCATGTTAATCATGTAAACGGCCATGTAATTAGTGCGGCTCCAGGCATCGTGTATGAAAACAAAAAACACAGCTTCACCCTCAATCTTCCTAAGAGCTGGGAGGGGAAATATGATGTGGCGGAAACCATAGACGAGACTTCCACATTCGAAACCATTTCTTTTATCGACACAGCAAACAAAGGATATGGGGGAGTAGTGTTTTCGATTGGTATCTGGACCAAGGACGATTGGAGTCGCAATGGGCAAGCCGCTATGGAGGCCGGGCATGTATCGAAAATCGCTGAACGGGGAGATAAAGTGTTCACTATCATCCGTCCGGGTGATGTGCAGTATGATCCGCATAATGAGAAGTTAACGGCGGAATATCAATTGATGTCGAGCTACGTAAATACGATAAAAACCAGCTTTCATGCAAATGGAAGTCTTACCGACCGTGAAGCAAAAGAGATTCTCAAAGTACTTCTGCCGAAGGCTGAATTTATCGTTGCAGGAATGTTTAACGGATCTGGATTTTTCAACATCGATCGGACGCAAACGATCCCGGGTGAAGAAGCTTACTGTCTTGTAACAGGCATACCACAGCAAAGCGGAGAATCGCCGTCGGATATGATGGATAACGTGAAATCCATAGCGGATTTGAAAAAAGCAGTAGAGGACGTATTTATAAAAGAGATCGCTCAACAGCTATTTTATAGCCGATATTTGGAAACGGAAGATAGGGGTCTTCCTCTATATAAGGATTATGAAGGGCGGATGTATGTCAACTCCATAAATGGAGGACACGGGTGGGCGACAAAATTTTTAATGGATACCGCCAAGATAATAAGCCAAAAAGATAATGTAGTAGAAATTGCGTTAGATACTATAGTACTTGATGAGCCGTACGGTTCCCTGATTATAAAAATTAAATTTGTTAACGGCAAATGGATGATGGCATCCGGACTTGATGATATGGTCTATGATAGATGGATCCGCTGATAAGAAATGATTCGTGTGGAGCTGTCTCAGGGATAGCTCCTCTTTGAGTTCACCCTGACTATCAGGGAAACGGTGTCGGAAGTTGTTTAATGAATAAAGTCCTCCGAAGGATTTTTGAAAATGGATTTAAATGAAGTAAAAATAGCGTTGTTTGTAACGGCAAATTTGAAGGCCATCCTTTGCGGGATGGTCTTTACTGTATTTGCAAAAACAAAAAAAGAGTCCCGAAATTTTCCAAGACCTTATTCAACATCATATCAAACGGAGCATATGGAGCATATGAACTGGCAATTGCGAGTAGGCGGTTTATGCTGGCTTATAAAGACATTGCGATGGCTTGTTTATGGTGGTACAGATGTAATCCCCGGATCAGAAGCTTGGATACCAGGTCTGGTGAAGGATGTGGAAAATCTGTACCAGGAGATGGTATAACACTTCTGAGATTCCCTGGCAGCTTCACAAGGATTATGCTTTTCCTTCACGGCATATTAGAATGAAGATAAGAACAATTTGGGGAATACTTATTCACAAAGGAACGAGTAGCCAGGCAGCTAAAGGAGATTCATACGTAATGAAATCGGATCGAATAAAATTCCCGCCGGGGTTTTGGACGGGATTGCAGCAATTGGGAATTGCCCCGCAGGACGTGGCCCGCAAAGCTCGGCTGCCGCTAACCATTATTACCGAATCAGCTGAAGTCACTACTGATGAATATTTTAGAATCTGGCAAGCCTACTCCGATCTTATTGGCGACACGGCCATCGGAATCATCAAGCTTGTGACTGTTTTTGAAACGACACAATACCCGCCGACCGTCTTGGCGACTTACCATGCTCGCGACTACCGCGATGCCCTTAGCCGAATGACCCGCTACAAACAATTATGCCCTCCTGAAAGCTTGCGTATCACCGAGGAGGGTGAGAGCTGTACCATTGAATTGGAATGGATGTGCAGCGGGCCAGCCGGACCGCCCGTCTTGATTGGAACCACGCTTGCTTTTCTTCTGGAGCTGGGTAGACGGGGGACGGGCCAGCCATTAGCTGCAAGGTCCGTGGAATTTACTCACTCGATGGGTGATGTAAAGGCCCTTGAAGCTTACTTCGGATGCCCTATCCGGATTGGCGCAACCGGTAACCGACTGATGCTGCATCGAAGAGACCTGGACCGCCCCTTTATTTCGTATAACAGGGAGCTGCTGGAGATTCTGACTCCCGTATTGGACCGATCCTTGGATGAACAGCGCAGCCGATCCATCACTGAGACGGTCAAGTGGATCTTGAAGCGCAGCCTAACCGGAGGGCGTCTAGACATTCACTACGTGGCTAGTGAATTAGGCATGAGCGATCGTACCCTGCAGCGGCGTCTAACTGACGAAGGGGTGACGTTCAAGGAGCTGCTGACTCAGGTCAGGCATGAGCAGGCACGGGAATACTTGGCAGATCGTAGGCTCGAAATTAAAGAAGTCGCTTTTTTAATTGGATATGAAGATCAGAACTCGTTTTACCGCGCTTTTCGGCTTTGGGAAGGGGATACTCCTTCCAATTGGCGTTCCGAATATTTAAAGGCACATCCTCCGTTATAGAATCCGCGCCTACTCCTTTCTATACTGGACGGTATTTTCCAGGCTTCATGATTTGGCGGGTTAAACAAGAAGTTTGGCGTGGCGCGCTAGTTACCGAACGATCCAGACCAAGTAATATAATCTTTATCCAACCCACAAGGGTTCTAAGAAGAAACTTCAAATCAGCTTGATGTGAATGACAACAAAAGGAGACTTAGGTTATGGATATGGGATTAAGGAACAAAACAGCTTTGGTAACTGGATCGACGAAAGGGATAGGGAAAGCCATCGCGATTGAGCTTGCGAGAGAAGGAGTCCATGTACTTATTAACGGACGGAATCCGGAAGAAGTGGAACGAACCGTAATGGAATTGAAGTCGGAGTTCCCTTCTACCTCTCCGCAGAATGCCGCAGCCGATCTTGTGGATAGACAGCAAAGAGAAGCATTATTTGAGAAATATCCCCAAGTTGATATTTTGGTTAACAACATGGGGATTTATGAAATCATGTCCTATGAGGACGTTAGCGATGAAGTATGGGAAACCTATTTCCGGACGAATGTCCTTGCCGCTAATGGATTAGCTAAATTGTATCTGCCTGGCATGTTGAAGAATAATGATGGAAGAATCATCTTTATCGCAAGCGAGGAAGCAATCATGCCTTCAGGACAAATGCCTCAGTATGCGATGACCAAATCCATGTTATTATCGCTATCCAAAAGCTTATCTAAACTAACCAAAGGAACGGAAGTCACCTCCAATACGATCCTGCCGGGACCAACGCTTTCTGAAAATGTATATCAAATCATTGATAGCTTGTTTCCTGGTGATATGGAATTTTCAGAAAAGGAGAAAAAATTTATGGCAGCTAACCTGCCCCAATCCGAAATTCAGCGGTTCATCAGGCCTTTTGAAATCGGCAGGCTGGCCGCATTCATATGCAGCCCTTATGCATCTGCATTTAAAGGTTCTCCTATCCGTATGGACGGGGGCATGGTACCTACCTTGTTTTAGCATAAGTCCTATTAAAGCGGCCCCACTTTTGCGCCCCACTTTTGTGGGGCTTTTTTTATTGCCAGGACTCACGGACAGTCGGTGCGCATGCCTTCTGCATTTTCAACCCTCTTGTTTTCGGATTTGCCCAAGAATCCTTTTTCGAAGATGAATACCATAGGATATCCCTTCAAAGGAGTTGATAACATGGCCCGCTTTCCAGATGTCGTAATTATTGTTCGATCCAAGAAAAATTTTGCGAATATCGGCAGAATCCGGATTATCGGAAGTGCAAAGCCTTGCCAGAGATTTATTAAAGTAGGAGCCCCAGTCAAAGATGCTGTATTATGCTTGCTCCAACATGGATTTACGATTGTTGAACAAGGAAATGTCGGTGTTTTTTTCCGGATTCGCTAATTACCGTATGAAGGACCTGGCTGATTTTGAGGGATTTTCAGACTCCAACCATGCCTGGTTCTATTCAGGTTGTATAAGAACAGCCTCATGCGGGTACACTTTTTTCTTTACAATCGAACATATATTCGGTATGATCTATATGTATGGATAAATATTCCAATACGCATCCAACCGGACATATTTGCGAAGGAGAAAGTAAGGCAGCTTTTTGACATCCGAATCTTGCTGTGTGTGCTGGTGCTGATAATACCTGGAAAGGTGAGGGGCTATATGGGGGAAAACATGATGACGAAGCAAGTAGTTAAATCCTTTAGCTTAATAGGCATTAGGGGTGAGTGTCTTTATAAGGATTTTTCCACAGCGTTACCTGCAGCCAGAGCCAAGCTAATCGAGAAATATAATTCGAATGGGACAGTTGAGCTCATCTTCTATGCGATGCCGGACGAGAGTCCGCATCCTGAAAGACAGGAAGTCTTCTACCTGGGTGTGGAGTATAATGATTCCATACCGCCAGGAATGGAGCTTAAAGCAATTGAGAATCAATCCTTTGTCATGACAACCTATATGGGGGCCGTTACAGATATATGGAAGGGCTACCAGAAGATCAATGAATATATAAGAAAAAACGGATGGGTAGAAGACCGGACTTCTTTTGTTGTGGAACTTTATGATGAACGGTTTAACAATACTTCCGACGATAGTGAGATGGAAATTTACATACCGGTTAGGAAAAGCGATTGATCATTAAACCTTATACATGCGGTTAAAGACTATAGAAAGGGTCTCCGTCGCAATTAAAAGAGGGACAGTTCATGAAATTTTACATAGCGTCCAGCCTTAAAAATATAGAGAATGTCCGGGTAGCTGCAAAAAGCCTGAAATCTCACGGGTTGATCCAGACATATGATTGGACAAACCATTCCAATATCGATTCTATAACCAAGCTGCGTCAGATTGGCCAGGATGAAGTATCTGGTGTTTTGGATGCCGATGTGGTCATCGTAATGATCCCCGCGGGGAAGGGCAGCCACGTAGAGTTAGGTATTGCTTTGGCTGCAAAAAAGAAGATCGTTTTGTACTCTTCAACAGATGAAATTAATGATATGAAAACAACCTGTTCTTTTTATCATTTAAAGGAAGTTGAACAGATCATCGGTCCGATGGACGAGCTGATAAACACGGTCTGTCTTTTCATAAAATAGTGGAAGGGACCTTATCGCTATGAAACTAAACACACTGGTTCTAAATGAAATGAATAAGCAGCTCAAACGAATAGAATCCTGTTTGAAGCTTCTCTCAGATGAACAAATATGGCATAGATGTAAGCCCAATATGAATAGCGTCGGCAACTTATGTCTTCATTTGGCGGGGAACGAGTACCAACATATTGTCAGCGGTATTGGCAAAGCCCCCTTTAATCGGAACAGATCATCCGAATTTACCATCAACAATGGAATGTCACGTGAAGATTTGCTAGAGCTGCTTAACGATGTAAGGCGGCAATCTTCTAGCATAATAGAAGGGATTACAGAATCAGATTTAACAACAAACATTACCATACATTATTCGGTTGAGGATTGGAACAAAATGGTGGTCCGCCCCGCGTTTGAAACTAACGCCCATTATTCAAGAGATATAGAAACGATACTAGTTCAAGTATGTGAGCATTATAGCTATCATGCTGGCCAAATCGTTATAATAACCAAATTATTGAATGATAATCAGGACAACATTACCGGAACGTATCATTGAGGTACATCCGCCTTTGAAGCCCGTGAAAATACCACTAAATATAATATATTTCATGGGTTTCAATAGCGGCTGGAGGGGTATGTCCCACCGGAGTATATTGTAATAGTTCAAGCTCAATAAGTTTTTCGACGGACTCGCCCCACTTTGGTGGGGTTATTTTGCATGCCGCGGACAATGTAGCGCTTCAAAACGGACTAGGATAGATCGTATTTAGGGAATTCCATATTATGGATAATTTTTATTAGAATGATGTGATTTATGTAAAGCCATTACACAGCGGAACGCTTAGAATGAGGTGGAAAGGTGAAGGGACTCATCTATATAAGGGAGGAAGCATATGGTTCAGCGCCGCTGTTGGGTAGGTTTATTGATGGTTTGGATTGTGTTCATGCTATCGGCATGCGCTCCACTAGGAGGAAATGCAGAGAAGGGAGGAAGTCAGGATGATCCGTCCAAGCCGGTCACATTAAAAGTGTTAGGCGTCATTACGTTCTCCGACGAGCAGTGGGACAACATTTTTGTCAAGCCGATTCAAAAGAAGTTCCCCCACGTGACCTTGGAACGACTGAACGAGAAAAACTACAGCGAACGCTTAACCTCAGGGTATGTCCCGGATCTGATCGTCACATCGTTTTCCTCCATCCCCAGTATGATTGATCTGAAGGTGGTCGGCGATATCGGGCCTATGATGCAAGCATATCATTTTGATACCGGTATCTTCGATCAGCCTATTGCCGACATGTTTAGAACCTTTCCTTCACTTCAGTTTGCAGGCTTGCCTATGTACAAAAACCCGAAAGTGCTGTTTTATAACAAAGATATTTTTGACAGGCTCGCCGTTCCTTACCCTAAGGATGATATGACCTGGGATCAGGCGGCAGAGCTGGCCCGCAAGCTGACAGCTTCGATAGATGGCGTCCCTTATATGGGACTTCAGCCTGGAAGTGTGTCTCACCTGGCAGGGCAATTATCGCTTCAACAGGTTCATCCGCAAACGAATAAAGCGGCTATCAATTCGGATGGCTATAAACAGTTGTTTCAATTTTTGAAGCAGCTTCAGACGATCCCGGATATGGATCTGGCTAAGGCCAATTCGGATGCGTTTTACAAAACCCGCACCCTTGCCATGTACGATTATTGGACGACAGACGGCCTGATTCCGCTGGAAGAAGCCTCTAAGGCGGGGAATCCGATGAACTGGGACATGGTCACTTCGCCTGTATTTGCCAATAAGCCGGGCATTCATTCCATGCCGGACGTTCATGTCATGTTAATGTCCTCGATGAGCGAGCACAAGGAGCTTGTATATCAAATCATGTCTCTTATCGCATCCTCCGAAGAGGCTCAAACGGAATTTGCCAAAATCGGCAGAGTCCCTGTGCTGCGGGATGCCAAAGTGTTCCAGCATTTCGGAGAAAATTTCGCCAGTGTCAAAGGGAAGCATTTGGAGGCCATTTTCAAGACAGGCTTTGCGCCAAGGCCGGCCCCGTCTGCTTATGAGGGTTTGGCAAGCAAGCCGCTGAACGATGCCTTGAACCGTGTCTACGCTGAAAATGAAGATATTAACACGGCTCTTAGAAAAGCGGAAGAGGAAGCCAATAAAGCTATCGAAGGGGCAATGAAGTAGCAGGGGCTGCTAATTGAAATGGAACAGGAGCGGGATTCATGGACAGCGCAAATAGAAAACGGCTGTGGAAACAGCAAATTCTTGAAATCGCTACCCAGGCGGAAGAGCCCTATTATTTATTCGGGGAGGAGAGGAATCGGCCGATTCTATGGCTTCAGGATTTTCCGGAAGATTGGCTGGAGCGCTCCCAGCGTCGCAAGTTTGCAGCTGTTGTGCGGCCGGGAGAGTTCTATGTGCTGCAAATCGTCTTGTTTGCCGCTCGCTGCTCGCTAATAGACGTGCAAGCAGAATTCACGGATCTGGTATCCTCTCAAGGCTCGCGCATTCCTGCTTCCGGAATCGAGTGCTTTGCCATGGGAGGCATGGATGCGTACGGACAGCCGTTTAAGAAAAAAGTTACTGTCCGACAGGGAGGCGTTCAGTCGCTGTGGATTGGAATTTCCGTTCCCAGAGATGTGCCCGCGGCTTCGTATTCCGGAGTATGGACCTTTTCGGCTTGCGGCAGCATTCAGCCGTTTACCGTAAAGCTAACGGTAGCTGGCCAGCCTCTGGACGATGCCGGAGACAGCGAGACGTGGAGGCATTCCCGTCTGCGATGGCTGAACTCGGATCTGGCTATCGACGAAGAAGTGACGGCACCTTACATTCCGGTTACCTGGAAGGATCGGAGGGTGGGCTGCTTAGGCAGAGAGCTGACCCTTAATGACTATGGGTTCCCCGAAGCAATTGAAAGCCGGTTCAATGACGCTGTAGATGGACTCACGGATGTTGGGAAGCCGATTCTTGCAGAACCGATTCGTTTTGCTGTCCAAACCCCGGAAGGAGAGGCAGTCTGGGAGAGCAGAGGAGTACGCTTCGAGAGACAAACGGACAGCCGAATTGGATGGTCTGCCCAAAGTCATTGCCCTTCGTTCGAGATGAGGTGTCAAGGCGAGCTCGAATACGATGGGTACGTCCATTATGAAGTAACCTTGAAGGCGAAGAAGACTGTACATGTCAGCGATATGTGGCTTGATATTCCTTATGCTCCGGGTGCAGCACGTTATGGAATGGGACTCGGGCATAAGGGAGGCTTTCTTCCCGAGCATCTGGACTGGCACTGGGATCCTTCTAAACATCAGCATGCGATGTGGATTGGTGACGTTAATGCGGGCCTGCGGCTCCGTCTGCTCGATCCAGAAGGCCGCAGACCGTTCGTCAATATTTATTACAAGCACCGTCCCTTAACGGTACCGGATAGCTGGGGGAATCGAGGCAAAGGCGGCGTCAAGCTCTTAGATCGGGAACATGCAGCTGTATTACGCGCTTATAGCGGTGAACGAATGATGGAGCAGGGAGAAGAGCTGCGCTTCGTCTTTGATCTGATGATCACTCCGCTCAAGACGATAGAGATGAATGCCCATTGGAATAACCGGTATTTGCATCGGCTGGAGGGTAAAGCGGTGATGGAGCATTGGCAAGAACAGGCTCTCGCTAGCGGCGCCAATATCATCAATATCCACCATGGCGCGGATGCCCATCCGTTCATTAATTATCCGTTCCTGGAAACGGAGACTCTTGCCCGGTTCGTAGCGGAAGCGCATAACAGGAATCTGCAAGTCAAGCTATATTATACCGTGAGGGAAATCAGCGATCATATGACGGAGCTGCAAGCGCTCCGGAGCCTGGGGGATGAGATATTTCCAAGGCCGAATCCGGATGTGGTCACTTCTTTATGGCAGGGCGATGCGGCGAAGTGGGTTCGAGAGCATCTGGGGGATGACATCATTCCTGCGTGGAAGCATGAATTTAAAGCAGGAAAATACACGGGGGAAATCGATGCGGCTATAGTAACGGACGGGACTTCGAGATTGGTCAATTACTATGTGGAAGGCTTGAATTGGCTGCTGAAGCATACCGATATGGACGGCCTGTATATCGACGATACGGCCTATGATCGTTTCACGATGCGGCGTGTCCGCAAAATACTGGACAGGACGAAACCGGGCTCCTTGATCGATTTTCATACATGGAACCACATGAATGAAAGGGCGGGCTTTGTAAATAATGCCGACTTATATATGGAGCTCTTCCCTTATCTCGACAGCCTGTGGATCGGGGAAGGGTTCAAATACAACGAGGTCCGTCCCGAGTATTGGCTAGTTGAAATCAGCGGCATTCCCTTCGGGCTTATGGGGGAAATGCTGGGTGATGGCAACCCTTGGCGCGGCATGATTTACGGGATGTCCAATCGGCTTGGCTGGTTCGGTCATAGCCCGGAGGGGCTCTGGAAGCTATGGGATCGTTTTGGTATCCAGGATGCGCAAATGCTGGGCTACTGGCATCCGGACAATCCGATTGCGCCTAGTCGCAAGGATGTAGCTGTTACCGTATACCGCAAGCAGGATCAAATGCTCATTGCTGCGGCCAGCTGGGCGGACGAACCGCTCCAATGCTCCCTTCATATCGATTGGGGGCAGCTTGGCTGGGAGCCCGACTCGCTATGTATCGAAGTGCCGGCGATTGACAATATTCAAGATTCGATAGCTTTGGAATCTTTGCAAGCCATACCGCTGCAGCCGCAGCAGGGATTGATCATTATCGTCCGAAGCGGAAGCGGGAACTTATAGGAGGAGACAAGCTAATGACAGGTGCTGTAAGAAATAACGTTGTGGATAAAGAAGTCGTAGTAGGGTTATTGCATCGTCTGTTGGGCGCGGCTTATGCCGAGCAATTTGAGCTGGAAGTGATTGCGCAGGACCAGGGACGCGATGTGTTTGAGATTGAAAATAAGGGGAAGAGAATCGTGCTGCGTGGATCGAACGGTATCAGTCTCGCTTCCTCGCTTCACTGGTATTTAAAATACAGCTGCCATGCGCATATTTCCTGGTCAGGCGATCAGTTGTCGCTGCCGGACCAGCTGCCGCCCGTAATAGAGGCTGTTCGTAAAATAACCCCTTATCGTCATCGATATATGTACAATTTCTGTACCTTTAACTACACGATGACCTGGTGGGATTGGAAGCGATGGGAGCGGGAAATCGATTGGATGGCGCTGCACGGCATTAACATGCCTCTTGCCGCAACGGGACAGGAAGCGGTCTGGATGGAGACAGGGCGCAAGCTGGGGCTGTCCGACGATGAAATGCTCAAGCATTTGACAGGACCGGCTTACCTGGCCTGGCACTATATGGGGAATGTCGACGGTATGGGAGGGCCGCTTCCAACAAGCTGGATTGAAGGGCAGAGAGAGCTGCAGCTGCAAATTCTGGAGCGTGAACGCCAGCTCGGCATGACGCCGGTGTTAGCGGGCTTCTATGGTCATGTGCCTGCCGCATTGAAACAGAAGCATCCGGATGCCAACATCCTGCAGCTGAAGTCATGGTTTGGAATGCCGGGCATTCACTTCCTGGACCCGCGGGATCCCTTGTTTGACGAAGCGGCCGGTCACTTTTACGAGGAGCAGAAGAGGCTTTACGGGACGGACCACTTGTACGCGATGGATTTGTTCCATGAAGGAAAATCGCCTGACACCTCGACGGAGTATGTCACCGAGTCGGCAAAGGCTGTTTGTCAAAGCATGCTGAACCATGATCCGGATGGAATCTGGGTCATGCAGAGCTGGTCGATGTCCGAGCCCATTGTGCGTTCCCTTCCGAAGGAGCATCTGCTGATGCTGGATTTGCATGCGGAGAGCAATGCCAAATGGAAGCAGTCTCATGCTTTTTACGGAAAACCGTGGATTTGGTGCATGCTGCACAACTTCGGTGCGCGTAACGGGATGTTCGGGGATCTGGATTCGTTGGCGCAAGGTCCGGCACAGGCGCTGCATGACCCGGGGAGAGGGGATATGGCGGGGATCGGCTTTGCTCCTGAAGCCATTGAGGAGAATCCGGTTTTTTACGACCTGCTGAGTGAAATGATTTGGCGGACAGAGGCTCCCGATCCGGATGAATGGGCAGCAGCCTACTTGCGGCGCCGCTATGGCAGACATAATGATGCAGCAGTAGAAGCATGGCGCTTGCTTCGCAAATCGGTCTATTCAAAAAATGCTAATTATGAATCCGTTGTTTGCGCCAGACCGAAGCTGGAAATTAGACGAACCTGCAACGGAACGGTAGTTCCTTTCTATGATGTGCGGGTGCTGCTGCGCGCATGGGAGGCCTTGCTGGAAAGCGGGGAGGAATTGCGGGCTTCCATCAACTATCAGTACGATTTGGTGAATGTAGGACGGCAGGTATTATCAGATACGGCAAGGCCGCTGCATTTGAAGATGATTGAGGCGTTCACCCGAAGGGACCGTACGGGATTTCAAGAATATTGGAACGCATTGGAGGCGCTGATCGTCGATCTGGAAGAGCTGCTCGGCACCAATGTTCATTTTCTTACCGGCCCATGGATAGACCGAGCGAAGAAGTGGGGAAATACACAGGATGAGATAGCGCTTCATGAGTTCAATGCCCGCACGATCATTTCCACCTGGTGGCCCGAGGTTACCTTTGACGACTATGCACACAAACAGTGGTCCGGCATCATGGCGAGCTATTACTTGCATAGGTGGAGACGATTTGCCGCCTGCCTGGAAGCCTCCATCGACGATCCCGATTCTTTCGATCAGCAAGCCTTTGACAGGGAAATACGCGAGTGGGAGGTCAGCTGGATGGAAGGAAGCGATACCTTTGCGTTGGAAGCTGCAGGAGATCCCGTAGACGTATCCCGGCGGTTGTTCAAGACCTACGCCGATATGGTTGAACGCTTTTGGAAGGGATGATCCTATTCTGGACTTTTTCATGATTCGACTTGGGTAGCTTACCATTTATACTCTGTTGTAACGTCTCTGGATGACGGGTTTTAGAGGCTTGACCTCGTAGCAGCCCATCGTCCCGGGGCGTTTGTTTTTTGCAAAGGCGGTGCTCGGAAAATCTGACAGGAGATGTTAGCCTAAGAAACGCTGCTGGGGAAGCCTGGTAACCGCATTAGGCTAAGGTGCAGGAATACGCGGCAGGATGTCGAAGATAAGATTAGCCTAAGCCTAAGAAAATCGGATAAGAATGGAGAGCATATGATAATTAAAAAGCCGTTAACGGACATCATTCCTGAATTATTTGATCTTCCTGGTGGTATATCTGTCTCGATAGATGCAAGCTGCAAAAGAATTATACATAATGCCACGGCTGCCGAGTTTCTCCGAATCAAATCAGGAGGAGACTTCTCGATGTCAGCGGACGACCCGCCTTCAGTACTTGCCTTCGATGAACATGGAAGATGTCTGACTGCAAAAGAATTAACCTTACAGAAGGCTATATTGGAAGGCAAGGAAAATAAGCAAGTCGTAGAACTGGTGTGGCCTGACGGGGTTCGAAAAATCGCAGTCTGGAACAGCAAACCGATATTCAACGAACAAGGTGAAATTATTGGGGCTGTGTCCATTTCCGAAGATATTACCGATTATATGCTTGAAAAACGGCGGCTGCGTGAATCGCAGGAGCGGTTAAGGATCGAATTAGAGAGGATGGATCGATTAAACCATGTAGCGCAGCTGGCCGCAGGCATCAGTCATGAGGTCAGGAATCCTCTAACCACGGTGAAGGGCTTTCTGCAAATCATGCATTCTAATTTACAGAGGGTTGATGAAACGATCGTTAACCTGATGATCGAGGAATTAGATCGTGCGAATGAGATCATTTCCGATTTCCTGTCTCTTACCAAGGTCCATAAGAAGGAATTAAGCCAAGATAATATATGGAACGTCATTGACCGGATGCTCCCACTTATAGAGAATGAGGCTTTCATAGCGAAAAAGAAGCTGGTTTTGAAGCGGACTAAAGTATCTGATGTCATGCTCGATTCCAAAGAGGTCAAGCAGCTCATATTGAATCTGGTGAGAAATGCTCTCGAGGCCATGCAAATCGGGGGCACTGTCTATGTCGAGACGCTGGAGACTCCATCCTGCGTAGAATTGCGAGTTACAGACGAAGGGCCGGGTATTCCAAAACATATTTTGGAGCAGCTGGGAACCGGAACCCCCTTTGTTACGACAAAGACGAACGGCACGGGAGTAGGACTTGCCATTTGCTATGACATTGCAAAACGGCATAATGCTCACATGGATATTGAAACGAGTTCAATGGGAACGATGTTTAAGATACAATTCCCGAAGCTTTGAAAGCTGCAGCCGATTCATTGAGCGATAACGATAGTTTCATAGTGAAAATAAGGCGCGTCTGCACTTAGCAGGCGCACTTTTGTTAACAGTACTTATGGAAAATAAGGAGGGTACTTATGAAGGAAGAAGAGCAATTTCTGGGGTATATAGGAGACTATAGGGTACACGATAGCAAGATTGAAGGTATTCTTTGTGAGAACGCCAATGCAACTGTCACTTTGAGAGGCTACGAGGGAGAGCTGATAACAGTTCATTTTTATGGAGTTCAAAATATGCATTTCAACAGACCGATTGGCATGATGCTCTACTCCATAAGTGAAATGAAAGCAAAAGAGCCCCTCCGAAAGTTCCTTTTTGCTAACTGGTATGAAGAAGATGATGCTTCGTTTGAAATCCTAGCCGAGCGGGTGGAGTTTACGGTTCAGGAAAAATGAGTGGTTTCCTTTCCCGAACTTCCCATTACTTACCTCGAGGTTACTAAATGGACTTTAATACAGTTCTTGTCACGCATCCTCTGATTAACTATGATTGGATATACATTGACATAGGGCGGAGTGATCACTTTGGGTAATGCTGAGGCAAGTTATCGAATTCCTCTTTTTTGCACCGTGACCCTGCTGTTCTGGTTTTCCATGTATACCTGCGTTCCGATTTTGGCCTCCTATGTGGAGTTTCTGGGGGCTTCCCACCAGATGGCCGGCTTTATTGTCGGCATGTACGGGCTAAGCCAGATGCTGCTGCGGATTCCCGTGGGAGTGCTTTCCGACCGCTATCATAAGCGCAAATTGTTTATTCTGTTCGGTCTGCTGTTCTCCGTGTTGGCCGGACTGGGCATTCTGATCACACAGGAGATTACCTGGATACTCATTCTGAGGGCACTTGCGGGTGCGGCGGCAGCAACATGGGTCGATTTTACCATTCTGTTCGTAAGCTATTTCAAGAAAGAAGACACTACTCGAGCGCTTGGAACGCTGTCCTTTTATAATTCGACCGGACAGATGCTCGGTATCCTTCTCGGCGGATGGTTCGCGGACCGGTTCGGGTGGGAGTCCTCCTTCATCATCGGTGCAGCGGTAGGGATGATAGGGCTCGTGGGTGCATGGTTTCTGGTTGAAAAGGTGGATAAACATGCGCAAAAAATTACTTTCGAGGGTGTCCTGGATGTTGCGAAGGATCGGACGCTGCTTACCGTTTCTTTCTTGTCCATTCTGTTTCAGGTACTGACCTTCGCCACTGTTTTCGGCTTCACGCCGGTGTTCGCCCAATCGCTAGGAGCCACCAAGCTTGATATGGGGCTGCTGACCTTCTTCTCCACGTTTCCAACCGCGTTAGCCGCCTGGATCGGAGGGAGGCATCTGGCGCAAAAGCTGGGAGAGCGAAACACGATCATTGTCGGTTTTATCATCAGCGGGGTGTTTACCGTGGCGATACCATTCACCCCGTCGCTCTGGGTGCTTATGCTGACGCAAGCTTTGGCCGGCTTCGGAAGAGGCTTTACTTCTCCTGTGCTGATGTCGTTGAGCATTAAACATATGGATACCGGCAAACGTGCGACGGCAATGGGATTCTACCAGGCGATTTACGGCTTGGGGATGTTCGGAGGTCCCATCATCATGGGAATCGCAGGAGATTGGTTTTCCCTGGAGAACGGCTTCCTGATGGTCGGAGCTCTCGGCTGCGTCACTTCCATACTGGCTTACCTGATGCTGAATAGGGCAGGGGCTGGAACAACTGCGCCTCCGCGCACGCGCGAAATAGCGAAATGAGGGAAAAGACCTTGACCGTTGTCTGGTGAAGGTCTTATTTGCTGTTTAGGACAAAAGGATGAGATCGAGTGGAAAGCGCTTTACTGAGTTCAATGCTGGTACTTTCCTAATTTGACGGGCCATTATCTGTTACATTATTAGAGAGAATGGGAGAAGCATTTTTGAGGTACAGACATGCAGTCACGAGAGCTGGATAAAAGTAATGCGGTCGGCTCTATAATTTAGAGCCGTGTTTATGTTTTGTTGCAGTCAAATGGGGTGAAATGGAAGATTTGGAATATTTATTGTCGAATTATACATGTGAACAGGGGGGATTGATGGTGCCAACAATTATGATCGTTGAAGATGAGAGACCCATTTCAGATATTATTCTATTTAACTTAAAAAAAGAGGGCTACGAGGTTATCTGTGTCGATAATGGTAACGAAGCGATAGAACTTGCCATAAGCCATCCGCCTGATTTAATGCTGCTTGATCTTATGCTGCCTGGTTCAGATGGAATCGAGGTATGCCGAGTGGTTCGCCAAAAGCATCAATTCCCGATTATCATGCTTACTGCAAAAGATACCGAGTTAGATAAAGTGTTGGGGTTAGAAATAGGTGCAGATGATTATGTGATCAAACCGTTTAGTAATACAGAATTATTAGCCCGAATCAAAGCGAATCTTCGTCGTAACAAAGCAAACGATAACAAGGATAAAGCAGACGAGCCGATGATTATTGTGGATGAATTAAGCATCGATCTCAGTAGATATGCTGTGTCGAAACAAGGAAAAACAGTTGATCTTACTCATCGTGAGTTTGAATTGCTGCTTTATCTATCCAAGAATGTCGGCAAGGTATTTAGTCGGGAACATTTACTCCAGCAAGTCTGGGAATTCGATTATGTTGGGGACATGCGAACCGTTGATGTAACCGTTCGCCGTTTACGAGAAAAGATTGAAGATGATCCATGGGTACATAAGTACATTATCACTCGACGCGGAATAGGTTATACCCTGCGTGATCCCTTACAAGGCTAGCAATCATGAATCGTCAGCAAGTCTTGCGGCAGACATGCGCATGCTGCTTGTAAGGAGGCGAGCTTTATGCTCTGTATCTCTAGCAGGAGGTAATTCTTATGAATGTAGTTCAAGACATTATAGAAGAACAAGACCTTGCCATAACACATGTTGAAGAGCTAAATGTGGGCTTTTCTACTGCAAAAAAATATATACTCTTTACAAAAGATGACGAAGCGCAATATCTTCTGAAAATTTACGGTATTGAAAAAACAGAGAGACGTAAAAATCAGTTTGATCTAATGAACCAGCATTTCAATAACCATGTATCATGTCCAAAACCTGTCCAATTCGGTGTTAACGATAAGCATCAAGTTTGCTACATGATCTTGTCATACCTTAAAGGTGGGAGCGGCGATAAAACCATATCTCATCAGAGTGTAGAGGAACAATATAGTTTAGGGGTTTTGGCAGGCAAGGAACTAAGAAAGATTCATTTCATTACTCCGCCTCAACCTTTTGACTGGTATCAAAAAAGGACGCTCAAGTATCAGAAAAAAATGGATGAGTGTAAGAGACTAGGTCTTACCTTTTATAAGCAGGCATTTATTGAAAATTATATTCATGATCACCTTCATTTCATCAAAGATAGCTTAGTTACGTTTCAGCATGATGATTTTCACCCTCAGAATATGATTGTAAAAGAGAATGGGGCTATTAGTATTATTGATTTCGATTCCTATGATTGGGGAGACCCTTTTGAGGAGTTTTTCAAAATACCCAAATACACAATTTATACAAGTCTGTACTTTGCTAAGGGTCAAATTGAAGGCTACTTCGAAGGGAACATACCTGACACGTTTTGGCGAAAATACAACTTATTTGTTGCTCTAAACCAGCATGCAAGTCTATTAGGCGGCGTGCACTCGAATAACCTAGCCTATGTCCAAGAAAGAACTCGCTCCATTATTGAAACACATGATTTCAATAACAATGGTGCCCCAGACTGGTTCACCAATTTGCCTAAAGGAACTATTTTTTCTTAGATACTGACAATGCTCTAAGTATGTTTTTATACTAAATTTTCGCCACACAAAGGCCGTGCTAGTCAGTTGTGTGGTTTTTTGCGTTCAAACAAGGAGGATGATTTGGGATGAAATTATGGCATTATGCTCTGATTGTTTTTTTGGGAGGCTGTTGTTAGGGGGGGGGTCTACTTTTGTTAAATTGGCCTATGCAGCGGGCTTCACAGTATCAGCGGTGGTTGGAGGGCAGGGTTTTATCGGCGCTGTGCTTACTTGGCTTGTTGTTACCAAGTCTAGTGATTTTGGGGAGTTTAATTCCAAAACAGGGGTTTTTTTAGAAATTGTTCAGTTATTTCTGCTAACCTAAGTTATCTGGAAAATTATTCAAAGGGTGCTGGATTTGTTTATACAAACAAGCCAAGTTTGTTACCATGCTACTTTGATCCTGCTTTTGTGAATAGGTTATTGTAGTGAATAAGGCCTACTTACAACAATTCTGTCGTATTTATTCGACAAAATCATACATTTTACACCCGTATACAACTATGATTTGACAAATATATAATAATTCAGTCAATAAATAAACAGATATGAAAATAATGTATATTTATTGATGGATTTTAACTCAATTTACGATGGGGAGAGATCTATCATGACGATTTGAAGTTTTGAAATGTTCAGAAAATAGATTATTGACATTATATGATGAGGTGGAAAAATGAAAAATAAACTTTTGAAGTTTAGTCTTATAACAATAATGGGTGTATCGGTTCTAGTGTTTTCATCACCCATAGTCCTTTCAATGGTAACAAGCCCCGCAAACCAGAGTAACACCTATGAATCTCAAGATCAGGATACATTATATAAGAAAATATCGCATGACAAAGAAACGCAACAGGAAGAAGAACATAAGAAGAAAAGGGAACAACTCTCTGAGCAAATGAGAAAATGGGCCGAGCTTCAAAATAATCAAAAGAGTTTATCTGAAGAAAAAGCTAATAAAACCGAAAAGCAACAACTAAAGGCCTTGAAGTCTGACCTCCATTCTTCAGGTGCTGAAGAATATGTCATTAAGGCGGAGGATGCATTGAACAATAATGATATAGAAACTGCTTACGCAAGTATTAGAGAAGCTCTAAAACTAGATCCATCAAATGCAAATATAAAAAAAATGTTTCAGGAGATATATCGAGTTTATAGCGAACAAATTGTTGCTAGTCGCAATGAAATCATAGGAGGAACAAAATGAAAAGGATATTGGCAATATTATTAATCATTTCGTGGCTTCCTTTACTATCGATACACACAGGTGAAGTACATGCTAGTTCGAATACGATATATAAGCTTAAACCAAAATATTTACTTACGGACTTTAACTTCGAGATGATTGCATCAACGATAACAACAAATGATAATAATTTCTCTGTTGTAGGAAATTTTCGCACAGACAAAGATATGAATGGTACTTTTTGGTCTACTTTAGATAAACATAGCCATAGCAGTTTGAAATATCCTACGAATCCCAACTTTCGAAATGTAGTACTTGAATATAATTATTCAATATCTGGATATACCGAACGAATGAATTCTGAAAATGCACCGGTATTAACAATCGAGACGAATAGCGGGCAAATATATTACATAAGGTTATGGAACTATGTTATAGATCGCCCACTCGATGACTGGGAAGTAGGTGCAAGCGATTATTTTGGAACTACCATTAATTTTCCTGAAGGAAGGACGCCAAGAGGGGCAAGTGGAAAATCAGGTAAGATACAAATTGATTTTAATAACTTATACGCAGGATGGGCCCCATATCAATGGGAACCTGGTATCACAATTGACCCAGAGACCGGGGAAGAAATCACGATTGATACTTGGGTGCCTACATCAGAATGGGAAAAGGTGCCTGTAAATGATATAAAAAGCATCATGTGGTCTTTTGTACCTATCAATTACAATTGGCAATCGCAAGATATGAATTACTTATCTGATTCTATGGAATTCCAGGTGGATTTTACAAATTGGGAAGTTTACGGGAATACTTTCCTAATGAATGAACAGCCTAATAAGCCAATCTCGCAGGTGCGACTTTGTGATGATTATGATGATATATACAACCTAACACCAGAAAGGGTGGTAAGCGAGTATGGAAAGCTTGGATATGGTGGTATTGTCAATTTTTACGTAGGTGCTTCTCATTACTATGACAAAAAGTTTGATGGTAGCGACATGGCCATGAAGACTAATTATCCGTTTAATAAAGCGTTTAAAGCCTGGTATTCAAGCTACATTCAGCAATTGAAAGCCAATAATATTGGTATTATTCATTCTATTTCAATGGAAAGCGTTGATGCCCCGCCTTCTTGGTGGCAGCGCACATGGGATAATAGACCCGGCTATACAATGTGGACACCTGTGCCAAGATTACTGAGTTTTACCAACACTGAATTACAAGCATTCTATAAAAGTTACGTATTGGAACTCGCAAAAATGTCGGATGAACAAAACATTAAACCAATGATCCAACTTGGAGAACCATGGTGGTGGTTTCAGGAGAATGAACCAGAAAAACCGCCGACTTTTTATGACCAAGCAACAAAAGATTTGTATTTGGCTGAAAAAGGTGTTCCAATTCATGAGTTTCATTCAAGCACAGAATCGGTTGAAGGCCATGAAGATATGTTGCTGTGGCTGCAAGCGAGGATTGGGATATTTACACATCTGCTTAGAGACACTGTAAAAGAAGCCTATCCTGATTCTCAATTTACAGTATTATTTTTTACACCGTCTGTTATAGATAAGAATCGTGTTCCTAAAATGATGAGTATTGTAAACTTTCCAAAAGAACATTGGAAATACCCAGAACTCGATTTCTTTATGTTGGAAGATTACGATTATATGATTTTTAATGAGATGGAAAAACATAGACAATCTATGACGTTTGTACAAAATGAACTGAACTATCCTGTAGATAAGATTCATTACTTCTCGGGGTTTGCTTTAGAAGATACTGACCAGGTATGGTCGAATATCGATCAGGCTGTAAATGACGGATTTAATCAAGGTTTTAAGGAGGTTTATGTTTGGGCATATACACAGATTAAACGAAGAGGGTGGGTGCAACCGGATATTATCAGATCAACCGTACCAACCGGAATCTATCGACAACCGTTTTCTGTTTCTCTAAGCACCTCGGATAACGCTCAAATTATATACACAGATGATGGCAGTGATCCATCGCTAAGCAATGGGAAAGTGTTTACAACTCCTATCCCAATAACAAATGATACTAGGATTAAAGCAATAAAGGTTAAAAACGGATCTTTTAGAAATGTAGTTGAATTTGATTATTACTTTAATCGAAGCACTTATCAGTACAACAGTAAAAATCAATTGACTGAAATGCAATTTTACCGAAATAACAAAAGATTTAAAAAGATATTCCAATATGACGATAATGGAAGTTTAATTAAGCAAGCCGAAAGTGAAGTTGTAAATATGTGGGGCAATCAAGAATAAACATTGCCAATTTATTGGAGGAACTATGATAAAAAAAATAATAAGTAGCGCACTATCATTCGTTTTTTTTGCTAGTACTATAAATCCTATTTATGCTGCAAGTAATCAGGACGGCAGTCAAATTTACAGTTCGTCAAATTCTGTTTCGACAGTAACATACGATGTTTACTCGGAAAGTCCGATAGAATCAGAACCATTACCTTTTACACAGCAACAACTTGCTGAAATGAAAACAACGTTTACACCACAAATGTGGAATATGGCTGTTTATTTTTATCCTGAGTTATTTAAAACATTGCCAGAAAATCAAAAAAAGGACACCCTTCAATTTAATTTCAACACGTTCATTCAGCAATATGAACAATTAAACGAGGGCGAAAGAGATAAATTAAACCGATTGACACCGCTGGTTGAAATTTATTACTTAAGGAAGAAAAATCCGCAAGCTTACGATGCACTGATTTATTCTGATCTTGAAAAAAATTCTCGTACCATCGTACAAGCTGTTTATTCAAAAAGCGGAAGCCTTAAAGCTGCCACTTCTTTGAATTCAAATTCTCCAAGCCAAACGTTAGGCGAAATCAAACCCTTTACGTTTCAGGAGAACACAGATCAACTAGTTGACCCGATGTTTCGGACCAGCAATCAAAAAGATGTAGATGTTCATTTATCGGGTTTACATGGTCTAGATGTTGATTTAATCCGTTCGTACAATTCCATGAATGCTAAAATTACTCAACCTGATTATAACCTATCCGGCAATATACCAAAACCTATAACAAACCAAGACCGAGGATTTATTGCAACAGGTTGGCAATTGAACATTCCTACCCTAAAAATAGAGCAAAATTATGACTATATTGGGTGGTATTCTGTTCCTGGTGCCATTAACGATCCTTCTTCACCATATTATTTGAAAAATTTCTATAGTAGAGAGCATATTGATGCAAATTCAAACTTAACTGATGGGTGGTACCCAAGAATCACATTTACATTGGATGATGGCTCAACTTATGAATTCCGAGATAATGTTTCTGATCAACCTTTCAATCAACCTTATAAAAATGCTAATTATACCGTTGATGAGAATAATGTGTATAGGTTGACGGTAAACGATCAAAAAATATATGAGTTCGTGCCTAAGGGGAATGAATGGGTCGTTTCATCTATTTCAAACAGACTGGGTGACCATATTCAATATCAGTTGTATTCTGATAAAACGCTCATAACGGATACAGTTCAAAGAACAATTGAGATAACGTATGATACTGGGAATGCTCCAATTCATATTAGTGGTATTACTGTTAAGGATAATAGCGGCAAACTTATTCGTAAAATAAGTTATAATGTACAATCCCGCTTATTTAGCGGATCGTTACGCAGTTTTATTCCTAGTGTTGGGGCGTATCAGCCATCACCAATCACAGTTCCCTATGCTCAATTGAATAGTGTGTATGACGCTGTTGGAAATAGAACTCTTAAAAATTACACCTACTATGAAGTAGATAGTAAAGGTATCGCAGACTTTAATTTAGACGCCGAATATCAATTTCAAGTACAATCTGATCTTAAAACGCCTGTA
Source organism: Paenibacillus sp. OAS669 (assembly GCF_014873645.1). Taxonomy (NCBI): domain Bacteria; kingdom Bacillati; phylum Bacillota; class Bacilli; order Caryophanales; family Paenibacillaceae; genus Paenibacillus; species Paenibacillus sp. OAS669. Next base: position 446,963 of record NZ_JADBDR010000003.1, read on the forward strand.
CTTGATGTTAATAAAGGTGGATCTGAAGCAAATGGCTCCGAGGCATCAAGCATTGTAGAGAAAGATAAGGGAACGTATGGAGAAATTGCCTACCTACTTTTAAATCAAACAACAACAGATACAGGTTTAACAAGTCAGTTTATGTATTCTACCTACAACCCGGTTTGGGCGAATCAATCGGATTATAAAGTTCGGGACAGATTGAGGGGGTCTACAAGAAGCTATCTGGATATTTGGGGACTTACTTATGTTGGTTATCATCGTGTTCAATCTGTTATTTTAAGTTACACGGATTCGGATAGCACAAGTAAGATGCTAGTAATAAATATCCATGATAATGCCGATGGGAAGGCAAAGGAGGTTTGGAATTATCCTAAAAATGCTTCAGGCAGACTCAGTTCAAGCAATAGCTTTCGAAGTGGGGATATTTCAGAAACAACGTTTTCTACAGATCTGGGAGATTTCACTGCAACCCACAGTGTAGGTATGCAGGCAAATGGATATTACGATAATTACGGAATTTACCATAATAGACCGACGAAACTTGCTTATGAATACGATGAAGGCAATGGTTTAATCAATCAGATCAATTCTACATCGGGAAATAAAGTATTGGGCTACGCACCGAAGGTCGTAACATCGTACAAATATGAAGCTGATGGAAATAAAGATAATACGAAACCGACGTCAGTTTATCGTTTTGACTCGGGTGCATCAAGTGATCCACGTTCACAAAACGTAAAAGACTATTTGTGGGGTAAGTCGGATAACAAACCTGCCAATATCCATAATTTCGCAAATGCTTCTAATGTTCAATATGACACTTTTGGGATGGTAGTGGCTGAAGAAGATGAACTTGGAAACCATACTGAATATGCTTATTCGGGTCCATACCGTCAAGTAAGTATGATCAAAAGGACATCAAGTGATGGTAAACAGGAGGTGCTACTGAGCTACGTTTATAATGGTAACGGAACAATAGCGAAAACAACAAAAACGAGTAAATATCGAAATCCCGAGAACGATACTTTACAGTCGGATACATTAATTACCGAATATCTTGCATACAACAATAAAAATCAGCCGACAAAAATCAAAGAAAATGGTTCTGGAGACCAGTTTGGCGCCGCTATTCCAGAAACCATCACAGATTTTGAATACGATCCGTCTGGATTGCATATCACAAGAGAAAGCAAAAAAGTCAAGTTGGCAGAAGGTCAACCGGATTCTGAAGTTGTTGTACAGTACGAGTACGATAATCAAGACCGATTAATAAAACAAATTTATCCAGATCAAAGCAAACTAGAGTATGGTTACGATTTTAAAAATCGAGTCACATCGCAAATGTTCATACCTTCTCCAGTAAATACAGATTCGGAGCGCAAGGTTACGCTTGCGTATGACGATTTGAACAGAGTAGTCACAAAAACATTGCCAGACAAAGAGCAAATCATTACTTATTACAATCCCTATAGTTTAGTAGAAAAAGAGCAAAGAAAAGTCGGATCAACACTTCGAACTATTGTTGCAAATAAATATTCGCTGTCTGGAAAACTTTTAAAAGAATCTTACCCCTATGGGGAGATTGACAAAAAGACAACCTATTTATATGGGAAAAATGGACAGATTTCTGTTGTAACAAATGCATTAGGTTTACAAACTCAGACCTTCTATGCCAATGTTGCTTATGCAAGCGATAATGGTACTGGATATTTGCAGAGTACTGTTAAGACAGTAGAACCTGATGGAAAAGAAACGTGGAATTACATGGATCGATTCGGTCAAGTACAGCAGATTACAGAGCAAAGTGAAACTAAAAATAGGACGACCCAATATGTGTACACTCCCTTTGGTAAAGTTTCCGAACAGAAAGTGGTAGCTGGAGGGGTTACTCAAACAACAACATATGGCTACGATGCACTAGGAAATTTGATTTATGTTAAAGATAATGCCGGTCAAGTTAACAAATATGTATACAATCGATTGGGTGAAGTGATCGCAACCTATGTGAACGGCAAGTTAAAAAAACAAAAAATGTATAATGGCAATGGATGGTTGTTATCTACGGCCGATTCTGAGGGTTTAAGTGAACACAATCAGTACCAAGTTACCGGCCTTCTGGATAAACATATTGATAAAAAAGGACAGACCTATCAATATACGTATACCCCATACTGGGAAGAGAAGCGAGTTTCCATTTTCGGGGAAAGTGGCGCAGAAGTATATTGGCGGAATAAAAGTTATGATAAGGATACGCGCCTTTTAGCAGGGATTGAAAATAGTGAGAATGAAAAGTTGTCGTACTCCTATGACGAATGGAAAAGAATGAAGAAGCAAACGGTTGTCGGAAGAGACTATGGGTTTGGATACGATGCAGTAAATGACAATCTAATCAAAATTACATTCCCGGATGCCAAAGAGGTCGTTTACACTCATGATAAACTGAATCGGATAGCAACAGTGGACTACCCAGGAATGGGAACAGTGAAGTATAATTATGACATTGCTAACAATGAAAATACGTACACTGTAAATTACCCGGGGAACCAGCGTCAGCAAAGAAAAGTTGATGCATTTAAAGAACTATTATCACATTCGCATCAAATTAACGGCTCAGTAACGAGAACCGAAACCTTTGGATATGATGGATTCGGTAATATTACGACGTTAAGCAAAAACAACCAAACGTACAAGTTTGAATATGATGGTTTAAATAGAATTGCAAAGGAGATTTTACCCCAAAGTCAGAACTTGTACCGTTATGATGACCAAGGAAATCGACTAACGCTAGAAAGTGATACCGTCCCAATTCCTGAACAGGAAATGTCGGAATTTAAGTATAACGTAAATAACCAGTTATCAGATATTGATGACAATGCGGGCATTCAATCACACTATTCCTACTATGGGGATGGATTGAGAGCGTCAAAACTAGTAAATGGAGTTATGACACGTTATGTTTATTTTAATGGTAAAATAATCGACGAACTGGATGGAAATGGTAACTTTAAGGCGAGGAATATTTGGGGTAATGAACTGTTATGGCGGCAGGATCAGATTTCAAACAAGTCGGGATATTACTATTACAACGGTCATGGTGATGTAGTAACCATCAAGGATGCTGCGGGAAACGACATCAATACGTATGAATATGACATCTGGGGAAATGTGTTAAGTAAGAAAGAAGGGATGAATAATCCTTATCGGTACACAGGTGAACTTCAAGATGACGAAAGCGGATTGATTTACTTAAGAGCGAGATACTATGATCCTGCGGTCGGCCGGTTTATTAATGAGGATACGTATGAAGGGGATATAAAAAATCCGCTGAGTTTGAATCTTTATACGTATGTGCATAATAATCCGCTGATTTATATTGACCCTACAGGGCATTACTGTGTTTCCAAAGATGGTAACCATGCACATGAAGGGCAATGTAATAATGGTGATGGAGCACTTACTGGAAACAGTGCTTCAAAATATTTAGGTGATGATAAGGATTTCCAAGGTCAGCCTATAATTGAAAATGGAGTATTAAATGGTTATTTGGGTGTCACGGGGGCATTCCTCCCTGAAGAAATGAACTATTGGAGCTATGCATACACGGAGTGGACAAACAAAAATAATAATGATTTATATTACAAACTTGATAGAGGTACTCAAGAAACATTCAGAAAGCAACTATTGCAAGGCTATGTAGGTGGTCAGATTGAACAGGGGTTCCCTGACTTTAAAGAGGGATACGTTTGGGGAGCTACTCTTGGAAGAGGTGGGCTATTAAAAAGTGGTCTTAGTAAGACGCTTAGGTCAATTAACAAAATTGATGATAAGCATTTGAAACGACAGGGAATAGATGCTCATGAAGTTAAGAGAGACTTTTTAGGAAGTAAGGCACAAATCTCCCGATACGACTTGTATGTAGACAAAGCCACGGGTGAAGTTCTAATTTTGTTAAAAGGCGGTAAAGGGGATAGAATCCACACTGGAATTTTTATAAAATAACATGAGGTGAAGGAAATTGAGCACCAAAGTATCAGCAGAATTTTCAATTATTGGTGACACATTTGACCCGAAAATTGTGACGGATATGCTTGGATTGAATCCTACTGGTTCATATGTTAAGGGAGAATTGGTAACTGGGAAAAACTTGGTTAGAAAGGAATCATGTTGGTTTATTAAAACAGAACATGAGCCATCACTTGACGTTAACGAACAGCTTGAAAAAATTATAAAGTTAATAAATGGTAGGAAGAAGAAACTAATTGAGTTGAGAAATCAAATAGTAGTTGATTACAAATTTTTTATCGTAATTAAGATTGAGGAAAACCAAGTACCTGCTATATTTCTGTCAAGCGATATTGTTGAATTTGCAGGTAATATACAAGCTGAAATTGAATTTGATGTTTATATTCATTAAGGTTAACTTTCAACCACAATGCGACTAATCATCGTGTTGTGGTTCTTTTTTATCTTATCGCCGAACGGCGGCTAATCTGAAAGACCCCACCCAGTGTCGAACGAATCGGAATCGGGTAGCTCTCCCTTGATTTAATAATACATAGTCAGTTCTCTCGGTAAGCGAGGTGCCGTCGTCCCACTTTTCCGTAGGCCGCTGTTTGACTTAACATGAACAAAGACTGGGGTGGCCTGGTGGTGTGCCGAGAGAATCTGAATGGCTCACCACATGGCGACGAATGGGGCGTAAACCGCCCAGAAATCGCCATAGGTGGGCGCTACTGATCTGACGTGACCGTTTGCTTGTTCCGAGGATAGAAATGGGAATCTGCTCGGTTTATATCGGCTGTAACCACTCGCCCCAACCAGATTCGACAAGCGATGGGGACGGGATGATTGGATTGAAAAAAATTGATAGAACTTTTCGATCAATTCCATACGATTGATAACCTACTGGTATAGAATGGTATATTTCCTGCGAAGAAACGAATAAATATACGGTCTAATGGCTGAGCGATGGATGGATTCTATGGAGAACGTGACATGCCCTCCTATGTGGGAAATACAGGGTTCTTATGGGAATGTTCCATCGTCCACGAGAAAAACGGTACTGTCGGGAGTTGGCGAATACGCCGTATAAAAGTGCCGACGATATTCAGAAGTGGGCTGAATTCACACCTGAACATCTGGCTCTCCCATGAGAATCGAAGGGAAAGGAAAGGGGCGGAGCGAAGCGGAGTCTTTCGAGCGAAGCGAGGAGGTCACAAGCAGGGAACGAGCAGCTTGAATATCCGTGGGCAGCCCATGCCCATAGAAGCCTGGGCTGCTTCGGACTATGGAAATCCAAGGGATGGAAGTGCTCTGCTCCTCGCTATCGCTCGGAGTGACTCGCTTCGCTCGTCCTTTAATTCTTTCTATACGAGGTATCTGGAAAAAATCGAAATGCTATGATCTTCCGCTGTTCTCTGGATGGTAATTATTCCCCACACGCCCCCGTTGGCGACGTATGGACGTAGAACGTCCCGTAGTCGCTGACGGGGGATTTTTGCGTATTCGGGAAGGCTTTCCCCCAGCTCCTTATGAATAGCCTGTTACGGCTTGTTTAAATGGGCTGTAACCATACTCCTTCCCTGCCCTCTTACAGGAGATTCTGAGCGCAGTGAGGAGATTATTTCCCCTGCCACTATTTTTCATGTGAATCCCAGGAGTACACATGCATCCCCCCAGTTTATTTACTGTAAACGCCCCAATGGGGTGCTATGAAACCGAGGAGGGCCTTAACAAACAACGGATACGATGACCTTGACTTTGCAGTTGAAAGTAAAGTAATTATACATTTCTCCACAGGATTAACCGAAGTCCCATTTTCGGAATTACTTAAGAATGATATGTTAACTGAGTGGTTAATTTTTAGGAAGAATTTACCTCTCGATGAGGAAGCAAAGGATATGTATTATATACTTCTAAATATATACAGCACACTTTATAACATTAAGTCGGATTATGATAAAAAATAAATTACTCTTAAAGCCATAATGCGAATAACCCTTGCGTTGTGGTTATTTTTTCTATGTTCGCCGCGGCGGATGTAATAACGTTTCTGGTCTTGCTTATACAAAAGTATCGTCATATTCAAACGCATAAATGGTAAGATTGTTCCTTATGGGACAAAAGGTGGAGTTAGACTGGATGTAGTCGAGTATGCGAGTGATGGGGTAACTATCAATAATGTATATGATTTGAAAACTGGCTCAGCCTCTCTTACTCAAAGAGAATTAACGATATATTAAATAACTTACCTAATTCTGCTCCTATTCACCAAATTACCCCTTAGGAAAGGATTGCCTGAAATGATTGATAACAAAAGTATAAGAAAAATATTAATACAGCAGTTCAAACAATTTACACAACAAAATGATTTCTCATTCTATAAGCCAAATATGAGAGCAAGCAGACATCTTACACATAATAAATTTTGACATTATCGCTGACAGAGTGTATTACTGTTTGGGTATTCAGCCATTATATGTACCAGAAAACAATATTGTTTTAAGCTTTGGCACTCGTTCTGAGTTATTTGTAGGAAACAATGAAGAACAGTATGCTAATTATTTTAATGAACTAACTCTTTTCTTGAATCAAAATGGTTGAGGTGGTTTTCAAATTACGGTCAACCTGACGGAATCATTAATTTTATTGAGAAATCTACTGACGATTCTGAATTTCAAGTACTAGGTTTCGCTCATTTCTTACGACAGCTTTATTTAGGATTCAGCTACCTATACATTGGTAGATTAGACTCAGGAGTTAGTGCGCTAGAAAAGGTAGAAGATATACTAAAAGAGGATAACAGAAGTTGGGCAAATGAAGTGAAGCAACTTGCTCGGTCAGTGAGAACGTTGGTTCAAACTGAACCGAGTGTAGTGAATAAAAAACTGGATGGGTTTGTTTCTCAAACCAAACAAGCTCTAAAAATAAAATAAGGCTTTTCTCGGCCACAAGCGATTAACCCTCGCATTGTGGTTTTCATTTATTTTTGGGCGGGATTGCCAGCAGTAACCTCCGCTCTGACCATTCAGACAAGAGATCTTTGCGTGCTCAGAAGATTGATTGTTAGAAAATACAAAAAACGGCTGTTCACATAAACTGCACCCTGAATTGTTAATGAATTTTAATAGTTCGGGGTGCAGTTTCTATTTTGGATGGCAGATATCGACTATTAGGATGGGTCTGATTTTCTGTTCAAGCTTTATCGATAGAAATCAATCAGATCTCCAAACAGTCGTTTAATCAATTCAAGCTCAGCTTCGGTATATTTTTCCAGGAACTCGTACATTCTCTGCTGTTCCTTGGTGTGGAGCTCGTCATGAACAGCAAAGATCTTTTTACCGACAGGAGTCAGCCGAAAATATACTTCCTTTTTATTATCGCTGAGCTGGGCCCTTCGTACCCAACCCGCCTTCAATAATTTATTGGTGACCTTAGAGGTGTTCCCTTTGCTTAAGTTTAACGCTTCCGCGATCGATGTAACATTAATCGGCTCCTGTTCTCCAATGCATGCAATGGTATGCAGCTCCGTCATGTTCAAACTTAATTCAACGCCTATATGCTTCCGAATTTCCTCAAGATAAGATCCGGTTATCCATGATTCATATTGCTCTTTTTGCTGAAGAAACTGAATGAAATGTTCAAGAATTGCGCTTTTATTTGCCTTGATTGAATCCATGATTCAACTTCTCCTCGACTATTTTGTTTGTTATTATATCATAAATTTTTTCCTAAGAAACAATATGGGATACTGGTACAAGGGTACGATGATTAAAAGCCATACTACCCTGAGAACATGTCCAGTTCCCTAGCTGAATAAGAGGTTTATATGACGACGAATATGGAGGTTGACACCAAGAAAAGGGGGAGTTACAATAGTATTGTTTCGTATGAAACAATAAATTAGTGTGATGTTGATTGGCGTATTTTAATCCTTTTGTTTTATATGTTATTTTTTTATTCATGTGAAACAATTTATTGTGATGAAGGGGATTTTATACCGCACAATGTCTATATGGCACTCATTCGGCCTGGTTAGGCATATTGCCTGGGCAATATCCCTTTCGGAATTGAATCCACTGCAAATGGTAAAGGAAGGCACAGATCGCTGGCGGGGAAAAGCCGCTGAATAGACCTTTATGTCAGACAAAAAAGCGGATTGCGGCGGATATTAAAACAAGCTGCCGGCGGATCGGTACAGCCGGCCAGGGCCGCTGATTGCAAAAGGAGAGTGATTGTCATGAGTATCGCCAAGACGATTCGGGAGAGAAGAAGCATTCGCACATTTAATCGGAACCCTGTACCTCGTGAATTGGTGATTCAATTGCTGAATGACGCTGTGTGGGCTCCGAATCACGGGATGCGGGAGCCATGGCGTTTTATTTATGTGGACAGCGACGGCGGCAAGACACGTCTGGTTGACCTGATTACGTCTGCATCCGGCAACCTTAAGCGGTATCGTCTGCTGCCATCCAAGCTTAAGGAGTTCATGAGAAATAAGATACTTGAAATTCCCGCGCATCTGATCGTAGTGATGAAGGAAGAGAAGAACGAGCACAAGCGAAATGAAGATTTTGCCGCAGTTTGCTGCTTCATGCAAAATTTTCAACTTCTTGGCTGGGAGAACAATCTCGGCATGATATGGTCTACCATCGAGTTCATATTCGATCCCGGGTTTCAAGACGGACTGGGCGTGCGGAAAGACGAACGTATCGTAGGTATCCTTCACATGGGCTTCTTTGACAAAGCACCCCGCCCAAAGCCGCGTACACCAGCCGAAAAGAAGCTGACTCTATGGTAAAAGCTGTGGACAGTGCGGGATGTGAACGGAAATAGTAGGAGAAGGGAAGATCATGACGAAGTTGGTGGCAGGTCCAATGCACGGCTGCCGGCATGAACCGGCAGCCGCGTTATTAATTCGAATGCTCCCACTACCATTTCGTTTAACGTTTTGTGTACCGCTCATAGGCAGCCTGCTGGATTTTCAGGACACTATCCAGACCGATCTTCTCGATATTTTTGACATAGGCGTCAAACTTGTCAAGCGGTTCGGCCCCCATGATAAATTTGTTCACCATTTCATCCTTGTATGTCGTTATTTCCGCGAATTTGGAATTGAGGACATCGCGCTCTGCCTGCTTAAAGGAAAGGGCAACCGGATATTTATCCTTGATGAATGGCGTAATCGAATCGCGGATTTTTTCAATCTTTGGCGTTACCATGGCATTCTCATAGCGGATGTCCCACTGATAAGCAAATTCGCGGTGGCCGAGTTCGTACATTTTAATCAATGGGGATTTGTTAGGGTCTTTCATGATCAAGTCAGTGTATTTCGGTTGATTGTTCTCCATTGTGTACGTTTCGCCGAGCTTTCCGAAATTCATTGCCAGCTGTCCTTCCTCGCTGTAAAACCAATCGTGCATTTTGGCAAGTTCCACCTTGTACTTGGATTTCGAGCTAATGGCAAAGCCGTTCTTGATTAACGTTTGTTGGCTTTTCGTATATGCGTCCCCAGAGGGGCCTTTAAGTGGAGGAATGCCAATCATATTGACATTCGGCTCGGCCTTTGCAACTAATTTCTCCAAATATTCGATGCGCGGGAACGAATCAAATGTAATACCCGATTGTTGATTCGTGAAGCGCGATTCCCAAACCTTCTGGTCGTTCGTAATGTACTCCTTGTCGATTAAGCCTTCGCGGTACAGCTTCGCGGCGAAAGCGAGCGCATCCTTCAGCTTTGGATTCGTATAGGTGTATTTAACCTGGCCGTTCTCAACATAAAAATCTTCCTCGAACGACACGCCGAAAGGCTCGACGAGCGCTAACAGCCCTTTGAGCTTATTGCGCGTTGTAAACGGGATTTCATCGTTCTTTCCGTTGCCATTCGGGTCCTTTTCCTTAAAAGCCTTCAGCACCTCGTACAATTCATCCGTCGTCGTTGGTGCCTTCATACCGACTTTATCCAGCCAGTCCTGCCGGACGATTTGCAAATTGATGGTTTTGACCGCGGAGATTTGCGGGAAGAAGTAAATGTTGCCGTCATCCGATTTGATGTCTTTTAGGATTTGCGGATTTTTCTCCATAAGCTTTTTGAAATTCGGCATATATTGGTCGATCAGCTTGTTAAGCGGTTCGAAGGCCCCATTTTCACCGCCCTTATTGAGCAGGTCTGGAGTCGCTTCCATCATATCCGGAAGATCGCCGCCGGCCAAGGTTAAATTAAATTTCTCGATGTAGTCCTTCTCGTCATTGGGGGCTTTTAGCCACTTGAAATACACATTGGTCTTTTCGACGATTGGCTTCATCCACGGCAGATCGTTCGATTCCACCGACTCGGTTCTCGGCCGCATATAGACATTGACCTCGATTTTCTTGTCCAGCACTTTACCGCCGACTGCCGTCTGTCCGCTTGGGTCATTCTGGGATTCTTGGGTTCCTGAAGCCTTCTGATCAGAGCCTCCGGACTGGCACCCGGATAGCGTCACTATCAGCGCGATGGCGCTAATTATTCCTTTGGTCCACTTAGAATTTGTCATAGCTGCAAAACCTCCCTTATCCTTTTTATCAGGGACGCAAATCCCTTGATTTCGCGGTTAGCCTTTGATCGATCCCATCATGGAGCCCTGCACAAAATATTTTTGTATGAACGGATATACGAGTAAGATTGGCAGGGTTGCGACAATCAGTGTCGCGTATTTGATCGATTCGCTGAGCAGATTTTTGTCGTCATGGACATCTACCATTACTTGATCGGTCTGGTTCTGGATAACGATGTCGCGCAGCAGGATTTGTACCGGAAACAAGTTTTCATCGTTCAAATAAATCATCGCGGGGAAAAAGCTATTCCACTGGTTTACGGCATAAAACAGCCCGATGGTTACAAGTGATGGCACCGACAGCGGCAAATAAATACGCAGCAGCGTCTGCATCGCGGAACATCCGTCGATACGAGCGGCGTCCTCCAGCTCTGCGGGAATTTGCTCGAAAAAAGTGCGCTGGATGAACACGTAAAATGATGCAACAGCAGTCGGAATAATGATCGCCCATATCGTGTTTCGCATCTCAAGCGCGTTCACGACAAGGTAGGTGGGGATCAGACCGCCGCTAAAGAGCATCGGCAAAAGGATAAAGCCGGTGAGCAAATTTCGCCCGGGGACTTCCTTCTTCGAAAGCGGATAGGCAGCCAGCACTGTAAGAAAGAGGCTCACCGCGGTCCCAAGGACTGTATAAACTACGGTATTGAAGTAAGCGCGTCCGAGCATCGGAAATTCGATGACCCTTTTATAAGCTTCCAACTGAAACCCCATCGGGATAATGCCTATTTTTCCTTGCGAAATATAAATCTGCTCACTGAGTGAAGCGGCAAGCACATATAAGAACGGATATATGGTGATAGCCACGACAAGTCCCAGAAACAGCATATTAAGCGTGTTGAAGATCAGGCTTCCCCATGTCAAACGGCGTAGCGGCATTGTTTGTCCTCCTTACCAAATGCTCGTTTCCGAATATTTGCGTGCCAATCGGTTAGAGATCATCAAGAGCACCAGCCCCATCACGGACTGGAACAACCCGACGGCGGAAGCAAAGCTGTAATTGGCCTCTAGGATACCCCTCCGGTAAACATAGGAACCGATTACATCCGCCGTTACATACGTGTTGGGGTTGTATAGTAAAATAATGAGCTCATATCCGGTTTCCAGCATGTGTCCAATTTTAAGCAAAAGCAAAATGATAATCGTTGGTGCGATGCCCGGCAAGGTGACATGCCACATTTGCCTCCAACGGTTCGCCCCGTCGACCTTCGCCGCTTCGTACAGCTCTGTATTGATTCCTGTTAGCGCGGCAAAGTAGAGGATGGCTGACCAGCCAAGCGTCTTCCACAAATCGATGGAAGTGTAGATCCACCAAAAATACTCCGGCTTCTGAAGAAAGGCAATCCGCTCTATACCGAACTGAACGAGCAGGTTGTTAATGAGTCCGACGCTCGGAGACAAGAACGTCACGGCCATGCTCGCAACAATGACGGTGGAGACAAAGTGCGGTAAATAGCTAATGGTTTGAACGGATCTTTTGATGAAGGCGTTGCGCACTTCATTCAATAGTAATGCGAAAACGATCGGAGCCGGAAACACGAATACCAGGTTCAGCAGATTGATTATCAGCGTATTACGGATCAGCCGGGTGAAGTAAATTGAATCGAAGAAATCGATGAAATGCTTGAACCCGGCAAATGGACTTGCCAAAATGCCTTTGTATACGTTGTAATCCATAAAAGAGATCAAGACGGCCATAATGACGGGAGCATAGCGGAAAATGACATAGTAAATGAAAGGGAGCAGAAACATGAGGTAGTAAGGCAGGGCTTTTTTCATCGTTTTTCGCCATTGTGACGGATTGGCAGCCGTGGACGGGGCCACGGAATGGGGAACAGCGGCTTCGGGCTTAGCCATCGAACGAAACGCCTCCTTTCGGTAAATGGATGTTATCAAGTGAGTAGTTTTCAGTTTCGTGTCCATAATGTAACCGTTCACAAACGATTTTTCCATCTCCGATTATTTAGAACCATCCCCATTTTTTATGATAACAGGGGCGATTTGTTTGGATTTATAGGCTAATCTTGGGGGAGGATGCGATAGACGGTTTAATTGGTTTGCTTTCGAAGGGGCTATCGAGTCTAGCCGGGAAAATATGCAAAAAAACGGCCGGCCCCGTCGTCTCTTAAAGAGGAGGGCCGGCTAAGTGAGATACAAGTGATAGCTCCGGTTGAGACGTGCATACGATGGACCCCTTCACTGACGGAACTGTCCTGGCGTGACGCCTTCATGACGTTTGAATACGCGGATAAACGTGTTGGAGCTCGTAAAGCCGACCCTCTCTGAGATGTCCGCCACAGAGTGGTTCGTGGTCTGCAGCAGCAGCTTGGCCTGCTCGATCCGCTTCGAGTTGACGTAATCGACGAAGCTCATGCCCGTGATATCTTTAAAAATGCTGCTTAAATACGATGAGGATAATCCAAGTGCTTCTCCCACGACCGCTAGGGACAAGTCCCGGTGGTAATTGGTCCTAACAAACTGTTCAACCTTCCCGAGCAGCTGGGTGTATTGGCCTTGTTTCTTACCTTGAATCCATTCACCGATGATTCTGAATGCCTCTTCAATGCACTGCTTTTTGTTCTCAACGCCAGGCTGTAAGTCGAGTTCACGGTATAAACTGAAGGAACGGCCGAATATTTCCTCCGTAGTGGAACCGATTTCATAAATCGTCCGGACTGCAGTCCCGGCAAGCGCGTGAAACAAATGGTGAACAATTTCCGGAGTTGGAGGGGCACTCTCCAGATTATCCTTCCACAACACTTGCAGAAGCTCTGATAGCGTTGTTGTGCTGCCAGTTTTCACCGCATTGATGATTCTTTTCTCCGTATCAAAGGAATATATGTAAGAACGATCGGGTAGTTTGCTTACTTCATCCACGTAGATGACGCTGCCTTGTCCCTTGACTAGTTTGTATTCCAACGCGGTCAACGCATCCACATAGGAAAACGGTACATCCTCCACCCGCTTGTACACATTGCCTATGCCGATGGTAAAGGTCCGCCCGTGCTCCCGTATGAAAAAGTTGGTCACGCGGCATATCAAATCGCTGATCAGCTCCGGGTTCGGATTCCGGGAATCGAGATTGACGATAGTGACGATTTTATTGACACGCTTTTTTATCGATTTGACTGCAAAATGCTGCGGTTCTGCGTCGGTTTTTGCAGCCATTTGATCAATCATGCTTATAATATCGGGCTCATGGGGACTGAGCTGCTCGTCGACGGAAAAATCCACCGTCTCAAACACGATGATCTGGTACGCATCGAAGACGAAGGGAAGCTGAAGCTTCTCTGCGGCCTCGGCCATTTTCTCTGAGGAAACCCGGCCTTCTATCAAATCATACAAGATCTTTTGCTGCAGCGCAGGCAGATTTTTCTCGAATTCGCCCTTCAGCTGATGGTTCTCGAAGTATACGTAATTGATGATCCTGTCAATAAATCCGAGCTCATCCTCCTTACGAATGCCTGGCATTTCGTCCTTTTTGCGTTCGAACAAATTCATATAAGCTATGATATTGTAAATTGGCCGGTACATCCGTTCTGTCAAAAAATAGGAGATAATAACACCGACTGCGAGGTAAAGTACGGCAGCAAATAGCGTGAACTGCCTGAATTTGTTCGCTTTTTCCGTAATAAATGCGGTTGGCACCGCACTAATGTAAGTCCACCCATTGACATAAGACGAGGTGAATACGATCTGGTAGCTTTCGCCGGAGATTTTTTCCTCAAGGTACCCTTCTCGAGTTCCTTGGGCTTTCACTTTATCCGCAATAATCCCTTTGACGGAATAGATCCGCTGATCATGCTCGGAGCGGACGGAGCTGTTGATCACAAGCTGGCCCGATGCGTCTATGGCGTAAATAAATGCGGGGTACGGGTCGCTAGTGCTTTGCAGCATATTTGCCAGGTCTTCGGTTTTGACGTTCATGTACAATATCCCGGTTGGAGATACTTCACTGAGCGGAACGGTTCGTGCAAACGTAATTACGGACTGAGAAGCATCGGAAGAAACGACGTCGAACCGCCCCATGAACGTGTAGCCGAAATGCCCCGTCTCTATTTTTCTCCAGCCTATCTCAGGCTTGGTGGTATAAAGTTGGCTGTAGAAATAGTCCGAATTATATTTCGATTCGTGGTTCAGGACAACAGGGTACCGGTAAGGTTGCAGCCATATATCGGAGATCAGCGGGTTGGCGAGTTTGACGCTTTTCAAATATTGTATAACATCCAGAAACAGCATCTGATCGAGGTTCCATGTTTGTTCAGACAAATAGAGGGCGCGGCGGATTGGATTTTGCAGAGAAACCTGGAAAGATAAGACGTCCCACGATTCGATTGCCCGATCGATGTTATTTCGCGCCTGTTCAATATATTTATTATTGGAGGTGACCACTTCTTCAATCAGCAGGGAAGATGATTTTGAATAAGAGACGTAGCCAAAGATGAGGATGGTGGAGATGATAAATGCATTAAAAATAACAAGCATTTTGACAAAAATGCTTTTATGCTTAAATGTTTTTAAGCTTTGTGGGAACATGCTCGTGGACAACCCCCTACGAACCGGATGGAGACGTACCATTACTTAATCTACCAATAATTGTAGGGCACCAGTGAGTTTAATGTAAAGCGCTTTAATCTATAATTATATTCTTTACATGGCATATCATGCAATGCTTACTGAAACACTTCTGATTGTTACGCAAACCACCATTCCCCTCGGATCCATTTGTTTACCCCGGATGCCTACTGTACAATTAACGGAGTGTAGTTGAAGAAGTACCTCGCGAGCCGTGAGGACTCTTGCAAGGCCTTATTTGAAACTAATACACATCCTATAAGTCGGGGATGGCTATTCCGACGATCAGGTGGACATTAAAACCTCTTGCCAATCGGGGAGAACTCGAAGCTAATGTATATCCACATCGGTTTCGTCATACCTTGCATGCAAGCTCCTTGATAATGGAGCACCATTAGACTTCATTCAAGGCTGAGCGGGTTGGTGTAAATGCTGAAAGAAGCGGACACGCGATTCAAACGTTTGTTGACGAATCGATTTGGATAGCAGATAACTGGTCAAAACTTAAAACCATTTTTTATGGAACTAACGGTACGTTAGTGGGATAATAAGACATGAAGGCGTCTGATCGAATCGATCTGATGCTTTTTCTTTTTCTCAACTAACGGGCAGGTTAGTTATAACACTTTTATGATGCATTATACTAACATAAAAAGGAAAAAGAGGATCGATCTAGAATGCATAAGTTAACAGAATGTGCTTGAATTAAACGTTTTAAACGATAAAGGAGACGTGCCATGAAAGATCCAAGAGTTGAACAACTCGCTAAAAATTTTATTGAATATTCAGTAAAGCTTCAACGAGGAGAAAAACTATTAATTGAGGTCGATGGATTGGAAATTCCTTTGGCAAAAGAATTGATAAGACAGGCTTATTTTGTTGGTGGAACTCCATTCCTATTAATAAATAACCATGAGTTATTAAGAGAGATATTAATTAGTTGCAATGAGGAGCAATTAACAGCAATGGCATCCTACGATTCAAGTAGAGTAAAGGATATGCAAGCTTATATCCTCATTAGAGCCGGAGAGAATATGAGTGAATTGAATGGTGTTCCTCCTGAAAAGATGGCGCTATTTAGAAAATATTATTCACAAAAGATCAATGGCAGACGTTACAGCCATACGAAATGGTGTATTCTTCGTTATCCTAATCATGCTATGGCACAGCAAGCTAATATGTCCACAGAAGATTTTGAGGATTTATATTTTAACGTTTGTAATCTTGATTATTCGAAGTTGGATAAAGCAATGGATAATTTAGTAACGTTGATGGATAAAACAGATAAAGTAAGGATTAGTGGTCCTGGGACTGAGTTAAAATTCTCAATTAAAAATATGTCTTCATATAAAGATGCAGGGATTATGAACCTTCCGGATGGTGAAGTATACACAATGCCAGTAAAAGAGTCTGTTAATGGATACATTTCCTATAATACACCTTCAATTAAAGAAGGGTTTACATTCGAGAACATTCGATTTGAAGTTAAGGATGGCAGAATCATACATGCCACAGCGAATGATTGCGATAGATTAAATAAATTATTAGATATTGACCAAGGATCTAGATATTTTGGTGAATTTGGAATTGGACTAAATCCATTTATAGAAAAACCAATGAAAGATACTCTATTTGATGAAAAAATATGGGGCAGTTATCACTTTACTCCTGGATGTGTACCTAAAGGAACACCTGGAAATAATAATTGGTCAGAATTACACTGGGATATTGTAAATATTCAGCGTTCTGAATTCGGTGGTGGAGAAATATGGTTTGATGATATCCTGATTCGTAAGAATGGAATATTTATTCCTGAAATATTACAAGGATTAAACCCAGAAAACTTAAAGTGAAACTAATAGGTAGGATAGTGCTAACCATTTCTCGAAATCTTTTTACGTTGAAGAAGAATTGTTTAAAAGAACAATAATGCGAACTTAGGAACTGTTCTATAACTAATTAGATAACGGAGCGCCATTAGGTTTTATTCAAGGCATATTGGGGTATGAAAAAGCATCAACCACTCAGATTTACACCCTGCTGCGCGGGGGACGCCGTGGAGAACCTACCGTCGTTACTTTTAGTTTTGTAGCGGCGGGTGTCATATTGAGCCACCGTTCAACTAAAGGGCGGGATACTTCGATGCTGTCACGAATAGATACGGAAAGCGAATTAGTATGAAAATAGCGAGGTCATAGGCCTATGGGGGTTAATTCAAAAGGAAGACGCAAGTTAGAGTATTGCGACAAGACGTATTATTGGA
Source organism: Paenibacillus sp. OAS669 (assembly GCF_014873645.1). Taxonomy (NCBI): domain Bacteria; kingdom Bacillati; phylum Bacillota; class Bacilli; order Caryophanales; family Paenibacillaceae; genus Paenibacillus; species Paenibacillus sp. OAS669. The sequence goes on from NZ_JADBDR010000003.1 coordinate 464,396, forward strand.
ATGTTCACCAAGATGCAGAAGATTACGGACGAATCAATCTTAGTATTGTTTCAGAGGATAAGAAGTTTATTGTTTCATATCATGTGGCACAAACAGACTATGATAAAACACCGCACATTGTGGTAAAAGGAATGGAGTTTGCAGGATTAGAAAATCACCCTCATAAAGGTTGGGTAAGAGTACAAACTCCAATTTGGGATGACCGTATCGTTACACCAAGTCTTGTGAAGACAATAATCGAATGGTGCTTGCGTCCCAAAGTTCAACTTATTTTTGTTGATTGTGAAGGCAAAATTATATAACTTTTACATCAATAGTCATCATGATAAAGCTGCCGTTTTGGTATTATCCCCTTTAAGTAAACAGTGCTAAGAAAGCGCACTACAGTGTACTTGGAGGGGAGTTTTTATGAGGAAAAGAAGTAAGACATACGACGTGGATGTTCATCGACGATAAGAGGGGATTTAAGACTGTCGCAAAAGCACTCGGCACTAACCATAAAATGGTTAAAAGATGAGTTGCACATTTTTAAAGAGAAGGCTTAGCTGGCTTGAATGAAAAGCGTGATTAAGCTTCAGGAGTGGCGAAGGGGCGTCGAAAAATACAACCAATGAGCCAGGAAGAGGAACTTATCCACTTATGCGCGGAGAATGAATACCTGGATCAGGGGCTTTTATTGTATTTGTCCGCTTCCGTGGAGGATTCGTCAGGCTGTGTTACTTATCCTTCGGTGAATATAACAAATGTAGCAGTAAATAAACGATGGATCCAGTTACGTTTACCGTCTGCCGACGCTGCTTTTACGCCCCAACGCAAACCCGTTCTTCCATGCATCAAGCAAAAGAGTCATTATGTTCTCTTTTGTCTCCTGATCCCATCTGTTGATCAATCCAACGGTGCTACGTTCGGAGTCAGAGAGCTGCCGGCCGATTGCATTCTCAATCGAATTGATGTTCATTGCGAAAACCTCCTTTTTCGTCTGCGTGGTCGTCAAACGATCGTGCACTTACCGGCATCATTGTCGTCCATCAGCCCAATTAGGCTGGTGCCCAGCCCCAGCACGTTTAAAATGTATTTAATCTCGATTTGATAAGTATCGACAGATTTCTTAAATAATTATCCTGGTTTGTCATACAAACATTCAGTTCATCGTTGGTTTGCAAATGAGTTGGGGATGACAACGGGTTTGCCACAAGCGTATTTATATCTATTGAAATATTTTGATCAACCCATGATTGGAAACGATTTGCTGGGATACCTAATGCATTGATAACATGTTCAATATTTAGTGTGGACTTCATTTAAGATAACCCCCTATAGATAAAGGTGGTCCGGTTGCACTACTAGCTCAACCAAGTCCAAGTGCCCAAATATAGACGTGGTTTCATTGCTTACCTTGGGACTATAGTAACAAAATTTTCTTATTATTTCTGTTTCGTATGCCACAGTTTTTCAGTTATTTTAAGAAATGCGAATCTTTTTACCTATTTTTGGAGTTGTTATGTATTCTTTGCTAGACGATTAAAGACATGGTGTGTAGGGTATAATCGAAGCTAGTTTTATCCCAGCCTGAGCTAACTTTCATATCTGCAGAAAATACTGGACTTATCGTTCCAGAAAAGTATATACTGTACCTACAGAAACGGAGGGAGAGCCATGGGACGCTACAAAGAGTTTGATAAAGAAGCGGTGCTTCATAAAGCGATGCTCGTTTTTTGGAAGAAGGGCTACGAAGCGGCAAGCATTCCCGATTTGCTGGAAGCTATGGATCTTAGCAGATCAAGTTTGTATGAAACGTTCGGGGACAAGCAAACGCTGTATATCGAAGCGATCAACTGGTACAAGAAGTGGAAGCAATCCAAACGGGACATCCTCGTTAATGCGACATCCGCCAAATCGGGAATCCGACAGTACTTCGAGATACACATCGATTCCGCCTTGGGCGGCGAGTCGCCGAAGGGCTGTCTCATTACTAATGCAGCGGTCAGCATTGATTCGCCAGATGAGCAACTGAATGTGTTGATCAGGGAGCGGTTTGACGAGTTGGAGAAATCCTTCTACGAGCTGCTGCGCAAAGGTCAGGAGACGGGAGAAATCATGCCTGAGAAAGATATCAAGACTTTATCTTATCTGCTCACAAACCTGAATCATAGTATAAATATCGTTGCGAAGGTGCAGGGTGACCGCGGCAAGATGCAGCAGATGATAGACATGGTAATGGAAATGCTATAAAACATTTTTTTTTTTTTTTTTTTTTTTTTTTTGCACATTCCGGAACGACTGTTCCAGAAAATTTCTGGTAAGAAAAGGGGACTTTCTATGCATTCAGCTTCTATTCCAACGGAAAAATTGGTCTCGCCAGCGCTGATTTTTATCCTAGCAGCCGCTTGCGGCATCATAGCGGCAAATCTTTATTATGCTCAACCATTGATAGGCTCGATCGGTTCGGCCATCGGACTCTCCTCCGGAGCTGCCGCCCTTATCGTTACGTTGACTCAAGTCGGCTACGGGATCGGCTTGTTATTTATCGTACCGTTGGGAGACATCCTGGAAAATCGTAAGTTGATCGTTTCATCATTGCTCCTTACTGCCGCCGTTTTGACAATTGCCGCTGTAATCAAAAGCGCCATCCTGTTCCTAACCGCTTCACTCGTGATCGGAGTAGGTTCTGTAGCAGCACAAATCCTTGTGCCGTATGCGGCTCATCTTTCGCCAGAAGCTGTGCGCGGTCGCAACGTGGGCAACGTCATGAGCGGGCTGCTTCTGGGGATTATGCTCGCGCGTCCCATTTCAAGCTTGGTGGCGGAGTATATGGGCTGGCGCGCCATATATTTCATCTCCGCAGCATTGATTTTCGCGCTGGCTCTTGTATTGGCAAAGGCATTACCCTCAAGGAAGCCTTCGGCCGCTACAGCTTACCCGGCGCTGCTGCACTCCATGCTGCATCTGCTGAAGGCGACACCGGCATTGCGCCGGAGGGCAATTTATCATGCTTGTGTATTCGGAACGTTCAGTTTGTTTTGGACTACAGTTCCGTTGGTACTGACAAGTCCGCCGTTCCATTTCACTCAGAAGGAGGTCGCTCTGTTCGCATTAGTCGGGGTAATGGGGGCAATTGTGGCGCCAGCGGCGGGCAGTATGGCAGACCGTGGATGGGTTCGCCCGGCTACGGGATGGGCATTGGGCATCGTCATTTTTTCCGGGCTGCTTCCCTTGCTGGTTCCATCAAGTTCTGCACTCGCAGTCCCCGTCCTCGTAGTTGCGGCGATTTTACTTGACATGGGGGTTTCCGCCAACATGGTTCTCGGGCAGCGGGTGATTTTCTCTTTAGGAGCGGAATTTCGCAGTAGGCTTAACGGTTTATATATGGCGATTTTCTTTCTAGGGGGCGCTATCGGCTCAGCGGCAGGGGGATGGGCTTATGCGATGGGGGGCTGGGAGGCGGCACTGCTGATCGGAATCGCCTTACCGGCCATCGCCATGGCGTATTATGCGACGGAGTTTTCGAGATTAAGGAAGGAAAATCTCATTGATTGAGGAGCACAGTTGAGTAATCCACATGTTCTAAGCTAACGGCAGACGATAGCTCAATCATGGTACGACGGCAGCCGGCTTGACGCATCGGCAGCCGTCTTCCGTTGAAGCAATGGGCAGGATACCGCAACAACGACTAAATTTATGCGTTATAACTAGTGATAAACTTTAATAAGGGTTAGGGGGATATGGATGAGCGAAATCATAACCAAAGCTATATTATTCATGCTATATCTTCCAGTATTAATATGGGTACTTGACTTCTTTAAAGGGCAACTATTTATTCAAATTACCTTACTTATTATCTTTTCTGTTTGCTATTCAATTATTGAATCAAAAGTAATGTATTATGCCAAAAGCATTATACAAAAAATGGGGGGATTCTAAATTTTGAATGGTGAGTTTTACAGTATTTCTTCGAAAAAAGCTTTAAGCTAACAAAGACGATCATGGGATGATCAGGGAGCAGATTGCCGCGGCAGCTGCTCTTTCTGTCATTAAGCTAAAGGGCAGATTAGATTAGCAATCTGTAAGAAACAATCCGAACTGAAATGTCTTAAAATATAGTTTATGAACAGAGATTGGAGGGCGTTATCGAAATGGCTAAACTGATCTACCCTATTAACGTATCTTTGGACGGTTACATAGAGGACGAGCGCGGCAATCTCGAGTGGTCGATCTCCGATGACGAGGTGTTTGCGTTCTGGACTGACTTCCAGCGGCCGATTGGCACCTACCTATACGGGCGTCGAATGTACGAGTCGATGGTGTACTGGGAGACGGCGAACATCAAAATGAACCCGTCCAGCGGCGATCAACCGGAGGTAATGCGGGACTTCGCGCAGATTTGGCGAGCTGCTGAGAAGATCGTGTTTTCCCGGACACTTCAGTCGGTTTCAAACGCTAGGACTAGGATCGAGCGCGAATTCGATCCTGATGCGATCCGGAGGCTGAAGGAGTCTTCAGGAGCCGACATTACGATTGGCGGCACCGAGCTTGCTGGGCAGGCGATGAGCGCGGGACTGATCGACGAGTGTCATCTGCTTGTTAATCCGATCGTCTTGGGTGGAGGTAAGCGAGCATTGCCGGACAACCTCAGCATGCGGCTCGAGTTGCTCGGTGAGCGCCGCTTCCGATGCGGAGTTGTTCAGCTTCACTACCGCGTGATCGTCTGACCGTGACACTAGAGTGAAATTCAGGAGATACGTTTTCGGGCTTACTTTAATCAAGTGAAATTTACGCAATCCGGAAGTTATGAGCGGCTTCCATTTTTAAACTAAGGGGCACGCTAGCTATATAACGAACTAAGACGCGGCAGCCGGCACAAATCGGCAGCCGCTTTATACTAATTGGCAGGATAGTTCAATAACGTGCCCACAATTGTTAGAATCAATTAACATTAAGGGCAGTTGGCTTGAATTCAACTGCTGTTATTTTTCAACTGGATAATTTAACCGGACCTCGAAACTGGCAGATTGGTTTAGGGGTATTTGTCATAATAATGCATCTATGTTACGTTGAATTTGGTGAATGAATCCATAACTGAACGCTGGAAACACTATTCACACCACAAGAATCGGATATAGAAAATAATTTAAGCGTTGTTTATGACAGTCCGTTCTGTGGAACCATTATGCAAATTGTTTCAAGTAACAAGTTTGTCCATTGCCGTCTTGCCTTTCGTACTATTTGTGTAAGATAATGGCATGAGCCGCTTAAATTTCAGATAAAGGAAGACGATTTTATGTTTGGAGCCACTATACTTCTGGTTGATGATGAGAAGGAAATCACCAATCTTCTGGAAATTTATTTGAAAAATGAAGGATTTCATGTGTGTACGGCGAGTGACGGTGTTGAGGCTTTGGAAATTTTACAAACGACTACGGTTGACTTGATCATTCTAGACGTCATGATGCCTCGTATGGACGGGATTCAAGCTTGTATGAAAATACGCGAGGAAAAGCAGATGCCGATCATCATGCTATCCGCTAAAGGCCAAGAGATCGATAAAATTACGGGATTAAGCATTGGAGCGGACGACTATGTTGTTAAACCATTCAGTCCTCTGGAAATCGTTGCCCGGGTCAAATCGCAGCTTCGCAGATTCATGCAGTTCCATGCGAATCAAGCAAAGGATGAAAGTGAACTGGTGATCGATGATCTCATCATAAATTTGAAGACGCATAAAGTGTTTGTCGATAACAACCAGGTCAAGCTGACGCCGCGTGAATTCGCTATTTTGCAAGTGCTTGCCCAACACCGGGGCAACGTGCTAAGTATGGAGCAAATCTACGAATCCGTGTGGAACGAGCCATTCTACGAATCCAATAATACGGTTATGGTTCACATCCGCAAAATCCGGGAAAAGCTCGAAAAAGATCCAAGCGCCCCGCAGTACATCAAAACCGTATGGGGAATAGGCTACACGATCGAGTAGTCTACAATATCATAAGGACGGATTGGAGTTCGGACGTGGAAATAAAATTCATCAATACGATGCGCTGGAAATTTATATTGCTGTTCGTGCTCAGTATTGCATTAACTGCCGTCACCGAACTTATCGGTTATCGGCTATTTTTGAAGCTTGTTTTTGTATGGCCGTTCTCTGCGCCGACGCGCTGGGTCGTCAATCATATTGGCTCCACGCCGATCATGATTATTTCCGGCTGCGTGCTTTTCCTCGTCTATTTCTTTGTGCTCAGCAGTAAAGTTTTTTCGTATTTGGAGGAGATCACACGGGGGCTGCAAGAAATATCCCAGGGCAATCTGTCGTATGAAATTACGACCAAATCCTCGGACGAATTGGGTGTCTTGGCGGAACATTTTAATCATATGACCAAGCAGCTGCGGAAGTCGATTGAAGAAGAGCGGAATGCCGAAAAAACCAAAAACGAGCTGATCACAGGGGTATCCCACGATCTGCGCACTCCACTCACCTCGATTCTCGGTTACTTGGAGCTGATTGAGACGGATCGCTATAAAGATGAGGTGGAGCTGCGGTATTACATAAACATCGCCTATGAAAAAACGAAAACCTTAAAAAAGCTGATCGACCACCTCTTCGAGTATACGTCGCTAAGCGGGCAAGGCATTCAGTTTCAAATGAAAAAAGTAAACATCCTGGGCTTCCTGAAGCAATTGGCGGAGGAATTCACCCCCCAGTTAACAAAAGCAAACATGTCATGCCGTTTGACTGCCCCGGACGATAGCTTATATGTGCTTGCCGACGGCCACCAATTAATGCGTGCGTACGAAAATATTATATCCAACGCGATTCGTTACGGAAGCACCGGCAAATCTATCGATATCCGGATCAGCAAGGTTGAAAATGAGGCTGTCGTGGAAATCGTCAACTATGGCGAACCGATTCCCGAGCGTGATATCCCTTATATTTTCGAACGATTTTATCGAACCGACAAATCAAGATCTTCACAGACCGGAGGAACCGGGCTTGGGCTGGCCATCACGAAAAGCATTATCGAGATCCATGGCGGATTGATTTCGGTGCGGAGCAGCCGCAAGGAAACGGTCTTTGAAACCAGACTTCCCATATACGAAAATGTATCTCCAGGATCACAAGAAGGCCGCTAACCGGCCTTTTTTTTACACGCCAGAATTTATAAATTTCGGGGCTCCCGCAAAGTACCTGAATCGGCTTCGAAGCCAAGGCCCCACTTTGTGGGGTTATTTTAGTTTGCGGCATTTCTTAAGTTTTATTAAGAATCATTTAAGCGCCCGCTAAGCGCCTGCATAAGGAACATTAACATTTCTCGTTTATACTAGACGACGGCAGGGATAATGAAGTACCAATCCTGCTATAACAAATAATATAGGCAGAGGTGTTCATCATGTTTAAAAAAAGGGCTCAGTTTATAGCGGGGGCGATATTCATAGTGTTGCTTGGACTGGGGATGGGATGGTATATGAATTCGTTAAAAAACGGCGATGCAGGAGTTCATGTGCCGCAGGCCGGGAATGTGAAGCGCGAGCCTCAGGCCGTTCAATCCGTGGACAAGTTGAAGGAGAGTTATGACGTAGTGGTTGTCGGTACGGACCCCGAGGGGATTGCAGCAGCTATCTCAGCGGCTCGCAACGGGCTGCAGACACTGCTGATCGACAGCCGGAACCGGCAAGTTCTGGGTGGGCTGATGACGGTCGGGTGGTTGAACAGCATCGACATGAATTGGGACAAAACATCCACGAAGCTGCCGGGAAAAGAGCAGGATTATTATAACAAGGGAATTTTTACGGAATGGTACAATAAAACGGAAGGCCATTCTTTTGATGTAACGACGGGAGCCGATGCTTTTTACGACTTGGTTAAGGCGGAGAAACATATAGATCTGTATATGAAGGCTTCCTCCGTGGAGCCTATTGTGCAAAAGGATGGGGCTAACGCAGGGGTCCAAGGCATCACTGTCGGCTTACCGGACGGAACGAAGCAAAAAGTACAAGCAAAAGCCGTCATTGACGCTACCCAAGACGCAGATGTGGCGGCCGCTTCCGGAGCCTCGTTTACAATCGGCCGCGAGGATCTGGGTGATGAAGCATCGCGAATGGCGGTCACCGCGGTATTCCGCTTGAATAATATCGATGATAAGGCATGGAGCTTGATTGCCAAACGGTTAAATGGAGACGGGGACAGCAATACCGGCGTCAGTAAAATGTCCGCATGGGGCTACGGCAAAGAAATGAAGGGCTACGAACCGCTTAACAAAGAACGCGTGAAAATGCGCGGTCTCAATATTGGCCGGCAGCTCGACGGGACGATTCTGATCAACGCCCTGCAAATCTTCGGAGTTGACGGCTTGAATCCTCAATCCGTCAAGGAAGGAATGGATATTGCGAACAAAGAAATCCCGAATGTCGTTAACTACTTGAAACAATTCGAGGAGTTCAAAAATATTGAATTCAGTGGAATCGCTCCGGAGCTCTATGTTCGTGAGACACGCCATCTGAACGGCTTGTATCGTTTAAGCGTCATCGATTTACTGGAGAACCGGGACCAGTGGGATCGCATCGCCTTCGGCTCTTACCCTGCAGATATTCAACGAACTTCTCCGAATGATAACGGGTCTGTTGTCGTGGATCCATTGAAATATGCGGTACCGTTCCGCAGTATCGTTCCGAACAATGTGGACGGGATTCTCGTCGTGGGAAGATCCGCAAGCTACGATACGCTAGCACACGGCAGCGCACGTGTCATTCCGGTCGGTATGGCCGAGGGCCAAGCAGCGGGTGCCGCCGTCAAGCTGGCGATCGAACATGGAATTACTTTTCAAGCGATGGCCGAATCGAAAACGCTGATAGCCGAGCTGCAGAAGTCGCTTAATGATCAAGGCATGGACCTGAAGCCTTATACGACCGAAAAGATGAGCTTTATGAATCATAAGCAATATGATGGCCTGAAAGCCGCCGTTTACATGGGGCTGGCTGTGGGCTCGTATCATAACGAGGCGTTTAAACTGGACAACCCTTCCAATATGCAGCGTATTGTGAATGAGCTGAATATCATAAAGAAAAAATATAAGCCATATTTTGCGGGAAACCCTTCTGAAGCTCTGAAAAATGTGAATGAACCTGCGAAGCAAGCATTGACCTTGGAGCAAGCGAGCTATACGATTGCATTAGGAGCAGGGCTTCATACGACCAGGGAAAACGCTCAGGCTGAATTATTAAGCAAGGGGCTTGTTACCAAATCCACCATTGCACTGATAACAGACCCAAATAAATTGACAGATGGAGATGTGTTCATGATGCTCAAAGATGCCGTCGAAACATTGGCCGGTGTTCGTTTCAACTGACACTATCTTTTGGCAATGCCGTAGCGGGGTGCGATAGCTCATTAATGATACCATGTCAGCCGGCTTTCACGGGGGACGAGACTTTTTGTTCAGGGACAGTTTGCCACCATGGCAACTGTTCTTTCTGCCATTAAGCTAACTGGCAGTTATCTTCGATGGATATGTACTCTTGAAAGGGTAAAATTACAATATTAATGTTGATGTTGCTTGAAACAATAAAATCAAATGATGTGAATGCATGGGAGGGTTTAAAATGTTTGGATCACTACCTCCAAGTTGGAAGACAGATCGATTGTGTATGGAAATGCCTATTTTACTTTGTATATTTGTTGTATTTGGATTGACATTCACTGGATGTTCCTCATTAATGCGCAAAGTAGTAACAATCGTGCCCCTAACAGAGTATACGCCGAAGCCGAACTTGGAACTAATTCAAAACATTCGCAAAAACAAAGATCCTCAGAATGAATTGTTTGAGGTATATCGTGATCTTACCGTCATTGATATTCATAACCACGATGCTGGAAATCCGAATGCGATAGAAAAGTGGGGGAAATATGGAATTGACCGAATCGTATTATTCGGGGATATTTCAGAGCCTAGCGCTCAGATCACGGATCAACTATCTTGGCAGCAATATAGAAGAGAGCCGTCACATGTTTATCCTTCCTTCGCGGGATTCCCTATTTACGAAGATGAGGGTTTAACCATCGTACGTGATAAATTAGAGCAGGGTTATTTAAATATTGGTGAGATCGCAGCCGCATCCACCAATTCTCCCGTTGTTTCAAAAGTAAAGTGGAAGGCTCAGCACCCAAACGACGGGAATTTCCCAAAAATCTATGAATTAGCAGCAAAATACCGTGTTCCGATTCTTTTACATATAGATCCGCCTAATGGTTCGCCGATAACACATCTGGAGGAGGCTTTGGACCAGCATCCAAATACGAATATTATCTTTGGACACGCTAATGCTTACAACTCTCCCAATAATATTAAAACCCTTCTCGAAAAACACTCTAATTTGTACATTGATTTTTTTTTGCTGGGTTTACTGCTTATAACCCTGACAGCTTCAATAAATTAAGGGATTTTATACCACTGATGGAACAATACCCGGACCGCTTTATGTTATCAACTGATTCAGGTTATGGTTTGACCACTGAACAAGCAGCCAATGCATTATATGAAACCATTGATTTGCTTTCCGCAGAAACAGCACTTAAGGTCGCCTATCAAAATTATGAGAGATTAATCGAGCAACAACCGCCGACTGATACCCAGATCCAGAGAATCAAAGAGTTATCCTCCAAGCTTGGTAAAACAGAAAAATATCGTTTGAATAAACGTCTGGCGAACGAATTGATTTTTAAACTCGAAAGTGAGCAAAAATGAAACTACACTAGTCCTTGAGGCAATCACAAAAGGATGGGATGGACTTGAAAATTGCTATTACAGACATGAGGACCTTATCACAAGAAATGGAGTTTTTTGAACGGGGACGATAGTACTGCGGTGGATCCGATCCACTGCTTATTCGCATTGCTGTGAAAGTCAGTAGAACAAACGGGTAGTTTTGTCGGAAGTGATAATATTTGAGGATCGAATATAATAATTTGTTTCGTACTATGGGAAAAGAGTAGACTTTTCATGAAAGTCTTTATTAAGAGGCTTTTAATTCTAATTCTAAGTTCATATATCCTGTTCGGAGTTATTGATAACTTGGTATCCTAATTATTTCACCCCCAGTTTAATACGCAAAAAAATATATAGAGAAACAATATTCAACCAAGCGCGACCAGGATATGCATTATTAAGCGGCGCTGGATTTGGAGGTAATGGTAGTAGATGTACATAGATAATAAAGTTTTAGACTCACGATGTTGATCTAATCAGTTTTCTGTGTTGCTAAAACATCTGCCTTCGTAAAATTAGTTTTAGACTAGCCTTGTTAAAAGAGTAAAAGGCAGTCTAGGACTCAATAATAAAGTCCTAGACTGCCTTTATTTCATTGACCTAACGTACCCTTTACTTCATTAGACAGCATTCATTAAATCCTCTCAGCTACAAGCCATGTTCTTGCATCTTCAGGTTATCAAACGGGGCCGATGGCATTTGCTTGGATTCAGAAGGAGTGGTGTGGATTCTTTCAGTCCCTTACGCAGAATAATGCTCTAGCACCATTATAACGGGGTGTCCTTTAATAACAGGCTACCGCCTAGATCCGCCTCTATATTTCGTGTAAATGCGCGGTTGAAGACGGGTTGGATGTGACGCTTACTGTTAAAGTGTTGGCGAGATCTTTCTATGCTATAATCTGGCTGAAATTGCTACAGAGCAACTTAATTATCTAGTAGGGGTAGTACCAGCGTAGCTGACACCACCCGCAAACGCATGGATTAAATTGGGAAATATCCAGGTTCTTATATATCTTTGACCGCTCAATTTTAAGCTGCACCTTATCTACGACATCATCAGCCTCTGAAGCAAGGATGTCGATTCCGATCGGATCGTGCAGCGAGATATCTTTACACGTCTTCTTTAAGGAGCGCAAATGCATCAGAATCTCGTTTTCAATACACCGCGAGTGGCTAGTTTGTTTTGAAATGCCGTCGATTGTTATTGAAAGTAGTATTCCTCCAAAATTTACACCTGCATAAATTGCTGTTATCTTGGGATCGTTTTGATCTACTTAATAAAGCCTTGCTTTCGAAGCCAATTTTCGCATAAAGCTGTCCAACTAGATGCCTCAGGATGATCAGCAGCCAAGCATAGTCCGTGTCTACCGCTTTCATATACATGAAGCTCGAAAGGTACCTTTTTGCGGCGTAAGGCGGCTGCAAACATCAATGCATTCTCCATCGGTACTTTTTCATCTTCTCCCGTGTGCCAGATAAACGCCGGAGGTGTGAACGAAGTCACCGCATTCTCTAAGGATAGTTTTTCAACTAAAGCCGGGTCTGGCTCGCTCCCCAACAAATGATCTCGAGAGCTTGAATGCGCAAACGGAGCCGTGAAGGTTATAACCGGATAGCAGAGCACCATTAGATTAGGCTTGCAGCTCTGTCGGGCTATAGGGTCAACAGCATCCGGGTCTCCATCGTGAAATAACGTTCCTGCAGATGCAGCTACATGTCCCCCTGCTGAAAATCCAAGAATCCCTACACGCTCGGGATCGATATTCCATTTCGTTGCGTTGCTCCGTATGAGTTGTATGGCTCGTTGCGCATCGGACAGCGGATGCGGGTGAAGATAAGGTGAAACCCGATAATGTACAACCAATGCCGAAATACCGAGTGTGTTGAGCCATTCGGCTATCGGAGCTCCTTCTTTCCGAGACCGTCCGCTATATCCGCCGCCGGGACATACAACCATCGCTGAAGATGTGTCATCCCCTTCGACAAGATACGGAACTAACACCGGCTTGTCCTTCTCCTCTTCTCCTAATGCTCCCGGAGTACCGTGTTCCCACAATAATAATTTCATCTTACTATCCCCCTATAGTAAAAACACCCTGGCTTGAAAATGTAAATGGTGCGTCCTCAAGAATTCGAATCGCGCCTTTTTGCTGGTTTATGTAACAGGAAGCTTCAATTCCTTACATCCTTCTATAATCAATTTTGCGATTTCTTTAGCTCCGTAGTCTGAAAAATGGGTGTCATCTTGAACTCCTTCCGGATAATTCTCATGCTCTCCAGGCTGAAACCAAAGAAACAATTGTTTGGACCGCTCTGCTCCAAACCTTTCAAGTAAAATTCTGCTTTTGGCTGTCAAATCAATCAGCGGCACATTGTTTGCCGATGCGAGTTGCCTCATCGCATCCGGATAATCTCCATGAGATTCCTGAAATACTCCATCTCCATCGAAGCTTCTGCACTGCACAGGTGTTATCAAAACAGGCTGCGCTTGATGCGCTCGGGCCGTATCGATATATTGCTGTAAATATGACTGGAAAGTGCTGTACGGTTCTGTAAATCTTTTTTCATCCAAATGCTTATCATTGTGACCGAATTGTATTAATAAATAATCCCCTGGACTAATCGAACGGTCAATCGCATCTAATCTTCCTTCATTAATGAAGCTCTTTGAACTGCGGCCGGAGGCAGCATGATTATGTACTTTGACACAGTTATTTAAAAGTCCTTCTAATACTTGTCCCCACCCTGCTCTCGGCGCTCTTGAGGAATCGTAGGAAGATAGGGTTGAATCTCCGACTATGAAGATCGCAATCTGTGACACTCTAAACCTCCGTTTACCTTTTTTCCTTTAATTATACAGCTCTTTTCGTTACAAATAAATTATTCATTTCCAATCCCTTGAAACCTGCTTAATGATAGACACCCCGTTATAATGGTGCTAGAGCATTATTCTGCGTAAGGGACTGAAAGAATCCACACCTCATAAGGCTCCCATTAACATCAAAATACTGGCAGGCGTATATTCTTAAACTACTGCCTGTTAGAGTAATCCCCCATCAGTAGTCAATACTATATTTTCTCAGTCTTAAACATTATTCTCAAAGTCTAATACTTTTCTAATCAGTCTAGTACTTCCAAACTTAATTAGTTAGAGACTCACGTTGTTGACCTAACCAGTTTTTTGAGTTGCTAAATCAGCTGCCTTCGTAAATTAGTTTTAGACTAGCTATTAAAAGTGCCAGAGGCAGTCCAGGACACGATAATAAAGTCCTAGACTGCTTCTGTTTCATTGACCTAACGATAACCGTTAGCGCAATAATCTACGAAGATCTACGAAGTACTTTAATCCATTTGGGATCGTAAGCTTCGCTTATTTGGATCCCCGTGTTTATTGTTATCGGGGGAAGGCGTGTCTCTTTGCTCTCCACGCGATAACCAAAGCAACAAGCAGCAGAATCAACAGCACTCCTGGGAACGACTGTACTCCGACGAGCTCAAGCAAGGCACCACCTACAACGCCTCCACCAGCGATGGCCAAATTCCATACCGTGGTATTAATCGGCATTGCGATATCAACGCCTTCTTCACCGCTTGCATTGGCTTGCGCCGTTTGCAGTAGCGTAGCGGCACCGCCGAAAGTCAGGCCCCATAACGCCACTGCTGTATAGACCATCGGTGCCGATGTACCGCCTAGCCATAGGGCAACGGACGCAAGAGCAAAAACCATCAGGCTGATTAATACAAGCGGGCGCAGCATACGGTCAATTATCAGGCCGACAATCCAGATTGAGATAAGTGCGGCTAATCCAAAGACGAGCAAGACAAGATCGACGCGCCCTGAGAGTCCAGAAGGTTCGAGAAACGGCGAAATATACGTATATAGAATATTGTGTGCCAACATCCAGGTGAACACCACCATGAGAATCGAACGTAAGCCAGGCATAACAAACACTTGCCTTACGGTCATTCTTTGATTTGCAGGTTGTCCGGGATAATCCGGTACTTTGTACAGCACCCACCCAATTAAAACAAGAGCGAGAAGAGACATGAGTCCGAATACGGCACGCCAACCGATCAGGTCACCAAGTAAGGTGCCAACCGGCACCCCGAATGTAAGTGCAATCGGCGTTCCTACCATCGCGACAGCCAAGGCGCGTCCTTTTAAGGCATCTGGTACCATACGCCGCGCGTAACCGGCAATCATTCCCCATGCCGCGCCAGCGGCTACACCGGCGAATAATCGAGCGACAAGCGTCAAAGCATAGCTGGTTGATAAAGCGGTAATAGTGTTGAAGACTAAAAATCCCGCAATAATGGCGAGCAGCAACGGACGCCGCCTTAACCCGCCGGTAAACATGGCGAACGGAATGGCCGCCACAAGTGAGCCGATCGCATAAAGGGTCACGAGCTGTCCAGCCATCGCTTTTGTAATATGCAGCCCTTCTCCGATTAACGGCAGCAACCCTGCTGGAATCGTTTCAGTTAAAATACAGATAAATCCTGTCATTGCAAGCGCCAGCAGGGCAAACCACGGAAGCCTGGCAGGGATGTTGGCCGATTGGACCGTATCCGTAGAAGATGAATATCGTGACATACTAGGTTCCTCCTTAAGATGAATCGAATTGTGGATCGATCATTCCATATGTTAGATGAACTAGATTCACTTGTCAATGACTTCTGGATCAATTAGTATAAAATTAATAAAGGAGGTCATGTCATGCCACGAACGGGACGCCCCCGCGCATTTAATCGTGACGAGGCTGTTACTGCCGCCATGCATCTATTCTGGGAACACGGCTTTGAATCCACTTCACTTGCTCAGTTGCGCGCTGCGATGGGAGATATATCGGCGGCGAGTTTTTATGCAGCGTTCGAATCCAAGGAAGCACTATTCCGCGAAGTGGTTGATCAATATATATCAACTTATGGACAGGTTTCAGAAAGTTTTCGGGATACAAGTTTACCCCCTAAAGCAGCCATCGAGCAGGGATTACGGCGGTCGGCAAGGATGCAGACAGAGAGGTCCCACCCTTTAGGCTGTCTGTTAGTTTTGTCCGCTGTAACCTGTTCTCCTGAGCAAAATCGCATACAAGAGATGCTCTCCAAGGAACGAGTAAAGGTCCGCAACTGGCTGAAAGATTGTATAGAAAGGGCCGTAGCAATTGGTGATTTGCCCGATTCTACGGATATCGCCATGCTGGTTACCTTATTTGAAACATTTCTTCGAGGAATTTCGACACAAGCCCGGGACGATGTTTCATACGAGGCAATTGACGCTGCAATAACTCAACTGATGAGTGTATGGGATGTGCTGCCGGCAAAGAAGGGGGATCGGGGCAAGATTTGAAAGACGACAAGGTAGGCGATTGTCTATGTGACGGAACTTATAATCCAAGATCTGGGAAGCAGATAACTGCCCGTTAGTTTAACGGCCCCAGTCTAAAACTTTATTATCCAGTCTAGTACTTTATTAATCAGTCTAAAACTTTGTTATCTCTATACAGTGGAAACATAATCATTACCATAAACAATGAAGGTGCTAGCAGTATGAAACACATTTCAACCCGCTTGCCATATATCTGGAAAATACTATGGTAGGCTTTGCGATTTATATCGTAATCGATAACGGCATTGGCGAAATTGATGCAATTATGATTGACCAACACTATCAGGGCAGAGGGTATGGAAGAAGTGCCGTGATTGACTTGATAAACTTGCTTAAAGATGAATATCAATGTAAAGAGGTAAGACTTAGCCACAGAAAAAAGAATGACATTGCATCCAAACTCTATGAATCATTAGGGTTTGAAATTATTTGCAGGATAGTTCAATTGTTTCTCGAATATTTTCAGAGTTGGATAATTTTATTGACTTTGTTAATATCTGAAAGATACATAAATCTATCATGTGAGGGTGATTCGTTTGAAGCAAGGAATCATTGTGTTGATGAACGGAACTTCAAGTTCAGGAAAGACTAGTATTTCTATTGAACTGATGAATCAGAAAGAGATTCTTTTCCATCATTTATCAGTAGATGATTTTATCAAGGATTTTTTTAAATATTGAACCTAAAAGAGAAGTAGATGACCAAGTTGTCGCACAAATTACTTTTGATCCCTTAATCTCACTGTACTATTCGAAAATTAAATTGTTTTCAGAAATGGGTTTGAATGTAATAGTTGATACTGTAATTGAAAATGACAAGTGGTTTAATGAGTGTCTTGATGTATTTTCTGATCAGCCTACATTATTTGTAGGTGTAATATGCTCGAAAGAAGAACTCATAAGAAGAGAGCAAACAAGAGGAGATAGAAATATTGGTCTAGCAGCTTCCCAGTTCAGCAAAGTATATTGCATTGATGAATATGACCTCGAAGTAAATACTGAAGAGTTGAATCCAATAGAATGCGCCGAAAAGATATTAAGTTTTATTAAGTCCAATAAGGAATACTCGGTATTTAAGAAATTAAGTAAAAGAAATGCTAGTGTTTCCTAGATGGCGTATCCATCAGATAACACCATATTCAAACATTGGGGCTATCGCTCCTCGGTCTGCCCGAGGGATTTCGGAATTAAGCTAGCGGGTACGCTAGCTTAAAAAAAGACACAGCTGCCAACATGGATCGGCAGCCGCGTTACGCTAGCGAGCCGTATAGCGCAGTGACTACGTATAATTAATTAATCATCATTAAAGGATTGGTGACCGTAATGAAGGCGCTATGTAAAGAGGAATTGATCGAGTTGGTAAGAAAAATTATGAAAGTTGAAGGTAATGAAGAAGAAATCGATAGTATGATTGAACTTCTCAAGTATAGCGTCCCACATCCTGAAGTTAGTGATTTAATTTACTGGAATGAACATGAACTGACAGCAGAGCAAGTCGTTGAACAAGCACTAAGTTATAAACCCATTCAACTATAAACATTGAGCATGGCGTTGAACTAAAACCAGCTAATAGTTTAACATTTTTCTCTTAAATTCGTAATGAGTAAGGTCTATACTGTTAAATGGTCATACCTAATAACCTTCCTTATAGCTGCTGGAAGGTTTTTCATCTGTATGAGAAGTGTGGGTTTTAAGCTAAATCAAGGAACGGTTCTTTCTTTGTTAATAGGGCGTAAATCCAGTGAAGGAGCTTGTTTATACAAGCTACAATGGCAACTCGGTACGGTTTTCCTTCTTCACGCTTCTTATCATAATATTCTCGAAGCTTTTTATTTCGGGAATTCCTCAGCCCGCATAAAACCGCCGGATACAGGCTATGCTTCAGTTGCTTAGAGCCGCGCTTAGTGATCCCGTTAGTTGTTGCTGTAAACTTCCCAGATGAAATACACTCGGATCAACACCTGTAAAAGCGACTAACTTCTTGGCGTGATTAAACCGGTTGATTTCCCCGATTTCGGACAAAACCATTACTGCGATTTTGCTGCCGATTCCGGGAATCGACTGGATAATCATAAATTCTTCAACTTCATTAGCAAGAGCATCGATCTTATTTTCAAGCTGGGATAGGTGCTCTTGATATTGAAGGAGTAGGGTGATGTATAACTCAATGCTAACGAGATGGCTACTGTAGACCGTCTCCTGAAAAGGGTTATTCGCGGCTGCGATTAGAATAGCTTTAGCCTTTTCATTGGCCCAGTTCTCGGAACGTTTAGGGCAGAGGCATGCGATTCTGTCTGTAAGTTTCGTTAATCCAGCTTTAAGTGCAGTTTTGGACGTTGGAAATTCCCTTAAGACCGACAAGGAGACCACGAAGTAAAGATCCCCAAAGATCCCTTTATAATCGGGGAAGACCTGGTCTAAAACCGACTGGAAATGAAGCTTAGCCTGGATATACATATGAGTAATGGATTCGTGCTGCCGAGTCAGGTGACGAAGGTTGAGCAGACCAATACCTCTTTGTTTATGCTTCTCAAATTCCTCTTTGTAATAGAGTTCGCATAGCTGGTAGGCATCTACAGCATCTGTTTTCACCTTGCGGAGACTGGACTTCTTCGCTTGGTAAGATACGCGAGCAGAAACGGAGAACGATTAATGGACATTTGCTTTTATGATAATAAAGAGCTTGCAGCAAACGAAAAAGGTATTATTTCAATTGACAGAATGTACTGCTTAAATTTCAATGAATTTATTGAAGCCACATGGGAACAACTTCAGCAAGTTTACTTGGTCTTGCCACAATGTCTTGTTAAGCCGCATCAATGTCCTATGTGGTTTGGTGAGGAAGGAATATCACCTAACTACCTATACGCTTCAGTTGAACCCTCAGGATTGCAAATCGTCGGAGAATTACCAATCGAACAATGGGAGCTATGGGAGAAGGCATTTCATACACAACTTTCGAGGTTCTCATTCCCTTCATTTGAATGTTAACTTGCTAAGGTAATAGGAGACGGTTGTGTTCATCTAGACATGACGACAGTCGGTCAGAACTATTAACTGCAGAATACTTTATTCAGAATCGATCATCTACCGTCGCTAGAGGAAGTCCGCAAACAAAGGTTGAAAATTGACCGGGTTACCGTCTTTGCAGAAATGATGGTGCAAAAGGCCAACTTACCATAAACGAGAACGACCGTCCTTATGAGTTTGATGGTAGAATCTATATTAAGTATATATGAAAAAGGGGTATTAAAGCCGGATGATAGAGAATCGGACCAGTCGAAGGCAACACCACCTACATGGGCAGCCTTCAACAACTGGTGAGTGCCCTGAGGGCCGACTTAACCAGCGGTATGTGGATCAAATCTTGAATCCGTGAAAAACAATTAACGCCGTTATAGTGGATGCGGGTTTCCAGCGATTGCTGGTGCCCGCATATTTTTTCATGCTCTATAATAGTGACTTGAAGAAAAAAACGACCGCTGCTTGTTAAGGGATTTCATTAAGCGGCGTATTAACATACGTAACCGGCTTGCTTGGATGTAAATAAAAGCAAAGGAAGGAGGAAAGCGAGTGGAGAGCGTCCGAGTAAACAAGGACATACTCAGGGGGCGAATGGACAAGCTCCGTGCTGCCGGAGAGGTCCTGTCAACCGAACAATTTTCCCGGATTTATGAACAGTACTTTAACCGCGTGTACAAGTATATTTACTACCGGATTCAGAATCAGCATGAGACGGAGGATGTTTGCAGCCAAGTGTTTGAACGGGTTATTGTCAATTACGGCAGCTTCTCGGAGGAAAAAGCCGTATTCGAGGTGTGGTTGTTCGCCATAGTACGGAATGCCGTCACCGATTACTTTCGCGCCCGGAAAAAGAGATTTCATTTCTCCTTGGACTCGATTACCGAGCTGATCTGGCCGAAGCCTTCTCCCGAGGAGCTAGCCATCCAGGTTGACGACCATCAGGCGCTGTTTCAAGCGCTTGCCAAGTTGCGCGACAAGGAACGCAACATCATCGCCATGAAGTTTGCCGCCGGTCTCAAAAACTCGGAGATTGCGGGACTCATGGGAGTAAGTGAATCCCAGATCGGTGTCATTGTCTACAGGAGCTTGAAGAAGCTGCATAAATTTTTAGGGACAGGGGGGTTGATGGATGAATAATAAACAAGACCTCAAAGCATTCGAGGATGTGATCGATTTGCTTGAAAATACAAAGCTTGATAATCCATTGGCGAAAGAGCGGATTCACAGGTGCCTGGTACATAAGATCGAGACGCAAACCATTTCACCGAAAAATACGATGAGGGACGGGATAACAACGATGAATAGAACATGGAAAACGGCTACTGTGGCTGTACTTGGTGTAGTGCTGATTGGCGGAGTGCTGTCTACAACCTCCTATGCCCAAGGTATGATGCAATCGATCTTGGCGAAGTTTCAAGTAGGCAATATGGACATCATTCAAGTCGATAAGGAGCTTCCGGCGTCTGCCAAAAATGCCTCCGCCCAGAAGCAAGGTTCCGAAACCGATAGAGTGGAGCTGCCGCCGCTGCCGACGATGACCGTGGACGAAGCCCGTACCGCCGTGGGAATGAACTTCCCGGCTCCATCCTGGATGGCTGACTTCAAGTATGTCAACACCGTCATTCACGGTAAGACGATGGTAGAGGTGCAATACGCGCAAGGCGAAAAATCCGTGAATTTCTTGATTTCGCAAGGCGGCAAGAACGGAATTGAAACGACCGGCGAAGTGAAAACGGAAATGATCGATGGGACCCAGCTGTATTTTGCAAATGGAATTGTTATCTGGGAGGACAAGGGATTTACGGTGGAGATGTATGCGATGGATGATTTCGATGCGGATACGCTGAAGAAAATCGTCAAGAGCTTCGGCGTTGGCAAGCCGTTGACGCAAGAGCAAATTAATAAGTCACAGTCCAATGTAGACAACTTGATTCAAACGCAGCGAGCGGCTCCGGCTCCTGCGGCTCGTCAATAAAAATGGACTCAAGACGTGCAGCATTTGTTATCTTCCAACTGTTTATGCGTGAATACGTTGATAAGAATGTTGCAAGGTTTACAATTTAGCCGGGAGGCACAAAAAACATCATTCAAAAAATGAATGATGTTTTTTGTTTTTAATAAATGCCCGTTTCGCGCAACGCGGGCGCGGGGGGAAGTGCTATCAAGTTCTTGTCATTTATGTACTTTAAAAGCTTACCACTCTTTAGCTGATTGAGACATGGGCATTGCTCAAACGCTCGCGTAAGGCATGTGCGCGAGTTCCGTCTGGTAGTCGCAGAGCAACATGGGGGACGAAGCTCTGTGGGTGTGTGTCTGAAGCACTGAGCGTCGTTTTTTCGATCGGGCGTTCGAAGAAATTGAAGCCCCTACGTTGTCGTCGTTTGGTTTGACGAAAATGAGACAATGCCTGCGGCGTCCCTGTTGGGACGGGGCGTTACGCTAAGCGAAAATTAGATCAAAGAAGCCGGAAATTCCGTACGCTAAGGAATCCGGTTTATGTGCTATGTAATATGGGAAATCAACTTTTAGGGTAATGCCAGCGAAGCTGTTACCAAGTGCCAACCCTCTTATTCGTAAATTACTAGAAATACCGGTGGTATAATTCCCTGCGCCGCTCTCCACGTAGCTGGGCATATATTTGGGTGGTTGATGTTTTTTCTTATAAAAAGCCGACACTAATCCTATCTCGAAATCCAAGAAAATAGATTTTTGTTGATAGGATTAGTAGATCACCGGCTTTTGGTCACCCTTTCTTTACTGGTGGAGTAACTATACGACACTCCCTATATGGAATCAATATCCATGTATCTCTTGCCCTTTTAATTGCTTTCGGGATAACGCTCCTGGATGTATTTTTCCCCCCAGTCGCACATATGATCAATGATTGTTTTCAGTGTCTCTCCTAGTTTGCTCAATTCATAGATAACCTTTGGCGGTATTTGGTTGTAAATTGTCTTATCGATAACCCCGTCCTCATGCAACTCTTTGAGTTGTTGCGTTAACATTTTTTGCGTAATGTCGGGTATTAGCCTTTTAAGTTCACTCGTTCTTTTCGGTCCATAGGTTAAATGGCATAAAATCAGCGTTTTCCACTTCCCGCTGATGACGTCTATCGTGGCCTCTATAGGGATATTATAAGTTGGTTTTTGGCGAGGCTCCATGTAACATTTCCTCCTGTCAACATAGGTACTTTTTAGTACCCATGCTACTTGTTTCTCTCTATATCACAAAAAAGTGCGTACTTCCTTCTTTTGATTATAGGATATATTATCTTTTTGTACCAGCGCCAACTACAAAACAAGGAGGGAAACAAGTGAGTGCAATAAATGAATCCATGACGCCAAAAAGTTCGAACAACAAAATCGCTTGGGGATTGTTGTTCGTGCTCTGCGGGGCGATATTCCTTGAAGGAATCGACGTATCGATGATGGGCGTAGCCTTGCCATCGATACGCGCTGAACTGAGCATGTCGGTTAGCGAGCTCAGTTGGGTCATGAGTGCTTATGTTCTCGGCTATGGAGGCTTAATGCTGCTCGGAGGCCGGGCAGCGGACTTGCTGGGTAGACGGCGAATGTTTTTGACCTGGCTTGCCATATTCCTTGTTTTTTCCGGCCTTGGCGGGCTTGCAACCGCAGGGTGGATCCTGATTGTCGCCCGGTTCGTTACGGGAGTAGCCGCTGCATTCATGACGCCTGCCGGTCTCTCGATCATCACGACAAGCTTTCCGGAAGGTCCACATCGCAACAAGGCGCTTTTGGCTTACGCGGGAACCGCGGCGGCTGGATTCTCACTGGGTCTTGTCTGCGGCGGTTTGTTGACCGAGCTCAATTGGCGATGGGTGTTCTTTGCGCCGGTCATTTTAGCTTTTGTAATTCTTCTTGCAGCCATCCGTCTCATCCCGCGCTTGGGCCGCCCGGAACGCTCGTCTCAAGGCTTCGATATCAGCGGAGCGCTCACTGTAACGAGCGCGATGCTTCTGCTCGTCTTTACGGTAGTTCAAGCACCAGATACGACATGGGGCTGGACAATTGGCACACTTGTCGGTGGTCTCACCTTCTTGGCCATCTTCGCCGTCATCGAGCGTCGATCGGCGTCACCATTAATGCGCCTTGGCATTCTGCGTTCGAGCTCCCTCGTGCGAGCAAATCTGGGCGCGATGTTGTTCGCCGGTTCGTTCTTCGGATTCCAGTTCGTCGCCGTCCTGTATCTTCAGGAGCTTCGCGGCTGGTCCTCGTTTGAGACCGGACTCGCCCTTCTTGCCATCGGCGTCGACTCCGTGCTCGCGCCGACCCTCACGCCGCGTCTCGTCAACCGCTTCGGCAATGTTAGGGTCATATTCGGCGGGTTTTGTCTTGCCGCAGTTTCCTATGCTCTTTTCATGCGGGTTGACCTCGACTGGACCTATGCGGCAATGTTTCCTACGATGATTCTTCTCGGCACCGCATTCGCTCTGACCTATGGCCCTCTTACCATCGCAGCTACCGATGGCATCGTAGAAGAAGAACAAGGGCTCGCCAGCGGACTGCTAAGCTCATCGTTCCAATTTGGCTCGGCACTCGGACTGTCGGCAGTGACTTCTGTCAACGTCGCCGCTTCTGCAGAACAATCGCCTCTAGCCATGCTGGATGGGTTCCGAACCGCACTTATCGTGCCCGTTACCGCCGTCGTTCTCGGCGCGATCATTATTACATTCGGTCTTAGGGAGCCCTCCACGTTCCCTCACGGGAATCAGACAGATCAAGCCGATGCCCTGTAAAATCATCATAACTATACTTGAAAGGGGCTTTTCACATGAGCCAAATTAACCCAAATACGCAATTGCTTTCGAAAGAGAACGAATCAATTAATCGCCAGCCAGTGACAGTCATTGGCCTGGGTATGTTAGGTTCGGTCATGGCTAAAGCGT
Organism: Paenibacillus sp. OAS669; assembly: GCF_014873645.1. NCBI lineage: Bacteria > Bacillati > Bacillota > Bacilli > Caryophanales > Paenibacillaceae > Paenibacillus > Paenibacillus sp. OAS669. The sequence goes on from NZ_JADBDR010000003.1 coordinate 488,467, forward strand.
TCCTGAATCATGGACACCCGACGACCGTATGGAATCGCTCGGCTAACAAAACAGATGTTCTTGTCGCCAGAGGAGCTGTCCAGGCAGCCTCAATATCCCAAGCGATTTCAGCTAATCCGCTTGTGATTGTATGTGTATCCGACTACGAGGGTGTACGCGAGATTCTCGATGCAGGAGGTGATGCTCTTTCGGGCCGCGTCGTCGTCAACATCAGCTCTGGTACGCCGGAATTGGCACGCCAGATGTCCGAATGGGTAACAAGTCGTGGCGCCGATTACCTTGACGGCGCTGCAATGAGCGGCACTCGTCTGGTCGGTCAGCCTGAAGCAGTCTTCCTCTACAGCGGATCGCCCGCTTCCTTCGAGAGCCATCGATCTACGTTGGCGAGTCTCGGCGGTGCCACGCATCTTGGAACAGACCCTGGTCTTGCCTCACTCTATGATACGGCTCTATTCAGCCTCATATGGGGAACTCTGAGCGGTTTCTATCACGCTGTTGCCCTTGTCGGCACAGAGAAAGTCGATGCATCGGCTTTCTCTTCTGTAGCGACGGAATACTTGCCTTTTGTGAGCGGGCTGATGACGAATCACGCCGGTCAGATCGAAAAAGGGCATTACCCGGGAGAAGACGGCACGGTCGAAATTCACTTGGCTGCGATGGAACACCTCCTGCATACCAGCCAAGCCAATGGGATCAGAACAAATATACCTCAGTTCTTCAAGACGCTTCTGGAGGGGGCCCTCACGGCAGGACACGGCGAGAACGGAGTGGCTAGCGTGATTGAAATGATTAAACATTCGGCATCGAAAAGTGCGCAATAACAATCCATTCAGAAAACGATAAAAATAGGCTGAGTTCAAGATAGTAGTTACTTAGGAAGCTATTTTCTGAATTTCGTCCATTTTTGATATAATTGGGATGTAAATAATCGTGATAGGCTAGCCAGCCATGCGAAACCATTATGGTTTCACTCTGGCGGCCTATTGCCGGTTGTGTGGGACATTATACGTTTCTTTTCTTTCTGATACGTGGGGAGACTCAGCAGTCATAAGGAATGTTAATCAAGATATTGTTATGCTTAAAAAATGGTTGGAACTAAACCCAATATTCTAACGGGATACGAGAGTTCATTACTACTTAGTGCCAGGCTGCCGACACCAACGGGAGCCTTTCCTTACCTATCGGGCACGATTAGAGAATAGGGGTAATATTGAGAAGCTAGAACATTAATCTTTCCGCAAGTCTTCGAGGTGAGATATTGTGAAAAATTATTTTCCAAAAATGGCGATATTGCTGATAAGCATATTTTTGATCGTATTTGTGGTAGATTCTTTCGTCCTCAACGGACTCTTACATCAATGGGGGACATTAAATAAAGAGAAGTTGTTTTTGGATTATCAATGGTGGAGGGTTGTAACTTCTTCATTTTTCCACACGGGAGTCGTACATATTTTGGCTAATAGTCTAGCGCTGTATTGCTCAGGAGTACTTATAGAATCAAAAATCAGGAGCAGTTGGTTTTTGTTGGTCTTTTTGATAAGTAACATTTTAGAACAAATTATTTTTTCCTTTGTTTTTTCGCCTACCTCATCTGTTGGGAGTTCCGCCGGAATATTTGGTTTAATGGGTATAATAGTATTATTCTGTTTGAGAAATAGAGAATTTTTTGTAAAGCATATTAAGAGTCGAGAAATGGAGTATTTGATAGGATATTGTATTCTCGGAAATGTTATAGGTCTAGGTGGTTTTCATTTTGATAGGTTATTTGTACATGCGGTTGGCTTTACTATTGGGATTGTACTAGGTATTGTGTCAAAACCGTTTTTGAACTTAATGCCCAATGATAAGACATCAAACAATATGCGGTAATACGAACAGTGACATTATAAGCTCATTTTGGGGGATTTTTCGGATGTCATCAACTGCGACGCAGCTGCTAACGGGCAGGTTATTGCAACCATACTCATTGGACATATTACATAAAAAGGAAATTGAGTTATTATCACGAATATCACTGGAATTGTTTTGTGTTCCAAAACCAAGTTTTTTTCGTGAAAGGAGTTAATTATGGATGGCCTCGTAGGATTCTTAATTTTAGGTGCGTTGTTTGGAATATTTGTTGCTATTCAAAAACTTAACTCAAATATCATAACTCAAATTGACCAAAACGAAAGGATTATTGAATTATTGAAAGAAAAATGCAAGAACCATTCTGCTGACGGTAACGATAGTTCAATCAGACATGACGGCAGCCAGCTAAAATTGGTTGCCGTTTTCGTTGAAGTAACAGACAGTTTAACACAATGATCCGACTATACAAAATGAAGATAAATTGGGTTACAAGTTTAGATCAGGATAGAAGGGAATGATTAGGGAAGTATGAAGTTCACCATTAACTTAGAATACACCCCAATGTCACCAGTTCCTAATTTACCGTTCACAGAATCAAGCTTTAAACGTATGGCATCACAATACACGTTGGATACGGAAGAAATCGGAATTGCCCTCGTTGATATTTGGAACTTCGGTTGGGAGAATGGAGCCATCGTACCAGAATTGGGTTTTGAATTGAGTACAGAACGCGGGGTTTCGCATGCAATACGAAAACGGCAAATAATTGAAGAAGTCATTGCACCTGCGGTTAACGAATTAAGGCAAATGGGGGTTCAAATATTTCATTGTAATCATCCGTTTTTTTTAGAAAAGTACCCTCAATGGATTGATTCTACTACAATTGCTGAAAGAGAACGGCTTAGAAGATCCATGCAAGAAACTAGTTCTGAGCAGTTAACTACGGGGGAAATAGAGATATTTCCGCCAAAAGAATGGGTTCAGCATTGGCAATCCCAGCATTCGAATGAAATCAATAATTGGGAATGGTTGAAACAAAATGACAGTGTCTACGAGTTCATAGATATTGCAGAACCCGCCAAGCCGCAAGAGGATGATTTACTTGTTTATGACCATGCCCAATTTCATAGGCTTCTATCAGAAAGACGAATCAAAGTTCTATTTTATATGGGATTCGAAACTGATATATGTGTTCAATATAGCGATTATGGTATGAAAAACATGAGTAGTTATGGTTTTATGTGTAATATTGTTCGCGATGCGACATCAACTTTCGAAACTGCCGAGACATTAGACGGATTGTGGAAAACCAAAGTACATATTGCTTATATAGAAAATAAATATGGGTATTCAACTACATCAAGTGCCTTGATCGAATCAATAAAGAAAGCAATAAACCAGTGAGGGACGTGTACAATACTAATAACTAGGGAGCAGATCGCACGCGACAACACGTTGAAAAAGACGCAACCACTCATTTTACTAAAAGGGGCATCAGTTTAGTGAAGAAAAGATGGTGCTGGATATCTCTTGGTTCACAGAAATTACGTTTGCAGAGTTCAGCCTGAATTTGGTGAAGTGGTATTCAGAAATCGTTGAGTCGGGATTGAACTAACGGAGAACGATAACGTAGCGATGAAACCGAGATCAATCGCCTGTTTTGTTTAACGAGGATTTTCTTAACTACGAGGCAGAATAACAACGTAACTTCTAGTGAGTGAAAACGTATAGATGTTGGTGAGAACATTAATCGGATGTGATGTTATGAAGTATCTTAAAGAGAACTTCAGTGACATATTAATTGGAGGATTTGGGTTATACGCTCTATTTAAAGGGATAATGGGGCTGATAAACGGAAGAATTACACTAAGCCAACGAGGTGGAGGACAATCAACAATTCTATATCCAGAATCGATTGAAATTTCATTTTATTTTCTTGTACCAAGCATTTTTACATCTAAGGTTACGGAACGATAGCTTAATTAGTCATTCAAATAATTAAACTAACGGATAACAAGTTATTGATGAGACGAAGAGGGGGAAACCGAAATGAAGACGATCAAGTGCATGATGGACCACCTATACTGGGCAGACGGACGCATTTTGGATGCACTCGAGCAGAGCGAGACGAAGAACAAGGACCTTCTGAAGCTGGTTCGGCACGTCGCGGTCGCGGAACGAGTCTGGCTGTCCCGATTGCAGGGCAAGGCCAGCGCGCAATATTCGTTGTGGGAGGAAGCGGAAGACCTGTCGGCAATCCGGACGATGTTCGAAGAAAACGCCGAGCAATATCGTATCTATATCGAAGAACTCGAGGAATCCGGGTTGGACGAGATGGTCGACTATGCGAACCAGAGCGGGGTTCCATTCCGAACGTCCGTCCGGGACATCCTGTTGCAGGTCCTCTTACATGGGCAATATCACCGGGGACAGATCAACCGGGCACTTCGAATCGAATCGGCAGAGCCTGCCCAAGTCGATTACATCACGTTCGCGAGGCTCTGACAGGGCGTAATAATCACCATTACTCGGAATGGGATTGGCATTGAACTAACAAGGAACGATGACTCAACAGCAGGCAGCCGCAATACGGCGGGAATATGGATCTGACAAAATGGCGATCACTCTACGGTTTGGAACCGGGAGCGATCGCCATACTAATACAGTAAGGATTCAATGTAACGCGTACTAAATGGGATTGTTGTCCTTCATGAACGATTTGGCCAAGCTATCAGCATACCGATCCCTTGTATGAGGATCCTCGTAATCTTCAAGAACATCGATGAGATATTCCTCCCCGGGTCTATATGCTTTGAAAATAAACTTCTCTTTATTTTCTATGCGTACATCATGACCACAGTCCTTAAGACATTGCTCAAAGTCTTGTATTGTAGGTTTCTGATGGTCCTCCAAATAAATAAGCCCTCTTAGCAGCCGTGTTCCTGTCTTACTAATCATTTTAAAATGGACGATATGCTCTTTCATTATTATTTTCCTCCAATAAAAGGTATCATCGTTCCATTGTATAGTAATGAAAATTTGAAGTAAGTGATATTTGATACAGACTGGTTCCTAACCGCTTCGGAACGGACGGCGGATTACGCGACAGCATTGGTGCTGTGTTAGAGCGAGCCTTGTAAGCTGGAACAGTTATCTCGCATATTTGTCCAAATGCCTGATAAAGGAGGTAATTCTCCTTTCGTCCTGAAGAACTTGCAGGAATTCGTTCTCCGAAGTTGTTTTATCTTTTAAACTTCTGTGATTAAATTTCCTGAGCAAAAGGTACATCGTTCGAGGAAAACGCAGCCAGACCTTCAAAAGAGCAAAATCTTCTTTTTTGAGCTTGTTAACCGACTGATATCCATCGAGGATGGAACGAGCGATCGCAAAATTCCATTTATGATCCTTACACGAATTATACAGGACCCTATATAAATCGTAAGCGCGTAAGTCGACTCGGAGGGTTTCAAAATCGATCAGATGAGTTCCCGTACTATTTAATATAAAATTAGTCGGTCCACCATCTCCATGACACAAGGTAGCCCTATTTCGGCTTCCACTGCAAATTGCCTTATACTTAGACTTGAGTAAACTCTGAGATGCTGCTTTAGAATAGCCCAAAATTTCATGTCCATGCTGCTTAAGAAGATTATCCATACGCCTGTGGTACCCGTTTTTATAGGCAGTAGTAACATGCTTTTTCAAGAAAAGGTGTTGTCCCCGAATCATTTTTGGCCAGCTACCCAACATGTTAGAAGAACCGGCTTTCAAAAAATCAGCGCTCCGGCCCGCATTATGAAATTTCGCTAAGGCAATTCCGCATGCGCGCATATCTTTACTTGAACGAGGGTTAGGCCATCTTCCTTGTATCCATGGGGTGAGTATATAATTGGTTCTAGAATGTGTTTTTACGAATAATTGTTTCCCTTCCCGCGTCAGTGGCCTTCGCCAGGCGATTTTAGGAAACCCCTTTTTCCTAATTCTAAGGAGTGCTCTATCCATCCAATGCAGTCGAGTCACCGGGCAGGGCATACGCTTTAAGCAATGCATACTGCCATCGCTCAAGACAACTTTATAAACCCCTTTTTGGACATAGTCTATTCGTTTGGCCTTTACCTTAAACTTGGTAAGCAATGCAGCTGCTTCAGGAGTGTAGTTGTTGCTACCCATTTACTTCCTCCTTTTTAGGCGTACAAATAATTTTTTGTATCGCTCGGCTATATCAGGCCACCGATAGCGCCGCGCCATGAGCTTGGCGTTTCGTATTCTCCACTTTGTTTTCGCTGGGTTTGTCAAGACTTGCTCGATCGATGTTGCGATGGCTTTACTAGTAACGTATGGAATGATTTGTGAGTTTCGATGATTGACAAACTCCTTCAAACCGCCGGCTCGAGTGGAAACAAGAGGGTTACCATAAGCCATCGCCTCAAGTGCTGTAAGACAAAATGATTCCCCCTGAATGCTTGGTACGACGACTATACCGAAGGATGCATATTTATGTTTTATTTTATGTGGAGGAATGAAGCCTAAAAATCTTACTTTCGATGCAAATCCTTTACGTCGTGCGATAGCAGCAAGTCTATTTCGATATTTGCTAGAGCCTTTGCCGATGATCGTTAAACTGAGCTTACTACGCTTACGCGCCAACATACCCGTAGCCTCTACTAAAGAGGTAACCCCTTTGGACGAAATCATTCTTCCGACGTAGAGAAGCTTATGCCAAGGGGCTTGCGATGCTTGGGAGGAAGGCGTTATTCCATGGGGGATTACTATTGTCTTTGATGAAGCTTTTGGATATCTCTTCACAATGTTACCCCGCAGCCATTTACTTGGAGCAATGACCCGATCGGCACCTAGAATAATTTCCCTTAAGATTTTTTCCCATCTCTGTCCTGATTCAACTAAAGAGTGGCAAGTGTACACAATGGGAATCCGATACTTTTTCTTGTAAAACAATGCTTCCCTAGCATATTCCAAACTATGCACATGAATAACATCCGGTTTTCTCCTAATATATTTTGAGGCCGCCCGTCTTAAAGAACCGATTTTGTAAGAACGCTTGCTGCTGTCAAAATAAAGTGCAGTTCGGGGAACACCAATTACGAGCAATCCGTTCTGCCGGGTGTACGTTACTTGCTTGCCAGAACCTTGATTCCACACGATCATCTCCATGTTTTTTCTACCCATCGCTTGTGATAGGTTGGTAGCAACAGTTCCAAGACCACCGATGATTAGTGGACTAAACTCCGTTGTCATCACCCAAATGTAAGGAGAACGGAATCCTCCCATATCAGCAACCATCCTTTCCAACGTTTTGATTCGTTCTTCCTTTTGAACTTCAACCAAAAAATATGTCCACATCTATAAATGCGCGAGCTTGTAAAATGGGCTTTCGCATATATTTAGCTAAAACTGCTTACGCATAATTTATGTAGACAACGAAAAAGTGTTTGGACGATGTTGACAAATAGTGATTAGTACATAGTAGAATCCCAATACCATAAAAAGGAGAGGAACTAGTGGAAAAATACGTACTTGATAGACTCGAGGCATACATCGAAGGACAGGTAAGTGTAGATGGTTTCTGTGGAACTATTCTCATAGCCCAATCAGGTAAATGCCTAATATGTAGAGGATGGGGATTGGCTAATCGAGAACATTTAATACCAAATCGAGTGGAGACAAAATTCCGTATCGGATCTGTTAGTAAACAATTTACAGCCGCAGCAATCTTATTGCTTCAAGAGCAGTGTAAATTATCTATCAATGATCCATTAAATAAGTATATACCCGATTATCCAAATGGGGATAAAATCGAACTCCATCATCTTCTTACACACACTTCAGGAATACCAAACTTCACTAATCTTCCAGAATTTGGATCCAAAGCTCGAATTTATTCCCCTCCCGAATCCACAATAATGCAATTTAAGCAGCATCCATTGGATTTTAATCCTGGGGAGAGATTTTTTTATAGTAATTCAGGGTATGTAGTTTTGGCACGTATTGTGGAGCTTGTTTCTGGACAAAGCTTCGGTGATTTCCTTGATGAGTCCATTTTGCAACCTTTGGGTATGTATAATACTGGTAGTGATCGTAACGAAGCAATACTGCTGCAACGTGCTTCCGGTTATAAAGTGTGGGGGAACTATGTTCATGCAGACTTTATAGATATGTCTATAATGACGGGAGCGGGTGGACTGTATTCAACAGTAAAAGATATGTATTTGTGGGATTGCGCCTTATATACAGATACGTTTCTATCTAGCGAATCACGTGACTTGATGGTAAAACCTCATGTTAGAGTCAATGATTCAACTAGCTATGGATATGGGCTAAACATCTCAAATGAAGGCATTATAAAAAACTCATTGAAAATACAGCAGATTATTGGACATAGCGGTGGGATTGACGGATTTATGACCGAGTATCAAAGATTTGTTGATGAAGATTTGACGTTTATAGTTATGTGTAATGTCCATCCCTCTCAGCCGGCAGTTATTTTAAAGGATCTGGCTCGCATAGTACTTGGGGAGGATGTTTCTATTCCTCATCCACACGAGTTGATTGAAATGGAGCATACTATTCATATTAATTATACCGGCCAGTATACCAGCGATAATAAGAAATTTAGCCCTAAAATTACATTGGATAACGGTAAATTATATATATCGTATGAGCCGTGGTATAAATATGAACTTAGGCTCATAAATAAGCGCGAACATGATGCAATAACTTGTTTTAAAACTGTCGGAGCACCTGGAAAACTGGAGTTTTTGCACGATGAGGGTGGTGCAGTTATAAAAGGGGATTTTTATTTATTTGGAGGAAGGATCCCCATCACTCCTGTTTCATTAGGCAGTTTGTAGTATTGTTATAAAAAAACTTTATCTTTCTTTTAAATAAAAAATTTTAAAATATTCAATTATTAAAGTTATTAGCGAGAAAAGATGTGAAGGAAAAAGGAGGGTAATAAATGACTGCTTATAAAAAACCAGCAATGGAAATTTCCGAAGTACAGGTTGTATTGAGTAAATATTTTGGTTCAGATGTGACTGGGATAACGCCATTAAAAGGCGGAAATTTAAGTACGGTTTTCTCCTTCACGGTTTTGGAAAAAGAATACGTGATTAAATTTAGCGATGTAGCGGGGAGTTTTGAAACTGAAAAATTTATTTCAACCCTCTTATCATCCCAAGGGATTCCGTTTCCCCCTTGTGTCGGCCTGGGCAATTACAAATCATTGAACTATTTAATTTCAGAAAAGATAGAAGGACATAACCTAAAAAGCTGCTCTTTTGAGCAGCAACATAGAATGATTCCGGAAGTCATCCAGATTCTAACACGAATGAATCACGTGGAGATAGGAAGCACCATAGGTTATTTATGGATTTGTAAATTCGAGTGGCAATGGCGCTAGTGATTCTTGGAGGGGACATATCATTACTTCTAATGCAGAGGATCAAGTGGGGACCTTCTGGGAAGACTGGTACAGCTTATTCAAAACTTTTTGTCTGGAAAAAGATGTGTTTGATGAATGTTATAACCGTTTGTTAGCTTACTCTATCTATAATGAGCCACATCGTTATTTTATTCATGGTGCTTTCCATCAGTGGAATATTTTATCGGATGGGCAACGTATAACCGGAATTATTGATAGTAATGGGAAATGTGAGGATTTTCTTGTTGACCTTGCAACTTTAGATGGGCACATGAAAGGATTCGATGTGATCCAAAGCTACCAGATTTATCAGGAACAGATGGATATTCCTATTCCTAATTTTAATGAAAGATTGATTGGAGCTAAGTACTACAATGGATTGATAGGCTTACGCTTTTATGCAAAGATGGGATGGAATGATGCATATTTCGAACTTCGCGACGAGCTTTTTTAGGATTAATATAACGAAGGTGGATAGCGATGGGATACATCCAAAACATACGAAAAAAAATTGGTCATGACAGGTTAATTGCTGTAGGGGCAGGTGTTTTCGTTTATAAAGATGGAAAAGTGCTTTTACAGAAGCGAAAAGATAATTTGTGTTGGGCATTACATGGTGGTGTTGTTGAATTAGGTGAAGTGGTCGAAGACGCTGCTAAGCGTGAGCTATTTGAGGAAACAGGCTTAGTTGCCAATAAACTTGAGCTTTTAGGGATCTTTTCAGGTGATGATAGGATGTACACATACCCCAATGGTGACGAAGTATACTTAATCGGAATCATTTATGTGTGTAATGATTTTTCAGGGGAGTTATTATCAGATACCGACGAAACGCTAGAGCTTAAATGGTTTGATATTGATAATTTGCCGCAGGAAATAAGCCCACCTAACATTAAGCCTCTGGAATCGTTTGTTCAATTTATTAAACGCACATAACATGTATTTGTTAAGCGATCGGAGAAAGATAAACTGGCGCCGCGGGACCTGCACCTGATCGTTGATGACGGGCTTTTAGTATAACGAAATATTTCTCATCATTTCATCCAAAAGTTAAGTTGACATTGACACAGTGTCAATGTTTTATGATACGGGGGAAAGGAGATGAGAGATCCGAATGAAAGAAAATGATCGAAGTGAGACTGTAGCAAGCTATGATTCTGGCACAGCGGGAGTTAACCTCCCGCCGGTGAGTGTCATCGGTTTAGGCATGATGGGATCAGCTCTAGCCCAAACGCTCCTGAATGAAGGACATCAGACGACCGTCTGGAATCGCACGCCAGGCAAGGCTGATGCGCTTATGAAGCAGGGGGCGAAGATCGCGGGTTCCGTGAACGAAGCGATTACAGCGAGCCCGATTGTGGTGATCTGCGTAATGGATTACGGAGCCGTACATGAGATTCTTGAGGAGGCGGGTGAGTTATTGGCCGGCCGGGCGATCGTAAACCTCACAAACGGGACTCCGGCACAAGCCCGTCAAACAGACTCTTGGGTAACCAGCCGGGGTGCCGAATATTTGGACGGCGGGATCATGGCTGTCCCGCAGATGATCGGAACCTCCGGCGCACTTGTGCTGTATAGCGGTTCGGAAAAGGTTTTCCAAACCTATCAGCCGACGCTACAATGTCTAGGGGCCGCGAATTATCTTAGCGATGACCCCGGGTTGGCTGCCCTATACGACTTAGCACTGCTAAGTGCCATGTATGGGATGTTCGGGGGGTTCTTCCATGGAGTTGCTATGGTCCGTTCGGAGCAGATCAAAGCGGAAGCGTTCACGTCCATTGTGATTCCCTGGCTTCAGGCAATGTCGGCCTCTCTGCCTCTGTTGGCGAAGTCAGTTGATGAAGGTGATCATCTAACGAACGTCTCCAGCCTTTATGTCAACCAGGCGGGATTTATTAATTTCATTGACGCGTGTCGAGAGCAGGGCGTGAGTACGGAACTGATGACTCCGATTCAAGAATTGATCAATCGGGGGGTTGCAGAAGGCTACGGTACCGATGGACTTTCGAGGCTAGTTGAGCTTATCCAGAAACCTGTTTCGGTTTAAACGATTGCCAGCAGCTTGTCGGAATTTTAGAGAAAGGTCAGTTCTAGACCATAGAGATGGCCTTTTCTATATCCTTTTTAGCTCATAGAGTTTGGCTTGATTGTTCAGCGGAAGCGATCGCTGTGCTTATCATCGCTTTCTGGCCTCTCATTTTTTCAATACGTTGCTCGAGTTTGCGCTGTACCGTAGTCATCGTTTGAATTTGTTGGACGATCTCTGCATGTTTTTCCTCATAGGCTCCGAGCATTTCCTCACAGAACTCATCACTATCATAGGCATCTAAATTTTCATGGCACTTTAAAATTTCAAGAATTTCCTTCGTTGACATACCGAGTTCTAAATAAATTTGTATTGTTTTGATTCGCTTGATGTCAGCCTCGTCAAATTCCCGATAATCATTATCTAAACGCTTTGCGGTCAGCAGCTTTTGCTTTTCGTAATACCGGATAGAACGGGCGCTGACGCCGGTTGCTTTCGAAAGCTGGCTTATTTTCATCGGATAGCCCCTTTCATAAAGATGGTATTTCTATTATATAGGTACCTTCCATTACTTCCAAGCATTGAGCGAAGCGAGCAAATCATTTTCAAAAAAAAAGCAGCCCACTCCCTTGCGGAACGAGCTGCTTTTTCTCACTTAGAAAATCTATTGCTGATGCTTTTGTAAGCATCTTTCAGGCATAGAGGCGCTGTTAATTTCTGGTTTTAACAGCTAATCCACTAAACGATATAGGCCCTACAACATCCACTCTTGTATTTGCAGTAAGATTTTCTGCCGTGACTGTGTAAGCATGGGCACCTGCTTTTACATTTCTATCTTCAGCCTGGAAGGTAACGATATAATTTTGTTCCGAACCCGTAGATTCGATGCCTTGCTGCGTGTTGAAAATTTCTGTATTATCGCGGAAGACTCTAAAACGAATCTGCGCAATGCCTTTGATACCTCTGACACCAATGGAAGCTACCAAATCTACACGATTCGGTTGAGAATTCGCTGGAATCCGTATAGGGATCGATGCTATGCCGGATTTTTGCGGGGAACGCCGAATAGTGAACGATCTGGCCGGGTTGAATTTACTAAGCGGCTGGACGGCTGCTTTATCAAGAATACGTACCAAAAATATCAGCTCCTCTTTTTTTTGATACATCAAGATATGTAAGAGATTAGTAAAATGATTGGACAAACATTTAATAGAAGCTTCTTTTGGAAATCTCCACTCATGCCGATAACAGACGGGTTTGAAATAAAAAAATGGAGCCCTTTTAAAGAGCTCCACGTAGATTTATCGCGAATTTTCATTTTCCATTATATGGGTTACCAATGACATAGGGTATAATAAGACTCAGAAACTAAGAAGTACTTACAACAAGGGGGATTAGAATGGTAATTAAAAAAACAAAGCTAATTGTTTCCTTATCGCTTTTGATAATAGGTTTGTCGAGTTTTGGGATTAAAGACATTAACGCATTGGAACAAAAAATACTTATTTATCTTAATGGCCAAGAAAAGACAGATTGGAATCCTCAATTCATAGATGGACATGTGTATGTACCAGCTAGGTCTATTGCTGAATCTTTAGGTGCTAAAGTAAGTTGGGATGACCAAAGACATGCTGTAGATATTAATGCCGACATCAAAATGATTGCTTCTATTCCAGAGGAAGAAACTTACCTGTACGCTTTAAATAAAGCTGATAACTTGTATAAAGAACTAATATTAAGTATCAAAGGTGTTAAAAAAGTTTTCAATTGGGACACCATTGCTATGATAGAAGATTTACCGCAATTGTCTTATTTGGATTTGAATAATGATCAAAAGAAAGAGTTGGTTATTATTTTAAGCCAAGGTCATGGCACAGGCTACTCTAATGAAGCTATTCATATTATTAATCCTGAAAACTTTACGGAATATAATATAGAAAATCCGCTAGATATCGTTAAAAACAATGTCACAACAAGAATCATATCTGATACTGAAGTTGAGATACAAATAGGTGATGCGATTTCCAAAATAAATGTAAAGGATGTCCCTTATCAATATTCCCAACTGTTCCCGACTAACATTTCTGAAATTAGATATGAAAATTTTATTCAATATGAAGTGTCCAATAGTACAATAAAAGCAGCTGTTGGAGTCGAAGGAGATTATTTGAAATCTATAGGGGATATTGTAATCGAATATTCGTTTAAAGATGGCGGGTTTACAACGAATAATATTTCATTTAAAAAAACGAGCTTGCCTAATTAAGTTTGAAACATAACCAAGTAGAATCATTTGCTTTTACCAAGGTACACCAGCAAACTAATTACCGACAAAATCGCAACGATAATAAACATAATAAAAGAAACAGGGTCGCCGCCCATGGATAATGCATCGGAGAGAATTCCTATTTGATAAGTCATAAAAGCGGATACTAGTAGACAAATACATAGGATAAGGCTGATGGTAAATCCATTCACTAATGGATAGTGCTTCTTCTGGAAGAGGATCACTAGCAAGGAGACAATAAGAACAATGATCAACAATAGATAGATCGGTCTAAAGTTGGTAAAAATATTTGCACTCTCCATATAATCCCCCTGTCATCTGCAATGTGAATCCCGTTTTTTCGATGCATCTTTACTATTATTCTTCGAACCTCATTATTAGTATATTTCTTCCAGAAACAGATGACAAATCCGACAGAGAGATGTTGACCTTCCTTCTTCATTCGTCTTATTACATCGAATAATAAAAAGCACTTCTCTACCCCTCTCGAGAGTAAAAGAAGTGCTCTTTGTACAAACCTAACGTATCGTTATCCGAGCGCAGGTTTTAATAATTTGTAAATTCAGGACCGGTATATTCAGTAGGAATCACAATTTCACCAGATTGGATTTTATCGGCGAAAGCTGCAATTTTGTCCTTCACATCTTGTGGAACAATAGGTGACAGCACAAGTCGAACGGCATCCGGATTCTCAAGTCCGATTTTTTTCACCGTATTTGGCTTCCATGTGCCTTCCGTCAAATCTTTAATTGCTCCGTATACAGTCAGGCTTGCATCCGAAATCGCAGATCCAATGAAAACATCAGGTGCATCGGCATAATAATCGCGAACGTTAGCGAATTGGTATACGCCGTTCTCGCGTGCCGCTTCGGTAACGCCGTTACGGGCCATGTTCAGCATGGTGAAGATCATATCCGAACCCGCGTTAATTTGTGCTTGAGCGACTCTTTTCGCTAGATCAGCATCTTCCTGATTGCCCGTAAACGTGGTAAGGAGGGTTGCGTTAGGATTGGTGTGCTTCACACCGTCGGCAAAGGCTGCGCGTCCCGCTAGGCCGGGACCTACGCGTGCGCCGGAAATATGGGAAACTACGTTGGTTTTAGTCAAAAGTCCTGCTGCAGCGCCCGCCAGCCATGCGGATTCTTCCTGCTTAACTTGATAGCTGGACAGGTTGTCGCCGGTCAAATTCGTTTGTGTATTCACAAATTTTATTTTTGGAAATTCTTTGGCTACGAGCTTTACTGCTTCCGAGCTTTGCCCTGCATGAGCAATGATCATATCCGGGTTTTTCTTAGCCAATTGACGCAATGCATCCGCGATTTGTGCGGTATCATGCGGGATATTTTCCACGTAGGTCGCTTTGATTCTGAAATCCTCTTCTGCCTTTACCAATCCGCGGTAAGCAGATTCCATAAAACCGCCATCCTTGGATGAACCTGGAATCAACAGGGCGACTTTAGCCTTTTTATTATTGGTGTGAGACGGGTCCTTGCTAGCTTCTGCAGTAGCTAAACCGGATGTAAATACAAGTGCCATAGCCAAGCTCGACAAAGCCAATTTTGAAAGAAGTTTTTTCAAGATGTACCCCTCGTTTCCAAAAAGTAGTTTTGTCCGGACAAATCAGAGAATAAACTAGACTTCATTTTTTGTCAAATTATGCCGAAAAGAAATAGAGGGGGTGAAACAATTTTCGTGGAAAAACGTCATTTACAGGCCTATTTTCCCTAGAGCAACCATGACGATTATCCTAAAATTCGACATTTCGGTACGTAAAGTAAGTATTTAGTTTTAGTAAAGAGGTCTTGTATTTTTCAAAACGCTATATTATACTTTGGCCAAACGATATACCCATATCACGAAAAAGGCAAACTTCTCGAAAGAGGGGGACGCAAAGCTTCGGGCCTAAGGATTTTGATCTACGGCAGCCGGGCCACCGAAAAATGGGGGGAAGTCCATCCCTTTTTTTGGGGATGGACTTTTTTTGCCGCGTCAAAATGTTTGAGTTCTTTAAAGTGATAAAGCGTTTAGTGTCTCATTACACAAATATTTCAATGGGGGATGCTTGGATCATGAAGTTTATCCAGAACTTGCGAATCAAAACGAAAATAGGCGGAATGCTGGGGCTTTCCATCGTGTTCCTGCTCATTATCGGCATTACAGGCTATTTCGTCATGGACAAGATGGCTAACAATGCCCGCGTTATGTACGAAGAAACCTTGATCCCGAATAGTCTTGTTGAAGGGCTTCTGTTCGGTAATTCGCAAATGGATTCCTTGCAGCTTGAATTGCTGCTGGCGAAAGATGAAGCGATTATTAAACAAATTCAACAGCAAATTACTCAAACCCGCGATAAAAATCAGGCTATACGAAAAAATCTCGAACAAATCACGTTGTCCCCGAGAGCACAGGAGCAGTACCAGCACTTCGTCGATTTAATCCCTAAAAACAACGATGCCAAGAAAAAAGTAGATGAATTGGCCGTTGCCAACCAAAAAGAAGCGGCGCATAAGGAATATGTAAATTCGTTCAAGCCGATCCGTGCGGAGATGATTCAAAGCCTGGAGAACGTTGTTAAGTACAATGAAGAGGATGCCAAAATCTTTTACGATAAAAGTATTGAAAGCTCCAAGGTGGCAACCTCCATCATCATTGTTGTTACAGTGCTTGCCGTTGTTCTTTGCTCCTTGATCGGGTATGGCGTTGCTAATATGATCACCAGACCGGTCCGCAGTATCCAGCAATTGATGGCTAAAGCGCAGGATGGGGACTTAACGGTTAACGCTACATACCAATCCAAAGACGAAATCGGTCTTCTTTCGAAGGATTTCAACGGAATGATCGCGAGCCTTAGAGAAATCATTGCGAAGATCGTCTTTGAATCTCAGAACTTGTCTGCAAGCTCGGAGCAATTAGCAGCGAGCTCGGAGCAATCCGCCCAAACCACCCATCATGTCGTTGCGGCCATTCAGGACATTGCCGGAGGCGCAGATCAGCAGATGCAGAGTACTACCGAGAGCGTGAGAGCAATGGAAGAGATGGCGACCGGCATCAATCGGATTGCAGAATTTTCGGGCAACGTATCCGCCATGTCCATGGAAGCTTCCAAGGAAGCTGAGGAAGGCAACATTTCGATCCAGAAAGCCATGTCCCAAATGGATATGATCCGGGAATCCGTGAGCGATTCAGCCAAGGTGGTTAATCAACTGGGGAAACGTTCCGATGAAATCGGTCAAATTGTCGATGTTATTACTGATATTTCGATGCAGACCAATCTGCTTGCGTTGAATGCCGCCATTGAAGCCGCGCGAGCGGGCGAACACGGAAGAGGCTTTGTCGTCGTAGCCGACGAGGTTCGGAAGCTGGCGGAGCAGTCGCGGCAATCGGCGGAGCAGATCGCGGAGATTATTCAGCAAATTCAAGGTGAAACCCGTTCTGCGGTGATCGCCATGGAGAAAGGCAGCAAAGAAGTAGAGCACGGAACCGTGATCATGCAGGAAGCGGGAGAAGCTTTCCGCAACATTATGAATGCGGTGCAGCAGGTTGCTTACCAGATGCAGGAGGTCTCTGCAGCATCAGAGCAAATGTCGGCAGGCACCGAGGAGATTACTGCTTCTCTCCATGATATGAGCAGCATTACAGAAGCCGCCTTCTCGAAGACGGAAAGTGTAGCGGCCGCCTCAGAGCAGCAGCTGGCTACAATGGAAGAAATTTCGGAATCCGTGAATGCATTGACGCGGATGGCTCAAGAGCTGCACGAGATGACTTTGCGCTTTAAGAGCTAATTGCCCCCAGCCGGAGGGGATACATATCAAACCGCTGTTGGTTCTTTAACCGGCAGCGGTTTTTGCATATTATCCTATTCATAATCGGCTGCATCATTTAAGATAGGGGTAGCAGACAAAATCTGATGGAGGGCTCAGCTCATACAAAAAGCAAAGGAGCATAATAATGAAGGAACACACTAAGGGGCACCAACTCCATGCAGCGATTGCCGATAAAAAGGTGACCTGGCTGGAGCTGTTTTATGATTTACTTTTTGTAGCAGCCGTTTCAAAGGCAGGTCATGTCTTGCTGCATACCGAATCCGGCTCCATTCCGGCAGAATACTTAACGAAATTTTTCCTCATCTTCGTTCCAATCTGGTGGGCATGGGTAGGGCAGTCGCTCTTTGTCAACCGGTTCGGGCAAGATATCTTTTCCCACCGAATCTTGCTGATTCTGCAATTATTTTTTGTATTGATCATGACAGCCAGCCTGTCGGTCGATTTTGACCAGTACTACGTTCCATTCTTAACAGGTTATGTGGGTTTAAGAGCTATGACCGCCGTCCAATATCTTTCGGTCCATAAGAAAGAGGAAGCCGGAAGAAGGACCACGGCCCGTTTTTTAGGAAGCAGCTTCTGGGTAGGTTTGGTGATCTCAGCTTTATCATTATTCTTTGACTCCTGGATTCGTTATGCCGTTTTGTACGCGGGAATTGCTGTAGATATGTTACTCCCCTTAATCGGCCGGAAGTTCTTGGTCAAAAGCCCGATCCATACGCACCATTTATTAGAACGCTTCTCCTTGTTTACACTCATTCTTCTAGGCGAATCGGTCGTCAGCATCCTTTCCGTATTGCAGTCGAGCCATTGGACATGGCAGACGATTTTATTTGCATTGCTCACGTTTCTATTTATTATCGCGATGTGGTGGCAGTATTTTGACAATGTCGAAAAAAAGGTGGACAAGACGCTGGAGACAGCAGGCCAGACGATCATCTATGGCCATTTATTTGTTTATTCATCCCTGTGCATGATCGCTGCTTCGATCCAACTGTTATTTTTGGAACAGCTGCATTATAAATATATGCTATGCTTTATTTTTGGATCGGTATTGCTCTACTTCTTTTCCACCTCGCTGGTCTTCCACAGATATAGACACAGCCATCAAAGATTGCGGATCTCTCATTTGGTGTTATTCTTAGGAATGCTTGGCGTATTTTTTGCAGCGGATTTGTTATTCATAATGCCCAATACCATCATCATTGGAGAATTGATGATCTTCTTTGTGGTCTATGCTAAATTAACGACTTGAGCTAAAAAGCGTTGGGCCAACGGGACATGATAGCTTATTAATAAGCAACAACGACGCAACTGCCGTTACAAAATAAGAATAGAGGTGTCTATTATGAAAGTAGCGATAATCGGTGCTACCGGGCACATTAATTATGTATTCGGCGGGCTGCGCGAGCTGCCGGACGTCACGCTGGCCGCCGTATCCGTCGGATCCGCAGGGGAGACGCTGGACAAGGTCATTCATACCGCAAACAAGGAGGGTCATTCGCCCTCCGTTTATGAGGATTACCTAAAGCTGCTGGATGAAGTCGAACCGGATATGGTTGCAGTCGCGTGTCATTTTCACGACCATGCCCGAATTACAGCGGAGGCGCTGCGGCGAGGCATCCACGTGTTTGTTGAAAAGCCGATTGCGACGACTCTGGACGACTTGGCTATGCTGCGCGAGGTTTATGCAGCTGCAAAGGACAAAGGCGTACATCTTGCCGCGATGCTAGGCATTCGGTATCATCCGGCTTTTTTGACGGCATGGCATGCCGTTAGCGGCGGCGCGGTGGGTGAAGTGCGGCTGCTGCAAGCGCAGAAGTCATACCGGCTCGGCCGCCGGGGCGAGCCTTTTACGAAGCGGCATACCTATGGAGGCACGATTCCCTGGGTCGGCAGCCATGCTATTGATTGGGTCCACTGGTACAGCGGCCAAAGGTTTGAAACGGTGTATGCGACTCATTCCACCTTATTTAATGAAGGGCACGGCGAGCTGGAGCTCACGGCACAGTGCCAATTTACGATGTCCGGCGGAGCCGCCGCCTCGGTCAGCATCGACTACTTGCGGCCGAACGAAGCGCCGTCGCACGGCGACGACCGGATTCGCATCGCCGGAACCGCCGGCGTGCTCGAGGTCCGGGATCAGCAGGTATTGCTGATCAATGAGCGGCAAATCGGCGTGCAGGAGCTGCCGCTGGTGCCCAAGCGCGAAATATTTGCCGACTTCGTGCGGCAAATTAATGGAGAAGGGCGCTGTCTGGTCAGCGCCGACGATTCCTTTTACGTGACGGAAGCTTGCCTGCGAGCGCTCGTATCGGCCGATGAGAAACGAGTCGTTCATTTTGAATAAGCCTAGAAATAAGAAGCTGCTTCTGTTGGTTATTTCCCTGTTTCTGCTCTTACTGCCCATCCTTTTCATGGTTGATTACAATAGGGCATTAAACGATAGACCGCCGCTTTTTGCAATCAAGACACAGGTATACAAAGATGGAGGAACATCCATCTATTTAGGAATTGGCTATCAGGTTATCGACTATAACCAAGTAGACGGAAGAAAGGATATTGTTTTTAAATCGGTTTTCGTTTCTAACGGAAGCTAGGTTCCCTATCGGCTAGTGAAAACGTAAGTTAGTTAAATAGAGGTGAGTTCTATGATCATTCGAGAGAAATGTTCCTGTCCGCTAGAGATTGTTCATGACATTATCAAAGGCAAGTGGAAGACGATGATCGTCTTTCAATTGAGAAGCGGGAGCTTGTCCTTAGCTCAACTGGAGCGGGATATTGACCAGATCACCCAGAAGATGCTGCTACAGCATTTAAGAGAGCTTCAATCCTGCGGGATCGTTGATAAAATCAAAACGGAAGGTTATCCGCTGCATGTTGAATATTATCTGACGGACCGCGGAAGAAAGCTGTTGGATGCGGTACTGATTATGCAGGAAATAGGCATTGAATACATGGTGGAGCTGGGGCAAACCGAGCTTCTTGACCGCAAAGGCATCAGTTATTAAGAAATTGTATCCATGGCAAAATCCATACCCACAAAAAAGTGGGTAATTCACGGTTCACCTTACCGATACTATAATACTTTTCAGAACCAAATTTAACTACAGGTAAAGGAGCCGTGAACCATGACTACAGCGTTACTTATAGTAGATATTCAGAATGATTATTTCCAAGGAGGCAGAAACGAGTTATTCAATACCGATAAAGCGGTAACCCATGCACAAGAAGCCTTGTCGTTGTTCCGGGCGAAGAGTTTGCCAGTCACTCATATTCAGTGTATTCTCCTGGAGGAGAATGCTTCATTTTTCCTGCCCGGTACCGAAGGGATTCAAATTCATGAAGGAGTATGTCCCTTATCGGATGAAAAGGTGATTGTTAAACATACTCCGGACAGCTTTTTTCAAACGGAGCTGCAACATCATCTTGACTCGATGAATGTAACGCGGTTAGTCATTTGCGGCATGATGAGCCATATCTGCATTGATTCGACTGTGAGAACCGCACACCGCCTGGGATATGAAGTCATCTTGCTCGGTGAGGCTTGTACCACCAAAGATTTAGTATGGGATGATACAGTCATTCCTGCAAAAACCGTTCATGATACTTTTATGGCCTCCTTGCAGGGTACCTTTGCCCAGGTCATAGAGACCAGCACTCTTCGCGATATGATATAATAGACTTTCTCATTTCAATTATATACAAGGGAGCGGATCGCTTAAGGCGGCTGCTCCCTATTTTAATTAACCTTAACCCAGATTTCACTCCTGTCACAATTCGGGCTTCACGGGTCGTTTAATATAGTAATGCCGGCAAACATCAGGAGGTGATCCCATTGGAACAACCAAGCCCCGGGGCACAACAGGTTGAACATCATTCAGAAGCGATCGATGCTGCCATAGAACGAGTGGTATCAGGCGATAAACAAGCGTATGCCATTATCATTCGCGAATATGAAAAGAAAATTTATACTTATTGCTACTGTATTCTGAAAAGCCGTGAGGGAGCGGAGGATGCGGTACAGGAAATATTTCTAAAGGCGTATCAGAATTTGTCCCGTTACGAGAAGCAGGCATCCTTGCTCACATGGCTCTACAAAATTGCGTACTTTCATTGTGTGGATCTTATTAGAAAGCAGAGCCGCTGGCACCGTCTTCTATCGCTTTGCAAAGAACGGCTGTACTTATCGGCTCCAACGTATGTTAATTACACCGAGCAAGCTGTCAATGAAATGCTGATGCATCTGAACTGGGAGGAGAGGAATATTTTGCTGCTTCGAGTGGTAGAACAATACAGCTTTGAGGAAATAGGCACAATTATGGGCTGCAAACCGGCAACTCTGCGTCAGAGATTCGCGCGGCTTCGAAAAAAACTAATCAACCAAAGGATACAGGAAGGAGGTGCAGCCAATGGGGAAGTGGCCGAACGAACCTGAATCATGGAATTTGCTGCATATCCGACGCACCGTTCAGAGGATGGAGATGCCTGTCAACAGCTTCAGCGACAAAATAATGAGCAGGCTCGAGGAGCCGACATTCACTGCAAACAAAAGCAATCGTATGCGAAAGGCATTCATGGTTACTTCAGCAGCAGCGATATTGGGAGTCTGCATCATCAGCAGTGCTCTTGTTTCGCCGGCAATGGCAGCATCTCTGAAGAATGTTCCGTTGATGAGCAGCATCCTCAAGCTAGTGGGAGATTTCACAGGCAATGCCTTCACATTCAGCAAGCCAGAGCCGTGGAGCATGGGGGAAGATTCCGGGATGACGTATAAGATGGACGGGTCCGAGTACAGTCAAATCATGCTGAATGCAAGAGGAGAGCTTAAAAATGTTCATCTGGATGTGAAGTGGAGCGATTTGAAGGACTCCTACAAAAAAGAGATGGAGGCGGCACTGCAGCAAGTATTCCCTGGCCAAAATATCGCAGTCGATACCGTGGGGATCTCGGTACAATACGGTCTCCCGGATGATTCACCTATCAAAAGCGGCGCCTTGTATCTGAATACCCGTGTCAATAATACCTTCATCGAGCTGGAGAACGGCAAGCTGCACAGAGTGGTTAAGAGCCTTGCAAATGAGGAAGTAGATTTGGATGCGCTAAAGACGGCTGAATCCGTATTTGTCGGCAATGGTCTGGAAGGCTTGAAGAAAGGGCCGTTGAATAATCCGCTATTGATAGTCCAGGACGGCAAGGAGGCGTATGAGTTTCATTTTGCCGCTTCCGATAAGTTTCCGGTATTTGTTACCGTGGAAAAGGGAACCCGCAAAATTCTCAAAGTAAATGCAAGTGACCTGCAGGACAAGATAGACAAGTTCCCTGACGTCTTCGATACCATAGAGGGATATACCGAAGCTGAACTGTTGAAAAATGCGAAGGTCCAGGCAAAGCAATTATTGAAAATCGATTTGGAAGGCTATCAAGCAGCCAAGGATCCTAAAATGATGGCCGTCGTTTATTTTACCAAATCAGGCGCACCCACGGTGATGGGTCAATATAATTCAAAGGGACAATTCTACAATTTGGAATATGACGAACCGATCAGAAAAGCTGAATAGTTAGACTTTAGCTAATCTTCAAAAAGGGATGGATAGTAATGAAATTAGGTCGACTGGGGTTAACCGCCGGATTGGTGTTATCCGTCATGATGGCGGGATGTGAATTCCGGCAGCTTAGCCGGGACGGGAGGAGAAAAGTCCTCCAATATGGTAAAACCGCTTGGTAAAGACGAAAAGGCGAGTATTAAAGTGGCTTATTACGATAAAAATTCTTTTCTCCAGATGTACGGAAATATGTTTTCTGTGAAATATCCGAATATAGATGTTCAGGTTGTCTCCATGCAGGATACGAGTGGTCCGGGCTTTCAGAAGCTCATCGATGACGAACAGCCGGATGTGCTTATATTCCATTCGCCGGAGAGATTTAAAGAATGGGCAGAACAAGGGAGGCTTTATCAGCTGGACCCTGTTATCCGCCAGGACAAGTTCGATACGGAAAACATTTTGCCTAACGTCGTGGATCTGCTCAAATCGAAGGGCGGCGGTAACATTTACGGCTTGGCCCCGTCCTTCTACAGCCAGGCACTGTTCTACAATAAAGATTTATTTGAGAAATTCGGTGTGCCGCTCCCGCACAATAAAATGAGCTGGGAGGAAGTGCTTCAGCTGGCCAAACGATTCCCGAAGGATGGACATGGGAATGACCGTATCTACGGATTTGCCAGGAATTCTGCCGATTGGATTGTAAGCGAGAATAAGGCTCTTGGTTACTATTTAATGAACAGCATCGGAACAACACACGGATTAGAGGATATGGATCCCGTTAAAGGGACGGTGACTCTCCAATCGGAGGGGTGGAAGCATGCACTTGGTTTGGCCGCAGATGCTTTAAAGTCGGGAGCGGTTTATACCGGTAAGACAAGTGATCCGGCCGATTCGAATGAGGCTTGGCTGAAACGAGACTTGTTCGTCACCGGCAAGGTCGCCATGACTCTGGAATCTCCTTATATGATTAACAACATTGTGCGGGCTAAGGAGGAACTGAAGGATGTCAATCCTGTCAATTGGGATATCGTTACGGTGCCGGTCGATCCGAAGAATCCCGATGCTTCAAGCACTATAGACGTATCCGAAATTTTCGCAATCAATGCCAAATCATCCAACCCGAGAGCGGCCTGGGAGCTTGTCAAATACATTAACAGCGACGAAATGGCCAAGCAGTTGGCCAAGACCGAACAATTCGGCTTTCTTTCAAGAACCGCTTATGTGAAGGAACGGGATGGCCGTGATTTGGAGCCATTTTATATGCTGAAAATGAGTAACCGGGGTCTTCAAGCCGGGGAGCAGGTACCTTCGGAGTTTTATGCAACCTTCAACGAAATGGCGGGAAACGAGGTCCAGCTGGTAGTTGACGGAAAGAAGTCCGTAGATGAAGCGCTGAACACAATGCAGACTAAGGGTCAGGAAATCTATAATACAGTCAAGCAAAAACAGTAAATGTTTATGAATTAACGTGCTTCACAGAAGAATATATAAGGGCTGCCTGGGCAGCCCTTAGTCTTTTTGTAAGTGAAGTTATTCGATAGAATTTTTCGTGGATTTATACATAGTTTCTGTGTATTCGTCAATTTCATCTCGCGACATGCGTAAACGATTTACCGAAGTACCATAGCCAATTTCCTTCTTGCCCTCTTCCAACCCCTTGAAAATTCCATCTGCGAATGCATCTAAAGGTTCCCCTTGCGTATGCAGCCCGGCCCCGCCTAATTCCGTATTCACTGCCGGAGGAGCAACCTCAATGACTTCAACAGACGTGTCGGAAAGCTGGTGTCGTAGACTCATTGTAAAGGAATGCAGGGCTGCTTTCGTCGCTGAATAAATCGGAGCAATCGCAAATGGCGTAAAAGCTAACCCGGATGTCACGTTAATGATAGCCGCTTCTTCTTTTGCTGCCAAAAAAGGAGCGAACAGCATGGAGAGATGGAAAGGTGCTTCCAGGTTAGTTGTGATTTCTTTACTGAAATAACTCCAATTGCTCCTAGCGTCCGCTTTTAATACATTGAAGCGTTGTTGGATTCCTGCATTGTTAACTAATACATTCACTTCCGGATAGTTCGCAGTAACCCAATCAAACAATGCTGAACGTTCGGATTCAATGTCCAAATCAATTACACGGGTAATCAGGCTGGGGAATTGTTCTTTCGCCTTTTGAAGCACCTGTTCACGTCGGCCGCACACGATAACACGATTTCCCGCTTTGATAAAGCGTTCTGCAAAAGCTAATCCTATTCCAGTGCTTCCGCCTGTAATAAGGATTGTATTTCCTGAAAGCTTCATTATGAGTTCCTCTTCTCCATAGAGTTCTTTGATTCATTATTTAATTATGTCTGATATTCGCCTTATGATTCTTCTTTTCTTTCCTGCATTCGTTTTGTATAGCGTGCAATTTTAAAGTTAATTCCTTCCATGGCCTCCGTCATCAGCGAGATTTCAGCCAGCACGGCCTGCTTGTGCTTCATCATCATTTCTAGCCGCAGCTGGATTGTGCTTTCTCCCTCAATTACCCAATCAATATACTGCCTGATACTACTTATGGGCATGTGCGTGTTTTTCAAACGAATGACGGTCTCAAGCAGCGATATTTGATCCTCTGAAAATAACCGCCGGCCAGCTTCATCGCGTTCGATTAGCGGAAGCAACCCTTTCTTTTCATAATAACGCAGCGTGGATTCCGGAATATTAAGCTTGGCCGAAGCCTCGCTAATGGAATAGTACTTCATCTGAAGGCCTCCAAAAATGGTTTCTTTCATTGTCGACAAGAATAGGATACGACTTAAACCATGGTTTAAGTCAATAATAAATATTAAAGTCTGCTGGCTGCTGTCCCTAGATGATAGACAACCGATTAATAAGGTCGTTTAAATTTGTTAATAAAGTTATTTAAAATGGGGCTATCGTCGTTCAGCTAATTGGCAGTTTTCTTCAATGGATTGTGCTAAAATATGGATAAAATGAAAGGGTAGTGGATTGTTTATCCTTAATAGAGAAAGTTAAGAAAAAGAAATATAGAGAATTGGAGGCCATCTTTTGAAAAAGCCCTTTGATGAAAAAACCTTGCCTCTCGATGTAAGAAAGCAATATAAAGAAAACAGGAAGGTTCCTTGTAACATCCTAGCCTATTTGGAGGAACACTACCACGACGAACAGATGGAGAATATGCAACTTGCACTTTTTTTCAGTTACATAGAGATTGAATGCGCAACCACAGTATATGTGGACGAAGTGGGAGAGGTTTTGAAAAAGGCTCGGGCAAGACTAGAAAGGTTTTCCGAATCCCCTCAAGTTGTCTCTTTTCTAAGAGAGTTAGAAAAGCTTGAGCGTCTGGAAAAGCGACGAAGAAATCGACTGGACAAGCTGCTGACGATGGATTTCGATTCTTTGGACCTGAGTGAAAAAAAGGATGTCGCCTATGAGTTGTCGGATTCTAAGAATACGGAATGCAAAGCCCTCGCGGCCCAGTATTTTCTGAAGTTGTATCAGGAAACGAAGAACCTACATTATTTTTGTAATTATGCTTCAACCCTCTATCGCTCAGGACAGAAAAGGGAAGCGATGGAAGCGTATGAAAGGATAGTAGAGTTGTTCAAGACGGAGGCTTACCCAAACAAGGGTTGGGTCATGATGACAATCCATGCAGATCGAATGGACTTCTTTAAGGAGGAACGACTTGCCTTCCGAAAGCACTGGGAATCAGCAAAAACGGATCCTTACCTTAAACAGGTTACTTGTGAATTCCCAGGTTATCTTGGGTACCTAACCAGCTTTGCAGAAGTAAGCCTGCAATATGGTTTTTTCGATATATGTGATGAGCTGGTGACCCTTCTGAAGAAGAATAAGTTGCCGATACCGCCAAAGGTGAAAGCGTACTACGGAGGGTGATGAACGATTTTATCAGAAGACAAGAACATAGTTCATAAGAACTCGCATTCAATAACGAGGGAGCAGTTCGATTACACCTGATAACATAATAAAAAACCAAATCGCTTTAGCAACAACAATATATCGAAGAATTACTATACGGGTACTGACGAAGCGGGCGGCGTACTCGTCATCACTTCACCAGCGGTAACCCTTAGCGGAAACACGGTAGACGACAATTAAAATCCAACGTTTATCCAATAAAAAGCCCGTCAGCCGAGCTAACGGGTAACAATAGTATAAAAATCCAACGATGGCCATATATAGGAACATTTGTGTAAATGTTCCTATATATCATTTCATTTTACAGACCCCCATTTTTTCACCTTTCCCTTTGACAACCCGGGCTATCGAATGCCCTCGCACTACTTATTTTGCGCTTTTCCTGCCATAGCTGCGGGCGTAACGCATCATCCGGTCGTATGCTGCTCGGTCGAACTTTTTGAACGGATGGAATTGAGGATGGTTGCTGTTCACTTCCAACACCCAAAGCCACCCGCTTCGGTCGTAGGCGAAATCGACGCCCATCTCGTGCATACCCGATCGTTTGGCGCTTAGCGTCCGTACGACGTCCAGCGCTTTGCGGGTTAAATGCCGGATGCGCGCCTTGCCTTGTTCTTCTGACAGTCCTTTTCGATTATGCAGCGACTCCATCGATATTAGTTCTCCGCCCTGATAATAATTGGTTGTAATCATGCCCGCCTGTCCGACTTTGGCTGCCATCCCGGTACATGTCCAGCTTCCTCCCGGCTTACGCTGCACCATAACGCGAATGTCGTACGGTCTTTCTCCCACCTGGTCAAGAAACACCGTCTGCTGAATAATCATTCGCCCCTGGCGTTTCGCCTGTATATGCTGGAAAACGGAAGACGCTGAATTGAACGGGCTGCTCCGTTTGCCCCGCTGCGAGGAACGCAGCTTGAACTCGCCTCGCGCCTGCGTCAGCTTGAAGATGCCGATTCCGTGCGAACCGATATCCGGTTTAATATAAAGCGAGGCATGGCTAGCCAGCATCTTTCTCATATTGGGGAGCGTGAATAGCCTTGTATGGGGAATGTTATTTTTCAGCGAACGATTCGCGGACAAATATTGGCAGACTCGCAGCTTGCCTCTAATAGTGCTGCTGCGATAATTCTTTTTGAACACAATGAATCACCTCCCCACTACTATATGACCGGCTTGGCGGAAATTCGTGTGTACTTGTCAAATTCCGCGAATGGCCTCTAGCTCCGACAGGAAAGGGTGGTTTTGTGAGTACAGGAAGCTCACCTATATACAGAATACAATATAATAATAATTTACAGGTTTCGGTTGGCAATCCTTTGATTCTACCGGGAGCATAATGCAGACGCCGTGGCAGCTGTGTTACACTATTCCGTCTAACGGGCAGGATGCCTCCATTTTGCCCCAACAGTATGCTACTTGATATAGGTTTCATTCAGTTGATGCCACGATCAATGTAGATGCATTTATAATTACTTTACATGTGCATAACACTCCGATAATGAACCTGATGTATGCTAAATACATTGTACCATTTGGGTGGGAGACTCTGAGAAAACCCAAAAGTAAACAGGCGTGAAAACAGCCTTGTTTCTTTTGATTTCCAGGGTCTTTTTGCTTATTCGCAGCATTTTGAAGGCTCAGGAGGTTATGGAATGGCCAAAATAATGATCAATCATTTATATAAGAAATATAGCAAGGACAAGCATACGGTGGTAAAGGACTTCCATATGGAAATTGAAGATAAGGAATTTCTTGTGCTGGTAGGACCGTCGGGGTGCGGGAAATCAACGGTTTTGCGCATGATTGCGGGACTTGAGGATATCACCGAGGGAGAGATCTATATCGGGGATACCCTGGTGAACCATTTGCCACCTAAGGACCGGGACATTGCAATGGTATTTCAAAATTATGCGCTGTATCCGAATATGAGCGTTTATGAAAATATCGCTTTTGGACTGAGGCTGCGTAAGCTGCCGAAACATGAGATTGATCTTTCCGTGAAGCGGGCTGCGCGCATTTTGGAATTAGACGCGTACTTAGACCGCAAACCGGGACAGCTGTCCGGCGGACAAAGGCAGCGTGTGGCCTTAGGGCGCGCAATTGTCCGTAATCCGCAGGTATTCCTGATGGATGAGCCGCTGTCCAATCTGGACGCGAAACTGCGTGCACATATGCGTATGGAGATCATTAAGCTTCATAAGTCACTTGCTGCGACCTTCGTTTATGTCACTCATGATCAAATCGAAGCCATGACGATGGGAGACCGGATTGCTGTCATGAAGGATGGGGTCATTCAACAAGTGGATACGCCGGAAGTCATTTATTCCACACCGAGCAATATGTTTGTAGCCAGTTTTATCGGCTCGCCGCCAATGAACTTTATCCAAGGCCGAGTTCTTGAGAATATTCCCGGAAAGCTGGAATTCCACACCCAACGATTTTGGTTAAAAATTCCCGAGCATGCAGCAAGTCTACTAATCAAACACAAACAGGTTAACCGTACGGTAACACTCGGAATTCGGCCTGAGCATATGGAATTGGCTAAAGGGGCGGACGAACAGACTGCGATCCCTGCATACTACAAGCACAGCGAGCTAATGGGTGCGGATCGGTTCCTGCATTTGGATATTCACCAGAAGCAGCCGCTCATCGTGCGTGCTGACCCTGGGATTCGATTGGAGGAGGACGAAATAACGTACGTTACTCCGAATATGTCAGAGGCTTTGTTTTTTCACTTGGAAACCGGGGATCGATTAAGCTAAATCACTATGACATACACGGCATGATGCGGTACGATAGCATAATAACACAGGCTGCCAGTCATCGGCAGCCTGTTAAAATAATGAGCATATTGCTCATTTCATATGAAAAACATTTTGTAATTCCGATATCGTAAACTTTTTCATCTTCAAGTACGCTTGCGTGATCCGATCGCGTTGTTCCGGACTGCCCGTCGCCAACATCTCGTTCAATTCGGCGGGGCAGATCTGCCACGATACGCTGTATTTGTCTCTAAGCCAGCCGCATTGCTCGGCCTCAGGTGCGGCAGAAAGCTGTTCCCAATAATAGTCAATTTCATCCTGCGTCTTGCAGCAGACCATGAGGGAAATTGCTTCGTTGAAGTTGAACGGGTGTTCCAACGCGCTGTCCATTGCTGCGAACCAGGTGTTCTCCAGCATAAAGTCGGTAAACATCACCGTGTCCTCTTTGTTGGGCTCTTGGCCAGGGCCATATCGGAAGAGGGCGCCAGGTTGTGCATTTCGGAATACCGAGAGATAGAACTCACGTGCCTCTTCGGCCTTGCCGCTGTTATTGCCCGTGAACATCAGGGAGGGGACAATGGTGGGCCGCGGCTCACCGTCCGGATTCGTAAGAATGAGCTGCCACGAGACACCAAACTTGTCCTGAACCCAGCCATACCGTTCGCTGAACGGATACTTGTCTAACGGCATAAGCGCCAATCCGCCTTCGGACAACTTATTCCATATCTCGTCGATCTTTTCACTTGCGTTCTTTTCCCGAGACGGATCGAAATTTACTATAAACGAAATCGAAGGATTGATCTTAAAGAAAGGACCTGCAGATATGGCCATAAACGGATGTCCGTAGACGTTGAACGATACAGTATCGCAATCTCCCGATGGAGTATTGTGCAAGGTCGTCATGCTCGTAATAATGGAATCCGGAAATATGGAACAATAAAATTCTGCGGCTTCTTTTGCCTCTTTGTCGAACCATAAGTGCGGTATGATCGGCTGGATACCCTTCTCATATTGACTGTTGGCGTTACTCATCATCATTTCCTCCTTTGGTTTATAGGGTTTACACTTTTTGATTGTAGCACACGGAATCTTTCGATATTTCTTTCAGATTGCGGTATCGGCGGGAAGGATAACGATATGGAAGACAAAAAGATACCTACTGGCGGGTGCCTTTTCGTAGAGTCTGTAAAAAATGATAGAAAGGCTGGTTTGAGAGGATGGCTGCAATGGCTCGATCAGTAAGGAACAAGTAAAGGCGTTTGTAAAAGAAAATAATCTAAAGACCAAGGATGACGTTCAGTCCGCTCTTAAGGAGTTGTTTGCTGAAACGCTGCAGTCCATGCTGGAAGCGGAACTCGACACCGAACTTGGTTACGAGAAGCATGACGTGAAGAACAAGGCGACAACGAATAGCCGTAATGGAAGAGCAAGAAAACGGTAACTAGCGAGTATGGCGATGTTGAAATTCAAGTCCCTTGAGATCATAACGGCGAATTTGAGCTCGTCATCGTTAAAAAGCATCAGTCTACCGGCACCAGCAATAGTTAGACAATGTATGGTTAGGTAGTGTTTTGGGTATGAGTTCGGTACTGTACTGGACTCATGCCTTTTAGTCTTGCCATTATCCGTTTGTGATTGTAGTAATTCCGCTTTCAAACGGACTGTCCGGCTGCTGGTAAATAACAAAAATCGTACAGAAAGACCTAAAGAATCTTAAGGTCTAGAAAGGAAGGGTCACAGTATAGTGTAGGCATCCATGGAGCAAAGCTCATAGTGAAATGAAAGCGATTTATTGCGAGCGATCATTCCTGTCTGCCGAAAGCTCCACATAAAATCCCTAAGGAGGAAATTGTTGAAAAATGTGGACAATTGGTTTGTTTGTTGTGAGGTGATGGGATAGATCCCTGCGGGCTCCCCGAAAAGAATTCCAGCTTGTCATCAGCAAGATAACAGACAAGCAAAGCTGCGTTGATCAGTCTCAGTTGGGCTGAAGGGAGGTGATTTTACAGTTCGTACCGCGGATAATCTATTGCTTCTCTAGGTAGCACGAACGCCGTAGACAATAGGATGATATGATTCCAAGGAGGATTGTACATGGTCAAAAATAACTTCAGACATCTACTGCTTTGTCTCGCAGTGCTGCTGATGCTGCCGCAATGGAGCGGATTAGCCGGGGCTGCAGAGCCGTCGCCGGGTACGGCGGATTCGATGCCGGCGTTTTCACAGGAGGGGAAGAATGTGTCCGATTTCTATAATGTCATCATGCAGACGGGAGCCGACCCTTGGGTTTACAAGCACACGGATGGCTATTACTACAACGTTTTTGCCAACGCTAGCGGCGTCATGATCCGTAGAGCGAAGACGATCACCGGCCTGGAGGCGGGCGAGAGGCGTCTGGCCTGGTCGCCGGTTAAGGGCACTATGTACAGTTCCAATGTTTGGGCGCCGGAAATGCATTATCTCAAAGATACCGACGGCCAATCCAAATGGTTTATTTACTTTGCAGCCGACAACGGAACCAACGCAAACCACCGCATGTACGTGCTGGAGAACGCGAGCGAAGATCCGTTGACCGGCTCCTGGGAGTTCAAAGGGAAGATTACCGATCCTGCCGACCGTTGGGCGATCGACGGCACTGTGCTGACGGTGGGCGAGCAGCATTATTTCATCTGGTCCGGTTGGGAAGGAACGGATGGAAGCTTCCAAAATTTATATATCGCACAGATGAGTGATCCGCGGACCATCAGTTCGGAACGGGTATTGCTCTCCACGTCTCAATATGATTGGGAATCGTCCCCGGCCCGCATCAATGAAGGCCCGCAAGTCACGATAAAGGGCGACACAATCAATCTGGTCTATTCCGCAAACGGAAGCTGGACCGACAGTTATTGTCTCGGGCTGATCACAACCAAGATCGGCGACGATTTGATGAATCCGGACTCTTGGGTGAAAAAAGACAAGCCGATCTTCTCCAGCGCCAACGGTGTTTATGGCCCGGGCCATCACAGCATTGTCACGTCTCCTGACGGCACAGAGGACTGGATTATCTACCATGCGGCCCGCTGGCCAGGAGCGGGATGGACCCGCAAAGTCCACACGCAGAAATTCACCTGGAATACAGACAATACACCATACCTGGGAGAGCCTGCCGATCCGAACCTGCCGATTGCCACGCCTTCGGGCGAGCCGTCGCGGAAGCGCTATGAAGCGGAAAACGCGCTGCTGGTAAAGGATCCGGGCGGTGAAACCTCTCCCGCTGTCCGGATGGAGGCCACCGCTTCCGGCGGGATGAAGGTCGCCAACATCAAGAACGCTCGTGATTATGCCCAGTTTACTGTCAATGTGCCGGAGACGGGATTTTATATGCTGTCCGTGCGCAATGCCAACGGCTCGCCCAATGCGGCCGATGCTTCCCATATTTTGTCGATCAACGGGAACTCTGGCGTCAATTTGAACATCGTCTATTCCGGCGTGAATCGTTGGGGACTTTCCGCGGCGAAGGTCTTTCTGAAGGAAGGCGACAATATTCTCCGCTTCTCGAAGGGGAACAACTTTGCCGAAATCGACAGCCTGGATATATTTAAGCTGGAAACCTCGGAAATGCTATTCGATGCCCCGGGGTACACGCTCGGATTGGGTGAAACCCGCAGCTTGCCCCTGTATACCGTAACAGACGCTACCTATACCGCTGTTGACACAGGAGCAATCTTCAGTTCTTCCAATACGAAGGTCGCCGTTATTGACGGTGGGGTTAGGGTTAAGGCTGTAAGTGCGGGCAGTACCACAATCACCGCCACATATAACGGGAAAACGGCCACAGCCACGGTTACCGTTTCTGCGGATCCTAGAGCTGTGCAGTCGGTCGCCTTCGGCGGATTGCACCGCATCCTGACCAGCGGGCAGACAAGCGGACCATTGCAGGTAACGGCACACTATAACAACTATGAGGTTCAGAATGTGACAGCGACTGCCCAGTATACCAGCAGCGATCCTGGGGTGGTCAGGATTGATTCGGATTCTGTGACCCAATCGGTATATGCGGTTAAACCGGGCACAGCTCTTATTACAGCAGAATACAACGGCAAGAAAGCAGAGCGCAACTTGACCGTTATTGCAGCTTCTGATGTGGTTCAGGTTACTTCAGTAGTGAAGATTCCTTCCGGAGTGGCCCCTAAGCTGCCCAGCGTTGTTGATGTTGTCTACAACAGCCAGCCGAAGAAGGCTGAGGTTGTCAGCTGGGAACCGGAGGGACTTGACCTCAACTCCCTTGGTACTGTTCAGGTGCCTGTCACCCTGAAGCTGGATGGCCGTGATTTTCCTTCCACCGTTTCCGTAAACGTTATTCCGGGATGGGGCCTTGATGAGATTGTGAATCAACTCCGAAACAAGCTGGCCAACTTCTCCTATCCTTTGGGTGACGGGCTGGGCAACTATAGCCAATCCAAGTATGATGCCTTCGTGGCCGAAGTGAACAAGGCGGAAGAAATGGCTGCAAACGCCGATCTGAGTAAAGAACAGTTTAACGAGGAACTGGATAAGCTTGCTCAAGCGGAAGCAGCTTTGTTAGGTTCGCTGAACAGCATTCGGGACGGCGTAATATATAACGCTTACCGGGATTTCTCCGGCGATACGGTTGGCAAATACCCTTACGGCATTACCACCGAAGATCTAACCAATGGCGCTACCGCCACTGTGCAGGAAGAGGCCGGGAATAAATTCCTCCGGCTGACTACAACCGCTACCTCGGGCAAGGCAAACCTGCTCCTACCGTATGCAGGCGAGGTTAAGGCTGAGGCGGATCAGCGCATCGTCATCGAATACCGTGCCAGACTAAACACCAGCTTCCAGTACGCCAATGGCGCCATGATGCGAAATGACAGCGGCACAGGCAATTATTCCATGGTCACGGCTTTTGATATGGGGAAAATTGTAGTCCAGAATGGACCGTCCACAAAGGTCAAAGTCAAAGACTTTCAGTACAATACATGGTACAAAATCAAAATGGTGGCAAACTGGGACGCCAAGACTTATACCGTCTATATAGACGATGTTGAGGTGGCCACTGACTACAACTTCCGGCACACAGGCGGCGACAAGCTGACCGGCCAGCGGTTCGGCATCGATGGCTATGCCAACGCCTCCATCGACTTTGACGATTTCAAAGCGATGGTTATCGGAGGACCGAAGGCTGCGCCCGAAGGGCAGCAATGAAACAGCGGTTGGGGCCAATGATGGAGCATCACCGGGGTCAACCCCTCCATGGAGTGGTCCTCCGACAATGGGAGAACCTGGTTGAGTGTGGAAGGGAATACCGTCGCAAATCCTTCTCCCGGGACTTGACGCGCCATGCTATTTACCGTCTGGCCCGTTTGCATGACGTTGAGACCGAAGGCGGGGAATATTGGTACAGCAAGGCGAAAGACTGGGCTACCGCTTCCGGGATCAGTGATGGCAGTACCCCTGAAGCTTCTATTTCCCGGGAACAACTGATTGCTATCCTGCACCGTTACGCTGGACTGCCTGCTGCAAGCAGCAATAGCAAAAGCTTTGCAGACAGCGGCGAAGTGTCCGCTTGGGCAAATGATGCCATCGATTGGGCTGTATCGGCAGGTATTCTTAACGGCAAACCAGGGAACGTTCTGGAGCCTGCCAGTGTTGTCTCCCGGGCGGAAGTATCCGCCATGATCGTGCGCTTTATAGCCTGGCGTAGCAACTAAAGCCATTGAGTGGATCACAGGTAAAAAAACCAAGGAGCCAAGAGGGAACATCCCGCCCGGCTCCTTGGTTTTTTGCGTTCCGCATAGGCGGATTTGTCAGGGCATAGGATTTGCGGAGGGGGGATGTTGGCGGAACGGTATTCCAAGCGGGCATAGGGCGTGTTCGGCTGATGACTTTTGAAAAGGACCCAGTGCTGCCCTTTTCCGTGAGGCTCCCTGCTGATTTGAAGGAGAAACAAAAATCGCACAGAAAGACCTAAAGATTTTTAAGGCCCGGAATGGACGAACCGCGGTACATTATAAGCATCACATCCAACAAAAACTTTCATCAGGAAAGAAGGGGAAGCCATGAAAACGACGCCTGCCGCCGTAGGAACAGATAGAGTACCGGCAGCCAAAGAGGCTTTTTACCAGACAAAGCGGTTTCGGCAGAATATTCCGCTATTTGTCATGCTTATACCGGGAGTGCTTTATTATCTGATATTCCGCTACTTGCCTATGGGCGGTCTTGTGATAGCTTTCAAGAACTACAACTTTCACGATGGCATATGGTCAAGTCCGTGGGTGGGATGGAAATATTTCGAGATTTTGTTCCAGTCCAACGTCACGCTGCAAATTATCTGGAATACCCTCACCCTAAGCGTTCTGAACCTGGTCTTCGGGTTCCCTGCGCCGATTCTTATCGCCATTGCCTTGAATGAGGTTCGGAAGAGCTGGCTGAAGCGCTGGATTCAGACCATTATTTATCTGCCACATTTTTTGTCCTGGGTTATCGTTGCGGGCATTATCCTGACCCTGTTCTCCATCGACGGCGGCACCATCAACAAGCTGCTGGGCCAATGGGGGATGGAGCCGGTGCCATTCCTGTACCGCACAAACTCATGGATCGCCATCTTTGTCGGCTCCGGCATGTGGAAGGAGATGGGCTTCAGCGCTATTATCTATCTCGCCGCTATCTCCGGCATTGACCCCAGCCTCTACGAATCCGCGGGGATGGACGGTGCAGGCAAGCTTAGGCAGATTTGGCATATCACCCTGCCGGGTATCCGTCCTACGATTATCCTGCTGCTGATTCTTGGCATGGGCCGTTTGATGGAAGTAGGGTTTGACCAGGTTTACAATTTGCAGAATCCCACTGTCCTGCAGAAAGCGGAGGTCATCAGCACCTACGTGTACAAAGTGGGGCTGCAGCAGGCCCAATTCGGCCTGACCACAGCCATGGGCTTGTTTGAATCCTTCGTCGGCCTGGTACTTGTGCTATCGGCCAACGCCTTGGCCCGTAAATTCGATCAGGGATTATTCTAAAGAAGGGAGGGAAATGCTCTTGAGAGAATCCACAGGCGGAAAAATTTTTGTCATCCTTATTCACGTGGTATTGATCATTACTTCGCTCACCTGCATCCTGCCTTTCCTGCATCTGATTGCGCTGTCCGTAAGCTCCGGGCACGCGGTTGACCTGGGCCAGGTCTGGTTCTGGCCGGTGGGGCTTGATTTCACCGTTTACCAATACTTTTTTGAGAATACGCCAGCCTTGCGCGCCTTTACCAACAGCGTGATCATTACCTTATGTGGAACGGCCTTGAGCATGCTGGCCACGGTGCTGACGGCTTATCCCTTATCCCGCCGTTACCTGTATGCCCGCAAGCCGATCACAACGGCTGCATTGTTCACCATGCTTTTCAGCGGAGGCATGATCCCTACCTATCTGGTCATGAACAGCCTGCATTTGACCAACACTTACTGGTCCCTCTGGCTTGGCGGGCTGATCAGCACCTATAACATGCTGATTATGAAAAGCTATTTTGAGAGCATCCCGGGTGAAGTGGCGGAATCCGCCCAGATGGATGGCTGCGGCGAGGTCCAACTGCTCATGCGCATCATACTGCCCTTGTCTCTTCCCATGCTGGCTACGCTGACGTTATTCTACGGAGTGGGCTACTGGAACATGTTCATGAGTGTTATTCTTTACATCAATAAGACGAATTTGCAGAATCTTACTGTTATCGTCCAGGGGATGCTGCAAATTCAGGGGAACTTTAATATGTCGGCCATGGATATGATGCAGCAGCAGGAGATGGTATCCGAAAAGCTGAAAGCGGTTGGGGTTATGGTTATGGTTGTGCCCATGCTGGTGGTATATCCGTTCCTGCAGAAATATTTTGTCAAGGGCATTATGCTTGGCTCAATCAAGGGTTAGCGGCAACAATGAAATAAATCATAGAAGGATGAGGGGGATTCCACATGTTTGGACAAACATTCGCACCAAAAATGAAGATCACGTTAGCGCTGGGACTGTCGGCGGTTATGGCGGCAGGGGCAGCTGGTTGCAGCCAAAAGGAAGAAGGGGCAGGAGGGCAAGCTGAAGGAAAAGCCACAATTACCGTTTCCAATTATGACAGAGGCAATATTCCTGCAGCGGAGGGAACGGTTGAGGACAACCGTTGGACCAAGTGGATCAATGAGCATTCTCCCGTTACGGCCAAGTATGTGCCGGTGGCCCGGGCAGAGGCAGTCAAGAAGCTGAATGTGTTGTTCGCATCGGGCAGTGCGCCGGATATTGTCAATGATTATGATACGGGATTCAGGAATTCCCTGTACCAGCAGAAGCAATTGATGCCTCTGGATGATTACTTGCAATATGCCCCTGAATACCAGAAGCTGCTGGAGAAGTACCCCCAGCTTCGCAAAATAGGCACCAAGCCGGACGGAAAGCTTTACGAAATCGGCAAAATTAATGAGCCCCACCTGCAGAGTGTAGCCTTTATCCGGATGGATTGGCTGAAAAAGCTGAAGCTAGAGGTTCCGAAGACCACCGACGAATTGCTTGTCGTTCTAAAAGCATTCGTTGAGCAGGACCCTGACGGCAACGGGAAGAAGGATACTTATGGAACCAATATGAGCTACACCTCGGACGGCATGGTGGATTCCATGTTCGGCTCGTACGGCTGGAAAATCTCCAATGATGACAAAATTGTAAGGACTTGGGATAATTCGCTGGAGTCTCTTAAGTTCAAGAAAAGATTATTTGAAGAAGGGCTTATCGATAAGGATTACCTGGCGGACAAGAATGGAGCCAAAGCCAAGCAGGATTTTCTGAACGGAAAAATAGGCGTTTACCTTCCTCCTGCTATCACCAACTGGTTTGAGAATACGGTAACGGACGTTAAAACGCTCCGCAAGGTTGTTCCGGGGGCGGAGATTGCGCCGATGGCGGAGCCAAAGTCTCCAATGGGACAATTCGTTCATCATGTGGTCAATCCGGTTCAAATGACCACGGTGATCAATGCCGCGGCCAAGGATCCCAAGGCAGCTATGGAATATATTAACTTCATCATCAAGCCGGAGAACGCCCTTATTTTGAAGAAAGGAATAGAGGGAGAGCATTGGAAGAAAGGCGAGGACGGTTTTCCAAAGGTCATTGATCCTGCGAAGAATGCCAAGGAACTGGATTGGGCCATGGACTACTCCATGTTCTACTCAATCCCAGAGAATCCGCTTCTGATTTCCACCACTGCGTTCGACG
The DNA here is from genome assembly GCF_014873645.1 of Paenibacillus sp. OAS669. Classification (NCBI taxonomy): domain Bacteria; kingdom Bacillati; phylum Bacillota; class Bacilli; order Caryophanales; family Paenibacillaceae; genus Paenibacillus; species Paenibacillus sp. OAS669. Next base: position 527,380 of record NZ_JADBDR010000003.1, read on the forward strand.
TGAATGATCCTGACCAGAAGGCTGGTCTGGACATGCTGAAGAAAGCCGACGAGTTTCTGCTTAATCCCGAGGCCCAGTATCCCGCGCTGAGTCACTATGAGCATATGCCTACCCTGCCGAGCGATTTGGTAGTGATCAATACCAATATCGACAAGGAAATGAAGGACATCTTTACCAAAGGCATTATTGGCGGGGCCCAATATACCCCTGAGCAGGCCATTGCAGATGCCAAAGCTGCCTGGGAGAGAGGCGGCGGCAAACAGATCGAGGAATTTATGAATACCTGGTATAAAGAAAATAAGGACAGAGCCTTCCTCGGCAAGGATATCCTGGAGTTGGTCCGCTCCCAACACAAGTAAGGGCTGAAGGGCCTGGAATAGGATAAATGCGGACCTGGTCCGGCAAAGGCCGGGCCAAGTTTGCTTTCGGAACAATTTATATGAGAAGGAGTATATGAATCATGACAAATGAAATGCTGCTTCAAAAAATCGGACTGGTAGTGGACAAACTTATGAATCTGGGCGGCAGCGACTATGAAAAGGATAAAACTGCGGTCCAGGCCGATACAAGAAAAGGGATTGTCCAACGGGATTTCGGAATTGAGGAATGGGACTGGCCCCAGGGCGTCGGTCTTTATGGTCTGTACAAGCTGCAGAAGTATTACAGCGATACTCGCTATATGGAGTTTTTTCAGAACTGGTATTCCCGCAATATGGAGGTCGGCCTGCCGTCAAAAAACATTAATACGACCGCCCCTTATCTGGCTCTGGTTTTGCTCCTGGATCAGCTTGAGCCTTCCAAGCAGCTGGAACAGCTATGCCGGGATCATGCGGACTGGCTCGTTCATGAGCTGCCCAAAACCAAAGAAGGCGGCTTCCAGCATACAGTCACTGCCATTGGTAACCGGGATGGAATCCACTTGCACAATGAGCAGCTATGGATTGATACGCTCTTTATGGCGGTTCTGTTTCTGAACCAGGCCGGGCGCAAGTTCAATCGGCCGGAGTGGGAGCAAGAAGCAGTACACCAGATTTTGCTCCATATCAAGTACTTGTTCGACAAACATACCGGACTGTTCTTCCACGGCTGGAGCTTCGAGCGCAATGATAATTTCGGCAGTATCTTCTGGTGCCGCGGCAATTCCTGGTTCACCTACGGCCTCGTCGATTACCTGGAAACTTGCCAGGATACGATGAACCCGGGTGTCCGTCAATTTCTGGTTGATACGTATAAGGCCCAGGTCAACGCTCTGGTTCCTCTCCAGGCCGCTTCAGGCCTATGGCACACCGTCCTGCAAGACCCAACCAGCTATGAAGAGGTATCCGGATCGGCCGCAATTGCCGCGGGTATCCTAAAAGGCATAAAAACCGGTATTCTGGATTCCTCCTATCAGGCTGTTGCAGACAAGGCCATCCAGGCGGTTTGTCAAAATATCAGCGGTGACGGAACCGTGATGAATGTGTCGGCCGGAACCGGTATGGGAATGGACAAAGACCATTATAAAAACATTACCATTATGCCAATGGCATACGGACAGTCCCTTGCTCTAATTGCCTTGTATGAAGCTTTAAAATAATACAGGTCAACCGGATCGGAACGTGAAGCGTTTCCTTCCTACGTAGACAGGTAAAATGTAAACGTTGTTTGCTTGGAAGGAACCGTTTTATAATACAATATGAAATTCAAAGGGGGGAGGGGAGCCGACTGCGTCCGACAAGCTGGCCGGGTTATATAGCAGGAAAAATAAAGGGCAGCTTCAAGATCAAACTGATCGTGCTGCTCTCGTGTATGGTAACACTTGCCTTTGCCTTGGCAGGCTGGATGGTCTACCGGTCAAATATCCAGTTAATGGAAGATGAAATCAGCAAGCAGTTCTCCATCGCCAACGAACAGGCTTTGGCCAGACTGGAGATGTCCTTCCAGGAAATCAACCGCGTATCCCAATCCATTATCCTGAACCCGTCCATCGAACTGTTTCTCAAGGAGAACATCGTTCCCGTAAGCGATTCCTACACCCAATTCAAGAACCGCAAGTATGTAGAAGAGCAGTTGAATATGCTGCTGGTGGATGCGCCGTCCATCCGTTCCATTTTCCTGTACAATGAGAACGGGGAAATGACGGCTCTCTCCAAAATCGGTGCGTCAGGAGAGCCGGGAACGGATGACTTGACCAGGATGATGGAAAAGCTTAAGCCCCATCGGGGGAATATGGTCTGGGGCCGGGCCGAGGCGGCCAGTACCATTGATCCGGACGGCCGGAGAACGGTTCTGGTTGCAGCCAGACGGATGCTCAATGAGAAGCTGATCCCGTACGGCACCATGGTGATGGTGATGGAGGAAAGCCTGGTATCCAAAGTGCTGCGGGATCTTACGGAGAACGGCAGCGGCAAGGTGCTGCTGCTGGAGCCTATGGGCGGTGTGCTCTACTCCAATACTGATCAGAGTGAGATGGAGCAACTATTGCAACTGACAAAGGCAAATTATCCTCGTTATGTCAAAATGAATGGCATCACCTATCTGTTTGTCCGCCACGAGCTGATTCCGGCAGGTTTTACCCTATATGGAGGGGCTTCCTTACAGGAGATACAGAGGAAAAATAAAGATATCATCCAAGTATTGGCATTTGCCGGAATCGGCGTGATCCTGCTCAGTGCGTTACTTATTACGATTTCCACCCGGACGCTCCTCACTCCTCTTGCCCATCTGATGCAGGGACTGCGTACGCTGCGTTCCGGCGATTTCACGGTCCGTGTCAAAGTGGATTCCGGCGATGAGCTGGGCTTCATCGGAGACAGCTTCAACAGCATGGCGGAGCAAGTGAGCGAACTGATTAATAAGGTATATCTGGCCCAGATCAGCCAGAGGGAATCGGAGCTGAAGGCCATCCAGGCACAGCTAAACCCTCATTATCTGCACAACCTGTTCAATGAGCTGTATTGGAAGCTGTACAGCAACGATCAGGAGGAGACGGCGCTTCTGATCAACGCCATCTCGGAGATGTTGAAGTATTCCCTCAAATCTGTCCAGACGGATACGACTCTTGGCGAAGAGCTGCACCAGATCCGCAATTACATCAAGATCCAGACAGAGCTGTTCACTGGCGAGATTGAAACCATTATCCAAGCTGAGGAGTCCCTGCTGAGTCTGCGGATGATGCGATCCCTCTTGCTGCCGGTGGTGGAAAATGTTTTTGTACACGCTTTCCGTGATATGGAGAAAGACCGGGTGCTGCGGATTAAAGCGTTCCTGTTAAATGAGGCACTGCATATCGTAGTGGCTGACAACGGATGCGGTATGGATAAAGAAACCTTGAGAGCCTTGACAGAGGCGGAGGCTGTGCTGCCGGACGGCGATAAGACAGGAATCGGCTACAAAAGTGTGCTGAGGCGCATTCAACTGGTATACGGACCCGCATATGGGGTGGAAATTACCAGTAGTGAAGGGAAAGGAACGGTTGTTCACATGACGCTTCCTATTAAATCCGGGACACTGGGGAGTCATGAGGAGGGAAACGGGTGAAGGGCAAGTTGTTTATTGCAGAGGATCAGCCTAACTTCCGCAAGGGGCTGCTGAAACTGGTGGGGAAGCGGTCCGCCGAGTGGGTGGTGACTGGGGAAGCGGCCAATGGCCGGGACGCCTTGTCAATGATGGAGAAATGTGTCCCGGATCTCTTGCTGACCGATATCCGGATGCCCCATATTGATGGTCTGCAGCTGGCAGAAGAAATCAGAAGCCGCGGCTGGCTGACGAAGATTGTGATTGTAACCGGATTCAAGGATTTTTCGTATGCCCAGTCCGCCGTCAAGTTCGGCGTGGTGGACTTTATTACGAAGCCTTGTGTGGAAACGGATATATTAAGCGTACTTGATCGGATTTATGTGCAGCTGATTGAAGAAAGCCAGTCTCAGTTCTTGGTGGAGGGCTGGAAGCGCCAGCATGAAGACAGCGAGCTGCGCTCGGCTATTATGGGCATGCCCTGCAACGGTGAAGAGGTGGAGGCTCTGCTGAAGCGGATGAAGCAATGTGAGCTGCATTTTCTCCGTATTCCCACCTATTTTCCTCCAGAGAAGCATTATTCCGCCGAGGATGTGCCGCTTTTGCAATTTGCTTTCGCCAATATTGCCGGGGAGCACTTGAATAAATGGTTTCCCGGCGGCTTTCGCCTGTTTCCCATGAATGCATCGGAGTGGGCTTTATTGGTGGACCGGAGTGCTTCCCGGCCGGATACATTCCCCTCATGGCCGCAGATACTCACCGACTCGGTCCATCATTATCTGAGGCTGGCTCTTGAATACAGCGGACAAGGGCTATGCGCCAGTACGGAGGAATTGCGTCAGGGCTACAGACGGTATTGCCGGGAAGGGGACAGGGACCACGGTTCTGCCAATGAATCACTGCTCAACCAGACGGCGCTTTACGAGAAGGAGAAGGAAATTGTAACCTGGCTTATGTCGGAGGATAACAGCCGGCTGAGTCGTGAGCTGCAGGAGCAAGTCGTCCGGATCAGCCATTTGCCCCCGCAAACCGCCAAGATTGAAGCGCTGCTGCTGGCTGCTGCCATTCTTCGGCTAGTGCAGGTCCAGTTTCCCGAATGGCAAATGGCTGTGCGCCCCATAGAGTGGGATACTGTCTACAAATGTGTGACGCCGGATGATATTGCGGTATGGCTGCAGGGATACATCCATGAATTCCTGCGGTCACACAATAACTGGCTTGCCAGCAAGAATGATAATCCGGTCAAGCAGGCTATCCGGTTTATTGAAGAGTCATACATGGGGGTATGCGGCTTGGCCGAGGTGGCGGCCCATGTCCATCTCAACCCCAGCTACTTCAGTAATCTGTTTAAAAAGGAAACCGGGGAAAGTGTAACCGGCTATATCCAGAACCTGCGCGTACAGAAAGCGAAGCTTCTGCTGAAAAGTACAGATATGAAAATATTCGAAATTTCCGAAGCCACCGGCTTCAACGACTCCAATTATTTCACGCATATCTTCAATAAAATAGCGGGAGTCTCGCCCAAAGAATACCGCAAGCAGATGGCCGGCCAGTGACTCTTCCAGGAAAAAAGTTCATTTTACACCGTGCCCAAACCTCGCCATAGAAGAGGACTGGATGGACCGGCTTTTGGAAAGCGCATCATCGATTTGTTTGATCGGAAGCCGGTTCTTTTTTTACGTGAATGACAATACGACAAGGCTTTCCTGGCATAGCTGGAAAAAATGGGTAATATGGTATGGATAAGGTAGTTACGGATACCTGGAGCAATTCATCGAAGAATATCAGGCTTCTAAAATAAATAAGCGAGTCGAAATCAAAAGGAAGGTGTGAAGAAATTTGACCCTGCAGACGCAAAGAATTGAATTTGAGGCGGCAAAAAAGATCTATGAGAGCCAGACACTGGTATTTCATGGTGTAGACGGTTTTGATGTCTACAATATTTCGATTCCGTTCATACGGGACGGGAAGCGCTATTTGTTCGGACGGGTAGAACGCCGTGAAGAGTGGGCCCGCTCTTGGGTCCGCCTGTTCGAGGAGACGGGGCAGGATGAATGGACCGTGGTGAAGGATAGCATGATCTATACTCTGGAGGACCCTTTCATCAGTGAGATCGGCGATGAGCTAGTAATGGGAGGGACTCATGTGCAATATCAGAGTGGAAGATACAGTACGTTTTTTGGTTATTTCTTCCGGGGTACCGACCTCCACAATTTGTACTACTTCACTACCGGACCTAACAGAATGAAAGATATTCGCCTTGTTCCGTTGTCGGATGGCAAGATCGGTGTCTTCTCGCGTCCACGTGGCGCGGAGACTAGAGGCAAATATGGGAGCGAAGCAATGATCGGCTTCACGGTCATTGATAGACTGGAAGAGTTAACTGCAGACGTCATTGAGAACGCACCGTACATTTACGGCATCTTCGGGGAAGGTGAATGGGGAGGCGTTAATCAGGCTTATCTACTTGATAGCGGCAAAATCGGCATCATCGGCCACATTTGCTACAAGGATATGGATGAGAATGGAGGGGAAGTGAAGGTGTACCTGAACATGGCCTTCGTCTTCGATCCAACCACCCGAGAGTCCTCGGATCTTCGTTTGATCGGAAGTCGCTCCTGCTACCCGCCGGGACCTGCCAAGGCACCACATTTAGTCGATTGCGTCTTTACTTCGGGAATTGTTATGCGTCCGGACGGCAAGTCCGATCTTTACAGCGGCATTGGCGATTGTCAGGCGGGGCGTATTACGATCGACTATCCGTTCGAAGGACATGGGCGTATTGTTTAGAGGAGGAAGATGGGGTGAATGCGAATCCCGCAGGATGATGCATGACGACCTGAAGATCACTTAAGGATCGGGATCTCCCCTGTGGCTGGCGGTTAGTCGCCCAAGATTGGGAGGGTGGCTAGCATCCTGTGGGATTCCGTAGGTATAAGCACATTCGGGTTCTCATCAGCGGCATTGTTTATTATTCTGCACAACGGCAACGGGCGGAACTCCTGCCTGCAAGACGACATCCTATACCATCACGGATCGACCGTGGCGGTGACTCCGGCATAATACTGAACTATTTTCGATTTGCCCGTACATATGGCATATTGTAATCGTTCGCCGAGACGTGTGAAACTTCGCTCCAACATTGATGAATGGGGGAAAAGACATGGGAATGAAACGAATGGCCGCACTGTCACTATTATTGTTTGCAACCGCTTGCAGCGGCGGAAATGACGGTAAAACGGCCGGTGAGCAGCCCGCTGGTGAGAAGAATGCTCCGCCTCAGGTTTCGACCGAGCCCGTCACGATCAAATTTGGTATTAGTATGGGATGGCTTGGACCTGGGGAGTTCCAGAAGTACTTTGAGGAGCCAATGAAAAAGCGCTATCCGCACATTACAATCGAACCCATTGACTTGTCAAAGCCGGAGAACGGTTTTGATAAGCTGATGGCTGCCGGCAACATACCGGATTTGGTGATGACCGCCTCCCCGATCATTTACCGGTTTGTAGGAACCGGAATGGAAGAAAATATGGAACCGCTGATCAAAAAATTCAATTTCGACCTTTCGCGGTTGGACCCGATCGCCGTTGAATCGGTAAAATCGGCAAGCCGGCAAAATAACTTAATCGGGCTTCCATGGACGATGCACTTCAGCGGTCTCTATTATAACAAAGATATATTTGACAAATTCGGTGTTCCATATCCGAAGGACGGCATGACTTGGGAGGAAGTCAGAGAGTTGGCCCAAAAAGTGACGCGCATCGACGGCGGCGTGCAGTATCGGGGCTTGGAGCCGGATAAATCGACCCGCATGGCTTCCGTGCTATCGTATGGCTTTGTCGATCCGGTAACAGAGAAGCCGACTGTGAACAATGATAACTGGAAAAAAATATTCGAATTACTGAAAAGCATCTATGATATTCCCGGAAATAATACACCTCGTTTGGCTGGCGCCGGTACGGATCAGTTTATGAAAGAACGAACGCTCGCTATGTTCACTTCCGTTAACATGCTTCCGAATTTGAAGGATGCGCAGGATTTGAATTGGGATTTGGCTCAGTACCCGTCATTCAAAGAACGCCCCAACACCGGCATGCAGGTGGATGAGTGGATTCTTCACGTCACGGCGCAGAGCAAATATAAAGATCAAGCGTTTCAAGTCATTTCCACGATTCTATCTGATGAGGTGCAGACGGAAGTAGCCCGCAATGCACGGCTGCCGGTATTGAAGTCAAGCAGCATAGAGCAGGAGTTCGGCAAAAACCTGCCTTATTTGCAAGGCAAGAATGTGAAAGCTGCCTTTAAAAGCAGCCCTGCAAAAGCACTTCCGGTAAGCAAATACGATTCATTCGCGGAAGGTTATATGTCCAATGCCATCATTCCTGTCGTCAAAGGGGAGAAGGATATTAACACAGCACTGAGGGAGGCGGAAGAACAAATATCAAAGAATATTGAAGCGAACCGGCAAAAATAAAAGCTGGAAATGGGAGTGAGGAACTCATCTATGAGTGAGAGGTATTACAAAGAGCCTCAGATCCAATGAAATAAGTAAAGTGCAGACTGCCGCGCGATGCTTGGTTTACCTCCTGCGAACATAGAGATATTTCCTATGTTCACAGGAGATTCATAGACCCGTTGAACCTACTTACTATGATGATACACAAACTTTTTTGACACCATCCTAACACGAGCGGCCTCAAGCAAATAGAGCATCCGTGGTGCTAAATCGTCTCCTGCGTGTCCGCTGAGCCGAATATCGCCCTGTGGATGCTCTAAATCGTGCCGCCGCATGAAGCGGCCTACAAGCCTGCCAAAAACGGAATCGCCAATTCGGCGATTCGCCGGTGGCCCGCCTCGTTCGGATGCAGTCCGTCCGAAGTAAAGTACGGCAGCGTCAGCCGGTTCAGCCCGCTCAATTCATACAAATTCAGCACGGGCAGCGCATACTGCCGCCCAATCGCCACCACCGCATCCGCGTAATCGACAAGCTGATGCCCAGCCGCATTCACATAAAAAATATCATACCCGTCCTTATCCCGCTGCAACGGCGTCCATAAGCTCAACCGGCAGCGCGGATTTTTCATCAATATATCCTCGATCAGTGTTGTATAAGCCCCATAGAACGTATACACATCTGCCTTACCAAGCTCGCCCAGCGGCTTATCGAGCCGAAAATCGTTCACGCCCGCAAAGATCGTCACGCAATCGAGATCCGCAGCGATCGTCCGTCCGACATGCGTCGTCGCACCGTAATCGCGGTCTCCTCCGGCGGTCATCGGACACCCGCCCACCGCGTAGTTGAATACCTCCGTGAACCCCAGCGCCGACTGGACGTGCGGCTGATAGCCGCCTGCCGCTGTAATACTGTCGCCCAGCGTCCCCCACGTGGCACCAAGCCACTTGCTTTGCAATGGACTCTCCATCACACGCTACCACCCCATCCTTAATTGCATTCCGTTTCAAAAGTAACCGCATCGACTTCCACGCCGTCATTCGCCTGTCCTGGGCGCTCACCGAGGTAAGCCCCTTGCTCGATCAGCTTGCGCTGGAGCTCGGGGATAGACACCTCGCGGAAGCCAACGCCCGCGGAGCCGGCCATTGCTGCCGCAATACCGGCGGCCTCGCCCATGGCGAAGCAGTTCGGCATGACGCGCAGTGAGCCCTGCACCGGGCGGTCGGACGAGACCGAGCGTCCGGCGACGATCAGGTTCGACTTGCCCTGCGGCAGCATGCAGCGGTAAGGAACCCCGTGCGACTCTCCCTTCGGCAAATGCTTGATCGTCATCGTGCTGCTGGCGTTCGCCAGATGAATGTCGATGAAGTACGAGTTGCGGGCGATATCGTCCTCGAACGTCCGCATCGACAGAAAATCCTCCACGACAAGCGTGTAGTCCCCTTGAATCCGGCGCGTCTCGCGGATGCCGACCTGATCGCCGGAATGCACGAGATGAATGTGCTCGAAACCAGGCACATATTTGCGCAGGAAGCGGATCTGCGTATCGATCAGCTGGCGGCCTTCGATGGCGGCGCGGGTAAGATCCTCCGCCTTCGTCCCATCAATGCCGAAAATATGGCCGAAGTTGAACCCGACGATAGAGTCGGTAATCCACGCCATACCGGAAATCCGCTTGCGGCCATCCGGTAAATCGCCGTTCTTCTGCGCCTCCGTAACGGTCCGCTCCAGCTGCCCGCGCTCACCGGTCTCCTCCAGAAACTGCTTGAATCGCGCCCGGTCCGCCCCGGTCACCACATAGCACATCGTGCCCGGCTGAAGCTCGCCCTGATCGCCTCCGACCTGGAATGGCACGCCGGCCAGCGCCGCCAAATCCGCATCGCCGGATGCGTCGATGTACAGCTTCGCCTGCACAACCGACCGTCCCGACTTGTTGCTGATGACCAGCCCGCTGATCCGGTCTCCTTCCAGCAGCACTTGGTCTGCCACCGTGTGGAATAGGATTTTGGCTCCGCTTGCGAGCACCTCCCGATCATATACGCGCTTCAGCGTCTCCACATCAATCGGCACCCAGTCGAGCAGGTCCTTATACCGGCTCATAAAATCTTCCCCAGCCTCGATCTTCATCTTCTCCAGCAAATCCAGACCGATACCGCGAATAACCGGCTTCTGGCCGTCGGTATAAGGGCAGAAGGCCGGCACAAGCGCCGCAGTGCCCATGCCGCCAAGATAACCGCGCTGCTCGATCAGCAGGGTGCTCGCTCCATTGCGGGCAGCGGCAATCGCCGCAGCAACGCCGGAGGCACCGCCACCAATAACGACAACATCCGGGGTGTAGCTTACTTCAAGATTTTGCGACGGAACCGTAACCGTCTTCTTAACCGTATTTGACATCAATATGCTCCTCTCAGAGTCCAAAAATGTACTGCAATATGGCTCTTTGATTCTCATTATAGATACTGGGAAGGGGGGAACTAGTTTAATTTTAGTTTAATTAAAAACGATGTCATGCTACGATAGACACATACAGAATGGAGGTGTTGACCCGATGCCTATCCGCAAGGAAGTGACGCTTACTACCATCGCCAAGGAGCTCGGATTAACCGTCCAGACCGTATCGAAGGCGTTCAAGGGCAAGCCCGGCATGTCTGAGGCGACACGGCAGCGTATCTTTCAAACCGCCGAGAAGCTCGGCTACTGTACACTCGACCAGATCCGCAGCCTCCGGCTCGATCATATTACCCCTTACCCGAACGATCGGCGGCGCTTCGTGCTGGTGCAAACCCAGGAATCCGTCCCATATAATCGCCTGCTGTTGCAGGGGCTACAGGACCGGTTTTTCTCCTTCGGGTATCAAATTGAGCTGCTGATGCTGCCCAGAGATCTGAGGGAGCGGCAAATGGCCCAGTGGATCGAGGCAAGCGGCATAACGTACGCGGACGGGATTTTCATCGCGCCAAGCATCGACTCGGCAGCGTGGGAAACGAACCTGTTCCGGCTTCAGGTGCCGAAGATTTTGCTTAATTTCCCTCCCCCCGGCGTAAAAATTGACAGTGTCATCTGGGACGTTTACGACGCAGCCTACCAGTCCGTTGCGTATCTGCACAACCTTGGACACCGCCGCATTATGTACGTTGGCGACATTCATAAGCAGCGAGGCTACATTCTGCGCTGGCAGGCGTTCTGCTATGCGATAGACCGTTTTGGGGGCAGGGTGGATCCGGCCTTCCATTCCATCGGCGAGAGAACCGGCCCTGAATGGCAGGAGCAGCTGATGGAACTGATGGTTCACCACGCGCCTACCGCGGTCATCTGCGGGATTAACGACGAGGTGCCGGTTGTCTACGATGCCTGCAGGCGGCTGGGGTGGCGGGTGCCGGAGCGGATCTCGCTAATCGGCTTCCTGAACGAGCAGTCCGATGACTCGCAGTTACCCTCGTTCACGAGGCCGCTGCTGCCGATTCACGAAACCGGCTACCGCGCAGCCGACCGGATGCTGTGGCGCATCGCGAACCCGGCGCTGCCGTTCGAGCATATTCGGATTCATTGCGACCTGCATCTCGGCAGCACGTCTTCCGAGCCATACAACTAAGGATTCAACCAGAAATCATAAGAATCTCCTATGCCCAAGGCCTCTTGTTTAAGAGATAATAAAGATTATTGCTAAGGTGGGAGGCTGACATCGATGTTCAAGCTGGTCATCGTTGACGATGAGCCGACAGTTCGGCATGGATTGAAAAATTATTTTGATTGGAGCATCTACGAAATCGAAGTGGTGGACGAAGCGGAGAACGGGCTGGCGGCGCTGCAGGTCATTGAGCGGATCAAGCCGGATTTGGTGCTGACCGACGTCTGCATGCCCAAGATGAATGGCATCCAGCTGTCGAATATACTTAGCGAGCGTTACCCGCAGTTGAAGATCGTCTTCATCAGCGGGCATAATGATGCGGATTATTTAAAATCGGCGCTGCAGGTGAAAGCGGTCGATTATATATTTAAGCCCGTCAATGTCCACGAGCTTACAGCGGTGATGGAACGCGTCGTCGACACGCTGAGGACGGAGGAGCAGGAGCGCAGACTCTTTGTGGACATGCAGGCGAAGCTTACCCTGGGCATGCCGCTGCTGCGCGAAAAGTTCCTCATGTCGCTCATTCGCGACGGAGTTGCTTCTCCTCTTCGCATACGGGATCGGATCGATTTTCTGGGACTTCACCTGCCGTTTGAGGCTCCTTACTGGGTCATTGTGATCCGTTTCGATAATTCGGCGGACGTCGTGGAGTCCCGCTCCGAACGGGACAAGCAGCTGTTGTCCTACTCGGTACTCAATATCGTACAGGAGCTGATTGACCGAGAGATCGGGGGCTACGTCTTCGAGAACCGCATGGTCGAATTCGTAGGTATCCTTCGAATGAACGAGGGGGATGACCAGGAGTCACTTCTCTTTAAATTGGCAGAGGATGTGCAGGGTGCGCTCTATCAGTATTTGAAAATCAGCGTGACCATCGGCGTCGGAGAGCAGATTGCGAGCCTAGCTTCTTTGCCACGTTCCTACGCTCAAGCCAGAGAAGCCGCCGATCAGCGGTGGCACCTCGGGAAGAACCAGATCATCTCCATGGACAATCTGGAGCAGAGCGATGACGGTGTCTATCGGTTCGACCCGGCTCAGGACGAGCGGATGATCTCCTCGCTGAAAGCGGCGGATGAGGACAAGCTGCTGGTCGGTCTTCAGGAAATCTACGATGCGTTAGCCCGAAAGCGTCGGGAGGGTTTCCAATACGGGCGCAACATCAGCTTGCAGCTGCTGCTTCTGGCAGGTCGGGTCCAGCTGGAACTCGGCGTGTCCCGGAAGGATGCGGAGGAAAAGGAGAGCCAGCTGATGGTTCAAGTATTCCAGCAGGAGACTCTGGGCGATCTCAAGCAGCTTGTCGAGCAGTATTTGCTCGAGGTGTGTGGACGGATTCGTGAGAAGCGAAGCGGCAAGTCGAAGAATGTGATCGAGCGCGTCCGAGCGTTGATTGATAAGCGGTACGCGGAGAATCTGCAGGTCGGGGATATTGCGAAGGAAGTTTTTTTATCCACTACGTACTTGTGCCTGCTGTTCAAGCAAGAGACCGGCGAGACGATAAACGAGTACTTAACCAAGGTTCGTGTAGAGCAGGCGAAGGCACTGCTGCGGGACCCAGCCAACAAGTTCTATGAAGTTTGTTATGCTGTCGGGTATTCGGATCCCAGTTATTTCAGCAAGCTGTTCAAGAAATATACCGGATTCACCCCGAGCTCGTATCGGGATGATGTGTTGTAAAGGCGGTGGAAGCAGATGAGGCGGTTCCTGTCGCGAAGCTGGAGATATGTGCTGATGCTCACCAAAAGCGTGGTGGCAGCAAGACGTTGGCTGATCGCCTATGTGGTGCTGATTCTGCTGCCGGCTTCTGTGCTGCTGTACTGGTACACCCAGAAATCCTCGCAAATTCTGGATGAAGAAGTGACGCAGACGATGCTGCAGACGCTGAAGCAGGCAGAAATTAACCTGAACAGCCGGTTCGATTCCATACGCGACACGTCCAATGCCATCCTGATGAATCCGAAGCTGCATACGTACCTGCGGGAATCGTCGTCCTATGCCGCTCAGCTGGATGCGATGAAGGAACTGGGCTACCTGATCGATAACGCCCAAGCGAATCCTGCGGTGCTGCGCGTCCGGTTGTTCGTCGATAGTTCGAAATACTTTTCCAACGAGCGAGTGAACTTTTTCCCGTGGGACAGCTTGCTGAACCGTTCATGGTACCCGGAGGTGGCAAACGCAGGCGGCCGAATGATCTGGACGGGAGCGTATGAGGAAACATATATCGATAAGGGCGACATCTTTGTAGTATCGAATGCTCGGGTTTTGCGCGACCCCGACAGGTACGATGCGTTCTCGGGCGTACTCGTCATCGATGTGACGGTCAAGACGCTTGAGGATATTCTGTCGACGATCCAGCTGAACAATCAACAGCATGTGTATATGCTCGCTCCTGACGGCACCATTGTGCTGGACAAGGACCGGTCACTGCTTGGAACGAGGCTGAAGTCTGACGGTGTGGTGCAAGCCATGGCAGGCAAAGGGGAGGGCGTATCCCCCATCGTCAGAGATAAGGACCAAAGCTATGTCGTCTTCACGACTATTCGTTCCACCGGCTGGAAGCTGGTGGTCGAGGTGCCGAAAGCGGAGATCAGCTCGCGCGCCGTTGCACTTAACCAAGTATCGGGCATTGTCACTTTGCTGGGAGCTACGCTCTTGTTCCTGCTGTTGGTTTTTATTCTGATGGCTCTTGTCGTTCGAGGGTTGAACAACCGAATGCAGACCGTCATTAGAATGATCAAGCGGGAAGGCATCGAACGGCTGGACGAGCGGTCCGGGGCGGCTGACGGGGGCGGGGATCTCAATCTGCTGGAAAAAAGCGTCGACAACCTCATCCACAAGGTCCATGACTTGATGGAGGAGACGTTCCGGTCGAGAGTGCAGGAGCGGGAAGCGCAGCTGCGGGCGCTGCAGGCGCAAATCAATCCGCATTTCTTTTACAATATGCTGGATACGATCAACTGGATCGCTATCGGGCATAAGGCTCCCGAGATCAGCCAAATGATTGGCGGGCTGGCCCGTTATTTTCGCTTGAGCTTAAATAAAGGCCAGGATGTCGTCAGCGTCACCGATGAGCTGGAGTTGGCAAAGGTGTACCTGGAGCTCCAGCAGAGCCGGTTCCCGCGGAGCTTCGTGTTCCATATTCAGGTGGAAGACCTGCTGGAGCTCTATGTGATGCCGAAGCTGACCTTGCAGCCGATCGTGGAAAATGCGCTGCTGCACGGGATTCGGGAGTCGGAGAGGGAGTCCGGAGAAATCATCATCCGTGCAAGAATGGAGGGGGAGGATCTGGTGCTATCGGTGCAAGATGATGGCATCGGCATGGCACCGGAGCTGGCGAATCGTTTGCTCATGGAGCCGCGGCCTGATATGAGGGCGGACGGCACTGGCAGCTCCTACGGGTTGTACAATGTGAACGAGCGGATCAAGCTGTTCGCCGGCGAGGAGTACGGTTTGACGGTTCAGTCGGAGCCGGGCGCAGGAACGACAGTGACCGTCAGGTCCAAGGGAGTACGACAAGACAAACAAGGTCCAGCTGCTTCTGCTAGACCTTGAGCGGGATCGTTCAATCGGCTTCCTTAATCCAGGTGCGGTTCATGAAATCACGTCCGCGAACAGTAACCCCGTCGGCATACACCTGCAGTTACAGCCCTTGCGAGGTCCAGCTCGATACGCTGAAGTAATCAATACTGAGGAGGCATTCGGGATAAAAACCCAATGCCTTTTTCTTATCATTTGAGAAGTATACATTGCTTATAGGGGTGGCGTCGGACTGGATAGTACGTTCGAAAATTCGGATCATCATATAAAAAATAATCCAGAGAGTCTGCTCCTGCATATCGCCGAAGGATCGGTCGGGATCGTTAAGTACTTCGGCATCACAACTGTCGGTTCAATCAACTGAATGGTGTTTTCAGTCAGCAGACGGGGATGAATATCCTTTGGAGCTTTTGTACTGCTGCTCACTCCGCACCAACCTCTACATACGCACCTCACTACCCAACACGCACCAACGTCGGTACTGAAACATCTCCCGCCCAAGACCATAAGAAACTACCAGAAACAAAAATATCACCATCTACAGCCTTCCTGACATCCTCCTTATAATAAACACATAACAACTTGGAGGTGAGTCGACGATGAGCGTGACTGATGTAAGCTTGAAGCGCAGAAAAGTGCGTACCACAGTCAAGAGCGATCGATGGAGGCTGATCCGGTCCAACTTGGATCTTTACTTGATCCTGCTCCCGGGGCTGCTGTTCTTGCTATTGTTCAAATATACCCCGATGTACGGCATTGTCATTGCATTCATGGATTTCAACATCTTCGACGGCGTGTCCGGCAGCAAGTGGGTGGGGCTCGATCAGTTCAACAAGCTGTTCCATTCGGAGGAGTTCTACCACGTCTTTATTAACACACTGATCATCAGCCTGTACAAAATCGTCCTGCTCTTCCCGATCCCGATCCTGATCGCGCTGTTTCTGAACGAGGTGAGGAAGGTATGGTTCAAGCGGACGGTGCAGACGGTCATTTTCCTTCCGCATTTCTTATCCTGGGTCATCATTTCTGGGCTGTTCGTGACGATTCTATCGCCAAGCGGAGGCATGGTCAACAACGTCATACAATATTTCGGCGGAACGCCCATCTCATTCTTCCTCGACAACAACGTGTTCCGAAGTGTCCTCGTCTTCACCGCCGGATGGAAGGAATCCGGCTGGAACGCCATCATCTTCATCGCTGCAATCGCCGGTATCGAGCAGGAGCAGTACGAGGCGGCCTCCATCGACGGTGCGGGACGCATCCGGCAAATGCTCTACATTACATTGCCGGGCATCCTGCCGACGATCATTCTTGTGCTGGTGCTGCGCCTTGGACATTTGCTGGAAGCCGGTACCGAGCAAATTTTAACGATGTACAACTCGGTTGTCTATGAATCGGGCGACGTCATCGGCACGTTCGTATATCGGCAAGGTCTTGGCCAGCAGGATTACAGCTTCAGCACAGCGGTCGGGCTGTTTAATTCCGTCGTCGGCTTCATCCTAATCATCCTGGGCAATGAACTCAGCAAGAAGCTCATCAAACGAAGCATCTGGTAGGAGTGGATCGAACTATGCGTAAAAAAACTTTAGGTGACTGGTCACTAGACGCTTTCATTTATATCTTGCTATTGATCTGCGGACTCATCACGCTGCTCCCGCTCGTTAACGTGCTGTCCAAGGCGCTGAGCGAGGAATCGGCTGTCATCTCCGGTCAGGTCGGGCTAATTCCTGTCGGATTTCAGCTGGAGACGATGAAGTATGTCGTATCCTCGGCTCAATTCTTGCATTCGATCTCCGTCTCGTTGTTCATCACAATCGTTGGGACGCTGCTCTCGATCCTGCTCACGGCAATCACGGCGTATCCTTTGTCGAAGAGACATCTGCCCGGTATCTCCCTAATCCTGATTCTGTTCATCTTCACCATGATGTTCAACGGCGGGATCATCCCGAATTACTTGCTTATAAAGCAGCTTCATCTGGTGAACAGCCTGTGGTCCATCATTCTCCCGGCACTGATAAGTGTGTTCAATATGCTTGTGATCAAAAGCTACTACGAATCTTTACCCGAAGCGCTCGAGGAATCGGCCAAAATGGATGGTGCCCGCAACCTGACGATTTTGTTCCGGATCGTGCTGCCTCTTAGCGGTCCCGTGCTGGCAACGATCGCGCTGTTCTACGCCGTGTACTTCTGGAACGACTACTTCAACCCGATGCTCTACATCACGAGTCCGAGCTTGAAGCCGCTGCAGCTGTACCTTCGTGACATCGTGCTCGATGCAGACAGCTCCTCGATGAGCAAGACGGCGGACGAGCTGATGAACGCCTCACCGGAAGGCATTCGGGCGGCCACCGTCATCGCTTCTATCGTTCCGATGCTGCTAGTGTATCCGTATTTACAGAAGCATTTTGTCAAAGGCGTGCTCATCGGCTCTGTGAAAGGCTGAGTTTGCGTTAATGCCCAAACCATAGGGGCTTAATGATATGCTAACATTATTAGGGGAGGTTTACGTATGCAGCAGAAATACAGAAAACTGACATTCCTATCACTCACCGCCTGCTTGTCGGTCACAGCTTTGGCCGCTTGCGGCAATAACACGGGCACAGGAGCCGATACCGGCTCCAAATCGTCGGCAGCTCCGGGCGCATCCGCAGGCCCCAAGCCGGAATTGAAAGCTCTGCAAATTTGGCAGAAGGACGATTACAACACATATCCCGTGGCCAAATTTTTGGAGCAGGCCACCGGCTACAAGGTGCAGTACGATATGCTTCCGCAGGATAAGCCGCAGGATAAGCTGAACATTCTGATCGCATCTGGCGAGCCTTATGATGTGGTAACAACAGCGGGTTCCACCGATTTTAAGGCACTTTATTCCGATTATGCCAAGAAAGGCGCGCTTGTTGACCTCGGTCCGATTCTTGATAAATACGGTCCAAATATTAAAGCTGCGGTCGATCCAGAAGCGCTGGAAGCGGCCAAGGTGGACGGCAAGCTGTATGCCATTCCGACCAAAAGCCTTTTCACCGTCAACACCAGCTTGTTTATTCGCCAGGACTGGCTGGACAAGGTCGGGATGAAAGCGCCGACGACACTGGATGAGCTGGTGGCAGTGCTGAAGGCTTTTAAAGAGAAGGATCCCGGCAGCAATGGGGATAAAAACATTCCACTGACGGTCAGCGGTGAAGCATCTTTCATCGCTAACATTGTAGGCGCTTTCGGTATGCCGAACTTCTGGAACGATGTGAATGGCAAGCTGACGCCGCGCGTCATGGACCCGGCTTACAAGGACTATGTCGCATTCGTCACCGACTTGTTCAAGCAAGGGCTGCTGGATAAGGAATATGCCGCTAACAAGGACGCTACCGCAAAAGAAAAATTCACCAGCGGCCGGGCAGGCATGATTATGATGAACTGGTCCGACGTACCGGCGATTATGGATGCCCTGACGAAGAACGTGCCTGCGGCCAAGGGCGGGTTTATCCCAGCACTGACAGGAAAGAACGGGCAAGTCGGCTTGTCCGCGACCAAGGGCTTCGACCGCATTACGTTCATTCCGAAAGCCTCGAAGCATCCGGAGGATGTGGTCAAGTGGATGAACGCCAAGCTGGAAAAGGACACCTTCAAGACGATGGCTATTGGGGAGGAGAACAAACACTATACGTTTAAGGATGGCAATTATACGCCGATTAACCCGATTTTTACTGATGAACGGAACCAGGCTAACAACTTCTTGACCGGTACGGACGACAAGAACTATCCGATCTACTGGCAAGCCCGCGTGCGCAAAGATATGCGCCTGTTCGACGCTTGGAACTTTATGAACCGGGTGCAGCCGGAGACGACCAAGGTCGCCGACTTGTTAGGCTATGCGCCTTACATGCCGGAGTTCTCCAAGAGCTTCCAATCGCTCAACACGATGGCGGGTGACTACACGACCAAGCTCATCTTCGGAGCGGAGCAGATCGGTAATCTCGACGTCTTCTTGGCCAAGTACAAGGCGGCCGGCGGCGATGCGAGCTACAAGGAAGTTAATGACTGGTACGCTAAGGTGAAGAAGTAATAGTCCACTGTAAGCTGGTTTTTCATACATTTTATTATGGAGGCATCATATCATGTCTATCATCGGCTCTCTTCAATCCAGTCCGATCATTACCCGTCATCCGAACAATCCGATTCTGACGGCGGCGGACGTTCCTTACAATCCTGCGCTTGTGTTCAACGCAGGTGTAACCAAATATGAAGGGCGCTATGTCATGCTGTTCCGCAACGATTACGGCAATGTGGAAGAGCAGACACTGCTGCCAAGCAACACGACGAACATCGGGCTGGCGTTCAGCGAAGACGGCATTCATTGGGATGTGCAGAACAAGCCTTGCTTCGGCATTGAGAGCGAGGAGATCATCCGCACGTACGACCCGCGCCTGACGGTCATCGATGGACGCTGCTATCTCTGCTTCGCGGTGGATACGAAGCACGGCGTACGCGGCGGGGTGGCGGTGACGGACGACTTTGTCAGCTTCGAGGTGCTGAGCATGTCGGCGCCGGACAACCGCAACATGGTGCTCTTCCCGGAGAAAATCGGTGGTAAATACGTGCGTCTGGAGCGCCCGTTCCCGGTGTACGGCAAGGCCGGCAAGGATAGCTTCGACATCTGGATTTCCGACTCGCCGGATTTGAAATATTGGGGCAACACGGAGCTGCTGCTCGGTCTGGAGAAGGTGCCTTTCGCCAATGACAAGATTGGCCCGGGCGCACCGCCGATCAAGACGTCGAAGGGCTGGCTGACAACGTTTCACTCGGTGGACATCGATCCATCCCGCGGCAAGAACGGCTGGGAGCCGTTCTGGAAGAAGCGCTACTGTGCCGGTATCATGCTGCTTGATCTGAACAATCCGTACAAGATCGTCGGCATGAGCAGCGAGCCGCTGCTGGCCCCGGAAACGTTCTATGAGCGGGAAGGCTTCCGCAATGACGTCATTTTCCCTGGGGGTATGATTCTCGAGGACGACGGCGAGGTGAAAATCTACTACGGCGGCGCTGATACGGTGGAATGCCTGGCTACCGCTCATGTGGACGATCTGGTGAATTTGTGCTTGAACGGTAAGTAATTAACCGGCCTCATACATCTTATAGCAGCCTGCCGGAGCCCGATAAGGGTTCCGGCGGTCCCAGCCGTTTGCATACCATGCATCATAGTGCCATGCACGAAAAAAATCAAAGAAAAACGAGCCTCTGGAATCGATCCTAAGGCTCGTTTCTCGTTTAGGAGGTCTGACCCCAAGGAATTTGATTGTTAAAAGTGCTGCTGTATGCTCGCACTTGTTATGATCACACCGCGGGAGAAGTAGGCGTTAGGCTGGCAGATCAGTTACTTGCTTGAGGAATGATTGACCGATCAGGTCGAGACTTTGTCGTTAACGAACAGGGGGATGAGCGATTTATGAAATTCGGCATAATGTGAAAAAAGAGCGGCGCCGTTTCGCCAGGCAATGTTTAGAGCCGCGAAAGCGAGAGGTTAGGCGCTTAACCTTAGAGAGAGGGACAGCGCTATCTAAATCGAAAGGAGATTTGAATACGTCATTATTTCCGATAATAACCGCACATAGCGGGTGTATGGGGACAATAGACAATACAATAGAGCCGGTGGTGACCGGTATCCGGCTTGGGGTGGACGTCATAGAGGAGGACATTCGGGTTACACGGGATGGAGTGCCCATACTTGCCCATGATGATCATCTACCTTCAGTCGATGGTACATGGCATAGCCTCTCCGAAATGACTTATGAAGAAATACTACATTATCCGTTGCTGTAGAGTGTGGCGGGACAGTGACAGCTATGAAGATCCATCGGCTGGAGGACATCTTGCCGCTTATCGCCGCTTCGGGTGTAAGGATGAATCATGACCTGAAGGTGGATGAAAGTATTGTACCGATCGCTGACTGGATACGTCTACACGGATTGTCACAATCCGTATATTTTTCCGGTTGCGAGCGGGATAGATATATTTTCAAAGAATAGCATTATTTCTGGAGGGAAGAATATAATAATTGAAAGTACAAGGCTCTAAAGTGGCAGGATTTGAGTAAGCGCTTACGCGAAATTTCCAATTTAAGTGTGAATAAGCTTTGAGTGTAGTCCTACACAAGAGGAGTCGTTTGTCGTTCATTAAACCGGTTTCATAGCAAGGGGGGGAGGGGACACGGACCGGCCAACAATCCGGCTGATGGGATTATGTTTACGTAAGTCATGCAAGCTTTCATGAAAAGCAGGGCCTAATTGGGTTGGATCCTTTGAAGGGGGTATTTGCATGGTGAAGCGATTATCCGTTTATGTCCTTATGCTAATCTTCATTCTTTTTGCGGCCGCTTGTGAAGACAGCAATGATACAGCGAAGGCGCCTGCCGACAAGCCGCATGTCACGGAACCGGCTAAGACGCCGACCAAAACGCCAGTTCTTTCTGTAAGCGCTTTAACCGAGTCTCCGGTGCTGGAGCAAGCGGTAAAGTCCGGAAGCCTGCCTTCGATCGACAAACGAATTCCTGCAAAGGAAGATGTGATGGTGGAAGGCGTCGTCGAGGAAATCGGCAAATATGGCGGGGAATGGCGCATGCCGTGGAAGGGGCCGAACGACCGATGGGCTATCGGAAAGCCGACGGAGGAAGCGTTGTTTCGTTTTAAATCAGACGGCAGCGGCGTCGAACCGAACGTAGCCAAAAGCTATGAGGTGAATGCGGATTCCACGGAATTTACGATTCATCTGCGTAAAGGTATGAAATGGTCCGATGGAGCTCCGTTTACGGCGGACGATGTCATTTTCTACTGGGAGCACATGCTGAAGAAAGAAACGTTCGGCAAGAAAATTTACGATGCCTATTATTCGGTTGACCCAATCACAGGGGAGAAAGCTCTCGCGGAAGTGACGAAGGTGGATGATTACACCTTTAAAGTGAAGCATAAATATCCGAGCGTACTGTTCTTGGAACGGGTAGCTATTGACAATAAGTGGTTTTTCGCCCCCGCTCACTTCCACAAGACGATTCTACCCGAGTTTGTAGGCGAGGAAAAGGCGCTTGAAATTGCGAAGCAGTGGGGCTTTAAGGATGTTAAATCGTTCCTTGTTGAAACAGGATATTACTTCTGGATCTACCCGCAGATTCCAACCCTTAGAGCATGGCATGCCAAAAACGATCCGAACAGCGACGTATTCGTTATGGAGCGCAACCCGTACTATTGGAAGGTTGACGAGCAAGGCAAGCAGCTACCTTACATAGACCGGATCAATTTGAAAAAAATACAGGATCCTAACCAATCCCTGCTTGACTCCTTGGCGGGTAATTACGATTTGAACCAATTTACGTTTAAAGATTTCACGGTACTGAAGGAAAATGAGAAGCGCGGCGACTACCGTGTACTGCAGTGGACGAATACCGCGTGGTCGAGCACCGGCATTCAATTGAATCAGACGACGGAGGATCCGAAGTACCGTACCTTGTTCCAGGATATCCGGTTCCGGGAAGCGTTGTCCGTCGCCGTCGATCGCAATGAAATTTCCGAGATTATCACCAGCGGACTCGGTAAGCCGCAGCAGGCATCGGTTCCGAAGGGCTTGGTCGGCTACCAGGAGGGCTGGGAGAAGCAATGGGCGACCTATGACGTAGCCAAGGCTAACAAGCTGCTTGATGAAATCGGCTTAACGAAGCGGGATAGCCAGAAGTTCCGATTGTTCGCGGACGGCTCCGATTTGGCACTCACCTTCTACACCGATACAACCACAAATGCGCCATTCATGGAACTAATCAAGAAATATTTCGAGGCGGTAGGCATCAAGACCGACTTGAAAATCGTCGATCAGGGTACCTTACAGGATCTGAAATACGGCAACAAGGTGCCGGCCTTCCCGAATACGGTGAACCTGGTCAACGTAGCGTATCGTCCGGACGAACTGGTTCCGCTTCGGGTACTGACCCCTTGGCTCGGTCATTACGGACTGTATACCCAATCGCAAGGGAAGGAAGGCGTGAAGCCGGAAGGGGACGTAGCCAAAATCCTGGAGAACTGGGATAAAGTGAAGGCAGCCAAAAATCAGGAGGAAATTTTGAAATACAGCAATGAAATCATCAAGCTGCACCAGAAAAATCAATGGGTGATCGGTTATACCGGCCCTACGCCGTCGCTGACTGTGGTGAAGAATAACCTGAGGAACGTTCCGAAGGAGCTGGTGGATATCGACGAATTCCGCAATCTGGGCCATGCGCATCCAGCGCAGTTCTTTTTTAAGTAATCGTCAGTGACCCAAGAGGGGGAGTGACTTCCCCCTTTTCTAAGAAAAGAGGGAGAACGGATGCTGCGATATATCGTACGAAGATGCCTGCTCATGATTCCTGTCGTATTTGTGATCTCCGTGATCGTTTTTTACATCATACAGCTTCCTCCGGGCGACTTCGTCTCGACTTATGCCGCCAAAATGGCAGCGGCAGGAGATGTCATGACAACGGAGGATATGGCGCGAATGAGAGCGCAATATGGTCTGGACCAGCCCTGGTTTATTCAATACTTTTACTGGGCCAAAAATATTATTCTGCACTTTGACTTCGGGTACTCCTACAATTTCAACAAGCCGGTGACGGCAGTCATCGGACAATATTTGCCCCTGACTTTGATCGTTTCCTTGGTTACCATGGCCTTCACTTATCTAATTGCAATTCCTGTAGGCATTTACAGTGCTATTAAGCAGTACACCGTAGGAGATTACATCTTCACGGCCATTGGGTTTCTGGGAATGGCAACGCCCCACTTCTTGCTGGCGGTTATTTTGATGTACCTCTCCTATGTGTATCTAGGAGATCCGCTGCTCGGACTCTTCTCCGAAGAACATGCCAACAGCGCCTGGTCGGTTGCGAAGGTGCTCGACCTGCTCAAGCATATGGTCATCCCGATCATCGTCATCGGCATGGCAAGTACCGCCGAGCTTATGCGTGTCATGAGAGGACAGATGCTGGAGGAGATCAATAAGCCCAACGTGGTAACGGCCCGAGCCAAAGGCTTGCCGGAGATGAAGATCATACTGAAATATCCGACCCGTGCTGCGATCAATCCCATTATCAGCACCATCGGCTGGTCATTGACCCATATCTTTACCGGATCCACCATCACGGCGATTGTACTGAACCTTCCGCTGCAAGGACCCGTTATGTATAACGCATTGCTTGCACAAGACATGTATTTGGCAGGGACATGGTTGTTTTTCATGGCCATTTTGACCGTGTTCGGAACATTGATTTCGGATATTCTGCTTGCTTGGCTTGATCCGAAAATCCGGACGGAATATCGAGGTGCGTAGCGAATGAAAACGATACTCAAACATCCGACCCAGCTTTTCGGCAGACGCAAGGCGAAGGCTGCGACCGAGGAATATTACAGCTCGCAGTGGCGCTTAATGTACAAGAAATTCAAGAAGCATAAGCTGGCTCGCGTGAGCTTGGTCTTCCTGCTGGTATTATACGTCGTTGCCCTATTCGCCCCATTTATCGCCCCGCAGGGGCTCCTGAGCTATGACAGCCAGTATATTAATACGGCACCTATGGCGGTAAGGTGGATTGATGCGGAAGGGAAGTTTCATCTGCAGCCGTTTGTGTACGGGCTTAAATCGAGCAGGGATCCGGTCACCCTCCGCAAAATATATGTGGACGATACGCAAGTCAAATACCCCGTCAGGCTGTTCGTAGAGGGAGAGAGCTACAAGCTGTGGGGGTTCATTCCCACGAATAAACATCTGTTCGGGGTGGATCCGCCCGGAAAGCTGTTCCTGTTCGGCACGGACGGCATGGGACGTGACCTGTTCTCCAGAATTGTGCTCGGCAGCCAAATTTCATTAAGCATTCCGCTGGTCGGCGTAACCATCAGCTTCATCCTGGGCATTGTGATCGGCGGCATATCCGGATACTTCGGCGGCCTGCTCGACTCCATTATCCAGAGACTAATCGAAATCATCCGCTCCTTTCCGACGCTTCCGCTCTGGATGGCGCTCTCTGCCGCCATTCCGCCCAGAATCCCGGTCGTTCAAATGTATTTTTATATCACGATCATCCTCGCATTTATCGACTGGACGGGTCTCGCCCGGGTTGTACGAAGCAAATTCATTTCCTTAAAGAATGAAGATTACGTTATGGCGGCCAAAATCTCCGGGGTACGCAATATGAAAATTATCCGGGTGCACCTGGTACCGGGCTTCATCAGTTACCTGGTCGTAGCCGCTACGTTAGCGATCCCGTCCATGATTCTGGGCGAAACCGCGATGAGCTTTCTGGGTCTCGGCATCCGTTCGCCGGCCACAAGCTGGGGCGTGCTGCTGCAGGAGGCACAGCAAATTGAGAATGTCGCCTTATACCCTTGGAAGCTGATCCCGCTGGGCACGGTCATCCTTACGGTGCTTGCCTACAATTTCGTGGGCGACGGCTTGCGCGATGCCGCCGATCCTTATAAGAAATAATGGAAGTGAGGGAAAACCTATGACGGCACATCAGACGGACCCCGGGTCGCCTCTGCTCACCGTTCAAGATCTGAAGATTCACATCCGTATGGATGCCGGCACACTGGCTGCTGTTGACGGTGTGGACTTTGAAATCAAGAAGGGGAAAACGTTAGGCTTGGTCGGAGAGTCGGGCTGCGGCAAGAGTTTGACCAGCAGGGCGATTATTGCTATCAATCCGAAGGAGTGTGAAACTTCCGGCAGCATTGTGTTCCACGGGGGTGCGGCCCCTTCGGCGAAGCCGGCCGATCTGCTGCAGATGGATCCGAAGGGAAGGCAAATTCGAGCGATACGCGGCAAGCGGATTTCTATGATTTTTCAGGAGCCGATGACCGCCTTCTCTCCGATGTACACCATCGGCAATCAGATTATGGAGGCCATTCTGACGCACCGCACGAAGAATAAGCGTGAGGCCAAGCAGATTGCCCTGGAGATGCTGCGCAAGGTAGGCATATCCGACGAGGAGAAGCGATTCGAGCAGTTTCCTCATGAATTCTCAGGTGGTATGCGGCAGCGGGCGATGATTGCGATGTCGCTGTCCTGCAATCCGGAGCTGCTCATCGCCGACGAACCGACGACGGCCCTTGACGTTACGATTCAAGCCCAAGTGCTCGAATTAATGAAGGAGCTGCAGAAGGAGTTCGGCATGGCGATACTGCTCGTTACCCATGATCTCGGGATCATCGCAGAGATGTGTGACGAGGTGGCGGTCATGTATTTAGGCAAAATAGTGGAGCAGGCCCCAGTGAAGGAAATTTTCAATAATCCGAAGCATCCGTATACCAAAGGACTGCTGCATTCCATGCCGAAGCTTGGACGCAAAAATAAGCGACTGGAGTCGATAGAAGGCACGGTGCCGCTTGCCCTGAATATGCCGCAGATGTGCGGATTTTATGACCGGTGCAAGGACCGGATACCCGGTTTATGCGACAAGAAGGCTGTACCGTTAACCCAAATCGATGCCGATCATACCGTCCGTTGTTTTCTATATAACGAGCAGGGGGTGGAGGTACGCTATGCCCAAGACGATACTGCAGGTTAATCGGCTTACGAAGCATTTTGAAGGGAAAAAGAGCTTGTTCGGCTTTCGCAAGCATGCCCCCGTACGCGTCGTGTCGGATATTTCTTTTGAGCTTCGGGAAGGCGAGACGTTCAGCATCGTCGGTGAATCCGGCTGCGGCAAAACGACGCTGGGCCGATGTATCGTCCGCGGCATCGATGCGACGTCCGGCGAGGTGATCTATTATCCCGAGCAAGGAACGAAGCGCGACTTCCT
The DNA here is from genome assembly GCF_014873645.1 of Paenibacillus sp. OAS669. Lineage (NCBI taxonomy): Bacteria > Bacillati > Bacillota > Bacilli > Caryophanales > Paenibacillaceae > Paenibacillus > Paenibacillus sp. OAS669. Next base: position 554,293 of record NZ_JADBDR010000003.1, read on the forward strand.
TAAGCTGAAGGGCGAGGAATATAATAACTACCGCAAGGACATTCAGATGATTTTTCAGGATCCGTACTCCTCATTAAGTCCGAGAATGAGCGTTTTTAATATTATCAGCGAGCCCTTAACGGCCGACGGGAAACTGAGCAAGGCGGAGGTAAGGGAACGGGTTACGGAAATTGCTGAAAAAACAGGCTTAAACGTCAGCTATCTGGAACGTTATCCCCATGCGTTCTCCGGAGGACAGCGGCAGAGAATCGCCATTGCCCGGGCACTCGCCAGCCGGCCTAGGTTGGTCGTTTGCGATGAAGCGGTATCGGCGCTCGACGTGTCCATCCAAGCGCAAATCATTAACCTGCTCAAGGACTTGCAGGAGCAATACAAAATTACTTACATCTTTATTTCCCACGACCTCAGTGTCGTCGAGCATATTTCGGACCGCGTCGCCGTGATGCATCTAGGAAAAATCGTCGAGCTGGCACCGGCCAATTCGATTTTTGCAAGCCCGGGGCATCCGTATACGGAAGCTTTGCTATCCGCTGTTCCTCTACCGGATCCGAACATCCGCAAGGAACGGATTATTTTGGAGGGAGAAGTGCCGAACCCTGCCAAACCGCCGAGCGGCTGCCATTTTCACCCGAGATGTTCCTACAAAACGGAGAAATGCGTCACCGACGAACCGGTCGTACGCGAGATTGCGGATCAGCACTACGTGTCCTGCCATTATGCGGGAGAACTTGCATTGAAAGGCGTAAATACTTACGAGAAGGTGGATTAGAAGCATGGAGCCTAAAAAAATCATTGTATTTCTCGACAGCGGAGACACGATCATTGATGAGGGCACGGAAATCCGGGACGAACATGACGTCGTGATCCGGGCGAACGTAATCCCGGGGGCGGATCTCATGGTCAGAACGCTTGCCGAACGCGGATATACCTTGGCCCTGGTGGCGGACGGGCTGGCTCAATCGTTTAAGAACATGTTCATCCAGAACGGGATTTATGATGAGTTCACGGCGATGATTTATTCGGAAACGATTAAAGCCTCCAAACCGAGCCCGAGAATGTTCAAGGCTGCCATGGGGGCACTTGATCTGCAGGAGAGGGACCGGTCACGGATCGTCATGGTGGGGAACAACCTTAGCCGTGACATCAAGGGCGCCAACCAAATGGGGTTCACGAGCGTGTTCCTGGATTGGACGCCGAGATATCCCAAGCAGCCTGCCGATGAGAGTGAGCGGCCTGATTACACGATCCATATGCCGATGGAATTGATCGATCTTGTCGAACGATTAAATGAGGAATATGTGGAAGCGGAGCAAAGGAGGGGAAGCAGTGAGCGATAAACCTCGGAAAGCGGGATCATCGGCTTGGGGAGAATGGCCAACGGTCACATTCGGAATTTACTAAGCCTGGAGGGGACGATTATTGCCGCTATCTGTGACGTGAATGAATCGGCGGTGAAGAGCAAAGGAGAGGAGCTCGGACTGCCGGAGCATAAACGGTATCGGAAGTACGAAATCTTAAAAAATTGCATCGAAGCGGGAAAGCCGGTCCTGTCGGAAAAGCCGTTTACCCGCACGATGGAAGAGGCGGAGGAGCTTCTTTGCATTATACCGCGAACGCTGCGTACCGTGCATGATCGGGTTCACTGACGGCGTGGGCTACATGGACTTCTTGTGCTATATCTACGCCAACAACCAGATGATGAACGGAAATGTTTTCTATAAGTTGATTTTGCTTCTCCTGTACCTTAAACTTCATGATAGAGCGACCTCCTGGATGGGCTTTTTGAGGCTTTTGACCTCGTGCGTAACCCCATCGTACTGAGGCGCTCGTTTTTCGTTTTACAGGAATTCAAACGGGTACGCTACTTTTATACAACATGACGGCAGCTGGCCAACAACGGATGCCACTTCGCATCTAAAGGTAGGAGTGTTCAACATCCCGAATAGTTAGACGAAAGCTAATATTGCCAATAAGGTGAAACTGCATGGACAAAGCGGAAAGAAAATTTAGAATCGAACAATTAAAAAGAAAAATAAAAAATGAAGTGCATAGTAATGGCTTGTTTCATGAATGTATTGATGCATTAGGTGATAATACACGTATTTATAGTTTGAATGAATCAGTTAGAGTTGTTGCCATGTTAACTATGTCGTTCCCTTTTACGAAATGGGGGCGGATCGACTGGGAATCAGTGGAACGCAAAATAACCATTCATGATATTGATGAAATAAGACGATTAACTGAATTTGAAAACGAAAACGAGTTATTAATTATTTGGGATGAAATGAATTTACCAGTTGTAGAAAGCACATTGCAAAAGATTATTGAGAATATGGATGATGTTGAGGTAGTTGGATTTAATACATGGATAGTAAACATGGAAATGAACAAAATCATTGAAATACACCATGAAGGTCAGATTACTATTGGAATTCACACTAGAGAGTAACCTTTCTGAGGTTCACAACTGCTGAACAAAGTAATTTAAGTTAATACGCTGATTAATTTCGTAATCGAACAATCAAAGATTCAACTGGGTTTTTTTGTAATATTCCTCATAGATTTGATCGAATTTGTCATTGGGCCCAGACACATGTGAACCTCCTTTGTTTTCACATAGGATTAGACACCTAAAACTTACAAATAGCCACAATAAACAAAAAAATTATTAGCCCTATTATCCGTCATTTGCGAAAGTATTTGAGCGATGAAAAAAAGTTGGAGTCCACCATTCATCCCCATTCAGGTGAACCCGTGAAAAAGAGACGTTCCCTGCGTGCGTTAGGGAGTTGATTTTGATAATATTCCATATAGGAAGGAAAAGGGGATTCCCGGCTTCCTGAACAGATGGACGAACGAGGTGGAACGTGCCCATGAATCATGAACAAATAATTGAGATAGGACTCAGCTACTACGGTACAAGCCTGCGGTATCCCTTCGACCCGCATATGCCGGTTCTGTATGTTCGTAACAAAATGTTCGCTCTGCTTGGCAACCAACAGGGCAAGGAGATCGTTAACCTGAAGACGTCACCAGAGGAAGCTTGGTTGCAGCGCGAAAGCTATCCAGGGTCAGTCATTCCCGGATACCACATGAACAAGAAACATTGGAATACGGTCATCCTGGACGGCTCGGTTCCTGATGACGTCATTGTAACGATGCTTAGGGAATCCTACCAGCTCGTCGTCGACAAGCTTCCGAAATCGGAACGGCAAGGACTTATCGGAATGTAGTTATAATTGAAAACATAGGAGAGGGGTTTGCTTCAGGCAGAGCTCCTCTTTTTTCTTTTATGCTTGATACGTGGTCATTTCAAATTGTTTAACAAAAATGATAAAATTAGGTAAACAATTGGATTTGCGGTTTTCATTATCGTATAGAATCCGAATTCGGATTCAGTAAATGGGGGAATAACTTGACAATAATCCCCAATTGATAGAGGTACTTTTTTAGTCATTGGATTAATTCTAGAAGGTTTAGAGATTATGCTGAGCTTAAAGAAGCATTCCAGAAAAATCGATTGAACTATCTTTAAGCCATCGGAAGACGCAGCCAAACGAGACAAAGAATAATCAGGATTAGAAGGTGTAGAATGAAGGCCGCCTTAATTTCCACTTTGATGGTAGCTCTGTTGTGTTTAAGCTTCTTTGCTTTTTTTATTTATGTCGTTTTCATTGATGATGAAATCGGGCCGTTTAATGTACATGATATTTCTGCGGATGAATCAGAGCTTCAAATCGCAACCGATTTGAGCATAGGCAAAGGGACCCGTCTTTTGAAGACAATAACTCTGCATAATCAAATTTATTCTTTATTTGAAGCTCAGCCGGGAGAAATTGGGATTGCGGCGTTTACACCCATTGCAAAGAAAGACAGGTTCAAGTTCGAAGCAGCTACTTATTCCGATAACCTAATCCAAGCGAAACCTATTATGGTAAATGGGAACGCAGGTGTTGTCGTTGGGATTAGTAAGAAATCCCCAATCCATCATTTGACCGTTATGAAAGCTCAAGAATCTATTGAGAAAAAACTTACGACAGAGCAAGATTCTTTAGAAATAATTCATTTCAAATCCCCTCTATCCTCTGATGAAATACTAGTCGTAGGCTACGATATTTCAGGAAACGAACTAGCCAGAACGATGGTAAAGGCTGAAGCTCAATAAAGCTATCGATTATCAAAAATTCCTAAATGAATGCACTATAAAAAGGAAAATATTGGATCAACCTCGAATATTGATATAGGAGTCGATTCGAAAACCGAGAGGAGAAGCAAAATGAGTGAACAAACCGTTGAAAAAAGAACCCAGCCTTACATTATGGATCTAATGACACTGTATCTTCCGGCAAAAAATCCATACCATACAGCAAAATGGTATGTCGACGTTTTCGGATTTGATCCTAATGCCTCCAAGCATTCCCCCCTCCAACCCGATACGGATTTAGTCGTACTTCATACCGCAACTGGCTTAACGCTGTTTTTTATTCAGTCGGAAGATCAATTATCATTGAGCTTTAATAACAAAGATGGGTATAATCACGCGGTTCTCCTCTTTAGGGTCAAAAACTCAGAAATAGAAGACATTTATAAGCGAATGAAAGAACTCGGCGTAGAAATAGCTTCGGATGGAATTAACGATCGCGGCGGGTGTGGAAGGGAAATAGCATTTTACGATCCGGATGGACGGAAAATAGAGCTAAACACGTACGGTACCTAAAGGTGATGCTAAGGGAAACGATAACTCAATAAAACGTAGCGCGGTTGCGGTCATGAAACAGCAGCCGCGTATTACTTTCACCGCTTATACGGTAGACGCAAATTCCTTAAATTTTTCTCACTGAGTGTCGGATAGTGGACGCATAAAAGGGAGGTAGCTCTAGTGAATAACGAGGGCTTGTCATGGATAGATGGACTTCTTACAATGCACTATTACCAATATCTCGAGCTTATTATTTCACCCTGCGATACGGAACTGCTTGTTGTCTTTGGGAATAGCGATATGCCGCATGAAGAATACGCACTGGAGGAGCGAAATCGATCCATATGGAAGCTGGATTCACATGGCGAGGCGTATCAATTAACGGGGCATGAGGAGCAGGATTCACATAGTCCGTGTTACTCTCCGGACGGCAATACCATTGCCTATCTTTCTAAGAAGTCTGGTAAGAAAGAAATATGGCTGATGGACAAACATGGGGAGAACAAGCGCCAATTAACATGTTCCAATTTCGAAGGCCCGGATCCTTTTAATGGTTCTATGTTGAGCTGGTCTCCGGATCACAGATATATATTGTATACGGCTTTGCCGAATGGAAGCAGGTATGGTCAAAATATCGTTCAACGACGAATGGGTAATCGTGAAAAGATTGAAGTTATTTCCGAACCGTCCGATGAAGTAATCCTTTCGCAAAAGAGATTAAAAGATTTAGTATCGACCCTATATAGAGTAGATATAGAAACCGGCCAAACGGAGCCGATATTTACTTTAAAGGGTACTGTAAACAAGCTTCTTGGCTGGTTTGACGATAAGGTCCTACTCATTAAGCACGGAAATGTTCTAAAGCGGGTTCACATCGAAAGTAAAGAGGTCAGTGAAGTATATTCGGGAAGAGCGGACCTTGTCAAATTACTAAATTCCGGCGGGCTCTTATTTGCCAACCTATCTTCCTCGAATGAAGTTGAAATCACATCGTTCTTTGATGGAAAGGTGATTCCAAAAGGGAGAGTAAGTCTGCCTGGCAATAGTAGACTTCATTGCTGGTCGCATGACGGATCAAAGCTTTATGTTTCCTCACAGCAGGGCGTATCCAATATACTATACTCGGTGGATGTCGATGAGCTATCCCTCTACCCAATTACTGCCCAAAATCATGTCGTTCACAGTTATTACCACCCGTCGGGACCGGTAAGCTTTAACAATCAAATAGGTGTCGTGTTTCCCTATAGTGCTCCGAAAGAACCTGCTGAGCTTCATATTGCGGAAGCGGGTTCAATTGAGAAAATTAGTAATTTTCACGGGATCTATCTGCCTCTAAACCTCTCTGACGTTAGGGTTATCCAATATCCAAGTGAAGGCTGGGAAATAGAAAGCATTCTTGTTCTGCCGAGGGATTATCAGCCTGGACATAAATATCCTGCTTTAATTTATTTGCACGGAGGCCCGGAATTCTATGTAGAGGCAAGTTTTACAGAGCTTCTTTCCGCGCGCGCTCAAAGTGCTGCCCACTTTCTGGCGGCTAACGGTTATGCCGTTTTATTGCCCAATTTCCGCGGCAGTGAAGGATATGGGGATGAGCATAAAAATCAGCTTGGCAGCTACCAAATGATGAGAAATCCTTATCATGATGTTATGGCGGCAGTAAATTACCTTATACAAGAAAATATCGCCGATCCTGACAAACTGGGTATTTACGGTACCAGCTTTGGTGCAAATCTAACTGCTTGGACGATATCCCATACTAACTGTTTTAAAGGTGCTGTCAGCGTTATCGGTGTCTATGATAATCTGCATCATGACCGCAGCAACGGCCAGGCCTTTCATGCCCATCCACGATATAAGAATCGACTGGGGAACGCGGATCCAAATGCCATGTGGACAACACCCGACGTATACAAAGAGTTAGATTCCATCGAGCATATCTCTTCCATTAAGACTCCTTTATTGCTTATGGAAACAAGTGCGGAACGAAAGTATGGTCAAAATGCAAAACTACTGTTTAATGGCTTGCGATTTTACGATGTAGAATCCTATTTGGTATTCTATCCCCAAGCTTTCCATTCCGGCGGCTGGAACGATGAATATAAGAAGGACTACATGCTTCGATTAGTTGCCTGGTTTGATTATTGTTTAAAGGGGATTTCTTTGCCAGAATGGTTTAAGAACAATTAATTTAGCTTGGTTCTTGCCAGTGAATTGGGGAGTGAGCTTTTGAGCGTATGGAGAAAAAAAGCTGCCGAGTTATTCGATATTCAATTCGGGGCTAACCAACACCGAACCATTTATGATGTGTTTCAGACTCTTTTACAATTAGTAAAAGAAGCCCATCGGCTTGGTGATGAAGAACAGCTGAAGAAAATATATGAATATGCTGGGTGGTGTTCCGGTCAGCGAGCCAAACATTTATGGAATGCGGCTGGCGTATCCTTTTATGAGCATCTTGTAGATGATAAACTTACCTGCCAAGCAATTCCTTATCGGATAACGCCGGAGATCTTTTCAAAAGTGAAAAGCCTCTTTAAGTGGAGAATGAAGGACGATAAAGCTTATCAAGAATTAGTTGAAGAGTTTAACAGGGTAAATGGAACAAGCATTGAATATAAAGCTGAGTAATGCATTAGAATGAACCACACGGTATGGAACCACAATTATGATAAGCAATCAAGTATAAGCAAAGAGCAGCGTGCCCGAGGCAGCTGCTCCTGCTTTTTTTCAATATGTCCTTCGAATCCCCTGAACCTTCGAAGAGGGCAGCATGCCGGCTTTGGACAGCCCGGACAGTTGGTCCCCCTCTACGGTAACGTCAAATTTCAAATGAAGGCGCATCGGTTTTTTTATGCTAAGGGACCATGTCATATGGCTGTTCTGAATACGCAGGTCTGTCAGCTCCGTTAGTTCATCCCCTTGTTGAAATGTGCCTTGAACTGCTCCATTAACCTCGGTGAGTGTCATGACGATCGAAAATTTGCCGACAGGGGTGGAGATGGTCAAATCCCATGTTCCGGTAACGGTATCATCGGAGAGGCTCTCTGCTGTACTTAACCTCACGGAGGGAGACTTTTCTTTTCCTGAATCGCTCGATTTCATGAAGTTCATCGGCTCCAGCCCTGCTTCGGTCCAAACCGTCCCTCTGCGTTCGTATTCGAACAGCTTCTCTACCGCGTGAGCGACACGCGGGCCCAATTCGCGCTCCACCAAATACAAAGCCACATCAAGGCCCGATGTAACCCCTCCGCCAGTGACGAGCCGCCCGTCCACGACGACCCGGGCAGGTACAGGCTTGGCCCCCATTGCACCGAACGCTTCCATCCCCAGAACATGGGTAACAGCGTAACGCCCCTCTAACAATCCATCCATAGCGAGCAGCATAGCTCCCCCGCATACGGTAGAGACGGTCATGCTCTCATTGTTCATCGCTTGCCTAAGCAGCGGCATGAGCCCGCTCTCCTTGGCCTGAAGCAGCTGCGTTACAACCGCATCCGAACCCGCATCCTCCGGTCCAACCTTGCCCATGGCGCCTGGAACCAACAGGATACCGCCGCAATTCGGATCAATGAACCCACTAGCCGGCAGTCCGGGACCTTTCATGCCGCTTGGGACGATTCTCGCGCCTTCTGCGCTGTCGAAGTTCACATTCAAATGAATCCCGCTAAGCATGCCTGCAGCCATGAACACTTCATATGGACCGATGGCATCCATGAGATCAAAGCCGTCAAACAAGACGATTTGGATATTCAGCATTCGTATTCTCTCCCTTGGTGATTGTAATGGAATTCTTCCCGTTGATTCTAATCACAGCTTCTGCTGCTGCCAGCAAAAGCAGGATGCTTGCCAAGACACTGCACGTATAGGCTTTCTCATAGTCCCAACCAAGCCAATCGGAAAATACGATCAGGCACAGGTGGATGGAGAGGTTCGTAAAGCAAAAGGCGTAGCTTCGTATCATCCAATTGCGATGCTCGGCTATCCTTTTTCGTTTAATGGAGACAAAAGCCATCAGGGTGACGGCAAACCAAGCTATGTTCCACAGGTTGAACATGACACTGACGGTTTTCCCGCCTGTAGAATAAGGTGCCATATAGCCGGAGGTCAGCAAGACGGCAAGCACGCTGAACAAATACATGTATCCCGTCCATCGATGTACCTTTCGGTAATGCCGAAGCAGCCGATTGGAGAAATTAAGGGCGCCTGCCAATAAGGCAGCGGAAGCGAACAGGATGTGGACATCCAACACCGTGAGCCACGCCGGCATAGGAACGGTGCGCTTGAGACCGCTCTTGTGTGAAAGGAATTCCGCCGCACCAGGATCCCATACAAATCGATTCAAGATGGCCCAGAGAATCGATGCGACGGCCATCGCGATCATAACTCGATAAAGGCTTTTGCTATTCATTCAACTTCGCTCCCCTCAGCGGCAAGCGGTTATGACAAGTCGTCTTCCCATGTATCACATGAATCGTCCCCTTTGTATGCTGGATTTGCTGATGTCTGTAAGCATAACCCAAACCTGTTGCAAGACACGGGCTAAAACCATCACAAAACCATCACAAACCGGTCTCGAACGAATCATCACATGGGCTGCCGCAGAGGAAAATGATATACTGTCAATGTGAAAAAGCTGCATTATGCCGAAAACCGAAAAGGTTGTGATTTCTATGAATCAGCAGAAAACCATTATGGTCGTTGACGATGACATCCGTATCGTGGAGCTTATGAGGGACTTTTTGATAAACGACGGGTTTCACGTTATGACAGCGAAGGATGCGGATACCGCGCTGGCCTTATTCCATCGGCATCCGGCAGATTGCCTGATCGTGGACGTCATGATGCCTGGGCAGGATGGCTTCGAACTATGCAGGAAAATCCGCGAAACCAGCAATGTCCCGATCCTGTTTCTAAGCGCACGTGACGACGATATCCATAAGATCCGGGGGCTCGGCATCGGCGGCGACGACTACATTGTAAAGACAGCCTCTCCCGTCGAAGTGATTGCGCGAGTCAAGGCGGTTTTGCGCCGGATGGGCAATTCCGGGCAGGCCGCAGCCGAGAAGATTATTCATTACGGCAAGCTTCAGCTGAATTTGACTACCCGGGAGGTTTACGTGAGCGGAGACAAGGTATCTCTCACGCCCAAAGAATATGATGTATTCCGTTTGTTCGCCGAGCATCCTAGACAAGTGTTTACTTACGAACAGCTATTGGACCGGTTTTGGGACGGGATTGGGGATAAACATACCGTCCGGGTGCTTATGGCAAGATTACGTGAAAAAATTGAGGCCGAGCCCGACCAACCGCAGTATGTCACGAATGTGTGGGGAATCGGCTACCGGTTTGAGGGGAATCCGCTATGAAGGCGTTCAAGGTTCGTACGGTGCTGTTCTTTTCGTTGTTTATCATCTTAACCCTTGCCTGGCTTACTTACGTTATCGTTTATTTCGTCGAAACCAGGTCCATACAAATCGGTTCGGCGGATAGGGGACCAAGCCGGATCGGGATTTGGATGGCGTCGTCCGTCGGCTTGCTGCTTGCGGCTTTAGTGTTCGGCTACGGATTTCGCCGCTGGATTATTAAACCTTTGGAATCGATGGGCAGAGCTGCAAGGCAAATTGCGGAGGGAGATTTGGATATAACGCTGCCGCCTTCGGGAGTTCGTGAGATTACTGAAGTCCGCCAAGGCTTTGACATCATGGTAGCCGGGCTGCGTGAATCCGTTCAACGGCAAACGGCTCTTGAGGAGGAAAGACGATTTTTCATCGGTGCTATTGCACATGACTTGCGAACACCGCTGTTCGCCCTCAAAGGGTATTTGGACGGATTGGAGCTGAACATCGCCTCGAGCCCGGAGCAAATGAACCATTATGTGAAGGTATGCAAGGAGAAATCCAACCAGCTGGATCGGCTGGTCTCCGATCTTCTCGCTTTTGCCAAAACGGAGTACATGGAAACCGTACAGCAGGAAGAATCAATCGAGATTATCGATATTCTGCAGAAATCGGTTGATACCTTGCGTCATTTAGCCGAGTCCAAAAGGCTTTCCATTCAATTGGACCATCCGCCTGCCGGCTCAGGACAAGGAAGCTGTATTGGGGATGCTTATCTCCTGGAACGGGCCTTCAACAACCTGCTGGATAATGCGGTCAGGCATACGCCAAACCATGGTGTCATTTATGTGGGATGCTCTTATGATCGGGATAGAGCCGCGATAACCATCCGGGATTCGGGCCCCGGGATTCCGGAAGCCGATCTAGGTCGTGTATTCGATCCCTTGTACCGAGGCGAGTCGTCACGAAACCGGGAATCCGGCGGGACCGGTCTCGGATTAACGATCGCGAAGCGCATCTTCAGTGCTCATGGCGGGGATTTGACGGCTGGTAACCATCCGCAAGGGGGAGCGGTGGTTACAGGATGGATTCCCGCACAGCGGGATAGCTTGCACACAGCATGAATTTGCATGATTGTTAAGTGACGGTATAATTTGGGTATTTCATATGGAGCGTCCTGCTATGAATTTCAAGGTGTATGGAGTTTAAGAAGCGCAACACAGTTTACGATCGGTATAAAAAATACATCAGTCACACCGGACTATGAACTCTTTCTTTTGAGATCGCCCGGCGAACATAACTTGATTTCTTTTGATAGGAATCTCAATGGAAGCAGCCATTATGATAGTATATTAGGATAAAAGATGCATGAGCCAAGAGCCCCGCTTTAAGGGTCATTTCAATTCGGAGGTTGTATATGACGGATGTGATTTTTTACCGGGATGAGGCGCTGCCTTTTGTGGAAGCGAAGCAATGCCGCAGGAGCGATCTGGCGTATCAGAAGCATTTTCACGAGGAGTATTCCATCGGTCTCATTGATGAAGGAGAAACGCAGGCATGGTGTGACGGCGTCTTGCGGCTTGTAGAGACAGGGAGAATGATCAGCTTTCCGCCCCACATGCTGCACGCCTGCCATCCGGCGGATGATACGACATGGAAATACAAGATGCTGTTTATAAAACCGGAATGGTTCGCTGCTCTGGAGCTGCCTGACGCGGATCTTCTTCAGTTCCCGTTCCTGCTAGAAGCCGGGAAGAATGAAATTTGCAGCAAGCTGCTTAATCGCGTGGTGGAGGCAATGAGCCGAAGGGCTTCTCCGCTCGAGATCGAAACGGCGTTAATCGAGCTGGTGTGCGCATTAGTAAACAAGCACGCTTCCGATCTGACACACGAATCCTGCGGCATGCTGGAGCAGAAATACGTCAACCGGGCCAAGGAATATATTCAGGCGCATTATACGGATAAAATTACGCTTGAAATGCTGGAACGCGCAGCCGGGGTCAGCCGGTATCATCTTATTCGCTTGTTTAAGAAAAGCACTCACCTGCCGCCGCATGCATACCAAAATCTGCTGCGTATCAATCACGCCAAGCGGGAATTGAAACATGGACGGCCCATCGCCGATATTGCCGCGGATACCGGCTTTTATGACCAGAGCCATTTTGGAAAGGCTTTTGCCAAAATCGTAGGTACGACACCCCAAGCCTATGCGGTGTCGTCCTAGATCAGCGCAATTTTTTACAATCCGCCCTTCTGTCTTGTCTGTACACTATTTCTGTATAACAAGACGAGGGAGTGTCTAGTAAATGACAACGACGAATTTGGAACAACAGTTTGCCGAAGCGATGAAATCCATTGCCCGCCGACACGATTTGAAGTCTTACGTCGAGAAAACGCCGGCTATTTACCGGCTGCTGCAGCGTGCGGCAGCAAAGTATGTAGCTGGGGAGAAGCGGGAGGAGGGGCTGGAGGCCGGACAACGGCTGATGGAAAAAGGATATGCCGTCTCGCTCGAATATATCGGTGAAAATACGGCAGATGTTCAAGCCTGCGAAGCGGCAGCACTCGAGCTGTTGCGGCTCATTCAATCATTGGAGGAGCGGAAGCTGCCGGCTCGTGTATCGTTCGATCTTTCCCACATTGGCTTGTCTATAGACAGCGAGCTGGCGTATAAGCAGCTGGTGACATTAGCCTCACAAGCTCAACAGGCCGGCATCGAACTGTTTATAAGCATGGAGGAATCGGTCAAGACCGATTCGATCCTGCAGATTTATGAAAAGGCGGCGGCCGTTCATGGCAATATCGGCATCACGCTTCAGGCGCAATTGAACCGGACGCCTCAGGACTTGATCGGGCTGCAGTCTATCCCTGGCCGGGTCCGTATCGTGAAGGGGGCGTACCAGGAGCCGGAACAGCTCTCGATCCCGCGTTCGTCCGCTCTCAACGAGCGATATTTGCTGCTTGTAGAGCAGGCTGTACGCCAAGGCCACCGCGTGTCGATTGCCACCCATGACGAGGCTGTCATAAAGGAGATCATGCTGCGGGAATGGCTTCATGAGCCGGGGGTTGAGTTCGAGATGCTATACGGCATTCGGCCGGATTTGAGCAGCCAACTGAAACAGGCAGGCTATCCTGTGCGTATTTATTTGACCTATGGTCATGAGTGGTATTTGTACCTATGTCATCGGATTGCCGAATATCCTCCCAATCTGTTTCAGGCGATTCTAGATATTACGGGTTCCGGTGAAATAGATTCTGCGAAGGATTATGAGTAAAACGTGAGAAAAAGTCTATATTTTCGTTTGGAATTTATTTACTATTAGATTACGTAGGAAAATATCAGAAAAACCAACTGTTTTTTCTCGAGAAAAGGAGTGAATATTGTTGTTTTATGTGAACACCCGTGCCATAGTCGAGCGTGAACGCGATGGAAAAACCGAAATTCTAATCCAGACACGAAATAAGCCGAATGAACCGAAACAGCTGGAGCTGCCGGGAGGCAGGGTGGAAAAGTTTGAGTCATTGTTAGCCGCATTGCGCCGCGAAGTGAAAGAAGAAACCGGTTTGGATGTCACTTGGATTGAAGGGGAAGATACGCGAATCGATACGGACGGAATCAATCCTGATATTGTGGTGGAATGTGTTAAGCCATTTGCTGCGTATCAAACGATTAAAGGAGGAATCGATTCGGTTGGTTATTACTTTATTTGTAAGGCTGAGGGCGAACTGCTCGAAGAAGGCGACCATGCGCAAAAAGCGAGATGGATCACAGTAGAGGAACTGGCCGAGCGGATCTACAACGATCCGCTTCGGTTTATTAACATCGATTGTGCGGCTATCAAATTCTATTTGAAACACCGTATGAATGTCCTGCCCAATTAGCATTGAGTCAAGATGATGAGGGCTGCATTAGGGATACAGCTCAGGCAAGTTTCCAGACCTCGTCCCAGCGGCGGGACCGGTCTCGGGCTTGCGACCGCGCGGCAAAACATCCTTGCACACGGGGGACAGATTGAGGTGCAAAGCGTGGCGGGCAAGGGTTCGGTATTTACCATTTACTTGCCGATGTGATAGGCTGGATGGTTCATTTTTTGATAGAAAGAGGGAGGATATGACTTATGAAAATGCTGCTGGATAAATTATAACGTTTCCCATGGAGAACATCTGATGTCCTTCGAATTCGTGGACCGCCGTCCCGCATTTTTACATTTTGAACCCAAAAATAGGGGAGGCTTGATTCAAGATGAGAAGTGAGCAGGAAATGATGAAAATGCTTTTGGATTTTGCTATGAAGGATGATAGAATTCGATTGGTTACTTTGGAAGGATCACGTACCAACAAAAATATTCCCCCCGATCCATTTCAGGATTATGACATTTCTTACTTTGTAACCGAGATGGATTCCTTCAAGGAGAATGATCGGTGGCTCGATAGGTTTGGGAATCGTATCATGATGCAAAAGCCTGAGGATATGGAGCTTTTTCCATCAGAGCTGGGCAGTTGGTTTTCCTATTTAATTCATTTTGAAGACGGGAATAAAGTAGACCTGACCCTCATTCCAATCCATGAATGGGAGGATTATTTGACTAATAGCGACGGTTTGGTTGAGGTCTTGCTTGATAAGGATTATCGAATCCAGCAGGAAGTAATCGCCGATGACCGTCAATATTGGATTAAAAGGCCGACAGCAAGGGAATTTGATGACTGCTGCAACGAGTTCTGGATGGTATCTACTTACGTAGTAAAAGGGCTGGCGAGAAAGGAAATCCTTTTTGCCATTGACCATTTGCATGAGGTAGCCCGGCCTAATTTGTTGAGAATGATGGCTTGGCATATCGGATCGGAGTATGGATATACTTTTAGCGTGGGGAAGAACTATAAATTTATAGACCGGTATCTTCCGAAGGAAGATTGGGACAGCCTCCTGTCAACCTATTCTGGGAATGGGTATCAAGAAATGTGGAGGTCACTGTTCACTTGTTACGAGTTATTCAGAAAATATTCCAAAGCAGTATCGGAAAGTCTCGGATATAAGTATCCGGATTACGATGAAGCTATTTCTAAGTATACGGACAACATTTATTCTACATTGACGTGAGCAATGCTTATGGACCGCCCTCTTAACGGGCGGTTCAGGTTGTTGAAAAACCCTATCGTACAGGAAAATGCGAAAGGTGGTAGGTGGGGTGTCCCCTGGAGGAGCGATAGCGTTCGCCTTTGTTCTCTGGAAATTCCCGATATAAAGCGAAATTAATGAAAGTTTCCAGAGAACAACAGCGACCGGAAGGGGATACCCCACCGGGGGACCGAAGCAATTTTTCAGATTTTCAGGCTTTTCAACAGACGCAACCGCCCTCTTAACGGGCGGTTTTTTTCTGGCGAACACGGCGCTTCCGCTGCATCTCTTGGGATACCCAACGATTTTTGATATGCTGGTTATAGATAATTTGGAAATGGGAAAGCAGGGAAGGGATATGAATAAGATTCTGATCATTGATGATGAGGCCGATCTTCGGAAGCTGCTGAAAGATTATTTTGAAATGAACCGGTATTTCGTGATGACGGCGAAGAACGGCAATGACGCGCTGCGGCAAATTGAAAATCAGCCGGACCTTGTTTTACTCGATATCCATATGCCTGAGCTTGACGGTCTTGAATTGTGCAGAAAAATCCGGCATTTTGTATCCTGTCCTATCTTATTTCTAACGGCCCGAGTGGAGGATGCGGATAAAATTGCAGGCTTCCAGGCCGGAGGGGACGATTATATTCTAAAGCCGTTCAGCATTATGGAGCTGGGTGCGAGAGTAGAAGCTCATTTACGCAGGGAAAGGCGAAGTCACAATAAAATGTCGATAAGGTTTAGTGAAGAGCTGGTCATCGATTATTCGGCACGCGCCATGTACCTTCATGACCAAAAAGTTCCTTTTGCCAAAAAGGAATTCGATATCATTGAGTTGCTGTCTTCCTATCCCGGTATGGTGTTTGATAAAGAACGCATTTATGAAAAGCTATGGGGTTTGAACGACGAAGGCGACAGCTCCGTGATAGCCGAGCATATCAGGAGAATTCGTATGAAATTGAAAGAGCATGGCTGCGACAACATGATAGAAACCGTCTGGGGAGTAGGGTACAAATGGCGAAAATCCTGAGCTGGCTGCAGCTGAAGCGAATGACCTTATTGCAATCCTTCATCCTTTTGTGCTCGCTTATGCTTGTTATCGATATGGCCGTCATCGTATTGGAATTTAAGTGGGCGGAAGCCATACGTCTGCAGCTTGCCGTTGATGCTGCCGTGAACGATTGGGTACTGCCATCCCTCGTTGGGGTAGTGCTGTTAACTGTTGCGGCCTCTATTGTTCTAATGGCCAGCCTCTTTTATAAATTCAAACTGAAACGGCCGCTAGAGCTATTGATGAACGCATCGCAGAAAATGTCGGCCAATGATTTAGCGTTTCATATTTCCTATGACGGTAAGGATGAGATGGGGGAGTTATGCCGTGTATTTGAAACCATGCGCGGACAATTGGAGACCAATTACAAAACACTTTGGCGGTCCGTTGAGGAACGCAAGCAGCTTAACGCTATTTTTGCCCATGACTTGAGGACGCCCCTATCCGTGTTGAAAGGATATTCCGAATTCGTGACCACCTACCTGCCTCAAAATAAGATCCCCGAGGACAAGCTTCTAGACATGCTGCAAACCATGAAAGTCCATATTATGCGTCTAGAAAGCTACACGGAGGCGATGAATTCCATTCAGAAGCTTGAGGATATGCCGGTACATAGCCGTGTGATTGAAATGGACCATTTGGTATCTTTACTGAATGGCAGCGCCAGACAAATTAGCGAACCATGCGATAAGACGCTTGACTCTTCTATGGCTGCGGATACGAACGAAATAGCTGTGGATGTCCATCTGGTGATGCAGGTTTTTGAGAATTTGGTGGCTAATGCGGCGCGTTATGCTTCGCGTAAGGTGAGCATTCAATATAGCCTTTGCAAGGGCTTTTTTATGATAACTGTTATGGATGACGGACCCGGCTTCTCTGACGAAGCGCTTCAGAAGGCCATGCTCCCTTTTTACCGCGGTGAAGTATGGGATGCGAATGATCATCATGGACTGGGACTTTATATTTGTAAAGTACTGTGTGAAAAGCACGGAGGAAGTCTGCATATCGAAAACGGCTCCCATGGCGGCGGGGTCGTAAGAGCAAGTTTCTTTGCGGAATTGATAAATAGTTGAAAATTATAAATTACCATTTCCTTATCACGTGATAAGGAGTGTAACTATGACCATTAGGTACAAGAAAATAAGTCTATGCTTGAGTTGTTTATTGCTGGTGCTGTCATTCCTGACTAAGCCTGCCTCCGCAATGGAAATCCGAAACAAAGCTGAAATACAGCAAGAAATGAACGACTTCGTCGTAAAAAATATGAAAGCCAATCATATTCAGGGTGCAGCTCTTGCCGTAGCCAATAATGATGAGGTGTTCTATGCCCAAGGTTACGGTACATTTTCAGATGGCCGCGAGATCACCGGCAATACCCCTTTTCCCATTGCTTCATTGAGTAAATCCTTTACTGCACTGGCTGTCCTGCAGCTGGCGGATAAAGGACTTATCGATCTTGATGCACCATTCATCTCGTATTTTCCCGAGCTTTCACCAAGTGACGAACAGGTTCGTGATATGACGGTGCGACATTTGCTTAATCAAACAAGCGGTCTGAATGACAAAGTGAATCCGGACATGACGAATGTCCATCCGTATCGGTCGCTGCAAGACATTAAGCAATCGCTGAATACGGTTAAGCTTGCCCATGCTCCTGGAACAGTCTACAGCTACCACAACCCCAATTATCAATATTTGGCTCTTCTGGTGGAGAGAGTGAGCGGTCAGAGCTTCTCCGCTTATTTGAACAATCATCTATTTGAACCTCTGGGGATGAACCATACCTTCAACGTCAGCACGACACAACAAATCAATGAGAATCCCGCCATTCCTCGGGGACATTATCTTGTATTCGGCTATCCTGTAAGCCAAGCCGAGCCCTTATGGTTTGTTGACGGCCCCGCCGGTATGGTTTCAACTGCAGAAAGTATGGCAAAATGGATGCTTGCTCAATACAGCGGCCGTCTTCTTTCCCCAGAACTGATGAAGCAATACCACGCAGCCGGGCAGATCGGCCCCTATGGAATGGGATGGCTCGCAGAGGAGGATGAACACGGGGCCAGGACAATTTCCCATAGCGGAATTTTCTGGACCTATAAAGCGGAAGAAGCCATATATCTGGACGAGCAGCTGGGCATCATGATGATGTTTGACACTGGCTTAAACGCTTTTACCGATTATCACGCTTTTATCGATGGCATCGCAGCGATAGTAAAGGGCAGACAAGCGGAAGCCTCTCCTTTTAGCAGCGGGACCATGGAGGCGTTTATGATTTTTCTGGTGATTGCGACGATTCTGTGGGCAGTGTATAGACAATCCCGTATCCGTAGGAGCCGAAAGAGCATCACGACCGTAAGGCTGATTCTTTTATCCGTCGGAAGACTGTTCCCGATCTTCCTTCTTTTGTTTCTGTCACCATTGACAACATTGATCGGTGCCGGGCGAGTTGTTCCCTGGTTTGGACTATGGACCACCATGTCATCCCTGGTAATATGGCTTATTGTACTATCCCTGGCCAATGTAATGAGCATGATAGGCAGTTTAAGAATGTATTACCAAGCCAAGAAGAGAACCGGTTGGTAAGGATGCTCGATGAAGCTTGGGATTGTGAGATTGAGTAAAACCACCCACAATTGCCCAATTATGGTAGAATCGTATCACACAACAAAGGAGGGGATTGGGATAAAAATACATATTATTGGCGGTGCAGGAAGCGGCAAATCCTACATATCGGCATTACTGAGTCAAAAACTCCAGATACCGTATTACGAATTGGACGAAATCTATTGGGATAATGAAGCGGAGGTATATGGGGTAAAAGCTCTGGCAGAGGAGCGGGATCAAAAGTTGAGAGATATGGTCGCCCAAGACTCGTGGATCATAGAAGGGGCCTACAGATCATGGGTAGCCCCAAGCTTTTCAGCAGCGGATAAGATTGTTGTTCTTATGCCTCCTTTGTCGGTTCAAGAAGCAAGAATATGGAAGAGATATGAAGAACGTATCTCAGGGGCTGTTATAAGCAAAAAGCGTGAGACTCTCGAGGGTACGCTGAACCTTATCGAGTGGAACAAAGAATACAATCTAGTGAAGCTGCCCCATTTTATCGAGACATGTGAATACAAAGACAAGTTCATTACTGTAAAAGACAACTTGGACGTTTTAGAGTTATTTACAAATTAGGGCATCAGCCACAACGTGACTAACGGTCGCGCTGTGGTTTTTTTATTGGAGCCAATGTGTGGTTCAATTACCTCAGCTATCTGGACAGAGTGGTTAAATCTTTGCTTCAACAAGTTAATTTTGTTGCTTACGGTCCCTGCCCCCGCAAGGTAGACTATAGAAAACTACTACATGGGGTGAAATTCATGTCTACCGAAACACATACGCAATACGCCTCGAGCCCGCCGGTCAGCCATAACAGGAGGAAACGTTCGACGCAGTGGCGGGAGGATTTGGCGGGGTTCGCTTTTGTCAGTCCGATGCTCATCGGGCTTTTCACATTGACACTGTTTCCGATTATTGCCTCGTTTTTTCTCAGCTTCACGAACTGGAATTTCGTTGCGGGCTTCTCCAAAATGAAGCTTGTCGGTTTCGATAATTTTATCAAGCTGTTCAAGGACAGTGTGTTCATCATGTCGCTTGAGAACAATCTGATTCTCATCATTGTCGTGCCGGTGACGCTCATCTGCTCGTTATTGCTCGCCGTTATTATTGATAAGAAGGTATTTTTCAAAGACCTGTTCAAAATCATTTATTTCATTCCGTACATTTCCAGTATCGTAGCCGTTGCCATCGTATTCCAGGTGCTGTTCCATCCAAGCTACGGTCCGATCAACCAAATGTTAATGTCCTTCGGTGTGGCCAATTCTCCCAAGTGGATTGCCGATCCCGACGTTGCGCTGTACTGCGTTATGGGGTTGATGGTATGGGTCAATATCGGTTATAACATGATTATTTTCCTGGCGGGCTTGCAATCGATTCCGAAGGATTTGTATGAAGCTGCCGATATCGACGGCGCCTCCAAATGGAAGCAATTTTACCGCATTACGGTCCCGCTGCTGTCGCCAACGACGTTTTTCCTGCTGGTAACCGGCATTATCGGTTCGTTCAAAGTTTTCGATATTATTGCTGTGCTGACGAATGGCGGACCTGCGAATTCCACTACCGTGGTCGTATACCGCTTGTACGAGGCAGCCTTCATCAACCTGCAGTCCGGTTACGCATCCGCAATGGCTATTGTTCTCCTGTTTTTTGTCCTCGTGGTGACATGGATACAGTGGATCGGCCAGCGGAGATGGGTCAATTACTAATAGAAAAAGGACGGAAACGCAATGGATAAATGGAATACGGTTAAAAAAGCGATTTATACGGTACTCATGTTTGCCTTCGGATTGATGTTCATGTCACCCTTTCTCTGGATGATCTCTTCTTCCATGAAGCCGGAGCTGGATGTATTTACGTTCCCGATCGAGTGGATCCCCCGGCACTGGAATGCAATAGAAAATTATACGACCGTATGGACAACAACGAACTTCCCTTTGTATTATTGGAACTCGATAAAGGTTACTGTAACAACTACAGCTATATCCGTTCTGTTATCGTCCATGGCCGCTTATGCATTCAGCAAAATCAAATTTCGTGGCAGGCATGTCCTGTTCCTTATCGTGCTGGCTATCTATATGATCCCGAATCAGGCGATCCTGGTACCGCAATTTCTGCTGCTGCGTTCGTTGAACCTGTATGATACGCATTTGGGCCTCATTTTGCTCGGATCATTCAGCGTGCTTGGAACGTTCATGCTTCGCCAGTTTTATCTGGGGGTTCACGATGAATTTATCGAATCGGCCAAAATCGACGGCGCTGGCCATTTCCGTATCTTCTTCTCCGTATGTACGCCGCTCGTTCGCCCGGCCATCGCCACTTATGCGATTCTGCGCTTTATATGGACGTGGAATGATTATCAAAATCCGCTGATCTTTTTGAAAACAAAGGAATTGTTCACGATACAGGTTGGAATACGCTCCTTCGCCACGCTGAACGGGGATCTGTACTCTCTCATTATGGCAGGTACGGTATCGGCGATTGTGCCGCTCTTGATCATCTTTATCTTCGGGCAAAAGCAGGTTATCGAGGGAATTGCCGTGGGTGGAGTCAAAGGATAGTACCCATAAGGTCAAAAAACGACTTGAATTGGTTAAAATATTGACTCAACGGAACCGGGAGCATTTGATATGATCGGTCGTGTAAAGGGTTACAATCACACAGATTCTATAATGGAGGGGTTCGCAATATGAAAAAATCTTTACTAGCGCTTAGCGGAGTACTGCTGGCTACAACTGCGCTTGCCGGCTGCGGCGGCGGTCAGGAGAAGGCGACTGCACCTGCGGCGGAAGGCGATAAAGGAAAGGATGCCGCCAAAGCGCCCGTGACCATCAAGGTACAGGGCTGGTATACCGAAGCACAGGGCAACTGGAATAAAACGGTGGAGGCGTACAATAAAACGCATCCTAATGTGAAGGTCGTCTACGAAAGTATGTCTGAAAAAGGCGATTCCCAGGAAGGGATGAAAAAGCTCGACCTGCTGGCTGCTTCCGGCGATCAGATGGACGTTATCATGTATTCTAGCGCATCCGATTTTGCGCAGCGCGTCGGTGCGGGCATTTTGGAGCCGCTGGACGAATATTTGAAGAAGGGCAACGTCAACGTCAAGGAAGAATACAAGATTGATCCGGCCATTAACGGCAAATATTACGCGCTTCCGGGCAAAATGATTGAATGGTTCGTCATGCTGAACAAGGATAAGCTTGACGAAGCGAAGCTTCCGGTACCGACCGAGTGGACGTGGAATGATTACGCTGAATATGCGAAAAAGCTGACCAAGGGCGAAGGCCCGTCCAAGCAGTACGGCTCCTACTTCCATAACTGGAAGGACTACGCGCAGCTCGCACAAAACAATGACGTGAATAACCCGTATATCGTCAAAGACGACGGCTCGGAAAACATCGACAATCCAAAGGTTCGTTTCTCCCTGGATTTGCGCAACCGGATGGAAAACATCGACAAAACCTCGGTACCTTACTTTGACGTCATCTCGCAAAAGCTAAACTACCGTGACGTATTCTATGCCGGAAAATCGGCCATGCTTGCTACCGGGAACTGGATGGTAGGCGAGCTAGCGCTGAACGGCAAATTCAAAACCGTCTTTGCACCTTATCCGAAGGCTGACGCCAAGGACCCGAATGGATATACCGAGGTTGGGGCGGATTTCATGGGCGTAGCGGCGAACTCCAAGCATAAGCAGGAAGCGTATGATTTCGTCAAATGGTATACGACCGAAGGGATTGGTATCCAAGGCTTGTTCTTCTCTGGCTGGAAAAAAGCGGATATTGCGCAAAATGTTGACGCGATTCTAAAAACCGGCAAGCCGGAGGTAGCTTCGCTGATCGATAAAGAATCGCTCTTGAACACGCTGAAGGTCAATAAGGCGACGAAGCTGGTCATCCCTCCTACTTACTCGCTTCAGCAGGAAAAAGAATTCTTATCGCAGGTTGAGCTCTATTTGACCGGCAAGCAGGATTTGGATAAGACGATCTCCACCGCGAAAGCGAAGATGGAAGAGATCAAAAAGAGCAATAAATAACTAGCTGGAAGCTAGTCGCAATTAGAGGAGACTGCGGTCTCCTTTAGTTTTTAGATACCTGACTAATTTAGAAGATAGCTGATGGATGGAGGAGGTGGGGTATCACCTAGCTTACGAAGTAAGTTTTCCTTTGGAAAACTCTCAAGCGTCCGCCTCCCTCATTATGCTTCACTTTTCTCGTTCAGTCTCGCTCATTCGCAGGATTCCATCATCATCGATTTTAAAAAAATATTAATGATGATGTTTATACTTGAAGGTATACCCAAGAAGGGCATAGAGAAATAAAGGATTCGAATGAAATCCCATTTATTCCCATGTTATGCACCTGCTCCATTCTATCCCTAGGGGTTATCCCTCCCAAGTCTCAACGGGTCTATGCCCTTACATTCCTTCGTTATACCTACCCAGGGGATGGAGGCCGACAATTCTTTGTTAATGGGTCAGAGCCCTTCAGGCGAACGTAGTCGGTACTCTGTGCTTTCTTTGTAGGTTCCTGCGAATGAGCCAAATGACGATGTTTTGGGGAAGATGACTTCCTATTATGCAGTGTAGCGTAGCATTCCGGCGTTGTAGGTACTGTTATTCTTGGCCATAGCCACGAGAATTCGAGCCAGTTTACCACATAGTTTCATAAGTGATTGCATGCCTTTCATCTTTTTTACTTGTTTATTGTGTTGATGCAGAGCACGAAATTCCGGATTAACAGAGACTAAATGCAAAACGATCAAATACAATATTTTTCGAAGTCCGGGACGCCCCCGTTTGGTTAGGGTTACTTTGCCTTTGTGAACTCCGGAACTGTTTTCGGATAAATGTAGACCTGCTAAACAGAGGAGCTGCCGTCCATGATGAAACTGACTTAAAGCTCCAGCCTCACTGTATAAAGTAGCAATCGAGATATGGCTAAATCCCTTGATGGCCTGTAGAGAAGCGGTCATAGGAATTTTCTCAATCTGCTTCTCCAAAAGACCTTCTAATTCGGTTAGTTGTTTGTTGAGAAGGTCTAATTGATGGATAAGTAGACGGATACTGGTTCTAGCCTGCTGAGTGGCTATTTGAAGCCCTGAGGATTGTTTTGCCCAGAGAATCAGACTGATTGCGGTACTGCGATTCCCTGTACGCTTTAGCTTGC